>NZ_VWUF01000006.1:0-179250 GCF_008631385.1 Pantoea sp. M_9 | reverse complement strand
CGCGGCCAGGGGCGCATTAATGCGCCCCCTACGGAAAATGTAGGGGCGCCATTAATGGCGCCCGGGTTGGCGCATGTACGGAACGTGATGACGTCATTAATGGCGCCCGGGTTGATGGGCGCTCGGGACGTGATGACGTTTTTCACCGCGGCCAGGGGCGCATTAATGCGCCCGGCGAGGTTCTTTGGCGATTAATTAACGGGCTGCGGGCGGATCGGGATCAGGTATTCGCAGCGGATATCGGCAGGCGGTTCGCTGCGCTTTTTGCCGCCGTGGGTATAGAATCGCTCAATATCCTGCCCCTGACGACGAATCAGCCCCAGCAGCGGCATGCAGGTGCCGTAGAGCATCAGGATAAACTCCTGCAGCGCGACGCGCGGACCCTCATAGCTGAACTGCACGTAGTCGCCCGCTTCCAGCGTCACGCGCTGATTTGACTGCATATTCAGCGCCTGCTGATCGGCCGGGACCGCCGTGGTATAGAGGATCTCCTGCTCATCATCTTTCTCATGGCTGGCGCGCACCTGATGCAGACCATAAAGCACCGGCGGCACGGTGTCGGTTTCCAGCAGGAACTGTTTCCAGAAGTGCACGCGCATCTCATCACGGTAGCGGGAGATCTGCTCCAGCGCGCAGGTATAACTCTGCGTCTGGCCCACCAGAATCGTCTCCGGCAGCGTGACAAACTGTGCTTCCGGCACGGGCTGGTTATCCAGACGAATGGGCGGGCGGATACCGTAAGAGTTCCACTCGGATGAGCGGCGATACCAGGCGGGCGTCTGATTAAACTGTTTCTTAAACGCGCGCGTAAATGTCTGCTGTGAATCGAAGCGATACTGCAGAGCGATATCGAGGATAGGGCGGCTGGTCAGACGTAGCGCCACGGCGGCTTTAGAGAGACGACGCGCACGGATATAGGCCCCGATGGCGTGTCCGGTAACCTCTTTAAACATCCGTTGCAGGTGCCATTTGGAGTAACCCGCTTTCAGTGCAACGTTATCAAGTGAAAGCGGCTGATCCAGATGGCTCTCCAGCCAGACAAGCAAATCGCGAATGATACCGGCTTGGTCCATAAAACATCCTCATAACTCTCTGGTGGCGCAACGATGAAGTCGTCGAATAATAGCACTAAATGCACAAACGCGCGGCGCTTGTGTGTTGATCAACTGTGCTATATCAATGCGGGTGATAACCCGTTCAGGTTTGGTTCTTTGTTCTGGTGACGATACATTATCGCCACATCTCTTTCCTTTGCAATGGTAACCCAATGACAATAAATCGCGCTCTTATAGTCACGCTGGCAACTTTTATGCTCACTCCCGTCGCGCTGGCGGAGGAGATCGGCTCTGTTGACACCGTATTCAAAATTTTCGGCCCCGATCATAAGATCGTGGTCGAGGCGTTCGACGATCCGGACGTGAAAAATGTCACCTGCTATATCAGCCGGGCTAAAACCGGCGGTATCAAAGGGGGCCTGGGGCTGGCTGAAGATACATCGGATGCGGCTATCTCCTGCCAGCAGGTAGGGCCTGTAGAGCTTAGCGAGAAAATCGCACAAGGCAAGGCGCAGGGAGAAGTCGTGTTTCGTAAGCGGACATCGCTGGTGTTTAAGAAGCTGCAGGTGGTGCGCTTTTTTGACCAGAAACGCAACGCGCTGGTTTATCTGAGCTACTCAGATAAGGTTGTGGATGGATCGCCGAAAAACGCGCTAAGCGCGGTGCCGATTATGCCGTGGCACTAAAGCAGCTAAAAAAAACGCCCGAACGGGCGTTTTTTATTGTTTAACTTAATCCTGCAGCTCACCGCAGAAGCGATAGCCTTCGCCATGGATGGTGGCGATGATTTCCGGCGTATCTGGCGTCGACTCGAAATGTTTACGAATACGGCGAATCGTGACATCCACGGTACGGTCATGCGGCTTAAGCTCGCGACCGGTCATCTTCTTAAGCAGATCGGCACGCGTCTGGATTTTGCCCGGATTTTCGCAGAAGTGCAGCATCGCGCGGAACTCGCTGCGCGGTAGCTTATACTGCTCACCGTTTGGACTGATCAGGGAACGGCTGTTGATATCCAGCTCCCAGCCGTTAAAGCGGTAGCTCTCTACCTGACGGCGCTCTTCACCCGGCATCGCCAGGTTCATGGTGCGCGACAGCAGATTACGTGCGCGAATAGTCAGCTCACGCGGATTAAAAGGTTTGGTGATGTAGTCATCAGCACCAATTTCCAGGCCGAGGATTTTATCCACTTCATTATCGCGACCGGTCAGAAACATCAGCGCGACATTTGCCTGTTCACGCAGCTCGCGCGCCAGCAGCAATCCATTTTTCCCTGGGAGGTTGATATCCATAATCACCAGGTTTACGTCATTGTCTGTTAAAACCTGATGCATTTCAGCACCGTCAGTGGCTTCATAGACCACGTAACCTTCCGCCTCAAAAATACTTTTTAGCGTGTTACGCGTGACCAGTTCGTCTTCAACGATAAGAATGTGCGGGGTCTGCATGTTTTGCTACCTAAAATTTGCCAACAAATCGAAAACAGGGCGTACCGCCGTTGCCGCGACAGAATAAAGGCGTGTGCGCAGCCGGAGTACGAAATAATCTTCGGAATATACCATCCATCAGGTCAACTTCAGTGTCAGCTCAGCCGGTCAGAATGAATATCTGTGCGCCCCGTTGGGATCAGAATAGCGTTTATCCTAACCGTATTAACAGCAACCTAACAGCACCAGCAACAACCGATAAGCACAAAAACAACGCTTCGTTGACTTATATCAAAAGCAAGTGTAGCACGTTAACACTTTTATGAAAAACTTCTCCTGTATTGCCAGCTTAGCTCACAAAAAGCAGCATTTTCGCTACATTTAACCGGCGGTTTTGAACGCATGGAAATTGCATAAATAGCTAACGTAGTATGATGAATTAACAGGATTTATGTTTTATAAGCGCATAATATCTGCCTGATTGCGACAAATGTCATCGGCACAATTTATTCCAGCGGTTTAACATTATTAACATTCTGCTTTATCACCGCATAACAATTGGTATTTTTTTCGCTGCATGCCACCATAGCGCATAGTGTTAATTTGCTACTGGAAAAATTATGTCTTTTCCCCTGATTTTAGTTTCACCCGCCCGTCCGGAAAATATTGGTGCCGCTGCCCGCGCAATGAAAACCATGGGCTTTACTGAGCTGCGCATTGTCGCCAGCGATGCGTGGCAGGATCCGGCGGCGCGGCGCGTTGCGCACGGCGCCGGTGAAATCCTCGACAATGTTCAGACGTATGCCACGCTAAGTGACGCGCTGGCCGATGTCGATTTTTCTGTCGCCACCACGGCGCGCAGCCGGGCGAAGTTTCGCTACTATGCAACGCCTGCGCAGGTAGAGACGATTCTGCAGGAAAAGCGGCAGTGGCTGCCGCGCATTGCGCTGGTATTTGGTCGTGAAGATAGCGGGCTGACGAACGAGGAGCTGGATCAGGTCGATCTGCTGACCGGTATTCCTATGGCGGCGGATTATCCCTCACTCAATCTGGGACAGGCGGTAATGGTCTACTGCTATCAGCTCGCCTCGCTTAATCAGGTCACCGTCACTCCGGCAGAAACGGCCAATGCGCTGCAGCTGCAGGCGCTGCGTCAGCGTTTTCAGCAGCTGCTCACGACGCTTGAGGTGAGCGATGACACCAAGATGGTGGACTGGATCGATCAGCGCATCGGTCTGCTGGAGCAGCGCGACAGCGCAATGCTGCACCGGCTGCTGCACGATGTGGAAAAAAAGCTGGCAGAGCATTACTCGGCAAAATCCTGAGCGAGTAGTTGCTGATCGGGCATCTCGCCTCCAGGCTGAACGATCGCAACACCATTTACCCGATCCAGCGCAGCACTGCCCGGCTTCAGGTTCAGCGGCAAAAGACAAATTCGTTGACTTAACGTGCGCTTTGCTTTACTTCTGGAAGGCAGACGGACAAGACAAAGACAGACAGAAAAATCTTAATGCGTAACGACAGCCTGAACACCACAACAATTATTACCACCACCATTACCACAGGTAACGGTGCGGGCTGACGCATACAGGAAAAATAAAAAAGAAGCCCGCACCTCAACAGTGCGGGCTTTTTTTTCGGCAAAAATTCAGGAGAGCTTTAACCATGCGAGTGCTGAAATTCGGCGGAACCTCAGTAGCAAACGCAGAGCGCTTTCTGCGCGTAGCGGACATTCTGGAAAGCAATGCGCAGCAGGGACAGGTTGCCACCGTGCTCTCTGCACCTGCAAAAATTACTAATCACCTGGTGGCGATGATTGAAAAAACCATCAGCGGCCAGGATCCTCTGCCGAATATCAGCGACGCTGAGCGCATTTTTGCCGATCTCCTGCAGGGCCTTGCGGCCGCTCAGCCAAAGTTTGACGTTGAGCGCGTCAGCACCTTTGTTGCGCTGGAGTTTGCTCAGCTTAAGCAGGTGCTGCACGGTATCAGCCTGCTGGGGCAGTGCCCGGACGCGGTCAATGCCGCTATCATCTGCCGGGGCGAAAAGCTGTCGATCGCCATTATGGAGGCGCTGCTGCAGGCGCGTGGCTATCAGGTGACCGTGATCGATCCGGTTGAGAAGCTGCTCGCCGTAGGACACTATCTGGAGTCCACCGTGGATATCCCTGAATCCAGCCGTCGCATTGCCGCCAGTCAGATCCCGGCCGATCATATGATCCTGATGGCTGGCTTCACTGCCGGTAACGAAAAAGGCGAGCTGGTCGTACTGGGGCGCAACGGTTCCGACTACTCAGCTGCCGTGCTGGCCGCCTGTCTGCGCGCTGACTGCTGCGAAATCTGGACCGATGTCGATGGCGTCTATACCTGCGATCCGCGCCAGGTGCCCGATGCGCGCCTGCTGAAGTCGATGTCCTATCAGGAGGCGATGGAGCTCTCCTACTTTGGCGCTAAAGTTCTGCACCCGCGTACCATTGCGCCAATCGCACAGTTTCAGATCCCCTGCTTAATTAAAAATACCGCTAATCCGCAGGCGCCCGGCACGCTGATTGGCGGCGAGGGCAGCGATGACGAAAATCCGGTCAAAGGCATCACCCACCTAAACAACATGGCGATGTTCAACGTCTCCGGCCCCGGAATGAAAGGCATGGTAGGCATGGCCGCGCGCGTGTTTGCTGCGATGTCCCGCACCGGCATCTCCGTGGTGCTGATCACTCAATCCTCCTCCGAATACAGTATCAGCTTCTGCGTACCCCAGAGCGAGCAGGCGCGCGCACGGCGCGTGCTGGAAGAGGAGTTTCATCTTGAGCTGAAAGAGGGCCTGCTCGATCCGCTGGATGTGCTGGAGCAGCTGGCGGTGATTTCAGTGGTAGGCGATGGCATGCGCACGCTGCGCGGCATCTCCGCAAAATTCTTTTCGGCGCTGGCGCGCGCCAATATTAATATCGTGGCGATTGCCCAGGGCTCTTCCGAACGCTCAATCTCTGTCGTGGTAAGCAATGACGATGTGACTACCGGCGTGCGCGTTGTGCATCAGATGCTGTTCGCGACCGATCAGGTGATTGAAGTGTTCGTGGTCGGCGTTGGCGGCGTCGGCGGTGCGCTGCTGGATCAGCTGCATCGCCAGCAGGCGTGGCTGAAAGGCAAACATATCGATCTGCGCGTCTGCGGGATCGCAAATTCGCGCGCGCTGCTGACCAACGTCCATGGCATCGACCTTAAAGACTGGAAAGGGGCGCTGAGTGAGGCGCGCGAGCCGTTTAACCTCGGACGTCTGATCCGGCTGGTAAAAGAGTATCACCTGCTTAATCCGGTGATCGTCGACTGTACCTCAAGTCAGGCGGTGGCCGACCAGTATGCTGACTTCCTGGCCGAAGGTTTTCATGTCGTGACGCCCAATAAAAAGGCGAACACCTCTTCGTGGAACTACTACCAGCAGATGCGGGCTGCCGCTGCGAAGTCGCGCCGCAAGTTTCTTTATGACACCAACGTCGGTGCCGGTCTGCCGGTGATTGAAAACCTGCAGAACCTGCTGAACGCGGGCGATGAACTGATTAAGTTTTCCGGCATTCTCTCCGGCTCGCTCTCTTTTATCTTCGGCAAACTGGATGAGGGGATGTCGCTCTCCCAGGCAACCACGCTGGCGCGCGAGATGGGCTTTACTGAACCCGATCCGCGTGACGACCTGTCAGGAATGGATGTGGCGCGCAAGCTGCTGATCCTGGCGCGTGAAGCGGGGCATCAGCTGGAGCTGAGTGATATCACCATTGAGCCGCTTCTGCCTGCCAGTCTGACTGAACTGGCGGATGCGGAGCAATTTATGGCGCGTCTGCCGGAGCTGGATAACGCCTTTGCAGCACGCGTCGCTCAGGCGCGCGATGAAGGCAAAGTGTTGCGTTTTGTCGGAGCGATTGCAGAAGATGGTCACTGCAGCGTTAAAATTGAGGCGGTAGACGGCAACGATCCGCTGTGCAAAGTGAAAAACGGTGAAAATGCGCTGGCGTTCTATAGCCGCTACTATCAGCCGATTCCGCTGGTACTGCGCGGGTATGGTGCAGGGAATGATGTTACCGCAGCGGGCGTGTTTGCTGATTTGCTGCGTACGCTGTCGTGGAAGTTAGGAGTTTAATGATGGTAAAAATTTATGCACCGGCCTCCATCGGCAACGTCAGCGTTGGCTTTGACGTGCTGGGAGCCGCGGTGTCGCCGGTGGATGGATCGCTGCTGGGTGACTGTGTGGCAGTTGAAGCGGCCGATCGTTTCAGCCTTGAGAATCGCGGTCGGTTTGTCAGCAAGCTGCCTGACGATCCCAAAGAAAATATCGTTTATCAGTGCTGGGAGCGTTTCTGTCAGGCGATTGGCAAAGAAGTGCCGGTGGCGATGACGCTGGAGAAAAATATGCCGATCGGCTCCGGCCTCGGCTCTAGCGCCTGTTCCGTCGTGGCAGGCTTAATGGCGATGAACGAATTCTGCGGCAAGCCGCTCAGCGATACCGCACTGCTGGCGCTGATGGGCGAGCTGGAAGGGCGTATCTCTGGCAGCGTACATTATGACAATGTGGCTCCGTGCTTTCTCGGCGGCGTACAATTGATGATTGAAGAGCAGGGGATTATCAGCCAGCAGGTGCCCTGCTTTGATGAGTGGCTGTGGGTTATGGCGTATCCCGGCATTAAAGTCTCTACCGCGGAAGCGCGGGCGATTCTGCCGGCGCAATATCGCAAGCAGGATGTGATTAAACATGGCCGCCTGCTGGCTGGCTTTATCCACGCCTGCCATACCCGGCAGCCGCAGCTGGCGGCTAAGTTAATGCAGGATGTGGTGGCCGAACCGTACCGCACCAAACTGCTGCCAGGCTTCGCCGCAGCACGGCAGGCGGCAGCCGATATTGGCGCGCTGGCCTGCGGCATCTCGGGCTCCGGTCCGACGCTTTTCGCTGTTTGCAATGAGATGGCAACGGCGCAGCGGATGGCAGACTGGCTGAGCCAGCACTATCTGCAGAATGAAGAAGGCTTCGTCCATATCTGCCGTCTTGATACGGCTGGCGCACGTAAACTGGGATAACGTATGAAACTCTATAATCTTAAGGATCACAACGAGCAGGTCAGCTTCTCGCAGGCAGTCAAACAGGGGCTGGGCTCGCAGCAGGGGCTGTTCTTTCCACTGGAGCTGCCGGAATTTGAACTGACCGATATCGATGCGATGCTGGAGATGGACTTTGTCAGCCGCAGCAGCAAAATCCTGTCTGCTTATATCGGCGATGAAGTTACCCCGCATCAGCTGGCTGAGCGGGTCAAAACGGCCTTTACCTTCCCGGCACCGGTGGCGAAAGTCAGCGAAGATATCGCCTGTCTGGAGCTGTTCCACGGCCCGACGCTGGCATTCAAAGATTTCGGCGGCCGCTTTATGGCGCAGATGCTCTCCTATGTCTCCGGCGCAGATGAGCAGATCACTATTCTGACTGCGACCTCAGGCGATACCGGCGCTGCCGTAGCGCACGCTTTCTACGGTATGGACAATGTGCGTGTAGTAATCCTCTATCCACAGGGCAAAATCAGTGCCCTGCAGGAAAAACTGTTCTGTACGCTGGGTGGCAATATTGAAACTATCGCGATTGATGGCGATTTCGATACCTGCCAGTCGCTGGTTAAGCAGGCGTTTGATGATGAGGAGCTGAAAAAAGCGATTGGCCTTAACTCCGCTAACTCCATCAATATCAGCCGCCTGCTGGCGCAGATCTGCTACTACTTTGAGGCGGTCGCACAGCTTCCGCAGGAGCAGCGTAATCAGCTGGTGGTTTCCGTACCCAGCGGTAACTTTGGCGATCTCACGGCTGGCCTGCTGGCGAAATCGCTCGGTCTGCCAATCAAACGGTTTATTGCCGCAACCAACGCCAACGACACCGTACCGCGCTTTCTCGGCAACGGTGCCTGGCAGCCAAATGCCACCGTGGCTACCCTGTCAAACGCAATGGATGTCAGCCAGCCGAACAACTGGCCGCGCGTGGAAGAGCTGTTCCGCCGTAAAACCTGGCGTCTGACCGATCTCGCTTACGGTGCGGTCTCTGATGAGACGACGCAGGCCACGATGCGCGAGCTGGCCGAGCTGGGCTACCTCTCAGAGCCGCACGCGGCCATCGCTTATCGTCTGCTGCGCGATCAGCTGCAGGAAGGTGAGTATGGATTGTTCCTCGGTACAGCGCATCCGGCGAAATTCCGCGAGAGCGTAGAGGAGATTCTGGGGCAGACGCTTACGCTGCCGCAGGCGCTGGCCGATCGCGCCGATCTGCCGCTGCTGTCACACCAGATGCCGGCAGAGTTTGCCGCACTGCGCAAATTCCTGCTGCAGTAACAGATCGGGGCGTAGTTTATGGCAGCCAGGGGCGCATAAATGCGCCCCCTACAGGTACCCCATCCGTAGGGGCACCATTCATGGCGCCCGGATTGATGCGTGTTTGAAACGTGATGACGCCATTNATAAATGCGCCCCCTACAGGTACCCCATCCGTAGGGGCACCATTCATGGCGCCCGGATTGATGCGTGTTTGAAACGTGATGACGCCATTCATGGCGCCCGGGTTGATGTGCGTACGAAACGTGATGACGCCAGGGGCGCATAAATGCGCCCCCTACGGATATTGGATGTTCCCGTAGGGGCGCCATTCATGGCGCCCGGGTTGATGTGCGTACGAAACGCGATAGCGCCAGGGGCGCATAAATGCGCCCCCTACAGGTACCCCATCCGTAGGGGCACCATTCATGGCGCCCGGATTGATGCGTGTTTGAAACGTGNGCCAGGGGCGCATAAATGCGCCCCCTACAGGTACCCCATCCGTAGGGGCACCATTCATGGCGCCCGGATTGATGCGTGTTTGAAACGTGATGACGCCATTTATGGCGCCCGGGTTGATGTGCGTACGAAACGCGATAGCGCCAGGGGCGCATAAATGCGCCCCCTACGGATATCCCATCCCCCCGTAGGGGCGCCATTTATGGCGCCCGGGTTGATGCGCGTACGAAACGTGATGACGCCCCGGCATCAATTGATTTATGCCTGCTCCTGACGCTTAAACACCAGCTCATTTCCCTGGCTGGCTGCCGCATCAAAACGGTATCCATCCACATCAAACTGCTTCAGCTGATCTGGCTGTGTCAGACGATGCTCAATTACAAAACGGCTCATCAGACCGCGCGCTTTTTTGGCATAAAAACTGATGACCTTATAGTGGCCGCTCTTTTCATCCAGAAACACCGGTTTTATCAGCCGGGCATTCAGTTTCGCCGGCTTTACCGCCCGGAAATATTCATCTGACGCCAGGTTAATCAGCACCTGGTCCCCCTGCGCCTGTAGCGCCTGATTCAGCGCTTCCGTGAGCGTATCGCCCCAGAAACTATAGAGATCGCGGCCAGCGGGGTTTGCCAGTCGGGTGCCCATCTCCAGCCGGTAGGGCTGCATCAGATCCAGCGGACGCAGCAGGCCGTACAGCCCTGAGAGCATACGCAGGTGCTGCTGGGCAAAATCAAAATCTGCCTCGCTAAAGCGTTCAGCCTGCAGGCCGGTATAAACATCCCCTTTGAACGCCAGAATAGCCGGACGCGCATTTTCCGGCGAAAAGGGCGGCTGCCACTGGTTAAAGCGCTCGGCGTTCAGGTGCGCCAGCTTATCGCTGATACGCATCAGCGAAGCGATATCAGCCGGAGAGAGGGCGCGCGCAACGTCAATCAGCTGCTGCGATTTTTCCAGCAGCTCAGGCTGGGTAAAGCGGGGGGTGGCAAGCGGGCTCTCATAATCCAGCGTTTTAGCCGGTGAAATCACCATCAGCATACCGGGTCTCCTTGTGCGCCTGCTTAAATATCAGGACATTAACGGAAAATGTATTGCGCGGAGTGTATCAAAAAAGCGGCATTAATCGGCAAATCACTCCTATTTGTCAGCGCTATCGTAAAGGGCACGCCACGATGTTGCGCCGCTGATTGCGCGTGATATTATCGATTCAGCCTTTTATACCCTGACAGTCAACCAAAGAGAAAAGAGAACCATGACGGATAAACTTACTTCCCTGCGTCAGCTGACTACCGTGGTCGCCGACACCGGTGATATTGCAGCGATGAAGCTCTATCAGCCGCAGGATGCCACGACAAACCCTTCCCTGATCCTCAACGCTGCTCAAATCCCTGAATACCGCAAGCTGATTGATGAAGCGATCGGCTGGGCACGTCAGCAGAGCAGCAACAAGGAAGAGCAGCTGGCGCTGGTCTCTGACAAACTGGCTGTCAACATCGGGCTGGAGATCCTCAAACTGATCCCGGGCCGCATTTCCACGGAAGTGGATGCACGCCTCTCCTACGATACCGAAGCGAGCATCGCGAAAGCGCGCAGCCTGATCAAACTTTATAACGACGCAGGCATCAGCAACGATCGTATTCTGATCAAACTCGCGTCAACCTGGCAGGGCATCCGTGCAGCGGAGCAGCTGGAAAAAGAGGGTATCAACTGTAACCTTACGCTGCTGTTCTCCTTTGCACAGGCACGCGCCTGTGCAGAAGCGGGCGTTTTCCTGATCTCCCCATTCGTAGGCCGTATTCTCGACTGGTACAAGCAGAACACCGACAAAAAAGAGTATGCGCCGCATGAAGATCCGGGCGTAGTGTCCGTATCTGAAATCTACAGCTACTACAAACAGCACGGCTATGAAACCGTGGTGATGGGTGCCAGCTTCCGTAACGTGGGCGAAATCATTGAGCTGGCGGGCTGCGACCGTCTGACCATCTCTCCGGGCCTGCTGAAAGAGCTGGCTGAGAGCGAAGGCAGCGTTGAGCGCAAGCTGAGCTACAGCGGCGAGATCAGCGAGCGCCCGGCGAAAATGACCGAAGCGGAGTTCCTGTGGCAGCATAATCAGGATCCGATGGCGGTCACTAAGCTGGCGGAAGGCATCCGCAACTTTGCCGTTGATCAGGGCAAACTTGAAAAGATGCTGACTGAACTGCTGTAAGCATGACGCCGCGGCGGTGCCTTGCCGCCGCGGCATTACGCATTTCTCTGCTCTGCGCTTTGTATTATCCTTTCTGCATCTCTCTTTCTTTGCCGCCACGCGGCTAACCACAGCGATACTCTTATGGATACTTTACGCATTGGATTAATTTCCGTTTCCGATCGCGCAGCAAACGGCATTTATCAGGATCAGGGCATTCCGGCACTGGAGAGCTGGCTCAGCGGTGCGCTGGCTACACCTTTCGAGCTGGAGACGCGCCTGGTGCCGGATGAACAGCCGATGATTGAACAGGCGATCTGTGAGCTGGTGGATGAACGTTTCTGCCATCTGGTGCTGACCACCGGCGGTACCGGACCGGCACGCCGCGACGTGACGCCGGATGCTACGCTGGCGGTAGCGGATCGCGAAATGCCTGGCTTTGGTGAGCAGATGCGTCAGATCAGCCTGCAGTTTGTACCCACTGCCATTTTGTCACGCCAGGTAGGGGTTATCCGCAAACAGTCGCTGATCCTCAATCTCCCCGGCCAGCCGAAATCGATTAAAGAGACGCTGGAAGGGGTAAAAGCGGAGGATGGTAGCGTAAGGGTACCCGGAATTTTTGCCGCCGTGCCTTACTGCTTACAGCTGCTGGAGGGGCCCTATATCGAGACGCATGCGGCGGTGGTAGCAGCATTTCGTCCGAAAAGCGCACGGCGTGAGACAAACCTCTGAATATAAGACTTTTCAGGCATAAAATTCAGCCTTGCTGGTGTGGTGCGGGTTTGCCGGTATAGTAACGTCTGCTCTACCTTTCCCGGCTCTGGATACCGCACCCTTATGGACTCGCTCACCTCGCATCGACTTAACCGGCAGGACTATAAAACCCTGTCGCTGGCTGCCCTTGGCGGGGCGCTGGAATTCTACGACTTCATTATTTTTATCTTCTTTGCTGCCGTCATTGGCGAGCTCTTTTTCCCGCCCGATATGCCTGACTGGCTGCGTCAGGTGCAGACGTTTGGTATTTTTGCTGCCGGCTATCTGGCGCGACCGCTGGGCGGCATCGTTATGGCGCACTTTGGGGACAAAGTCGGCCGGAAAAAGATGTTCAGCCTGAGTATTCTGCTGATGGCGCTGCCGACCCTGGCGATGGGCGCGCTGCCCACCTATGCGAGCATAGGTATCGCTGCACCGCTGCTAATGCTGCTATTGCGGATGCTGCAGGGGGCGGCAATTGGCGGTGAAGTGCCGGGCGCCTGGGTGTTTGTTGCTGAGCACGTGCCGGAAAAGCGTACCGGCTTTGCCTGCGGCACCCTGACCGCAGGCCTCACTGCCGGTATCCTGCTGGGTTCACTGGTGGCGACGCTGCTTAACAGCACGGTTTCGCCAGCAGCAATGCGCGACTACGGCTGGCGACTGCCATTCTTCCTTGGCGGTCTGTTTGGACTGCTGGCGATGTGCCTGCGTCGCTGGCTGCATGAGACCCCGGTGTTTCAGCAGATGCAGCAGCGAAAAACGCTGTCTGAACGGCTGCCGCTGCAGGCTATTTTGCTGCACCACAAGCGCAGTATCGCGATCTCAATGCTGCTGACCTGGCTGCTCTCCGCCTGCATTGTGGTGGTGATTTTAATGGCGCCCGCACTGATGCAGAAACAGGGCGTGCCTGCTGCGCTGAGCCTGCAGGCAAACAGCCTGGCCACCGTCATGCTGCTGGTCGGATGCGTGCTGGCAGGCTGGATCGTAGATCGCGCGGGTGCGGCGCGTACGCTGATAGCGGGATCGCTGCTGCTGGCTTTCTGCAGCTGGCACTTTTTCCAAAACACCGGCAGCGCGCCGCAGATGCTGTTTTTCTGGTACGGCGTAGTGGGGCTGAGCGTCGGCGTGGTAGGCGTAGTGCCGTTTGTCATGGTGCGCGCCTTTCCGCCCGCGGTACGCTTTACCGGCATCTCTTTCTCATACAACGTTGCTTACGCGATTTTCGGCGGCCTGACGCCCGTCAGCGTAACGCTGATGATGCAGCTGACGCCTATGGCACCGGCCTGGTATGTACTGGTGCTGGCAGCGATCGGTGCCGCTGTCGGCTGCTGGCTGTGGCGTGACGCACGTCAGCCAGCGGGGCACTCCTCGCGTTCTTTATCCTGATGAGCCCGGTACGGCGGGCAGCGCTGCTCCGCCGTACTGCTGCTGAAGTTGTACATTTTTCCGCCATTTATCCCGTCCGGGTAAAAGAATCGAAATATTTTTTGCTTTTAACCCTTGATGCGTATCGAAGCGGCCCCATTTACTTGTCATCGGGCGTTGTGAGGCAGCAAAAAAGCCTGCAGTCGCAGTTGAAAGTGGCGGTAACGACCACATCTCTGCATCACAACCCAATTTGACAAAGAATTTACGTGGGAGACGTTTAGATGGGTAAGATTATTGGTATTGACCTGGGTACAACCAACTCTTGTGTGGCGATCATGGACGGCGGCAAGGCACGCGTGCTGGAAAACGCTGAAGGCGATCGCACCACGCCGTCAATCATTGCGTATACCGCAGACGGCGAAACGCTGGTAGGTCAGCCGGCTAAACGTCAGGCAGTGACCAACCCGCAGAACACCCTGTTCGCTATCAAGCGTTTAATTGGTCGTCGTTTCCAGGACGAAGAAGTGCAGCGTGATATCAAAATAATGCCGTACAAAATCACCGGTTCTGACAACGGTGACGCATGGCTGGACGTGAAGGGCCAGAAAATGGCACCGCCGCAGATCTCTGCTGAAGTGCTGAAGAAAATGAAGAAAACCGCGGAAGATTTCCTCGGTGAAGCGGTGACTGAAGCGGTTATTACCGTACCGGCTTACTTCAACGATGCACAGCGTCAGGCAACTAAAGATGCGGGCCGTATCGCAGGCCTGGACGTTAAGCGTATCATCAACGAACCTACCGCAGCAGCGCTGGCTTACGGTCTGGATAAAGGCCAGGGCAACCGCACTATCGCGGTTTATGACCTGGGCGGTGGTACTTTCGATATCTCAATCATTGAGATCGATGACGTTGATGGCGAAAAAACCTTTGAAGTGCTGGCAACCAACGGTGATACCCACCTGGGTGGTGAAGACTTCGATAGCCGCCTGATCAACTATCTGGTAGCCGAGTTCAAGAAAGACCAGGGTATCGATCTGCATAACGATCCGCTGGCGATGCAGCGTCTGAAAGAAGCCGCTGAGAAAGCAAAAATTGAGCTCTCTTCAGCGCAGCAGACCGACGTTAACCTGCCATACATCACGGCAGATGCGACCGGTCCTAAGCACCTGAACATCAAAGTGACGCGTGCGAAACTGGAATCGCTGGTAGAAGACCTGGTAACCCGTTCAATTGAGCCGCTGAAAGTTGCGCTGCAGGATGCTGGCCTGTCAGTCTCTGACATCAACGATGTCATCCTGGTAGGTGGTCAGACTCGTATGCCAATGGTGCAGGCGAAAGTAACCGAGTTCTTCGGCAAAGAGCCGCGTAAAGATGTGAACCCGGACGAAGCCGTAGCGGTTGGTGCTGCCGTTCAGGGTGGCGTACTGGCAGGTGATGTGAAAGACGTTCTGCTGCTGGACGTAACGCCGCTGTCGCTGGGTATTGAAACCATGGGCGGCGTAATGACCGCGCTGATCAGCAAGAACACCACTATCCCGACCAAACACAGTCAGGTGTTCTCTACTGCTGAAGACAACCAGTCTGCCGTGACCATTCACGTGCTGCAGGGTGAGCGTAAGCGTTCCGGCGACAACAAATCGCTGGGTCAGTTTAATCTCGATGGCATCCAGCCTGCACCACGCGGTATGCCGCAGATCGAAGTCACCTTTGACATCGATGCTGATGGTATTCTGCATGTGTCAGCGAAAGATAAAAACAGCGGTAAAGAGCAGAAAATCACCATTAAAGCCTCTTCTGGTCTGAACGAANATGGCATCCAGCCTGCACCACGCGGTATGCCGCAGATCGAAGTCACCTTTGACATCGATGCTGATGGTATTCTGCATGTGTCAGCGAAAGATAAAAACAGCGGTAAAGAGCAGAAAATCACCATTAAAGCCTCTTCTGGTCTGAACGAAGAAGAGATCGAAAAAATGGTGCGCGACGCGGAAGCGAACGCGGAATCTGACCGCAAGTTTGAAGAGCTGGTACAGACGCGCAACCAGGGTGACCAGATTGCGCACAGCACCCGCAAGCAGCTGGATGAAGCGGGCGACAAGCTCTCTGCAGAAGACAAAGCACCTATCGAAGCTGCACTGACTGAGCTGAATACCGCGCTGAAAGGCGAAGATAAAGCGGCCATTGAAGCGAAAATGCAGGCGCTGATGGAAGTCTCCGGCAAACTGATGGAGATGGCACAGCAGCAGGGCCAGGCAGGCGCAGCGGACGCCGGCGACGCGTCAGCACAGCAGCAGGATGACGTAGTCGACGCTGAGTTCGAAGAAGTTAAAGATAAAAAATAATTGCCCCTGACCGGGCGCGACGGCTGGCCTGACAGCCGTTGAAACCAGCACGGGCGTAGGAGTTTCTCCACGCCCGTGCAACTATGTTAAGGGCAGAACAAAATGGCTAAGAGTGATTTTTACGAGATCTTAGGCGTCTCAAAATCGGCTGATGAGCGTGAAATCAAAAAGGCTTATAAGCGCCTGGCGATGAAATATCACCCGGACCGCAATCCGGGCGACAAAGAGGCCGAAGCAAAATTTAAAGAAGTGAAGGAAGCGTACGAAATTCTGACGGATGCTCAGAAGCGTGCGGCCTATGACCAGTATGGTCACGCAGCCTTTGAACAGGGCGGCGGTGGCGGCGGCTTTGGTGGCGGCTTCGGCGGCGGCGGCGCAGACTTCAGCGATATCTTTGGCGACGTATTTGGCGATATCTTTGGCGGCGGTCGCCGTCAGCGTGCATCACGCGGTGCCGATTTACGCTACAACATGGAGCTGACGCTGGAAGAAGCGGTACGCGGCGTGACCAAAGAGATCCGCATCCCGGTACTGGAAGAGTGCGACGTCTGCCACGGCAGCGGCGCCAAAGCGGGCACGCAGCCACAGACCTGTCCGACCTGCCACGGTGCAGGCCAGGTACAGATGCGTCAGGGTTTCTTCACCGTACAGCAGGCGTGTCCGACCTGTCACGGTCGCGGCTCGGTCATCAAAGATCCGTGCAACGCCTGTCATGGTCATGGGCGCGTAGAGCGTCAGAAAACGCTGTCGGTAAAAATTCCGGCGGGTGTAGATACCGGCGACCGCATTCGTCTGAGTGGCGAAGGGGAAGCGGGCGAGCATGGCGCGCCGGCGGGCGATCTCTACGTTCAGGTATCGGTGAAGAAGCACCCTATCTTTGAGCGTGAAGAGAACAACCTCTACTGCGAAGTGCCGATCAACTTTGCGATGGCGGCGCTGGGCGGTGAGATTGAAGTGCCGACGCTGGATGGCCGCGTGAAGCTGAAAGTGCCTGCGGAGACCCAGACCGGCAAGCTGTTCCGCATGCGTGGTAAAGGCGTGAAATCAGTGCGCGGTGGCGCCGTAGGCGACCTGCTGTGTCGTGTGGTGGTGGAAACCCCGGTCAGCCTGAACGATAAGCAGAAAGCGCTGCTGCGTGAGCTGGAAGAGAGCTTTGGTGGTCCGAGCGGTGAGAAGAACAGCCCGCGTTCAAAAAGCTTCTTTGATGGTGTGAAGAAGTTCTTTGATGACCTGACGCGCTGATTCAGCAGCAGGGTTGCAGACGAAAGCGGAGAGGTGACTCTCCGCTTTTTTATTGTTTTTAAACTGGCGTAAAGACGCGGTAAGCGGCTTTTATCACAGGGTTAACGCGGTTACACTCCTTAACAAATTGTCTTTGCTCAGGAGGAGTAGTGAATAAGCCCCGCTCAATCAAAACGTTGCTGAAAAGCTTTATAGAAAGCGATGCCAGCAACGGTATGGTATTAATTCTGGCTGCGGTCGCAGCTATGGTGCTGGCGAACAGCGCGGAAACAGCCGCTGGCTACCAGAGCTTCCTGGCTGAGCCGGTACAGATCCGCTTTGGCGCGCTTGATATCAGCAAGAATCTGCTGCTGTGGATCAACGATGCGTTAATGGCGCTGTTCTTTCTGCTGATTGGCCTGGAAGTAAAACGCGAGTTAATCAGCGGCGAGCTGGCCAGTCGCGATCGCGCCATTTTCCCGGTCATTGCTGCCCTCGGCGGTATGGTTGCGCCGGCGCTGATTTTCCTGATCTTCAACCATGACAATGAGATTGCCCGCAACGGCTGGGCGATCCCGACCGCGACCGATATTGCGTTCGCCCTGGGCGTCCTGGCGCTGCTTGGCAGTCGTGTTCCCGTGGCGCTGAAAGTGTTCCTGATGGCGCTGGCCATCATTGACGACCTTGGCGCCATTGTGATTATCGCTCTCTTCTATACCAGCGATCTCTCTGTGCTGTCGCTCAGCGTGGCGGCTGCCGCCATTGTGGTGCTGGCCATTCTTAACCGCTGTGGCGTACGTAACATTGCCGTCTATATGCTGGTCGGGATTGTGCTCTGGACCGCGGTGCTGAAGTCGGGCGTGCACGCCACGCTGGCGGGCGTGGTAGTTGGCTTCTTTGTACCACTGGAGGAGAAAGAGGGGCACTCACCCGCTGAACACCTGGCACACGGCCTGATGCCGTGGGTAAACTGGCTGATACTGCCGCTGTTCGCGTTTGCTAACGCCGGAATTTCACTGAGTGGTATCACGTTTGGTGACGTGCTGTCACCGGAGCCGCTGGGTATTATTCTCGGGCTGCTGATCGGTAAGCCGCTGGGTATTACGCTGTTCTGCTGGCTGGCCGTGAAGCTGCGTCTGGCAGCGCTGCCGGGCGGGACAACGATACGCGATATCATGGCCATTGGCGTGCTGTGCGGCATCGGCTTTACCATGTCTATCTTTATCAGTTCGCTGGCGTTTGACGCCGCCCATGAAGAGCTGGTGACCTTCTCAAAACTGGGTATTCTCAGCGGTTCGCTGCTGTCGGCCGTCATTGGCTATACGCTGTTGCGGATCAAGCTGCGTTAACCGGAGAGGAGGCGTCAGCCTCCTCTTACTCTGCCAGCGGCGGATAACAGGCATAAAAAAACCGGCTATACGCCGGTTCTTTCTACAAAGCGATAAACAGACGGGCGATTAAGCCAGTTTGTTGATCTGAGCCACCAGGTTTGCTTTATGGCGTGCAGCTTTGTTCTTGTGGATCAGACCTTTAGCAGCCTGACGGTCCACGATTGGTTGCATTTCGTTGAATGCGTTCTGCGCAGCAGCTTTGTCGCCGGTTGCGATAGCCGCGTATACTTTCTTGATGAAAGTACGCATCATAGAACGGTTGCTCGCGTTATGCTTGCGACGTTTCTCAGATGTTACGGCGCGTTTCTTAGCTGATTTGATATTAGCCAAGGTCCAACTCCCAAATGTGTTCTATATGGACAAATCAAAGGCCGAGGACTATGCCTTTTGCGCCTTCTTTTGTCAATGGATTTGTGCAAATAAGCGTCGTTTTAACCACGACACCCGCTTACGTAATTGATGGCGCAAGATTCTACCAGCAACCCCGCTCTGAATACAGTATTTCGCAAGAAATTTCTTCAGCAGGTAGGGTGGTTTGTTGCCCGGCGGCGGGCCAGAGGGCGCTTCAGCGCAGGAAAGGCGTGTATACGGGTTAACCTCAGCGCTATTCAAGGGTATAATCCGCCGATTTCCACCGGTTTGAGTCAGCCATGAAGTTAATCCGCGGTATTTATAATCTGAAACAGCAGCATCGCGGCTGCGTTCTGACCATTGGTAATTTTGATGGTGTGCATCGCGGTCATCAGGCGCTAATGGCGCAGCTGATTGCAGAGGGCCGCAAGCGCAACCTGCCGGTGGTGGTGATGCTGTTTGAACCGCAGCCGCTGGAGCTGTTTGCGGGTGAAAAAGCACCGGCCCGTCTGACGCGGCTGCGTGAAAAACTGCGCTGGCTGCAGCGTGCTGGCGTCGACGCCGTGCTCTGTATCCGGTTTGATCGTCAGTTTGCCGCTTATCCGGCTCAGCGTTTTATCAGCGAGCTGCTGGTGGAAAAACTCGACGTGCGCTTTCTGGCGGTGGGCGATGATTTCCGCTTCGGCGCTGGTCGCGAAGGGGATTTCCTGTTATTACAGAAAGCGGGTGCAGAGTATGGCTTTGAGGTCATTAGCACCCAGACCTTCTGCGACAGCGGTAAGCGCATCAGCAGTACGGCTGTCCGCCAGGCGCTGGCGCAGGATGATTTTGCGCAGGCGCAACAGCTGCTTGGCCATCCCTTCAGCATTTCAGGTCGCGTGGTGCACGGTGATGCACTGGGCCGGACCATCGGTTTTCCGACCGCTAATCTGCCGCTGCGTCGCGCGGTCACGCCAGTTAAGGGCGTGTTTGCCGTGGAAGTGCTGGGTCTGACCGCAGAGCCGGTGCCAGGCGTCGCCAATATCGGTACCCGCCCGACGGTAAAAGGTTTACGTCAGCAGCTTGAAGTTCATCTGCTCGACACACATATGGATCTCTATGGCCGCCATATTGAGGTGGTGCTGAAACAGAAGATCCGCGATGAACAGCGCTTTGCCTCGCTGGATGCGCTGAAAGAACAAATTGCAAAAGATGTGGTGACAGCCCGCCAATTCTTTGGGCTACAAACACCGGTTTAATGACCGACAGACGGAATCGAGAATCTGATGAGTGACTATAAATCTACCCTGAATTTGCCGGAAACGGGGTTCCCGATGCGTGGCGATCTGGCCAAACGCGAACCGGGCATGCTGCAGCGCTGGTACGATGACAATCTCTACGGCATCATCCGCGCCGCCAAAAAAGGGAAAAAAACCTTCATCCTGCATGATGGCCCTCCGTACGCAAACGGCAATATTCATATTGGTCACTCTGTTAACAAGATTCTGAAAGATATTATTGTTAAGTCGAAAGGCATGGCAGGGTATGACTCACCCTATGTTCCGGGCTGGGACTGTCACGGCTTACCGATCGAGCACAAAGTTGAGCAGATGATTGGCAAGCCGGGCGAGAAAGTTAGCGCGGCGGAGTTCCGTGCCGCCTGCCGCAGCTATGCCGCTGAGCAGGTAGAAGGACAGAAAAAAGATTTTATCCGCCTTGGCGTGCTGGGCGACTGGGATCGACCCTATCTGACCATGAACTTCACGACCGAAGCCAACATCATCCGTGCGCTGGGTAAAATCATCGGTAATGGCCATTTGCATAAAGGCGCGAAGCCGGTGCACTGGTGCATGGATTGCCGTTCAGCGCTGGCGGAAGCGGAAGTGGAGTATTACGACAAAACCTCTCCGTCTATCGACGTGATGTTCAACGCGCTGGATGCCGACGCGGTGCGGTCAGCCTTTGGCGTCAGCGCCTCAGAGGGGCCGGTTTCACTGGTGATCTGGACCACCACGCCGTGGACCATGCCCGCCAACCGCGCAATCTCCCTGCATCCCGAATTTGAGTACCAGCTGGTCCAGATTGAGGGCCGCAGCCTGATCCTCGCTAAAGATCTGGTGGAGAGCGTGATGAAGCGTGCCGGCATCAGCGAGTGGCAGGTGCTGGGTGAATGCCAGGGCGCAGCGCTGGAACTGCAGCTGTTTCAGCATCCGTTCCTGACGCAGGTTCAGTCGAAAGTGGTGCTGGGTGAGCACGTGACGCTGGAAGCGGGTACCGGTGCGGTGCATACCGCGCCCGGACACGGCCCGGATGACTACGTAATCGGTCAGAAATATGGCATCGAGACCGCTAACCCGGTGGCACCAGATGGTACCTATCTGCCGGGCACTTATCCGTCGCTTGATGGCGTTAATGTCTTTAAAGCCAACGACATGATTGTTGAGCTGCTGAAAGAGAAGGGCGCGCTGCTTCACGTGGAGAAGCTGCTGCACAGCTATCCGCACTGCTGGCGTCACAAAACGCCAATCATCTTCCGGGCGACGCCGCAGTGGTTTATCAGCATGGATCAGCAGGGGCTGCGCGCGCAGTCGCTGAAAGAGATCAAAGGCGTGCAGTGGATCCCGGACTGGGGTCAGGCGCGTATCGAAGCGATGGTTGCCAACCGTCCTGACTGGTGCATCTCGCGTCAGCGTACCTGGGGCGTGCCTATGGCGCTGTTTGTGCATAAAGAGAGCGAGCAGCTGCACCCTGACACGCTGGAGCTGATGGAGAAAGTGGCGCAGCGCGTGGAGCAGGATGGCATTCAGGCGTGGTGGGATCTCGATCCGCGCGAACTGATGGGTGACGACGCCGATCTGTACGTGAAAGTGCCGGATACGCTGGATGTGTGGTTTGACTCCGGATCAACCAGCTTCTCGGTGGTCGATGCGCGTCCGGAGTTTGAGGGACACGCGCCGGATATGTATCTGGAAGGCTCCGATCAGCATCGCGGCTGGTTTATGTCGTCGCTGATGATCTCCACGGCGATGAAAGGCAAAGCGCCTTACCGTCAGGTACTGACCCACGGCTTCACCGTCGACGGTCAGGGCCGCAAAATGTCGAAATCAATCGGCAATACCGTGGCACCGCAGGATGTGATGGATAAGCTTGGCGCCGACATTCTGCGCCTGTGGGTCGCCTCTACCGACTACTCCGGCGAAATGGCGGTATCGGATGAGATCCTGAAGCGCGCAGCCGACAGCTATCGCCGTATTCGTAACACCGCACGCTTCCTGCTGGCTAACCTGGCGGGCTTTAACCCGGCCACTGACTGCGTTAAGCCAGAAGAGATGGTCGTGGTCGATCGCTGGGCGGTAGGACGTGCGCTGGCTGCACAGCAGGATATCGTTGCCTCCTATGAAAACTACGATTTCCATGAAGTGGTGCAGCGTCTGATGCACTTCTGCTCCATTGAGATGGGGTCGTTCTACCTCGATGTGATTAAAGATCGTCAGTACACCGCGAAGGGCGATAGCCTGGCGCGTCGCAGCTGCCAGACCGCGCTGTGGCACATTGTGGAGGCGCTGGTGCGCTGGATGGCGCCTGTCATGTCCTTTACCGCTGATGAGATTTGGGGCCATCTGCCGGGCGAACGCGCGCAGTATGTCTTCACTGAAGAGTGGTATGACAATCTGTTCGGCCTTGCAGCGGATGAGCCGATGAACGATGCGTTCTGGGCCGATCTGCTGAAAGTACGCGGCGAAGTTAACAAAGCGATCGAGCAGGCGCGCAGCGACAAGCGCATCGGTGGCGCGCTGGAAGCGACGGTCACGCTCTATGCGGAACCGGAACTGGGCGCGAAGCTGCAGGCGCTTGGCGACGAGCTGCGCTTTGTGCTGCTGACCTCCGGCGCGTCGGTAGCCGATTACGCAACGGCGAGCGATGAGGCGCAGCAGAGCGAGTTGCTGAAAGGGCTGAAAATCGCTCTGCATAAAGCAGAAGGCGAGAAGTGCCCGCGCTGCTGGCACTATACTACCGACATAGGCCAGAATCCGGAGCACGCCGACGTGTGCGGACGCTGTTACTCAAACGTAGCCGGCGACGGTGAAGTACGGAAATTTGCCTGATGACTAAACTCAGTTCTACCGGACTGCGCTGGAGCTGGCTGGTGCTGGTCGTTATCGGCATCGATATGGCCAGCAAGCTGTGGGTCATGAACAATATGATGTTGCATGAAACGCAGCCGCTGATGCCGTTTCTGAATCTGTTCTATGCGCATAACTATGGCGCTGCGTTCAGTTTCCTGGCAGACAAAGGTGGCTGGCAGCGCTGGTTCTTTGCCGGTATTGCCATTGCCATTGTGGTTGCACTGCTGGTGATGATGTATCGCAACCGCGCCAGCAACAGGCTCAGCAATATTGCGTATGCGCTGATTGTGGGCGGTGCGCTTGGCAACCTGTTCGATCGCGCCTGGCACGGTTTTGTCGTCGACTTTATCGACTTCTATGTCGGTAACTGGCACTTCGCCACGTTCAATATCGCTGACTGCGGCATCTGCATCGGCGCGGCGCTGGTGGTGCTTGAGGGATTCTTCAGCCCCAGCGGCAAAAAAGCAACATCCTGACGTCTGCTGCCTGCACGCCGGTCACGGCTGCAGGCACGGGCATGATGAAAAAGAGAGTAAGGGTAACCGATGACAGAGACAGTTCAGCCCGATAGCGCGCTGCTGGTGCATTTCACGCTCAAGCTGGAGGATGGCTCTACTGCCGAATCCACCCGTGCTAACGGCAAGCCTGCGCTGTTCCGTCTGGGTGACGGCAGCCTGTCGGCGGCGCTGGAGCGCGAGCTGCTGGGGCGCAAAGCGGGCGATCGGCTCGCCTTTACCCTGGCGCCGGAAGATGCGTTCGGCGCCAGCAGCCCGGATCTGATCCAGTACTTTTCGCGTCGCGACTTTATCGACGCGGGCGAGCCGGAAATCGGTGCGATTATGCTGTTCAGCGGCGTGGGCGGCAGCGAGATGCCTGGCGTAATCCGTGAAATTTCCGGTGACTCAATCACTGTGGATTTCAATCATCCGCTGGCGGGGCAGCCTGTCCGGTTTGATATCGAAGTACTGGAGATCGATCCGGTACTGGAGGATAACAATGCAAATCCTGTTAGCTAACCCGCGCGGTTTCTGCGCCGGTGTGGATCGCGCTATCAGCATCGTTGAGCGGGCGCTGGAGATGTATGGCGCACCAATCTACGTGCGTCATGAAGTGGTGCACAATCGCTATGTAGTGAGCAGCCTGCGCGAGCGTGGCGCGATCTTTATCGAAGAGATTGCTGAAGTGCCGGATGGTGCCATTCTGATCTTCTCAGCGCACGGTGTGTCACAGGCGGTACGCGCTGAGGCAAAAGCGCGCAATCTGACCATGCTGTTTGATGCCACCTGTCCGCTGGTAACGAAAGTCCATATGGAAGTGGCGCGTGCCAGCCGTAAAGGGGTTGAGGCGATCCTGATTGGTCACGCCGGTCATCCTGAAGTGGAAGGCACTATGGGGCAATACAGCAACCCTAATGGCGGCATGTATCTGGTGGAATCACCGGAAGATGTGTTTAAGCTGACCGTCAAAGATGAGAACAACCTCTGCTTTATGACGCAGACTACCCTGTCAGTTGATGACACCTCTGACGTCATTGACGCTTTACGTCAGCGCTTCCCGGCCATTATCGGCCCGCGCAAAGATGACATCTGCTATGCCACCACCAACCGGCAGGAAGCGGTGCGCGTGCTGGCACAGGATGCTGAAGTGGTGCTGGTGGTGGGCTCAAAAAACTCCTCTAACTCTAACCGGCTGGCTGAACTGGCGCAGCGCGCAGGCAAGCTGGCGAAGCTTATCGACTCCGCGGACGATATTCAGGAGGAGTGGGTAACCGGCGTAGAGTGTATTGGCGTGACGGCAGGGGCTTCTGCGCCCGATATTCTGGTACAGCAGGTGATCCAGCGCCTGCGCGAACTCGGTGGTGAAGCGGCCATTGAGCTGATTGGCCGCGAGGAAAATATCGTATTCGAAGTGCCAAAAGAGCTGCGCGTTGACGTGCGCAACGTGCAGTAAGCGCTTAACCTTTGCTACCGTATCAGGCCGACATTGTTCGGCCTTTTCTTTATGTACGGCTGCGTGCCTCGTCACAACCAGCCGCCGGGATTGCTTTTACTGATAATGTTTTATCGCTGTCCTGAAATTCTTATATCCCTTTTTTATTGTGGCGTGACGGTTAGCTGATGGTTAACCTGTTTACGCTTTGCATGCATAGTTTTGTATCAGGAATGAATAAATATGAGTGATATCCGCTTAGCTATTGTTGGTGCGCCGGGCCGCATGGGACGTAATCTGATTCAGGCCGCGCATCAGGCGGAAGGCGTGGCGGTGGGCGCTGCGCTGGCGCGCAGCGGCTCTTCACTGCTGGGTACAGACGCGGGTGAGCTGGCGGGCATCGGTAAAACCGGCGTCACCGTCACCGATGATTTGCTAAAGGTAGTGAACGATTTCGATGTGCTGATCGACTTCACGCGTCCGGAAGGCACGCTGGAGTATCTGGCCTTTTGCCGCCAGCATCAAAAGGCGATGGTGATTGGCACAACCGGTTTTGATGACGCCGGAAAAGCCGCAATTCGTGCAGCGGCAGAGGAGATCGGCATTGTGTTCGCTGCCAACTTCAGCGTTGGCGTCAACCTGATGCTGAATCTGCTGCAGCAGGCGGCCTCAGTGATGGGAGAGTATGCGGATATTGAGATCGTTGAGGCGCACCATCGCCATAAAGTTGATGCGCCCTCAGGAACCGCGCTGGCAATGGGTGAAGCCATTGCGGACGCCATGGAGTGGAAGCTGGAGGATCATGCGGTTTACGCGCGTGAAGGCCATACCGGTGAGCGCAAACCGCACACTATCGGTTTTGCCACGGTGCGCGCCGGCGATATCATTGGTGAGCATACTGCTCTGTTTGCTGATATCGGCGAACGGATAGAGATTAGCCATAAGGCTTCAAGCCGGATGACCTTTGCAAAAGGTGCCGTCCGGGCTGCTGTATGGGTTGAGTCGCGTAAAAGTGGTCTTTATGACATGCGAGACGTGCTTAATTTAGCAAGAAATTGATTGTTGTGAGCCATCGTGATGTGGTTTTTCAGTCGCTAGTGCATTGATTGGCAGGGCAATATTCTTATTGCCCTTTATTTTTGTCAAAATAACCTTTTCGTTATAAAATATCTTCGTAATGGCTTTATTTTCAAGTTAACTCATCTTTTTATCAGCCTGTAAGGTTAAATTTGACCATTTGGTCAAAAATTTTCCCTGACTTCCCTCATTTGGCGTTTATGGTGAGCAGGCAACCGATTAATCACCTCGCTAAGATGCTGCTTTTGACCTGTTTGTACTGTATTTATGTTATAGCCTCCGAAAAAGATAAAAAAACAGCCTCTCCGGGTAGACATCAGCAGAGGTGATCATTAGAATGCGCGCAATTTGCCAAAAATCGAGCAGTCAGGCGGTTTTTGCATTGATTCAGGCCAGCATTATGAATTAATATGCATATATTGTGACTGTTTATTCCCTGGAGGATGTTTTGATTAAGTCAGCGCTCTTGGTTCTGGAAGACGGAACCCAATTCCACGGTCGGGCCATCGGGGCTACGGGTTCGGCAGTGGGTGAGGTCGTTTTCAACACGTCAATGACCGGTTATCAAGAAATCCTTACTGATCCCTCCTATTCCCGCCAGATTGTTACTCTTACTTATCCCCACATCGGCAACGTTGGCGTCAATATCGCAGATGATGAATCAAACCAGATTCACGCTCAGGGCCTGGTGATCCGCGACCTGCCACTGATTACCAGCAACTTCCGCAGTGAAGAGAGCCTTTCTGCCTGGCTGCAGCGCAATAATATTGTCGGCATCGCTGATATCGATACGCGTAAGCTGACGCGTCTGCTGCGTGAAAAGGGCGCGCTGAACGGCTGCATCATTGCGGGTGACGCACCGGACGCCGCGCTGGCGCTGCAGAAAGCGCAGGCGTTCCCGGGGCTGAAAGGTATGGATCTGGCGAAAGAAGTGGCTACCACGGAGACTTACACGTGGCAGCAGGGGAGCTGGACGCTGCAGGATGGCCTGCCTGAGCAGCAGTCCGCTGACGCACTGCCTTACCACGTGGTCGCCTATGNGGCGCCAAGCGCAACATTCTGCGTATGCTGGTGGATCGCGGCTGCCGCCTGACGGTGGTACCGGCGCAGACGCCGGCAGAAGAGGTGCTGGCACTTAATCCGGACGGCATTTTTCTCTCTAATGGCCCGGGCGATCCGGAGCCGTGCGACTATGCAATCCGCGCGATTCAGGCGTTTCTGGAGACAGAAATCCCGGTATTTGGTATCTGCCTGGGTCATCAGCTGCTGGCGCTGGCCAGCGGTGCAAAAACTGTCAAGATGAAGCTGGGTCACCACGGCGGCAACCATCCGGTAAAAGATCTCGATAACAATACTGTGATGATCACCGCACAGAACCACGGTTTTGCCGTCGATGAGAGCCAGATACCGGCCAATCTGCGCGTGACGCATGTGTCGCTGTTTGACCAGACCGTGCAGGGTATTCATCGTACCGATAAACCCGCTTTCAGCTTCCAGGGACATCCGGAAGCGAGTCCTGGCCCGCACGATGCGGCGCCGCTGTTCGATCACTTTATCGAACTGATTGAAGCCTACCGTTCAAACGCGAAGTAATCAGGAGCCTCCGATGCCAAAACGTACTGACATAAAATCTATCCTGATCCTTGGCGCTGGCCCGATCGTTATCGGTCAGGCGTGTGAATTTGACTACTCGGGCGCACAGGCGTGTAAAGCGCTGCGTGAAGAGGGCTATCGCGTCATTCTGGTTAACTCCAACCCGGCGACCATCATGACCGACCCGGAAATGGCTGACGCGACTTATATTGAGCCAATTCACTGGGAAGTGGTGCGCAAAATCATCGAAAAAGAGCGCCCGGATGCGGTACTGCCTACCATGGGCGGGCAGACCGCGCTGAACTGCGCGCTGGAGCTGGAGCGCCAGGGCGTGCTGGAAGAGTTTGGCGTGACCATGATTGGCGCCACGGCTGACGCTATCGATAAAGCTGAAGATCGCCGTCGCTTTGACGTGGCGATGAAAAGCATCGGTCTCGATACCGCCCGTTCGGGTATCGCCCATACGATGGAAGAGGCGCTGAAGGTTGCGGAGGAGGTCGGTTTCCCGTGCATTATTCGTCCCTCCTTTACCATGGGCGGCACCGGCGGCGGTATCGCTTACAACCGCGAAGAGTTTGAAGAGATTTGTGAACGCGGCCTCGACCTCTCCCCGACCAACGAGCTGCTGATAGATGAGTCGCTGATTGGCTGGAAAGAGTATGAGATGGAGGTGGTGCGCGATAAAAATGATAACTGCATCATCGTCTGTTCAATTGAAAACTTCGACGCCATGGGCATTCACACCGGCGACTCCATCACCGTAGCACCAGCGCAGACGCTGACCGACAAAGAGTATCAAATCATGCGTAACGCCTCGCTGGCGGTGCTGCGTGAGATCGGTGTTGAAACCGGCGGCTCTAACGTTCAGTTCTCGGTCAACCCGAAAGATGGGCGTCTGATTGTCATCGAAATGAACCCGCGCGTGTCGCGCTCCTCCGCGCTGGCGTCCAAAGCTACCGGGTTCCCGATTGCTAAAGTCGCGGCTAAGCTGGCGGTGGGCTTTACGCTCGATGAGCTGATGAACGACATCACCGGCGGCCGCACGCCGGCGTCGTTTGAGCCCTCAATTGACTATGTCGTGACCAAAATCCCGCGCTTTAACTTTGAGAAGTTTGCGGGTGCCAACGATCGCCTCACGACACAGATGAAATCAGTGGGTGAGGTGATGGCGATTGGCCGTACCTTCCAGGAGTCGATGCAGAAAGCGCTGCGCGGCCTTGAAGTCGGTGCTAACGGCTTTGATCCAAAAGTGGATCTGGATGACGCCGATGCGCTGACCCGCATCCGCCGCGAGCTGAAAGACGCCGGCTCGGACCGCATCTGGTATGTTGCTGACGCGTTTCGTGCCGGTATGTCGGTGGATGGCGTATTTAATCTCACCAACATCGATCGCTGGTTCCTGGTACAGATTGAAGAGCTGGTGCGGCTGGAAGAGCAGGTTGCACGTGAAGGCGTTAACGCACTGGATGCCGGTTTCCTGCGTGCGCTGAAGCGTAAAGGCTTTGCCGATGCGCGTCTGGCAGCGCTGGCGGGTGTGGCAGAAAGCGAAATCCGCAAGCTGCGTCAGCAGTACAATCTGCATCCGGTCTATAAGCGGGTGGATACCTGTGCCGCTGAGTTCTCGACGGATACCGCCTATATGTATTCCACCTATGAGGAGGAGTGCGAAGCGAACCCGAATCAGGATCGTGACAAAATCATGGTGCTGGGCGGCGGACCAAACCGTATCGGCCAGGGTATCGAGTTTGACTACTGCTGCGTCCATGCATCGCTGGCGCTGCGTGAAGATGGTTATGAAACCATCATGGTTAACTGCAACCCGGAAACGGTCTCAACCGACTATGACACCTCCGATCGCCTCTACTTTGAGCCGGTTACGCTGGAAGATGTGCTAGAGATTGTACGGATTGAGCAGCCAAAAGGCGTTATCGTGCAGTATGGTGGCCAGACGCCGCTGAAACTGGCGCGTGCGCTCGAAGCAGCGGGTGTACCGGTTATCGGTACCAGCCCGGACGCGATTGACCGCGCTGAAGACCGCGAGCGTTTCCAGCAGGCGGTGGAGCGTCTGAAACTGAAACAGCCCGCTAACGCCACGGTTGCCACGCTGGAGCAGGCGGTAGAGAAAGCTGCCGGTATCGGTTATCCGCTGGTGGTGCGTCCTTCCTATGTACTGGGCGGCCGTGCGATGGAAATCGTCTATGACGAAGTGGATCTTAAGCGCTATTTCCAGACTGCGGTATCCGTCTCTAACGATGCGCCGGTGCTGCTGGATCGCTTCCTGGATGATGCGGTAGAAGTCGATGTGGATGCCATCTGCGACGGCGAGCGAGTACTGATTGGCGGCATCATGGAACACATTGAGCAGGCGGGTGTTCACTCCGGCGACTCAGCCTGTTCCCTGCCAGCCTATACGCTGAGCAGCGAGATCCAGAACGTGATGCGTCAGCAGGTTGAGAAGCTGGCGTTTGAACTTAACGTACGCGGTCTGATGAACGTGCAGTTTGCGGTCAAAGATAACGAGGTTTACCTGATTGAGGTGAATCCGCGTGCGGCACGTACCGTTCCCTTTGTCTCCAAGGCTACCGGCGTACCGCTGGCCAAAGTGGCGGCGCGCGTCATGGCGGGCAAAACCCTGCTGGAGCAGGGCGTGACGGAAGAGGTCATTCCGCCTTACTACTCGGTGAAAGAGGTGGTGCTGCCGTTTAATAAATTCCCGGGCGTCGATCCGATTCTGGGGCCGGAAATGCGCTCCACCGGTGAGGTGATGGGCGTCGGCCGTACCTTTGCTGAAGCCTTTGGTAAAGCGATGCTGGGCGCGCAGAGCAACATGAAGAAAAGCGGTCGTGCGCTGCTCTCGGTGCGTGAAGGCGATAAAAAGCGCATCGTCGATCTGGCGGCTAAGCTGCAGAAGTTTGGCTTTGAGCTGGACGCTACCCACGGTACGGCGGTGGTGCTGGGTGAAGCCGGTATCAATCCACGCCTGGTCAATAAGGTGCATGAGGGACGCCCGCATATTCAGGATCGCCTGAAGAACGGTGAATACACCTATATTGTTAACACCACGGCGGGACGTCAGGCGATTGAAGACTCTAAGCTGATTCGCCGCAGCGCGCTGCAGTATAAAGTGCATTATGACACCACGCTGAACGGCGGCTTCGCGACGGCGATGGCCCTGAATGCAGATCCCACTGAGAAAGTGATTTCAGTGCAGGAGATGCATGCGCAGCTGAAAGGCAAATAAGCGCAGCGTCCGTAAGAGACAGCGGCCCCGTATGGGGCCGTTTTTTTTGCCTGAAACAGAACAGCCGTAGCAAACCTGCTGATTTGGCTTAACTTTTAGCTATTGGTGCTGCTGTCTCTCTCTTTAAGATTTTTCGCACAAAATTATAACCCGCGATCCGGTGAGGGCGCCTTACTATCTGGCGCGCTCAACCATAGAGCCTTTACCTTCACCGGAAAATATAAAATGAACATGCGTGCTTTGACTCTTAGCGCAGTGGCTGCGTTACTTATGGCTGCGCCGCTCGCCAGCCAGGCTGAAATTACTCTGCTGAAGCAGGACCCGCAGGCGAACAATGCGTTCGATCGCCTTGGCTTTAAAGTGGGCGGCAGTATTCGCCCGCAGTTTATGCATCAGAATGGCGTAAATGACACATCCTACAAGCGTAATGGCTACGACGGCGGCTCGCGCTTCCGCTTTGGCGCAGACTACGCGATCGCAGAAGATCTGAGCTGGGTAGGCTACTACGAGCTGGGCGTTAACTTCCCGGCGTGGTGGGGCTGGGACCATCACTATGCCAGCGGCGCACGCGATACCTCACGTCGTCAGCTCTATACCGGTTTTAAAAGTGCCAGCCTCGGCGAACTCTATTTTGGTCAGCAAAACAGCGTCTATTACGATGTGGTTGGCGCAAAAACCGATATCTGGGATTACGACATGCTGGCCCAGGGTTCCGGCGTCGGTATCAACGGCGATTACGACGGCAGCTATCGCTCGCGCAAAATGCTGAAGTATAAAACCCGTGCCGGCGCCGCCGATCTGTACGCCTCTTATCTGTTTGAGGATACCGAATATCTGCCGGGTAACGGCCTGCGCTACAAGCGCAACGGCGGCGGATCGCTGGGTGTCAACTATCACATCAGCGATGAGCTGGCGTGGGGAACCGCGTGGAATTATACCCGTGCCACCGTACGCAATCCGGGCAACGGCGACAGCGAGCGCTACGATCAGAATATCTGGGGCACCTCGGTCAGCTGGACGCCGGATAGCTGGACGCTGGCGGCAGGCGCCGGCTGGTATCAGAACTTTGCGCCAACCCGCCTGAAGAGCGCAACAAACTACTTTGCGGATGACGCGTGGGGCATCGAGTATTTTGCCGGTTATAAATTTGCTATAGGCCAGTACGCGGTGAAAACCCTTCAGCCTTACGTGATGGGCGATCGCCTGGAGTTCGTCAACGGACGCCACTATAAGCGTATCGATAATGGCATGGGCATCAGTGCGCAGCTCGACTACGGCTTCCGCGTTGATTATGAATATGTCATCACCTCCGATACCAGCAAGGCGCTGGGCAACGTGAACCTGGTCCGTCTGCGTTACGACTTCTGATGAGTGCAGCGGCTCCCCGCGGAGCCGCTCAGTGCGCTTTTCTTTACACTCTTTCTGAAATCCTGCCGCTAATGCCGCTGAGTTGTGCCAGCTGCGCAGTCGAATATGGCGGCTCTCTCCGTTAATCGCAGTAAAGTCGGTGTAAAGCTCTGCCCGGCAGCCTGAATCTGGCGGCAAAAGAGCTTTACGCAAATAGCACGGCTGGCCTATCGACGAAACTTTCGCCTTTACGTATCATTGCGCCAATTTTTTCCAGCAGGTTTTTAATCATGATTAGTCTGATCGCAGCACTGGCTGCGGATCGCATTATTGGTATGGAAAACGCCATGCCGTGGCATTTACCCGCCGATCTCGCCTGGTTCAAACGCACTACGCTGAATAAACCGGTGATCATGGGGCGTCTGACCTTTGAATCGATTGGCCGTCCGCTGCCAGGCCGGCTCAATATTGTGGTCAGCAGCCAGCCCGGTACGCACGAGGGGGTGACCTGGGTTACTTCACCGGAAGCGGCAATCGAGGCAGCCGGTGACGCAGAAGAGATTATGGTGATTGGCGGCGGCCGTATCTATGAGCAGATGTTGCCCCGCGCCGATCGTCTTTACCTGACGCACATTGATGCTGAAGTGGAAGGGGACACGCAGTTCCCTGATTACGAGCCAGATGAGTGGCAGTCGACGTTCAGCGAGTTCCACGATGCGGATGCGCAAAATTCGCACAGCTACTGCTTTGAGATCCTGGATCGTCGTCGTTAATTGATCCCTGCCAGGCGTGCATAAATGCGCGCCCTGCGCAAAAGCCCCGCTGATATCGCGGGGCTTTTTTTATGGATTGTTGCTCAGCGGAGGAGTCGCGGCGGCGCCTTCAGCGGCCAGTACGGCTTCACGCCGGGAGCGCTGCACATAATATTGCTGTGTTTCCCAGTGCAGCAGCGTCAGCGTGCCGCCCCAGCAGCAACCGGTATCCAGACCAATAACGTGTTCGGGTGTGCCTTTGCCTTCAAGGGAGGCCCAGTGGCCGAAAATCTGCGTGTAGTCGCTGCCCATTTTACCCGGCACGTTGAACCAGGGCCGCAGCGGCGGCGGAGCGGAGTCGGGCGCCTCTTTGCAGATCATATCCAGCTGGCCGTTAGGGAAGCAGAAACGCATGCGCGTCAGGGCATTCGTACTGAATCGCAGGCGCGCCAGGCCGCTCAGCTCCGGTGTCCAGTTGTTGGGCATATCGCCATACATGGCGTCCAGAAACAGCGGATAGCTGTCGCTGGAGAGCACCGCTTCTACTTCACGCGCGCACGCTTTTGCCGTCGCGAGATCCCACTGCGGGGTAATGCCGGCATGCGCCATGACGAGCTTTTTCTCTTCATCCACCTGCAGCAGCGGCTGGCGCCGCAGCCAGTTGATCAGCGCATCAGCATCGTCCGCCTCCAGCAGCGGCGTCAGACGGTCTTTCGGTTTATTACGGCTGATGCCGGCGAAAACCGCCAGCAGGTGCAGGTCATGATTACCCAGCACCATGCGTACGCTGTCACCCAGTGATTTTACGTAGCGCAGCACATCAAGTGAACCGGGACCGCGCGCCACAAGGTCGCCGGTCAGCCAGAGTTCATCCTGCTGCGGATCAAAGCTTACCTGCGCCAGCAGCGCGCGCAGCTCATCGTAACAGCCGTGGATATCGCCAATCAGATATGTACTCATGATATCAGTCCGGTAAAACGCGCCGCCCGGACGAGCCGGGCGGGGGAGATCAGTGAATGTGGGTTTGCACGGCGAGGCGAAACACCGGGATATCGACGTTAAAGGCGCTGCCCTCTTCATCGATCATAACGTAGTGGCCCTGCATGGTGCCCATCGGCGTTTCCAGAATCGCCCCGCTGGTATACTGGTATTCGCCACCCGGTTCGATAAACGGCTGCTCGCCTACTACGCCATCGCCCTGAACTTCCGTTTCGCGGCCGTTGCCGTTGGTGATCAGCCAGTAGCGGCTGCGCAGCTGAACGCGCGTGCGCCCGGGATTGCGGATAGTGATGGTATAGGCAAACACGTAGCGATCCTCGTCCGGTGAGGATTGCGATTCCACATACTGACTCAGTACCTGAACACAGACGCGCGCCATATCACTCATGCACTTAGTTCTCCGCTGTTTTTGCCTGATGGTTACCCAGCCAGTTTGCCAGCTGACAATACTGCGCAACGCTGACGTTTTCAGCACGCAGCGAGGTATCAATATTTAACTCTTCCAGCGCACCCGCCGCAACCAGATGGCCCAGGCTGTTGCGCAACGTTTTGCGGCGCTGACCAAAAGCCTCGGTGGTAATGCGGCTCAGGATCTTAACATCACTGACCGGGTAAGGCGGCTGTGCATAAGGCACCAGTCGCACCACGGCAGAATCCACTTTAGGTGGCGGCGTAAACGACTGCGGCGGCACTTCAAGAACCGGGATCACCTGGCAGTAATATTGCGCCATCACGCTGAGACGACCATATGCTTTACTGCCCGGGCCGGCAACCAGACGGTTAACCACCTCTTTCTGCAGCATGAAGTGCATATCTTTGATCGAACCAGTATAGCTGAAAAGATGAAACATCAGCGGCGTGGAGATGTTGTAGGGCAGGTTGCCGAACACGCGCAGCGGCTGACCTTTCTCCTGCGCCAGCGCAGCAAAATCAAAGGTCATCGCATCCTGCTGATAAATGGTCAGCTTGGGACCGAGGAACGGATGCGTCTGCAGACGAGCCGCCAGATCGCGATCCAGCTCAACGACGGTCAGCGCGTCCAGGCGTTCGCCTACCGGCTCGGTCAGGGCACCGAGACCGGGACCGATCTCAACCAGCGCCTCCTGCTTTTGCGGATGAATAGCAGAGACGATGCTATCGATAATGTACTGATCGTTCAGGAAGTTCTGCCCGAAACGTTTACGGGCGTAATGCCCCTGATGGACGCGATTATTCATTACTGCTCTTGATCATAGTGATGGCGAGATTAAGCGCCGTGATAAAGCTGCCCGGCTCTGCCTGCCCAAGACCGGCCAGTTCCAGCGCGGTACCGTGATCGACAGAGGTTCGGATAAAAGGCAGGCCCAGGGTGATATTCACCGCCCGACCAAAACCCTGATATTTAAGGACCGGCAATCCCTGGTCATGATACATCGCCAGCACCGCATCGGCATGTTGCAGATACTTGGGCTGAAACAGCGTATCGGCCGGCAGTGGCCCCGTCAGACGAATGCCCTGCTGACGCAGCGCATCCAGCGCTGGCGTAATGGTGTCAATCTCTTCACGCCCCATATGCCCGCCTTCGCCTGCGTGCGGATTAAGACCGCAGACAAAGATATGCGGCTGCGCCAGGCCAAACTTCTGCTGCAAATCCTGATGCAGAATGGTGATGACCTCATGAAGGCTCTCGCGCGTGATGGCGGCAGAGACATCTTTCAGCGGCAGATGGGTGGTTGCCAGCGCCACGCGCAGTGACTCGGTTGCCAGCATCATGACCACGCGGTCGCCACCGGCGCGATCGGCGAAAAATTCGGTATGGCCGGTAAACGGAATGCCGGCGTCGTTGATGACGCCTTTGTGTACCGGCCCGGTGATCAGCGCCGCAAACTCGCCCCGAAGCGCACCGTCACAGGCGCGCGCCAGCGTCTCCAGGACATAGGCACCGTTAGCCACGCAGAGCTGACCCGGTACCACCGGCTGCGCTGTATCAATCTGCAGCAGCGTCAGGGTACCCGCCTGCTGCGGCTGCGGTGCGCGATCAGGCTGCCACGGCTGCAGGGTTAGCGGCAGGCCAAGCTGCGCGGCACGCTGCCGCAGCACCTCGCCGTCAGCACAGACCACCAGTTCAACCGGCCAGTTGCGCTGCGCCAGCTGCACCGTGAGATCGGGACCAATCCCGGCGGGTTCGCCGGGCGTGATCGCAACGCGATAGCTATCAGTTGCCATCAAGGATCTTCACGTAGGCGCTGGCGCGCTGCTCCTGCATCCAGGTCTGCGCTTCTTCTGCAAACTTACGGTTGAACAGCAGGCGATAGGCGCGCTCTTTCTGCGCCGCATCGGTTTTATCCACCTGGCGCGTATCCAGCAGCTGAATCAGATGCCAGCCAAATGAAGAGTGAACCGGTGCGCTGACCTGACCTTTCTGCAGCTTCAGCAGCGCGTCGCGGAAAGCGGGATCGTAGATGTCGGGTGATGCCCAGCCAAGATCGCCGCCCTGGTTAGCAGAGCCCGGATCGTCAGAGAACTGTTTGGCGGCAGCGGCAAAAGTGGTTTTTCCGCTTTTGATGTCAGCGGCAAGCTGCGTAATTTTTTCACGCGCCTGATCGTCGCTCAGGATCGGTGATGGCTTCAGCAGAATATGGCGGGCGTGTACCTCAGTGACCGAGATATTCTTGCTCTCACCGCGCAGATCGTTGACTTTGAGGATATGGAAGCCCACGCCGGAACGAATCGGACCGACCACATCGCCTTTTTTCGCGCTGCTCAGCGCCTGTGAGAACAGCGTCGGCAGCTCTTCAATTTTGCCCCAGCCCATGTTGCCGCCTTTCAGCGCCTGTGGATCGGCTGAGTAGGTCACCGCCAGCTTACCGAAATCGGCACCGCCTTTGATCTCGCCCACCAGCTGACGTGCCAGCGCTTCCTGATCGTCAACCTGCTGCTGCGTCGGATTTTCCGGCAGCGGCAGCAGAATCTGACTGATATTCAGCTCGGTGCCCTGCGAGTTCTGTGAACCAATCTGCTTCGCCAGCGTATCAACTTCCTGCGGCAGAATGGTGACGCGACGACGCACTTCATTGTTACGTACTTCAGAGATCAGCATCTCTTTACGGATCTGTGCACGGTAGTCGCTGTAGTTCATGCCGTCATAGGCGAGGCGACTGCGCAGCTGATCGATGCTCATACGGTTCTGCGCAGCGATGTTCTGGATCGCCTGATCCAGCTGCTGATCGCTGATCTGCAGGCCCGCTTTTTCACCCATCTGCAGAATAATGTTATCCATGACCTGACGCTCAAGGATCTGATGACGCAACGTACGATCCTCAGGCAGCTGCTGACCCGCCTGCTGCGCCTGGGATTTTACCGTGCGCATCATGTTATCGACGTCACTTTCCAGCACCACGCCGTTGTTCACGACGGCGGCGACTTTATCAACTACCTGTGGGGCTGCGAAAGCGGTGCCGGCCGACATCGCCGCACCCAGAATCAGCATTCTCCAGTTCTTCATACTTTATCCATTATTGTTTCCGCACTGCGGGATCGCCTGTCAAACATCACAACATCAGAATGCGCGCTGATAGGGAATAATGCCCTGACGCAGCATTTCATTAGTGCCTAAGCCGTAGTTGGAACTCAGGCCACGCAGCTCAATGTTGAATGAGATTTGGTTGTCATATTTACTGTCGTTGTTTTCCCAGCCGTTAATCTTGCGCTCGTAACCCAGACGAATAGCGTAGCAGCAGGAGCTGTACTGCACGCCTACCAGCTGCTCTGCCGGACGGCTGTTGCGGGTATCATAGTAGTATGCCCCCACCAGCGACCAGGCATCGGCAATCGGTACGCTGCCGGTTGCACCGACCTGCGAAATGCCATTTTTATAAATCGGATTGTTGATCAGGCTGGCGTTGTTACGCGCCTGCGCGACATATTCCGGGCTGCTGTAGCGATAGCTCAGCTGCAGCATGCGATCGGCATCACGGCGATACTCCAGTACCGTATTACCCTGTGAAACGTTGTCGAGACGGGTGTCATACTGCAGTCCGCCACGCACGTTCCAGCGATCGCTGATTTTCCAGTACGTGTCGCCAGCCCATACCAGGCTGCCGGTATCATCTTCTTTATTTGTCTGGTTTACGCCGGTACGCGACGGAGTAAACGAGTAGATTTGACCTACAGAAACGTTAAAACGTTCAACCAGATCGTTGTCATAAATGCGTGTTGTTACGCCACTTGCCACTTCATTCGAGGAGGCGATGCGATCGAGACCGCTATAGGTGCGATCGCGGAACAGGCCGGTATAGTCGGTCTGCAGCAGCGTAGAGTCGTAAGGATAGATGTTGCTCTGATCGCGATACGGAATATAGAGATACTGAACGCGCGGCTCCAGCGTCTGGGTATAGCCCTGCGACCAGTCCATATCGCGATCAAATACCAGACGGCCATCTACTTTAAACTGCGGCAGCGTACGGTTTACGGAATCTTTCAGCCGTCTGCTGTTATTGTTTGTGGCGTCAGGATTAAAGCGGGTGTTATAGCTTTCGATATTGTCCTGCTGATAGTGCGTAGCCAGCAGTTTTGCTTCGGTATCGAGACTGGCCCAGCCGTTGGAGAGCGGCAGATTCAGCGTCGGCTCAATGTGCAGACGCGTCGCTTCCGGCATCCGGTTGCTGACGTTGGTAAACTTCACCGCCTGTGCATAGACGCGGCCATCAAACGGACCGATATCATTCTGGTAGGCGTTAACGTCAAGCTGCGGCGCAGCACGGTAGACGTTGGCAGAGCTGGTATTGCCGAAGACCTGGAAATCTTTGGTCGAGAGCGTCGCATCCCAGTTGGTATCCGCGTAGCCGATGCTGAATTTCTGCGTCGCATAGTTATTGGTCGAGCTGTAATATTTCGAGTCGATATCGTTGAAATAGTAGGGATCGCTGACCTTGGTATAATCCGCCGCAAAGCGCCAGTGCTGATCGTAAACGCCTGAATGGCGCCAGAAGAAGAGCCAGCGTTTGGAGTCCTGATCGTCTTCAATAGAAGAGCGCGCCGCGCGATCTTTTTCATACTGCTTATCGGACGGCAGGTAATCCAGCTCCATCAGGCCGGCGCCAAACACCGTAAGGTAACGGAACTCCGTTTGCAGCTGCGTACCGCGCTTGCTCATATAGTGTGGCGTCAGCGTGGCATCCGCCTGCGGCGCAATATTCCAGTAGTACGGCAGCATAAATTCGAAGCCGTTATTACTGCCATATTTCGCATTCGGGATCAGGAAACCGGAACGACGACGATCGCCGATCGGCAGCTGCAGATAAGGGCTGTAAAACACCGGCACATTGCCGAGTTTAAAGCGCGCGTTCCAGATCTCCGCCACCTCTTCTTGACGATCCTGGATCACCTCTGATCCCACCACGCTCCAGCTGTTAGAGCCCGGCAGACAGGAGGTAAAGGTGCCATTTTCGAGGATGGTATACCGGTTATTGCCACGCAGCTTCATCTGGTCGGCATCACCGCGTCCCTGACGTCCCACCATCTGGTAGTTACCGTTCCAGACGTTGGTGTCTTTGGTATTCAGATTGGACCAGGCTTTCGGACCTTTCAGGATGACCTGATTATCGTCATAGTGCACATTACCCAACGCATCCACGGTGCGTACCGGCGCGGTCTGGCCCTCCTGCTGACGCTGATGCAGCTGCATTTCGTCAGCGCGCAGACGGCTGTTACCCTGCTGCACATCGACATTACCGGTGAATACTGCATCATCCGGATAATTGCCTTTTGCCGAATCGGAATTGATGGTTACCGGCAGGGAGTTAGCGTCACCATTGATAACCGGGCGGTTGTAGCTTGGCACGCCCAGCATACACTGCGACATCAAATCGTCGGCCAGCGCGTGCTGACTATAAAGTGCGGCACCAATCATGGTTGCCAGCAGGGTAGGTATACGTTTTTTCATACGCGGTTTCGATAATTCCATGGACACTGGCATCATGCCGACAATCCGGACAGAGACTAACTTACCGCCCGGCGTAGTGCCAGCGTTAATCCTTTTCTGTCTGCGTTGCCGTTAGGCGCGGAGATAAATGACAGGTATGATAATGCAATTTTCAGCCACAAGCATGGCGAATTGAGGAGTTTATGCGCTACTGGGGAAAAGTTATTGGTCTTGCGCTTGGCGTGATGTCAGGCGCGGGGTTCTGGGGCATTGTCCTGGGTCTGATCATTGGTCATCTGATTGATAAAGTGCGCAGCGTAAAAGGGCAGGGATATTTTGCCAATAATCAGTCGCGGCAGATGCTGTTTTTCAGCACGACGTTTCAGGTCATGGGACATCTGACCAAATCAAAAGGGCGCGTCACCGAAGCGGATATTCAGATTGCGTCGCTGTTTATGGATCGTATGCAGCTGCATGGAGAAGCGCGTACTGCCGCGCAGCGCGCCTTTCGTGAAGGCAAGCAGAGCGACTATCCGCTACGTAACAAACTGCGTGAGCTGCGCAGCGCCTGTTTTGGCCGCTTCGATCTGATTCGGATGTTTCTGGAAATTCAGATTCAGGCGGCATTTGCGGATGGTTCTCTGCATCCGAATGAGCGGCAGGTGCTGTATGTGATTGCCGAAGAGCTGGGGATCTCGCGCCAGCAGTTCGATCAGTTTCTGCGCATGATGGAAGGCGGCCAGCAGTTTGGCGGCGCGGGTGCCTCAGGCGGCGGCTGGCAGCAGGCGAAGCGCGGACCCACGCTGGAAGACGCCTGCAGCGTACTGGGCGTGAAAAGCAGTGATGATAACACCACCATTAAACGCGCTTATCGCAAGCTGATGAGTGAACATCATCCCGATAAGCTGGTGGCAAAAGGCCTGCCGCCGGAAATGATGGAGATGGCGAAACAGAAAGCGCAGGAGATTCAGGCCGCGTACGACCTGATCCGCAAAGAGAAAGGGTTTAAATAGCCCGGCCATCCCGCCCTTTTGACCGGAAAGAGGGCGGGGTGACGCAGGTCAGAACTCCGCTGGCTGACGAAACGTCATGCTGCTGCCAAATGCCGGATGGGTAATGGTCAGCGACTCCGCATGCAGCTGCAGACGGGCTGCCATCGCCAGCGCCGCCTCATGTGCATAGAAACGATCGCCGAGGATCGGATGTCCCAGCGCCAGCAGATGCACGCGCAGCTGATGTGAGCGACCGGTAATGGGCTTCAGCAGCACGCGCGCGCTGTTATCGGCGGCATACTCCAGCACTTCATACTCCGTCTGAGCCGGTTTTCCCAGTTCGTGACTTACCATCTGCTTTGGCCGGTTCGGCCAGTCACAAATCAGCGGCAGATCGATCAGGCCCTTTTCCGCTGCCGGATGGCCCCAGACGCGCGCCACATAGTGCTTTGACGGCTCACGCTCGCGAAACTGACGCTTCAGCTCGCGCTCTGCCGCCTTGTTCAGCGCCACCACAATCACGCCGCTGGTCGCCATATCGAGCCGATGCACCGATTCCGCCTGCGGAAAATCACGCTGGATGCGCGTCATCACGCTATCCCTGTGCTCCTCCAGCCGGCCCGGCACCGACAGCAATCCGCTCGGTTTGTTGACCACCATAATGTGCGCATCCTGATACAGAATATGCAGCCAGGGTTCGGACGGCGGATTGTAGGGTTCCATCAGCATGTCAGCCTCACCTGCTTACTGGTGCGTTACGACGATCAGGCGCAGCGCATCGAGACGCCAGCCCGCATTGCTCAGGCTGGCCAGCACCTGCGCACGATTGCTCTCCAGCGCCTCAACCTCATCGTCACGGATGTTAGGATTGACGGCGCGCAGTGCTTCGAGTCGCGACAGCTCCGCGCTCAGCTTTTCATCCGCCTCCGCTTTCGCCGCGGCAATCAGCGCCTGCGCTTCCGGCACCACGGCCTGCTCCGCCTGCGTCAGAATGGCATGCACATCCTGCTGGACGGCGTTGACCAGTTTGCTGCCGGTATGGCGGTTAACCGCGTTAAGCTGACGGTTGAAGCTCTCAAACTCCACTTTGCCCGCCAGATTATTACCCGCGCGATCCATCAGCATGCGCACCGGCGTCGGCGGCAGGAAGCGGGTAAGCTGCAGCTGTTTCGGTGCCTGCGCCTCAACCACATAGATCATCTCAACCAGCAGCGTACCGACCGGAAGCGCCTTGTTCTTCAGCAGTGACAGGGCGCAGCTGCCGGTATCGCCGGAGAGGATAAGATCCAGACCATTGCGAATCAGCGGATGCTCCCAGGTAATGAACTGCGTATCTTCGCGCGACAGCGCCTGATTACGGTTAAAGGTAATCGTACAGCCATCTTCCGGCAGGCCGGGGAAATCGGGTACCAGCATGTGATCGGAAGGGGTCAGAACAATCAGATTGTCGCTGCGATCTTCCTGATTGATGCCGACAATGTCGAACAGATTGAGCGCAAAGTTTACCAGCTCGGTATCATTATCCTGAGCTGCAATGGTATCAGCCAGCGCCATCGCCGCTTCGCCGCCGTTGGAGTTAAGCTCCAGCAGGCGGTCGCGGCCCTGCTCCAGCTGCGCTTTCAGCGCATCGTGCTGCTTACGGCTTTTCAGGATGAACTCATCAAGACCCTGCGGGTTTTCCGGTGCCGCCAGGAACTCAATCAGCTGATTATATTCAGCGTCATAAATAGCGCGGCCGGTAGGGCAGGTGTGCTCAAATGCGTCCAGTCCTTCGTGATACCAGCGCAGCAGCACCGCCTGTGCGGTTTTCTCCAGCCAGGGCACCATGATCTGGATATCGTGCAGCTGACCGATACGATCGAGGCGTCCGATACGCTGCTCCAGCAGATCGGGGTTAAACGGCAGATCGAACATCACCAGCCGGCTGGCGAACTGGAAGTTACGGCCCTCAGAGCCGATCTCCGAGCAGATCAGCACCTGCGCGCCCTCTTCCTGCGAGGCGAAGAACGCCGCCGCGCGATCGCGCTCAATAATGGAGAGACCTTCATGGAACACCGCCGCGCGAATACCTTCACGCTCGCGCAGCACCTGCTCCAGCTGCAGCGCAGTGGCCGCTTTGGCACAAATCACCAGCACTTTCTCTTTGCGGTTGCTGGTGAGATAACCCATCAGCCACTCAACGCGCGGATCAAAGTTCCACCATGTGCCGCTATCGCCTTCAAACTCCTGATAGATCTGCTCGGGATAGAGCATGTCCCGGGCGCGCTCCTCCGGCGACTTGCGAGCCGCCATAATGCCGGAGACTTTGATCGCTGTCTGATACTGCGCCGGCAGCGGCAGGCGGATCTGCTGCAGCTCGCGCTTTGGAAAGCCCTTCACGCCGTTACGGGTGTTGCGGAACAGAACGCGGCTGGTGCCGTGGCGGTCCATCAGCATCGAAACCAGCTCTTTGCGCGCATCCTCTTTACCGTCGCGGTCGCTGTTAGCAACCTGCAGTAGCGGTTCGATATCCTGCTCGCCAATCAGCTCGTTGATCAGGTTCATCTCATCTTTGCTGATCGCCTGGTCCGCCAGCAGTGAGCTGACGGCATCGGCCACCGGACGATAGTGCTGCTGCTCGGCGACAAACTGGCTGAAATCGTGAAAGCGGTCGGGATCGAGCAGGCGCAGACGGGCAAAGTGGCTCTCCAGCCCCAGCTGTTCCGGCGTGGCGGTAAGCAGCAGTACGCCCGGCGTGTTCTCCGCCAGCTGTTCAATCACCTGATATTCGCGGCTGGGTGCCGCTTCACTCCACGCCAGGTGGTGCGCCTCATCCACGACCAGCAGATCCCACTCCGCATCCGCCAGCAGTTCCAGACGCTGTTTATTGCGGCGCACAAAGTCGAGCGAGCAGATAATCAGCTGTTCCGTTTCAAACGGATTGTCGCTGTCGTGCTGCGCTTCGGTATAACGATCGTCATCAAACAGAGCAAAGCGCAAGTTAAAGCGGCGCAGCATCTCTACCAGCCACTGATGCTGCAGCGTTTCCGGCACCACGATCAGCACGCGGTCGGCGCGTCCCGCCAGCAGCTGCTGCTGGATGATCATGCCCGCCTCAATGGTTTTACCCAGGCCGACTTCATCTGCCAGCAGCACGCGCGGCGCGTGACGGCGGCCCACATCGTGTGCGATATGCAGCTGGTGCGGGATAAGGTTGGTGCGCATGCCGCGCAGGCCGCTGACGGCAAGGCGATACTGCTCGCTCTGATATTTGCGCGCGCGAAAGCGCAGGGCGAAGCGATCCATGCGATCGAGCTGACCGGCGAACAGGCGATCCTGCGGCTTGCTGAAGACCAGCTTGCTGTCCAGCATCACTTCGCGCAGCACCACGTTGCTCTCTTCGGTATCAGCACGGGTACCGATGTAGGTCACCAGCTCATTTTCATGCCGCACTTCATCAACCAGCATCTGCCAGCCTTCATGGCTGGTAACGGTATCACCCGGATTGAAAATCACGCGGGTGACCGGAGAATCATGACGGGCATAGAGGCGGTTCTCGCCGGTTGCGGGAAACATCAGCGTGACCATGCGCGTATCCAGCGCCACGACCGTACCCAGTCCCAGTTCACTTTCCGTATCACTTATCCAGCGTTGACCCAGTGTAAATACCATATATTTTTTGCTCGATTCTCTGAATGACTTAAAGACGTTCGCCTGCTCTCAGGCAATAACAAAGCGCCAGACAGATGTCTGGTCAGGTTGTGCATGCTGAAATACAGGAAGGGCGCTATGGTACTGGATGGCAGGGCGTTCGTCACCTGTCAAAAAAGCCCCAGCTGCCCGGTAATCAGTGTAGCAAAGTCGTCGCCGACAAACGGCAGAATGCCATCCGCTATCGGCTGCAGCTGTTTGCTCACGTAATGATCGTAATCGAGTGGCGTGGTACGCACCTCCAGCGGCTCCGGCCCGGCGGTCGCCATCACATAGCGGATGGAACCGCCTTTCTGGTACTGCAGCGGACGCTGCAGCCTGCGGTTATGTTCATCGGCAAGACGCGCCGCGCGCACGTGCGGCGGAACGTTGCGCTCATACTCATGCAGCGGTCGCCGCAGGCGTTTTTTATACACCAGCAGATCGTCAAGCTGGCCGGCCATCAGCTGCGCGACCGTTTCACGGATATAGGCCTGCCAGGGCTCCCCGCGGAAAATACGGCCATAGAGCTGTTGCTGAAACTGCTGCGCCAGCGGCGTCCAGTCAGTACGCACTGACTCCAGCCCTTTAAACACCAGACGCTGCTGCGCGCCGCTGCCGCTCAGCCCGGCGTAGCGCTTTTTGCTGCCCTGTTCGGCGTTGCGAATGGTGGGCATCAGAAAACGGCTGAAGTGCGTCTCATACTCCAGTTCCAGTGCGCTTGTCAGGCCGAGCGTCTGCTGCAGATGCTGCTGCCACCAGCGGTTGATCAGCGTCGTCAGCCGCTGGCCGGTGGCCGCTGCCTGCTCCTCGCTATATTTGCCCTGCAGCCAGACAAACGTGGAGTCGGTGTCACCGTAGATCACCGTAAACCCTTCCGCCTCAATCAGCGCCCGCGTCTGCTGCATGATGGCGTGGCCGCGCAGCGTGATTGAGGAGGCGAGGCGTGAATCAAAAAAGCGACAGGCGCTGGTGCCCAGCACGCCGTAAAAGGCGTTCATGATGATTTTCAGCGCCTGCGAGAGCGGCGCATTGCCGTCGCGCTTTGCGGCTTCACGCCCCTGCCAGATCTGCGCCACGATATCAGGCAGGCAGTGAAGGTGACGCGAGAAGCGCGCTTCGCGAAAGCCAGGCACAGACTCTGCGTCAGACGGATGGGCCAGGCCCTCAACCAGCCCGACGGGATCGATCAGAAAAGTACGGATGATTGAGGGATAGAGGCTTTTGTAATCCAGCACCAGCACTGAATCATAGAGGCCGGGACGGGAGTCCATCACATAGCCGCCGGGACTCGCCTCCGGCGCCACGTCGCCCTGATTGGGCGCTACGTACCCCGCGCGATGCATACGCGGAATATAGAGATGACTGAACGCCGCAACCGAGCCGCCGTGCCGATCCAGCGCCAGGCCGTTAACGCTGGCACGCTCCAGTAAAAAGGGCATGATGGCGGTATGGTGAAAAATGCGCGTCACCAGCTCGCAATCTTTCAGGTTATAGGTCGCGAGCGCGGGTTTATCATGGGCAAAGCGCCAGTTGATCTCCTCCATGCGCTGCCACGGATTATTGATCGCTTTACCTTCACCCAGCAGCTCGCGCGCAACGGATTCCAGACTGAAAGAGGGGAAATCCCAGTAGGCAGACTTCAGCGCTTCAATGCCGTCAATGACGACGCGGCCGGCGAGCTGGGCGGTAAAGATGCCTGGCTTAATGCCGTGTTCACGCCACTCCAGCGGCTGCTGCTGACGGCCGAGGCGCAGCGGAATGCCGTAGCGATCGGCATGCTTTTGCAGCACCCGCAGGTCAAACTGCACCACGTTCCAGCCAATGACCACATCGGGATCGTGCCGCGCGAACCAGGCGTTAAGCTGCTCCAGCAGCTGCTGGCGGCTCTCAACGTAAATCAGCTCAAAGCTGAGCGCGCTGGCGTCGCCGTTGGGCGGGCCCAGCATATAAACCTGACGCTGACCGCAGCCTTCCAGCCCGATACAGTAAAGCTCGCCGCGTTCGGTGGTTTCAATATCCAGCGACACCCAGCGCAGAGGCGGCCGGTAGCCGGGATGCGGCTTCAGGCGGGCGTTGATCAGAGTATCACCGCGCGGCTCGCCGCTGAACCAGACCGGGGCGGTAATAAAGCGCTCCATCAGATAGCGCTCGGGCGGCCGGATATCGGCTTCATAAACGCTGATGCCGTTCTCCCGCAGACGTTTCTCCAGCTGCTGCAGCTGACGATGGCTGCGGCAATAGAGGCCAAACACCGGACGGCAATGGAAATCTTTCAGCGTCAACGACTGCAGACGGGTGTGGGCTTCGTCGCGGATGAGCGCTTCGGTCTGACGGCGGAACGCTTCGGGAATAAACGCCACTGACTCCTGCGCGGGCAGCACCAGCCGCTGCGGTCCGGCATCGGTTGCCAGCCACAGCGTGATCTCGCTGCCTGAAGGGGTATCCCGCCAGTGGCGGGTCAGCAGATAGCCTGCGCGCGGTTCTGTCACGGTAACTCCGGAGAAGAAATTATGCGCAGTATACCATGGATGTTTATACAGTGTCGGCAACTCTCTGCAGCGCAGCGGGAAAAGCTTGACGCCCTGACGCAGGCTCAGGACAATCCAGCCTTCATATTCCGCAGAGGATAGCTATGGAAGCCTGGATTCAACACCTGTTTACACAATCGCTGGAGTACGCGCTGTTCGCCGTTGCTCTGGTGACCTTTCTTGAATCACTGGCGTTTGTGGGTCTGCTGCTGCCGGGTACCGTGCTGATGGCCAGCCTGGGGGCGCTGGTGGGCAGCGGTCAGATTGGCCTCTATCCGGCGTGGGCAGCGGGGCTGATTGGCTGCCTGCTGGGCGACTGGATCTCCTACGGTATCGGCTGGAAGTTTCAGGGGCCGCTGCACCGCTGGAAGTATCTGAAAAAGTATCAAAGCCTGCTGGATAAGACCGAGCATGCGCTGCATCAGCACAGCATGTTTACCGTGCTGGTAGGGCGCTTTGTCGGTCCGACACGTCCGCTGATCCCGCTGGCGGCCGGTATGCTTGAGCTGCCGGTGCGGAAGTTTCTGCCGCCCAATATCATCGGCTGTATTTTGTGGCCGCCCGCCTATCTGCTGCCGGGGATCCTCGCCGGTGTGGCCATTGATGTGCCGCAGGCGCAGGGCGACAGTTTTAAATGGCTGCTGCTGCTGGTAACGATTCTGCTCTGGCTGGGCGGCTGGCTGCTCTGGCGCTGGTGGCGCAGTGACAAAACGCGCGACTGGGCAACCCGCTACCTGCCGAAAGCGCGCCTGCGCTGGCTGGCGCCGCTGATGGCCATAGCGGGCAGCGCCGCGTTTATCGCGCTGCTGTTTCATCCGATGATGCCTGTTTTCCTGCAGCTGCTCTGGAAAGTCTTCTTCGCTTAAGCTGGCGTAATACCCAGGCACGCGGCGCTGCTGCTCTCACCCCGAAGCAGCGCCGCCGTCTCACCATCCCACTCGATCCGGCCATCAGCAATCACCAGACTGCGTGCGGCAATCTGCTGCGCATCCTCCAGACTGTGCGACACCATCAGCAGCGTGATATTGCGTGCGTCACACACCGTGCGCACCAGCTGCAGCATTTCGCGGCGCAGCGCCGGGTCAAGCGCGGAAAAAGGCTCATCCAGCAGCAGTACCGGCTGGTTGCGCAGCAGGCAGCGTGCCAGCGCCACCCGCTGCCGCTGGCCGCCGGAGAGCTCGCCAGGCAAGCGCGCCAGTAAATCATGCAGTCCGGTCTGGTGTGCAATCTCCCCCAGCTGCTGCTGCTGGTCGCGCGTGAGCTTCAGACCCGGATGCAGACCCAGGGCCAGATTCTGCTGCACCGAAAGGTGCGGAAAGAGATTGTTCTCCTGAAACAGCATCGAGACCGGACGCAGCGCCGGTACGCTGCGGGTGTGGTCGCGGCCGTTAATCAGCAGCGTGCCGTGGCTGACCGGCAGAAAGCCGCCGATCAGGCTCAGCAGCGTGCTTTTACCGGCGCCGCTCGGGCCAAGTATCGCCAGCCGTTCGCCCGCCTGAGCGCTGAAGCTGAAACGCATCGGCAGATGCTGATAAAGATAAGTAAGATCAGTGAGTGTCAGCATGGCGTCCCGGCAGTTTTTCCATCAGAGTAAAAAGTAACAGGCAGAGCAGCAGCAGCAGCAGGGCGGTCGCGGCACCGTCGGCACCGCGATAGGCACCGATCTGCTGATAAAGATACCAGGGCAGGGTGCGGAAATCGGCGTTGCCAAACAGCGCCACTACGCCAAAGTCGCCAATCGAGAGCACGCAGGCAAAGGCGAGCGCCTGCGCCAGCGGACGCTTCAGCAGCCGCAGCTCAATCAGCTTCAGGCGATTGAGGCCGGAGAGACCGAGCGAAGCGCAGAGCGGCGCATAGCGTGCGGTGATATCGCGCATCGGGTTTTCCAGCACTTTCATGGCGTAGGGAATGGCGATCAGCGCATTGGTAAAGATCACCAGCCCGTCGGCACGCGCCGGCAGCCCGGAGGTGGCGGTAAACAGCAGGAAAAAGCCGCTGGCCAGCACGATGCCCGGCATCGCCAGAATCAGCATGCCGCTCAGCTCCAGCGCCTGTGCGCTCGCCCGATGCTGGCGCTGACGCAGCTCGCGGCTGCTCCACAGCAGCATCATCGTCAGGATCACACAGAGTGCGCCCGCGCCAAGGGCGATGCGCAGCGAGGTCAGCGTGGCCTGCCAGAGCGCCGGCTGCTGCAGCGCGCCGGCCACACCGCCGCGCACGCCATCGGCCACCACCGCCGCCAGCGGAGGCAGCAGCAGCAGCAGCGCGAGAGCAATCAGCAGCATGTCGCTGACGCGTGCAAACCCGCTATCCTGCGGATCGCGCCAGCCCTGCAGCGTCTGACTGCCGGCAGGGATCGCTTTACTGAAGCGCTGACTGAGCAGCACCAGCAGCAGACAACAGCTGAGCTGCAGCAGCGCCAGCAGCGCGGCGCGGCCGGGATCGTAATCAAAACTCAGCGCCTGGTAGATCGCCAGCTCCAGCGTGGTCGCTTGCGGCCCGCCGCCCAGCGCCAGCACCGTGGCGAAGCTGGCAAAGCAGAGCATAAAGATCAGCGCCGCGGTCGGCAGGATCTGCCGGCGCAGCCAGGGCCACTCCAGCAGCCGGAACAGATTCCAGCCGCGCAGCCCAAGCTGAGCCGCCAGCTGACGCTGCTCCGGCGGAATGCTCTCCAGCGCCTGCAGCAGCATGCGCGTGGCCAGCGGCAGGTTAAAGAAGACGTGCGCCAGCAAAATACCCTGCAGGCCATAGGGAGAGAAGTGGTAGGGAATACCCAGCAGCGTGCAGAGCTGCGCCAGCCAGCCGCTGCGGCCGTAGACGCTCAGCAGGCCAAATACCGCCACCAGCACCGGCAGCACCAGCGTCATCGCACATAAACGCAGCAGCAGCGTGCGGCCAGGAAAGCGGCGGCGGTAGAGCGCGCGCGCCAGCAGCACGGCCGGCAGCACGGAGCAGAGTGCCGAGAGCAGCGCCTGCTCAAATGAGAACGCCAGCACGTGATGCAGATAGCTGTCACTGAGCAGTGTGCGCATGTCCGGCAGCGGGGCCGCCGTCAGCAGCGCCCCCAGCGCGAGCAGCGCCACGGCGCACAGCAGCAGCGCGCTCAGCGCGCCGGGTATCAGCCAGCCGGGCATCAGCGGCTGACAGCCCGCTGCCAGGCGCTGATCCACGCGGCGCGCTGGTCAGCCACTTCTGCCGATGAAAACTGCAGCGCTTTTTGCGGCACGTTCAGCGCCCGATAGCCAGCCGGCAGATCGCTTTTGATCACCGGGTACATCCAGTTGCCGGTGGGGATCGTCTGCTGGAAAGCGGGGCTGACGATAAACTGCATAAAACGCTGCGCCAGCGCCGGCTGTTTGCTGCTGGCCAGCCGTGCAGCGACTTCGACCTGCAGATAGTGCCCCTCGCTGAAGGTGGCAGCGGCGTAGTTCTCTTTCTTCTCTTCAATAATGTGGTAAGCGGGCGACGTGGTATAGCTCAGCACCAGATCGCCTTCGCCCTTGAGAAACAGGCCGTACGCTTCACTCCATCCTTTGGTGACGGTAACGGTTTTCGTCGCCAGCTTCTGCCACGCCGCGTCGCTGCGATCGCCAAACACTTTTTGCATCCAGAGCAGCAGGCCGAGTCCTGGCGTACTGGTACGCGGGTCTTCATAGATAACCCGCCATTTCTCCGGGCTTTCAACCAGCTCCTGCAGGCTTGCAGGCGGATTCTTCAGGCGGTTTTTGTCATATACAAAGGCGAAGTAGCCGTAATCAAAGGGAACAAAGGTGTCGTTCTGCCAGCGCTCAGGCAGCTGCAGCGCCGCGGTATCGACCTGACTTTTAGCAAACAGACCGGTTTTCTCCGCCGCCTGCAGAAGGTTGTTATCCAGTCCCAGCACAACGTCCGCTTTACTGTTTTTCCCTTCCATGCGCAGACGGTTGAGCAGCGAGACGCCATCCTCCAGCGCCACGTAGCGCAGCTCGCAGCCGCACTCCGCTTCAAACGCTTTCTTTACCGCCGGGCCCGGGCCCCATTCAGCGGCGAACGAATCATAGGTATAGACAGTCAGTAGCGGTCTGGCGGCGAATACCGGCGCAGATAACAGCAGCAGGACAGGCAGAACGTTCTTTAACACTTTGCGCTCCTTAAGGAGAGGATATGAGTGAGTCGCAAAGGATCTGAGGCTGGCACATCTCAAATCCCTACGCCGGTATTAACCGGATCAGGTTCGACGGGTTTCTCTCAGCCTGACGACGCAGGCACCCCGTTGAGAACGGCTTAGTGTAGACATTTCCGCCACGGCGTGAAAGCGTCATAACGCAGGTGGCGCAAACCAGGCAGATTTAAAATCGAACCAGCCCAGCGTGTTCAGCCGTACGCCGCGCATGCTGCGCTGGCCTTCCAGCAGCAGCCAGTGGTGAAACAGCGGATGCAGCCAGTCCTGATCCACCAGCTGGCGCGCCCACTCAGCCAGCGGCAGGCGTTTTTCACGCCAGCGCGCAGCATCCTCATGCCACGCCAGCGGAATGCAGTGCTGCATCAGCGGCAGCTCATAGAGCTGCGCAAACAGTGCGTACTCCAGCGGCAGAGTGAAGTTAACGCTGCCGAGCCAGATATCACTCTCTCCGGCGCCGGCAAACCACGCTTCGTAGCTCACCACTCGCGTGATCAGTTCAACCCCCTGCATCGCCAGCAAGGGACGCAGCGCGCTGGCGATGCCTTCATGCTCGACGTGGTCGCTGTACCAGCTTAACGTCAGCCGGGTCAGACCTTCCGGCTTGTCCGCCGCCCGCAGATCGCGGCGATGGTGCCAGCGCGGCAGCAGGCCCCAGGCAGGAAACCAGTAACGCTGATAGCCGGGATCGGCATGATGCAGCAGGGTAACCGGATTAAGCAGGTCGCTGACCCAGCGGCGGAACCGGGCATGGCGTCCCCAGGCGGAGCGCTGGTCAAACAGCAGGAAGTAGCAGCCCTCCTCCAGACGACTCTCTTCCGCTATCTCATCCGCCTCGCTGCCCTGCAGTTTTACGCCAGAGTAGACCAGCTCGTCACTGACTTCCGGCAACACCCAGATGGAGACTTCATCAATCAGCGCGCGGTAACCAAAGTAGTCGTCAAACGCGGCAATTTTCAGCTGCGTCTGCTGATTACGTACCACGCTGTAAGGGCCGCAGCCGGCAGGCTGGCGGGCAAAGTCGGGCAGGGACGGCCATTCGCGCGGCAGGATCATGGCGCTGACGCTGCCCAGCAGCCACGGCAGCCAGCTGTCAGGCTGGGTCAGAGTGATATCCAGCGTCCAGGGCGCCGGCGAGTGCAGCTGCGAGATATGCGCAAATAGCGGCAGAGCAGCGCTGCGCTGCAGCGAATCAAGAATATCTGCCATCTCCAGCTCGCGCCCGTGATGAAAGCGGATGGCCGGACGCAGATAAAAGCGCCACTGCTGCGCGGAGAGTTGCTGCCAGTGGTGAGCGATATCGGGTTCAATTTCCCCGTTTTCCTCATTTATGCGCGTCAGGCCGCTGAAGATCTGGCGGGCCAGGTGCGTTTCCGAGCGGCGCAGCGGCGAGGCGGGCAGCAGGTTCTGCAGCGGACGGTAGTAGAGCACGCGCAAAATATGTTTTCCCTGACGCACGCTGCGGCCAAGGTGGGCAGCAATCATCTGCCGCATCTGCGCTTTGTCGCCAACCAGCTGAACCAGCTGGTCAATACCGTCCTGCTCCAGCAGCGCTTCTGCCCGCTGCTGCTGCAGCGCCAGACCGGTACAGCGGAAGCGCAGCTGCGAACGCTTTCCGCGTCCCGCCTCAGCCTGCCAGGTCAGCCAGCCTTCATGCTGCATCGCCTGAAGCAGGTTGCGCATATGGCGCCGTGAGCAGTGCAGGCTGCTGGCCAGTGCATCAAGCGTTGTCGCCCGATCCTGACCTTCACACTGCTGCCAGAGACGAATAAATTGCTGCTGCAGACGAGGTGAAGACATAAAAGGGGAACTCCGTGGCGATTTCGCTCAGTGTTTGCTGCCCTATAATAGAGGCATACTGCCAGCTAATGGAAGAGCGGGAGGCACCCGATCCGGGTGGCGCTCAACCAGCTGTGTCGCCCGTGTGGCACATTTTTTCTGAGTAGGGTGCAATTACACCGCCAGCAGATTTTTCTCTGCTGGCTTTTTTCATAGCGGTGTGAAATCGTCTACGCTCTTTCGCTACTCTTTTCTGTTTTTTCCAAAGGGATTTCTGCATGAAGTCGCTGTTAACGCGGCAGCGCCGCCCCGATCCGGTCTATCTCGCTTTTATGGCTGTCACCTTTATGGCAGGCGTTGCGGGTGCGCTGCAGGCACCAACCCTCAGCCTGTTTCTGACCCGCGAGGTGCAGGTACGGCCCTTCTGGGTCGGACTCTTTTTCACCATCAACGCACTCGGCGGCATTGTGATCAGTATGCTGGTAGCAAAGCGCTCCGACACGCGCGGCGACCGGCGCCATCTGATCCTCTTTTGCTGCCTGATGGCCATTCTGAACGCGCTGCTGTTTGCGTTTAACCGTCACTACGCCACGCTGATAAGCCTGGGCGTGCTGCTCTCCGCGCTGGCCAGCGTCGCAATGCCGCAGATATTTGCGCTGGCGCGGGAGTACGCGGACGCATCAGCGCGTGAAGTGGTAATGTTCAGTTCGGTGATGCGGGCGCAGCTGTCGCTGGCGTGGGTCATCGGTCCGCCGCTCTCCTTTGCGCTGGCGCTTAATTTCGGTTTCGTCACGCTGTTCGCCGTGGTGGCGGGCATGTTTTTACTGAGTATGCTGCTGATCTGGCGCGGCCTGCCGTCGGTACCGCGCGTGGTGGCGACGCCGGAGCAGCTGCTGCTGCAGGTCAGCCCGTGGAAAGATGCGCAGGTGATGCTGCTGTTTATCGCCTCAGTAATCATGTGGGCGTGTAACACCATGTATTTTATTGATATGCCGCTCTACATGAGTAACACGCTGGGGCTGCCGGAAAAGCTGGCGGGCCTGCTGATGGGAACGGCCGCCGGGCTGGAGATCCCGATTATGCTGCTGGCGGGCTTTTACGCGAAGCGCGTCGGCAAGCGCGCGCTGATGCTGATGGCGGGCGTGGCGGCAATTCTCTTTTATCTCGGGCTGGTGCTGTTTACCTCAAAAACGGCGCTGATGCTGCTGCAGCTGTTTAACGCCGCTTTTATCGGCATTATCGCCGGTATTGGTATGCTCTGGTTTCAGGATCTGATGCCCGGCCGGGCGGGCGCGGCAACAACGCTGTTTACCACCTCTATCTCCACCGGACTGATCGTAGCCGGCCTGCTGCAGGGGATCCTGAGCGAGCGCTTCGGGCATGAATCGGTTTATCAGGTGGCGCTGGGCATGTCCGTGCTGGCGCTGCTGCTGATCGCGCGCGTGCGCGATGTGCAGCCGGCGACGGAGATCGCCGGCGCGTAAAACGTGCCGCTACCTGACGTAGCGGCGTTTAATCATTAGCGCAGGAAAGCGGGCTGCTGCTGCTCGTAGCGCGCGATCGACTCTTCATGCTGCAGCGTCAGGCCGATACTGTCCAGGCCGTTAATCATGCAGTGGCGGCGGAAGCTGTCGATCTCAAACGTATAGATCTTATCGCCTGCCGTGACCGTCTGCGCTTCCAGATCCACCGTAAAGCGCATGCCCGGACTGGCGTCAACCAGCCGGAACAGTGCGTCAACATCCTCTTCGCTCAGTCGCACCGGCAGCAGCTGATTGTTAAAGCTGTTGCCGTAAAAGATATCGGCAAAGCTCGGCGCAATGACGACATGGAAACCGAAGTCGGTCAGCGCCCAGGGGGCGTGCTCACGGGAGGAGCCGCAGCCGAAGTTCTCGCGCGCCAGCAAAATGCTGGCACCGGCAAACTCAGGCTTGTTAAGCACAAAGCTGGCGGTAGGCTGTGTGCCGGCATCATCGTCAAAACGCCAGTCGTGAAACAGGTGGGCACCGAAGCCAGTGCGGGTGACCTTCTGCAGAAACTGCTTTGGAATAATGGCATCGGTATCGACGTTGGCCGCATCCAGTGGCGCGACAATACCGGTGTGCTGCGTAAATTTAGTCGCCATCGCTTAAGCTCCCTGAGTCAGTTCACGAATATCGGCAAAACGGCCGGAGACCGCTGCGGCGGCAGCCATCGCCGGGCTGACCAGGTGCGTACGGCCACCACGGCCCTGACGGCCTTCAAAGTTGCGGTTGCTGGTCGAGGCGCAGCGCTCGCCCGGATTCAGGCGATCGTTATTCATGGCGAGACACATAGAGCAGCCCGGCAGTCGCCACTCAAAACCCGCCTCAAGAAAGATTTTATCCAGACCTTCCGCTTCCGCCTGCGCTTTAACCGGGCCGGAACCTGGCACGACCATCGCGATTACGCCGGGTGCCACTTTACGCCCTTTGGCAATCGCCGCGGCAGCGCGCAGATCCTCAATGCGTGAGTTAGTACAGGAGCCGATAAAGACTTTATCGATAGCTACATCGGTCAGCTTCACACCTGGCTGCAGGTTCATGTAAGCCAGCGCTTTTTCAGCAGAGGCGCGCTCAACCGGATCGGCAAACGAGGCGGGATCGGGTATCGCCTGATCCACCGCCATCACCTGACCCGGATTGGTGCCCCAGGTGACCTGCGGAGCAATATCGGCGGCGTTCAGCGTCACCACGCTGTCGAACACTGCGTCCGGATCTGACTTCAGCGTGCGCCAGTAGGCCACGGCCTGCTCCCAGTCGTCGCCTTTCGGCGCGAACTGCTTATCTTTCAGGTAGGCGAACGTGGTGTCATCCGGCGCCACCAGACCCGCTTTCGCGCCCATCTCAATCGCCATATTGCACAGCGTCATGCGGCCTTCCATGCTCAGCGCTTCAATCGCCGGGCCGCAGAATTCAACCACGTGACCGGTGCCGCCGGCGCTGCCGGTTTTACCGATGATCGCCAGCACGATATCTTTTGCAGTAATGCCCGGCGCAGCGGCGCCCGACACGTTGATTTTCATGGTTTTCGCACGACCCTGTTTCAGCGTCTGGGTGGCGAACACGTGCTCGACCTCAGAGGTGCCGATACCAAACGCCAGTGAACCAAAGGCGCCGTGCGTGGCGGTATGTGAGTCGCCGCAGACGATGGTCATACCCGGCAGGGTCATACCCTGTTCCGGCCCGATCACGTGTACGATGCCCTGGAAGGGATGGTTCAGGTCGTAGAGCTGGATGCCGAACTCGTCGCAGTTCTTCATCAGCTCCTGCATCTGAATCCGCGCCATTTCACCGGACGCATTGATATCTTTCGTCTGGGTTGAAACGTTGTGATCCATGGTGGCAAAGGTTTTTTCCGGCTGACGCACTTTACGGCCGTGCGCGCGCAGGCCGTCGAACGCCTGCGGGGAGGTCACTTCGTGGATCAGGTGACGATCAATATAGAGCAGCGGCGTTTCATCGGGCGCTTCGTGAACGACATGTGCGTCAAATAACTTCTGGTATAAGCTTTTCATTTTTATTTTTCTCCGGCAATGAAGCCCGCGATGAGGCTACCCATTTCATCCGTACTGACGGCAGGGCCGTCGCCCGCCAGATCGCGGGTGCGATGGCCCGCTTCCAGCGCCTGGCTGACCGCCTGTTCGATAGCATCAGCAGCGTCGGCGGCGTTCAGGCTGAAGCGCAGCAGCATTGACAGCGACAGGATCTGGGCAATCGGGTTAGCGATATTTTGTCCGGCGATATCTGGCGCAGAGCCGCCAGCGGGTTCAAACAGGCCAAAGCCCTCTTCATTCAGGCTGGCTGACGGCAGCATGCCCATCGACCCGGTGATCATGGCGCACTCATCAGAGAGAATGTCGCCAAACAGGTTGGAGCAGAGCAGGACATCAAACTGCGACGGATCTTTGATCAGCTGCATGGTGGCATTGTCGATATACATATGCGCCAGCTGCACGTCAGGATACGCTTTTGCCACTTCATTCACGATTTCGCGCCACATCACCGAACTCTGCAGCACGTTAGCTTTATCGATGGAGGTAACATGATGACGGCGCTTGCGTGCGGCTTCAAAGGCGTTACGCGCAATGCGCTCAATCTCAAAGCGGTGGTAAATCTCAGTATCGAACGCCCGCTCGTGTGCACCGCTGCCTTCGCGTCCTTTTGGCTGGCCAAAATAGATGCCGCCGGTGAGCTCACGTACGCAGAGAATATCAAAACCGCGCGCTGCAATATCGCTGCGCAGCGGGCAAAATGCTTCAAGACCTTTATAGAGCGCGGCAGGGCGCAGATTGCTGAACAGTTTGAAATGCTTGCGCAGCGGCAGCAGCGCCCCGCGTTCCGGCTGGCCAGCCGGCGGCAGATGCTCCCACTTCGGGCCGCCAACAGAGCCAAACAGAATTGCGTCTGCCTGCTCAGCCCCGGCTACGGTCGCAGGCGGCAGTGGTTCACCGTGACGATCGATGGCGATACCGCCAACATCATATTCGCTGGTAGTGATACGCATGCCAAAGCGGGTGCGAACCGCGTCGAGCACTTTCATCGCCTGCGCCATCACTTCCGGGCCGATTCCGTCGCCAGGCATGACCGCAATATGATATGAGTGAGTCATAGTTACACCGTTTCCTTCTGTTCTTTAAATTTACGCTGCAGTTCTTTTTCGACCTGTCGGGCTCGCCAGATGTTGTTGAGTGCGTTGATCATCGCTTTGGCAGAGGATTCAACGATATCGGTGGCGAGACCTACGCCGTGGAACTTGCGTCCGTTGTAGTTCACTACGATATCCACCTGGCCCAGGGCATTTTCGCCGTGGCCTTTCGCCGTCAGCTTGTAGTTCACCAGCTCGGCGTCAAAGCCGGTAATGCGATTGATTGCCTGATAGACCGCGTCAACCGGACCGTTGCCGGTAGCCGCATCCGCTTTGGTCTCTTCACCACAGCCGAGCTGGACTGAAGCGGTTGCCGTGACGCTGGAGCCGGTCTGTACGTTGAATTCGTTGAGCTGGAAAAATTCCGGCTCTTCATGCTGTTTGTTGATAAAGGCGAGCGCTTCCAGATCGTAGTCAAACACCTGACCTTTCTTGTCAGCCAGCTTCAGGAAGGCGTCATAGAGCGCGTCGAGGTCGTAGTCAGCCTCTTTATAGCCCATCTCTTCCATACGATGTTTTACCGCCGCGCGTCCGGAGCGGGAGGTAAGGTTCAGCTGAATTTTGTGCAGGCCGATCGATTCTGGCGTCAGAATTTCGTAGTTTTCGCGGTTTTTCAGCACGCCATCCTGATGAATGCCGGAAGAGTGCGCAAACGCATTTGAGCCGACCACCGCTTTGTTCGCCGGAATCGGCATGTTGCAGATCTGGCTGACAATCTGGCTGGTGCGGTAGATCTCCTGGTGATTGATAGCGGTGTGAACGTTCATGATCTGCTGGCGGGTTTTGATCGCCATGATCACCTCTTCCAGCGCGCAGTTACCGGCACGCTCGCCCAGACCATTCAGCGTGCCTTCAACCTGACGCGCGCCCGCCAGTACCGCAGCAATAGCGTTGCCGGTTGCCATCCCTAAATCATCATGGGTGTGCACTGAAAGGATCGCTTTGTCGATGTTAGGCACGCGATTAACCAGCTGCCCGATAATATTGGCGTACTCGCCAGGCAGGGTATAGCCAACGGTATCGGGAATATTGATGGTGGTAGCGCCGGCGCTGATGGCGGCTTCAACCATGCGGCAGAGATCGTCAATCGGCGTGCGTCCGCCATCTTCACAGGAGAACTCCACATCATCGGTGTAGTTGCGTGCGCGTTTTACCATGTGCACCGCGCGTTCAATCACTTCCGGCAGCGTGCTGCGCAGCTTGGTCGCAATATGCATCGGTGAGGTAGCGATAAAGGTGTGAATACGGAACGCATCGGCGACGCGCAGTGATTCGTAAGCGGCATCAATATCTTTCTCGACACAGCGCGCCAGCCCGCAGACACGGCTGTTTTTGATCGTACGGGCAATGGTCTGTACCGATTCAAAGTCACCGGGTGAAGAGACCGGGAAACCCACTTCCATTACGTCCACGCCCATTCTTTCCAGCGCCAGGGCGATCTGCAATTTTTCTTTAACACTCAGGCTGGCCTGTAACGCCTGTTCGCCGTCGCGCAGAGTGGTATCGAAAATAATAACTTGCTGGCTCATGGTTATCTTCCTTTTGCATTAACGTCGCCGGTGCAACGAGCATAAAAAAACCCGCGCAGTGGCGCGGGTTTTTAACTTTCAGCGGGTTGGAATCAGTTGTTGATTTCGCCCACGAGTCTACCGCGCAAACTGGATGCGTTTAGTAGTAGACCGAGTAGGCGGAAAGAACGAAACATGAATCAGACCCCATAAAATGTGTGCTGTACATATTGGTACTGGATTAGCGATGTGATGTCAACCCTGAGCCAGCGGCTATTTTTCTTACGCCAAAAGCGCGATCTGCTGGAAATATTGACGCCTGTGGAGGATCGCGAAAAAAATAGCGCACTGCATCACAGGGTCAGATGTAATGCGCGCTATTACAAATCGATTATTTTGATTAAGCAGCTGATTTTATTTATCTATTTTAATTTTCACGCCAGATGAAAATACAAGTCTCGGGCTGCAGGGCAGAATAATATAATGCCTCCGGCAATTTTTGACGTTAATCACGCGGCAAAGAAAGAAGTTAAAAATATTGTGGGCTATAGCAGCAGGCGATAACAAAAATATATTTCTTACAACTCGCTGAAAATAATCTCCAGGCCAGCATATTCCTCTGAATTTATGCCTGACGATTAGTTTATTCATCGTACCCTGACCCGACACGTCAGAGGCTTGCGTGTCAGAGAACGCACGTCACAGGCCCTGGCGGTTTGCAGCCCGCAGGCTCTGCGGTTATGGTAATCGTCCTACTCTCAAAAGAATTCATTCAGGTAGATTCCCGATATCTGGAAGGCGGAAATGAATTCCTTCTTCTGAGCATAAACATAAGATTTTGATCTTAATTGGCGATAAGGGAACAGATGCGACACCGTGCGCTGGACAGCGCTGCCCGTCGCGGCTGTTCCTGACGCCTGGAGGCAGAAAATGGAGATGTTGTCAGGAGCCGAAATGGTCGTCCGTTCGTTGATCGATCAGGGCGTAAAGCAGGTATTCGGTTATCCGGGCGGAGCAGTGCTCGATATCTATGATGCGCTGCAGACGGTCGGTGGAATTGACCATGTACTGGTGCGTCACGAACAGGGCGCAGTGCATATGGCAGATGGTCTGGCGCGGGCAACTGGCGAAGTTGGCGTGGTGCTGGTGACGTCTGGCCCGGGGGCGACAAATGCCATCACCGGTATCGCAACCGCCTATATGGATTCGATTCCGCTGGTGATCCTGTCAGGCCAGGTGCCCTCATCGCTGATTGGCTATGATGCGTTTCAGGAGTGTGACATGGTCGGTATCTCCCGACCGGTGGTCAAACACAGCTTTCTGGTAAAGAGCACGGAAGAGATCCCCACTGTACTGAAAAAGGCATTCTGGCTGGCGGCCAGCGGACGCCCTGGCCCGGTGGTAATCGATCTGCCTAAAGATATCCTTAATCCGGCAAACAAGCTGCCGTATGCCTGGCCGGAAAGCGTCAGCATGCGCTCTTATAATCCGACCCTGCAGGGCCATAAAGGTCAGATCAAGCGCGCGCTGCAGACGCTGCTGGCTGCGCATAAACCGGTAATCTATGCCGGTGGCGGGGCGATCACGTCAGGATGCGAAGCGGAACTGCGCCAGCTGGCTGAGCAGCTTAACATCCCGGTAACCACCTCGCTGATGGGGCTGGGCGCATTTCCCGGGACGCACCGTCAGTGCGTCGGCATGCTGGGCATGCACGGCACGTATGAAGCCAACATGACGATGCACAACGCCGATTTGATCTTCGGCATCGGCGTACGCTTTGACGATCGCACCACCAACAATCTGGCAAAATATTGCCCGAATGCCACCATCATGCATATTGATGTGGATCCGACATCTATTTCAAAAACGGTCAGCGCAGATATTCCGATCGTTGGCGATGCCAGACAGACGCTGGTGCAGATGCTGGAGCTGCTGGCGCAGAGCGAAAGGCAACAGCAGCACGACAGCCTGCGCGACTGGTGGCAGAACATTGAAACCTGGCGCAGCCGTAAGTGCCTGGAGTTCGATCGCAGCAGCGATAAAATCAAACCGCAGGCGGTGATAGAGACAATTGCGCGTCTGACGGGCGGCGAGGCTTACGTGACCTCTGATGTCGGACAGCATCAGATGTTTGCTGCGCTCTACTATCCGTTTGACAAGCCGCGTCGCTGGATCAACTCCGGCGGCCTTGGCACTATGGGCTTTGGCCTGCCAGCTGCGCTGGGCGTGAAGATGGCGCTGCCGGAAGAGACGGTGATCTGCGTCACCGGTGATGGCAGTATCCAGATGAACATTCAGGAGCTGTCGACAGCGCTGCAGTACGATCTGCCCGTGCTGGTGCTCAATCTGAACAACCGTTTCCTCGGCATGGTGAAACAGTGGCAGGATATGATCTATTCCGGACGCCATTCACAATCCTATATGGAGTCGCTGCCCGATTTTGTCCGCCTGGCTGAGGCGTATGGCCATGTCGGCATCGCTATCCAGCATCCGGCCGAGCTGGAAGAGAAGCTGCAGCTGGCGCTGGATACGCTGGCAAAAGGGCGACTGGTGTTTGTGGATGTCACCGTTGATGGCAGCGAGCACGTCTATCCGATGCAGATTCGGGGCGGCTCAATGGATGAAATGTGGTTGAGCAAGACGGAGAGGACTTAATTATGCGTCGTATTCTATCGGTGCTGCTGGAGAATGAGTCAGGCGCCTTGTCCCGCGTGGTCGGACTTTTCTCCCAGCGCGGTTATAACATTGAGAGCCTGACCGTTGCGCCCACCGACGATCCTACTCTGTCGCGCATGACCATTCAGACCGTGGGCGATGAAAAAGTGATTGAGCAGATTGAGAAGCAGCTGCATAAGCTGGTGGATGTACTGCGCGTCACTGAACTGGGGCAGGGTGCTTACGTTGAGCGTGAGATCATGCTGGTCAAAATTCAGGCCAGCGGCTATGGCCGTGAAGAGGTGAAACGCAGCGCGGAGATTTTTCGCGGGCAGATTGTTGATGTCACACCGACGCTTTACACGGTTCAGCTGGCAGGCACCAGCGATAAGCTGGATGCGTTTCTCAACAGCGTACGTGAAGTGGCAGAGATTGTTGAGGTGGCACGTTCAGGTATCGTTGGCGTATCACGCGGCGAGCGAATTATGCGTTAATCCCGCGCCGTTATCACCGCACTTCACTCTAACCCGGCGTAATGCCGGGTTTTTTTATTTTATGCGCCGGCTTTGTTTGCTGATGAAAAGCGGTTGCTCAGGCTGGTTTTCTGCGGTTAGATGTAACAAAGATTTTATCCACAGCTACGTTGCGGATATCTCCGCCAGCTCTGGCTTATCGACATGAAGGTGTTATCGTGAAACTGGATGAAATTGCGCGTCTGGCCGGCGTCTCGCGTACCACCGCCAGCTATGTGATCAATGGTAAAGCGCGGCAGTATCGTGTCAGCGACAAAACGGTTGAGAAAGTGATGGCGGTGGTGCGCGAGTATAACTACCACCCCAATGCGGTCGCTGCAGGCCTGCGTGCAGGGCGCACGCGCTCTATCGGACTGGTGATCCCCGATCTCGAAAACACCAGCTACACGCGTATTGCTAACTATCTGGAGCGTCAGGCGCGCCAGCGCGGCTATCAGCTGCTTATCGCCTGTTCAGAAGATCAGCCTGATAACGAGATGCGCTGTATCGAGCATCTGCTGCAGCGTCAGGTCGATGCCATCATCGTCTCTACTTCGCTGCCGCCGGAGCACCCGTTCTACCAGCGCTGGATAAACGATCCGCTGCCGATTGTCGCGCTGGATCGTGCGCTGGATCGTGAGCACTTTACCAGCGTTGTCGGTGCCGATCAGGATGACGCACGCGCGCTGGCGGCTGAATTGCGTCAGCTCCCGGTGAAAAACGTGCTGTTTATGGGGGCGCTACCGGAGCTTTCCGTGAGTTTTCTGCGTGAAATGGGCTTCCGCGAAGCCTGGCAGGATGATGAGCGTTCAGTCAGTTACCTCTACTGCAACAGTTTTGATCGCGCGGCTGCGGCTGCCCTGTTTGAGCGCTATCTGGATGAAAATCCCATGCCTGATGCGCTTTTTACCACATCATTTGGTCTGCTGCAGGGGGTAATGGATGTGACGCTGAAACGAGAAGGGCGGTTGCCAAAAGATCTGGCGATCGCCACGTTTGGCGATCACGAATTACTCGATTTCCTCGATTGTCCGGTACTGGCGGTGGGGCAGCGTCATCGCGACGTTGCAGAGCGGGTTCTGGAGCTGGTGCTGGCGTCTCTTGATGAGCCCCGCAAACCCAAGCCCGGGTTAACGCGCATTCGCCGTAACTTATTTCATCGCGGCCAGTTAAGTCGCCTGACAAAATGAGTTAGCGGACGCGATGATGCCCGCCATTTATTCCCTATCTGGCGGGCAATTAATTATCTGACGTAAAAAAGCGTAAATAACAGCCATTAATTTTCACAAAACAGCGATCAATTTAATCCTGCTGGATAAAAGTTAGTCACTTTAATCCCTGCCAGCAGGCGCTTGCGCTGGGCTTCCGTTCAGAAATCCCCTAAAATGCCGCCGCTGTCGCATAACCCTGCGCTACTGCACTTAAGCCAAATCTGAATCAAATTTAATCATGTCTGAAGCAGGCAGATATTTTTATACTGTTATTCATCGGTTTAATTTTACTTTGCCATTCCTCGCGCTTTTTTATTTCGCTTTCCGCTTATTTTTCCGGGATGTAAAGAGTGATATTCACCTGCCGTTGCGGCTTGACAATGTTTTCATCGGCTCCGTAAACTCGTTTCGTGGTAAAAAGTGGGATAAAGTGGTGAAAACGGTAGCTGAGGAGTCAGGCTGGCATGTTCCGCGGGGCAACGTTAGTCAATCTCGACAGTAAAGGGCGGTTAGCGGTTCCGGTACGCTATCGTGAATTACTGCTCGCAGAGTCTCAGGGTCAGATGGTCTCTACTATCGACCTGCATCAGCCCTGCCTGCTGCTTTATACCCTGCCCGAATGGGAAATTATTGAGAAAAAACTGGCTCGCTTATCCAGTATGAATCCGGCAGAGCGACGCGTACAGCGTCTGCTGCTCGGACATGCCAGCGAATGCCAGATGGATAGTGCAGGCCGGCTGCTGCTGGCAAATACTCTAAGGCAGCATGCGGGACTGAAAAAAGAAGTGATGCTGGTTGGGCAGTTCAACAAGTTTGAATTGTGGGATGAACAGACCTGGTATCAACAAGTCAGGGATGATATTGACGCAGAACATTCAGCTCAGGAACCTCTATCTGAGCGGTTGCAGGACTTATCGCTATAGCTATGCAGGAAAATTTTAAACATACCACGGTGCTGCTGGATGAGGCGGTAAACGGCCTTAATATCAGGGAAGACGGCATTTACATTGACGGCACCTTTGGTCGCGGTGGCCACTCACGCCTGATCCTTTCGCAGCTTGGCGAAAATGGACAGCTGCTGGCCATCGATCGCGATCCGCAGGCAATCGCGGCCGCCGCTGAGATTAACGATCCGCGCTTTTCTATCGTGCACGGTCCTTTTTCAGCGCTGGCAGACTATGTCGACGCGCGCGGGCTGACCGGGAAAATCAGTGGCGTCCTGCTGGATCTGGGCGTCTCCTCACCGCAGCTGGACGACGCCGAGCGCGGCTTTTCGTTTATGCGCGACGGGCCGCTGGACATGCGTATGGATCCCACGCGGGGTCACTCTGCCGCTGAATGGCTGCTGCAGGCAGAAGAAGCTGATATCGCTTTTGTGCTGAAAACATACGGCGAAGAGCGTTTCGCGAAGCGCATTGCACGCGCTATCACAGAGCGTAATCGGGAGCAGCCGATGACGCGCACAAAAGAGCTGGCTGAAGTCATTGCCGCCGCGACGCCGGTAAAAGATAAATTTAAGCACCCGGCGACGCGCAGCTTTCAGGCTATTCGTATCTGGATCAACAGTGAGCTGGAAGAGATTGATACCGCCCTCAAAGGCGCGCTTTCTGTTCTGGCTCCGGGTGGCCGTTTATCCATCATCAGCTTCCACTCTCTTGAAGATCGCCTGGTGAAGCGTTTTATGCGCGATCAAAGCCGTGGTCCGCAGGTTCCGGCGGGAATTCCGATGACGGAAAGCCAGCTGAAAGCGCTGGGCGGACGCGAGCTGAAAACGCTGGGCAAGCTCATTCCGGGCGAAGCAGAGGTGCGGGAAAACCCGCGCGCGCGCAGCTCGGTGCTGCGTATTGCTGAAAGGACCGCGCCATGATTGGCAATGAGCGGCACAGTCTCCCCGGCGTCATCGGCGGAGACCTGCTGCGCTTTGGCAAGATCCCGGTGTTGTTGCTGATTGCCGTACTGGTCTCTTCGGTACTGGTCGTGACCACAACGCACAAAACGCGCCTGCTAACGGCGCAGCGTGAACAGCTGGTGCTGGAGCGCGATGCGCTGGATATCGAATGGCGCAACCTGATTCTGGAAGAGAACGCGCTTGGCGATCACAGCCGGGTAGAGCGGATCGCAACCGATAAGCTGCAGCTGCGGCACGTTGATCCTTCTCAGGAAAATATTGTGGTGCAGAAATAAGGAATCGCAGACCTCAATGAGCGGCGCAGGCAAAACGCTGAAGTTAAAAAAACAGGAAGATAAGGCCAGCTTTGTAAGCTGGCGTTTTGCTTTGCTGTGCGGCTGTATTTTACTCGCGCTGGGCGGGCTGCTGTCGCGTGTCGCCTGGCTACAGGTGATCAAGCCCGATCGGCTGGTTAAAGAGGGCGATCTGCGCTCGCTGCGCGTGCAGGAAGTGCCGACGGCGCGCGGCATGATCAGCGATCGCGCCGGGCGTCCGCTGGCGGTCAGCGTACCGGTCAATGCTATATGGGCCGATCCTAAAGAGCTGATTGGTCACGGCGGCGTCACCCTTGATAGCCGCTGGAAAGCGCTCTCAGATGCGCTGTCGATCCCGCTGGATCAGCTGGCCGCACGCATCAATGCCAATCCCAAAGGACGCTTCATCTATCTGGCGCGTCAGGTTAATCCGGCCATTGGCGACTATGTGAAAAAACTGAAGCTGCCGGGTATTTATCTGCGCCAGGAGTCGCGCCGCTACTATCCGGCTGGTCAGGTCACTGCGCATCTGATTGGTTTCACCAACATTGACGGACAGGGCATCGAAGGGATTGAGAAAAGCTTCGATAAATGGCTGACCGGCGCGCCAGGCGAGCGTACGGTGCGTAAAGATCGCTTCGGGCGCGTCATTGAAGATATCTCGTCGGTCGACAGCCGTGCCGCACATAATCTGACGCTGAGTATTGATGAGCGGCTGCAGGCGCTGGTCTATCGTGAACTCAACAATGCGGTCGCCTTTAACAAAGCAGAGTCGGGCACGGCGGTGCTGGTCGATGTCAGCACGGGCGAAGTGCTGGCAATGGCAAACAGCCCCGCCTACAACCCGAATAACCTCAGCAATACGCCAAAAGATGTCATGCGTAACCGCGCCATCACCGATATTTTTGAGCCGGGCTCAACGGTGAAGCCCATGGTGGTAATGACCGCCCTGCAGCGCGGCGTGGTGAAAGAGAACAGCGTACTGAACACCGTGCCATACCGCGTAAATGGTCATGAGATCAAAGATGTGGCGCGCTATAACGAACTGACCCTGACCGGGGTCTTACAGAAGTCGAGTAACGTCGGGGTTTCACGTCTGGCGTTAGCGATGCCCTCCTCAGCGCTGGTAGATACTTACGCGCGCTTTGGACTGGGAAAACCGACCAATTTGGGGCTGGTCGGGGAAAGCAGTGGCTTATACCCTCAAAAACAACGGTGGTCTGACATAGAGAGGGCCACCTTCTCTTTCGGCTACGGGCTAATGGTAACGCCGTTACAGTTAGCGCGAGTCTACGCAACGATTGGCAGCTACGGCATCAATCGTCCTCTCTCCATTACCAAAGTGGATCCGCCGGTTGCGGGTGAACGCGTCTTTCCGGAGAACCTGGTCAGAACGGTAATGCATATGATGGAGAGCGTGGCGCTGCCTGGCGGCGGCGGGGTAAAAGCCGCTATCAAAGGGTATCGCATTGCGATTAAAACCGGCACCGCGAAAAAGGTCGGTCCCGATGGCCGCTACGTCAATAAGTATATCGCCTATACCGCCGGTGTGGCACCAGCCAGCCAGCCGCGTTTTGCGCTGGTCGTGGTGATTAACGATCCACAGGCCGGCAAATATTATGGTGGTGCAGTCTCTGCGCCGGTGTTTGGCGCCATCATGGGTGGCGTATTGCGCACCATGAATATTGAGCCGGACGCGCTGCCTGTCGTGGACAAAAACGAATTAGTGAAGAACAGAAGTGAGGCATCAAGTGACAGATCGTAACCTGCGCGATTTACTGGCCCCCTGGGTGGCCGGCGCGCCGGCGCGTCCCCTTCGTGACATGACGCTGGACAGTCGCGCGGCGGCGGCCGGCGATCTGTTTATCGCCGTTGCGGGCCATCATGCGGATGGCCGGCGCTTTATCCCGCAGGCCATTGCGCAGGGCGTTGCCGCCGTGATTGCCGAAGCGGAAGGCGAGGCCAGTGACGGCGATATCCGTGAACTGCACGGCGTGCCGGTGATCTATCTGGCGCAGCTGCCGCAGCGACTCTCCGCGCTGGCGGGACGCTTTTATCAGCAGCCGGGCAGCAAGCTGAAGCTGGCAGGCGTTACCGGGACGAATGGCAAAACCACCACCACCCAGCTGATTGCGCAGTGGGCTAACCTGCTGGGTGAGACGGGCGCGGTGATGGGTACCGTGGGTAACGGCCTGTATGGTCAGCTGCTGCCAGCAGAGAATACCACCGGCTCGGCCGTTGAGGTTCAGCATATCCTGCACGACTTAGTGGGGCAGGGCGCCACCCTGGCAGCGATGGAGGTCTCGTCGCATGGCCTGGTACAGCACCGCGTGGCGGCATTACCGTTTGCGGCGGCGGTATTTACCAATCTGAGCCGCGACCATCTCGACTACCACGGTGACATGCAAAGCTATGAGTCAGCCAAGTGGCTGCTCTTTTCTGAACATCAGATCGGTGACGCAATTATCAACGCTGATGATGAGACCGGCTATCGCTGGCTGCAGCAGCTGCCCGATGCGGTCGCGGTAACCATGGCAAACAACCTGCCATCCGGCTGGCACGGGCGCTGGCTCCATGCCACTGAAGTCGCGTATCACGACGGTGGCGCACGCGTGCGCTTCAGCTCCAGCTGGGGAGATGGCACCTTTGACAGCCGCCTGATGGGCGCCTTTAACGTCAGCAATCTGCTGCTGGCGCTGGCCACGCTGCTGACGATGGACTATCCGCTGGAGAGTTTAGTGGCAACCGCTGCAGACCTGCAGCCGGTATGCGGACGCATGGAAGTATTCAGTGCACCGGGCAAAGCCACCGTTGTCGTGGATTACGCGCACACCCCGGATGCGCTGGAGAAAGCGCTGGAAGCGGCGCGCCTTCACTGTAAGGGCCAGCTCTGGTGCGTATTCGGCTGCGGCGGCGACCGCGACAAAGGCAAACGTCCGCTGATGGGGGCGATTGCGGAACAGTTTGCTGACGTGGTGGTGATCACCGATGACAACCCGCGCAGCGAAGATCCCGCCGCGATTGTGGACGATATTCTGACCGGACTGCTCGACCCGGGTCGCGCACGCGTCGTGCCTGGCCGGGCGCAGGCGGTGACCAGCGCCGTGATGCAGGCAAAAGCTGAAGATATCGTGCTGGTCGCCGGCAAGGGACATGAAGATTATCAGATTATCGGCAATCGTCGTCTCGATTACTCGGACCGCGACACCGTCGCCCGACTGCTGGGAGTAATGGCATGATCCCGATTACGCTGCAAACGCTGGCTGACATCAGTGGCGGTACGCTGCACGGCAGCGATGCGATCCTGTATGAAGTTACGACCGACACCCGAAAAGTCACCGCAGGCTGCCTGTTTGTGGCGCTGGTGGGTGAGCGTTTTGACGCGCACGACTTTGCTGAGCAGGCGATGAACAGCGGGGCGCAGGCGCTGCTGGTCAGCCGGCAGTTACCGGTTGCGCTGCCGCAGGTGGTGGTGGCTGACACGCGCATTGCGTTCGGCCAGCTTGGTGCCTGGGTACGTCAGCAGTCGACTGCGCGCGTCGTGGCGCTGACCGGCTCATCGGGTAAAACCTCAGTGAAAGAGATGACGGCGGCGATTTTACGCCAGTGTGGCGAAACGCTTTACACCGCCGGTAACCTGAATAACGACTACGGCGTGCCGATGACGCTGCTGCGTCTGACCGCGGCACATCAGTACGCGGTGATTGAGCTGGGTGCTAATCACCAGGGCGAAATCGCCTACACCACGGCGCTGGTACAGCCGGAGACCGCGCTGGTCAACAATCTTGCAGCGGCGCATCTCGAAGGTTTTGGTTCACTGGCAGGCGTGGCGAAAGCCAAAGGCGAAATCTTTGCCGGTTTACCGCTGCACGGCACGGCGATTGTAAACGCCGACAGTCACGATCTCGCGAACTGGCAGCCCTATTTTGCCGGCAGAACGCTGTGGCACTTTTCGCCGCAGCCGCTGACTGATGCGGAGTTTCGCGCCAGCGATATCGTACTGCGGCCTGACGTAACCTGCTTTACGCTGCACACGCCGCGCGGAGATATCGCTATCGAACTGCCGCTGCCGGGCCGCCATAATATTGCCAACGCGCTGGCCGCCGCGGCACTGGCCCTGTCGGTCGACGCGCCGCTGACCGCCATCCAGTCTGGCCTGAAAACGCTGCAGCCGGTGCCGGGACGCCTCTTCCCGGTGCGCCTCTCGGCGACGCAGCTGCTGCTGGATGACAGTTATAACGCAAACGTGGGGTCGATGACGGCCGCCGCGCAGGTGCTGGGTGAGATGCCTGGCTTCCGCGTTATGGTGGTGGGCGACATGGGTGAGCTGGGCGAGGAAGCGGAAGCGTGCCACCGTCAGGTGGGCGCCGCAGCACAGGCTGCCGGCGTGGATGCGGTGCTCAGCACCGGTCAGCTCAGCCACTTTATCAGCGACAGCAGCGGCAGAGGCCAGCATTTTGCCAGCAAAGCCGCACTGATCGACCATCTGCAGGCGCTGCTTACGCAGCATCCTGAGATCACTATTTTAGTTAAAGGTTCACGTAGTGCCGCCATGGAGCAGGTAGTACAGGGACTGAAGGAGAAAGGAACATGCTAGTCTGGCTGGCCGAACATCTGGTCGCATTTTATTCCGGTTTTAACGTCTTTTCCTATCTGACGTTTCGCGCCATTGTCAGCCTGCTGACCGCTCTGTTTATCTCATTATGGATGGGACCGCGCCTGATCGCCTGGCTGCAGAAGCTGCAGATTGGCCAGGTGGTACGTAATGATGGCCCGGAGTCGCACTTCAGCAAACGCGGCACGCCGACCATGGGCGGCATCATGATCCTGACATCAATTACCATCTCCGTACTGATGTGGGCCTATCCTTCCAATCCCTATGTCTGGTGTGTACTGGTGGTTCTGCTGGGCTTTGGCGCCATTGGCTTTGTTGACGACTACCGTAAAGTGGTGCGCAAAGATACCAAAGGACTTATCGCGCGCTGGAAATATTTCTGGATGTCGGTGATCTCACTCGGCGTGGCATTTGCGCTGTTTGTGGCTGGCAAAGATACGCCTGCCACGCAGCTGGTGGTGCCCTTCTTTAAAGATGTGATGCCGCAGCTGGGGCTGTTTTATGTGGTGCTGGCCTACTTTGTCATTGTGGGCACCGGCAACGCCGTGAACCTCACCGATGGTCTCGATGGCCTGGCGATTATGCCAACGGTGTTTGTCGCTGCCGGTTTTGCGCTGGTCGCCTGGGCAACCGGCAACGTGAAGTTTGCTGAATATCTGCATATCCCTTATCTGCGTCACGCGGGTGAGCTGGTCATTGTCTGCACCGCGATTGTCGGGGCCGGGCTCGGGTTCCTGTGGTTTAACACCTATCCGGCACAGGTTTTCATGGGTGACGTCGGGTCACTGGCGCTGGGCGGCGCGCTGGGCACGCTGGCAGTGCTGCTGCGTCAGGAGTTTCTGCTGGTGATTATGGGTGGCGTGTTTGTGGTTGAAACGCTGTCGGTGATCCTGCAGGTCGGCTCCTTTAAACTGCGCGGTCAGCGTATTTTCCGTATGGCGCCTATTCACCACCACTATGAACTCAAGGGCTGGCCGGAACCGCGCGTTATCGTGCGCTTCTGGATTATTTCGCTGATGCTGGTGCTGATTGGCCTGGCTACGCTGAAGGTGCGTTAATCATGGCTGACTATCGGGGCAGAAACGTTGTCATTATCGGGCTGGGTATTACCGGCCTCTCCTGTGTCGATTTCTTCCTGGGGCAGGGCGTTACGCCACGCGTCATGGATACCCGTCTCTCACCGCCAGGCCTGGATAAGCTGCCGGAGCAGGTAGCGTGTCATACCGGCAGTATCAACAGCGACTGGCTGCTGGCCGCCGATCTGATTGTCGCCAGCCCCGGCATCGCGCTGGCGCACCCGGCGCTGAGCGAAGCAGCGGACGCCGGTATTGAGATCGTGGGAGATATTGAGCTTTTCTGCCGCGAAGCGCAGGCGCCGGTAGTGGCCATCACCGGCTCCAACGGTAAAAGCACGGTCACGACGCTGGTGGGTGAAATGGCCCGCGCAGCAGGCTGGGCGGTGGGCGTGGGCGGCAACATCGGCTTGCCGGCGCTGACGCTGCTGAAATCCCCCGCGCAGCTCTATGTGCTGGAGCTCTCCAGCTTTCAGCTGGAAACAACTCACAGTCTGAAAGCAGCGGCTGCCACGATCCTCAACGTGACCGAAGATCATATGGATCGCTATCCGCTGGGCATGCAGCAGTATCGCGCCGCCAAGTTACGTATTTATGAAAACGCGGCGATTTGCGTCGTTAATGCCGATGATGGCATGACTATGCCGGTGCGCGGCGCCGATCGGCGCTGTATCAGCTTTGGTGTCGACCTGGGCGATTATCACCTGACCCGGCAGCAGGGCAGTACTTGGCTTCGTGCGCACGGTGAAAAGATCCTGAACACTGCTGAGATGAAGCTGGTGGGGCAGCACAACTACACCAACGCGCTGGCTGCGCTGGCACTGGCAGATGCCGTGGCTATCCCACGTGCGTCGAGCCTGAAGGCGCTGACGACCTATAGCGGTCTGCCGCACCGCTTCCAGTTAGTGCATGAAGCGCGCGGAGTGCGCTGGATCAACGACTCTAAAGCTACCAACGTTGGCAGTACCGAAGCGGCGCTGCAGGGATTACAGGTAGCGGGTACGCTCTGGCTGCTGCTCGGCGGCGACGGCAAGGGCGCGGATTTCTCGCCGCTGGCGCGCTATCTGCAGGGCGATAATATCCGCCTGTTCTGTTACGGCCGCGATGGTGATGCGCTGGCTGCGCTGCGGCCAGAGGTGGCGACACGTACCGAAACGCTGCAGCAGGCGGTCGCACAGATTGCGGCGGCGGCTCAGTCTGGTGACATGGTGCTGCTTTCTCCCGCCTGTGCCAGTCTCGATCAGTTTCGTAATTTTGAGCAGCGCGGCGATCTCTTCGCGCAGCTGGCGAAGGAGTCTGGCTGATGCGTATACCCGGAACCGCCATTGCCAGTTTCCTCTCCGTGCGTCTGCGCGACTGGGTTATGGGCGCACGCGATGGCGACGACGCACCGGTGGTGCTTTACGATCGCACGCTCTTATGGCTGACGTTTGGTCTGGCTATTATCGGATTTGTGATGGTGACGTCCGCCTCCATGCCGGTAGGACAGCGTCTGAACGACGATCCCTTCTACTTTGCCAAGCGCGATGCGTTCTATATTCTGCTGGCACTCGGTATGGCGCTGGTCACCCTGCGTATTCCGATGGATTTCTGGCAGCGCTACAGCAACGCCATGCTGGTGGCGTCCGTGCTGATGCTGCTGATTGTACTGGTCGTAGGCAGTTCGGTTAACGGGGCATCGCGCTGGATTGCACTGGGGCCGCTGCGTATTCAGCCAGCAGAACTCTCAAAGCTCTCGCTGTTCTGCTATCTCGCCAGCTATCTGGTGCGCAAAGTGGAAGAGGTACGCAATAACTTCTGGGGATTCTGTAAGCCGATGGGCGTGATGGTGATCCTCGCCGTACTGCTGCTGGCGCAGCCGGACCTCGGGACGGTGGTCGTACTGTTTGTGACCACGCTGGCGATGCTGTTTCTCGCGGGTGCCAAACTGTGGCAATTCCTTGCGATTATCGGCTCCGGTATCTTTGCCGTGGTGCTGCTGATTATCGCTGAACCCTATCGTATGCGCCGCGTCACCTCGTTCTGGAATCCGTGGGAAGATCCGTTTGGCAGCGGTTATCAGCTGACGCAGTCGCTGATGGCGTTTGGCCGCGGTGAATTCTGGGGACAGGGACTGGGTAACTCAGTGCAAAAGCTGGAGTATCTGCCGGAGGCGCACACCGATTTTATCTTCTCGATAATCGGTGAGGAGCTCGGTTATGTCGGTGTGGTTTTAGCCCTGTTAATGGTATTCTTCGTCGCTTTTCGCGCGATGTCGATTGGCCGTCGCGCCCTTGAGCTGGACCAGCGTTTTTCCGGCTTTCTCGCCTGCTCAATTGGCGTCTGGTTTAGCTTTCAGGCACTGGTTAACGTCGGCGCGGCAGCCGGTATGCTGCCGACAAAAGGCCTGACGCTGCCGCTGATCAGCTACGGGGGATCGAGTCTGATTATTATGTCGACCGCCATCGTATTTTTACTGCGTATCGATTATGAAACGCGCCTGGCGAAAGCGCAGGCGTTTACCCGAGGTGCCCGATGAGTAGCAAACGGCTGATGGTCATGGCTGGCGGAACCGGCGGACATGTGTTTCCCGGTCTGGCAGTGGCACATCATCTGATGGAGCAGGGCTGGCAGGTACGCTGGCTGGGAACGGCTGACCGGATGGAAGCGGATCTGGTGCCGAAACACGGTATTGAGATCGACTTCATCCGCATCAGCGGATTGCGCGGTAAAGGGATCAAAGCGCTGCTGCTGGCTCCGGTACGGATTTTCAACGCCTGGCGTCAGGCGCGCCGTATCATGAAACAGTGGCAGCCCGATGTGGTGCTGGGCATGGGCGGCTATGTCTCCGGGCCGGGTGGTCTGGCGGCATGGAGCTGCGGTATCCCGGTCGTGCTACACGAACAGAACGGCATCGCCGGACTCACCAACAAGTGGCTGGCAAAAATTGCCACCAAAGTGATGCAGGCGTTTCCCGGGGCGTTCCCTGCGGCGGATATTGTCGGTAACCCGGTGCGCACCGATGTGCTGGCGCTGCCGTTGCCGGCTGAACGCCTGCGCGATCGCAGCGGTCCGCTGCGGGTACTGGTCGTTGGCGGCAGTCAGGGCGCACGGATCCTGAACCAGACGCTGCCTCGGGTCGCCGCCGAACTGGGCGACGCCATTACCCTCTGGCATCAGACCGGCAGAGGCGGCCAGGCGATAGTGCAGCAGGCGTATCAGGCGGCGGGTCAGCCGCAGCATAAGGTTACAGAATTTATTGACGATATGGCCGCTGCTTACGCCTGGGCGGACGTAGTGGTATGTCGCTCAGGTGCGCTGACGGTGAGCGAAATTGCTGCAGCAGGTCTGCCGGCTATTTTCGTGCCGTTTCAGCATAAAGATCGCCAGCAATACTGGAATGCGCTGCCGCTGGAAAACGCGGGCGCGGCCAGAATTTTTGAGCAGCCGCAGTTTACTGCGGAAGGGGTGGCGGAGACGCTGCGCCAGTGGGACCGTGCGACGCTGCTGACCATGGCTGAACAGGCTCGTCAGGTCGCGATTCCGGATGCCACCGAACGCGTTGCCCGCGAAGTGGCGCGCGCTGCAAAGTAAATTTTCGGGCCTGATGAATAGGCCTGCATCCGTATGCGGATGCGAACAGGAAAACAGGTAACAGAGAGCGATGAATACACAACAACTGGCAAAACTGCGTTCAATTGTGCCCGAGATGCGACGCGTCCGGCACATCCACTTTGTTGGCATCGGCGGTGCCGGCATGGGCGGTATTGCCGAAGTGTTGGCGAATGAAGGATATCACATCAGCGGATCCGATCTGGCACCCAATGCGGTGACCCAGCATCTTGTTTCGCTGGGAGCGACGATCTACTTTAACCATCGTCCGGAGAACGTCACCGACGCGAGCGTGGTCGTGGTGTCAACCGCGGTGGCGCAGGATAACCCTGAGCTGGTGGCGGCGCGCGAGCAGCGTATTCCGGTGATCCGCCGCGCAGAGATGCTGGCCGAGCTGATGCGTTTCCGCCACGGCATCGCCGTTGCCGGTACGCACGGTAAAACCACCACCACCGCCATGGTCACCAGTATCTACGCGGAAGGTGGTCTGGATCCGACCTTTGTGAACGGCGGCCTGGTGAAAGCAGCAGGTACGCATGCGCGGCTGGGGACCAGCCGCTACCTGATTGCTGAGGCGGATGAGAGCGACGCCTCTTTCCTGCATCTGCAGCCGATGGTCGCCATTGTGACCAACATCGAAGCAGATCATATGGATACCTATCAGGGCGATTTTGAGAACCTGAAACAGACCTTTATCAATTTCCTGCACAATCTGCCGTTTTACGGTCGCGCAGTACTCTGCGTGGATGATGTGGTAATCCGCGACCTGATCCCGCGCGTGGGACGCCAGATTACCACCTACGGCTTTAGCGACGATGCGGATGTACGGGTAGAGAATTATGAGCAGCGCGGTGCACAGGGACATTTTACCCTGCGCCGTCACGATAAACCGCTGCTGCAGGTCACCCTGAATGCGCCAGGCCGCCATAATGCCCTTAACGCGGCGGCGGCCGTAGCGGTCGCCAGTGAGGAAGGCATTGATGATGCGGCCATCCTTGCGGCGCTGGAGAGCTTCCAGGGCACCGGACGCCGTTTTGACGTGCTGGGTGAGTTTGATACGGCTGCAGTGAACGGCAAGCCAGGCAGCGCGATGCTGGTTGACGACTACGGTCATCATCCGACCGAAGTGGATGTCACGATCAAGGCAGCGCGCGCCGGCTGGCCGGATAAAAAGCTGATGATGGTTTTCCAGCCGCATCGCTACACCCGCACCCGCGATCTGTTTGACGATTTTGCCAGCGTGCTCTCCCAGGTGGATGTACTGCTGATGCTGGAAGTCTATCCGGCCGGAGAGGCACCGATTCCGGGCGCCGACAGCCGTTCGCTCTGCCGGGCGATTCGCAGTCGCGGCAAAGTCGATCCGATTCTGGTGGCTGAGCATGACGCGCTGCCGGATGCGCTGGCTCCCCTGCTGTCTGGTAACGATTTAGTGATTGTGCAGGGCGCAGGCAACATCGGCAAAATCGCGCGCCGGCTGGCTGAAAGCCAGCTGCAGCCTGCACCGAACCAGGAGGCGCGTCATGGCTGATAAAGTCGCCGTATTAATGGGCGGCACCTCAGCAGAGCGCGAGGTGTCACTGAATTCAGGCAGCGCGGTACTGGCTGGCCTGCAGGAAATGGGCATTGATGCGCACGGTGTGGATACCCGTGATGTATCGGTACTGACGCTCAAAGAGCAGGGGTTTAACAAAGTCTTTATTGCGCTGCACGGGCGCGGTGGTGAGGATGGTACGCTGCAGGGCGTGCTGGACTTTATGCAGCTGCCTTACACGGGCAGCGGTGTGATGGCTTCTGCTATCACCATGGATAAATTGCGCAGCAAGCTGCTGTGGCAGGGCAGGGGACTGCCGTCAGGCAAATTTGTCTGGCTGACACGGGAGCAGTATCAGCAGGGGATCGATGCGCAGACCGCAACCGCTATTGACGCGCTGGGTTTACCGCTGTTTGTTAAGCCGAGCTGTGAAGGCTCCAGCGTAGGCATCAGCCGGGTTGAGCGCGCTGACGGCCTGCCAGCGGCGCTGGATGAAGCGTTTCGCCACGACAATGATGTACTGATTGAAGCTTTTTTGAGCGGTGATGAATATACCGTGGCAATTGTCGGGGAAGAAATCCTGCCATCCATTAAAATTAAAACAGCCAGCGCTTTCTATGACTATGAAGCAAAATACATTTCTGACGATACTCAGTACTTCTGTCCCAGCGGTCTGAGTGCAGAAAAAGAAGCTGAACTGCAAAAGCTGGTGCTGGCTGCCTGGCAGTCGCTGGGCTGCAGCGGCTGGGGACGCGTGGATGTCATGACCGATAGCGAAGGCCGTTTTCAGCTGCTGGAGGTCAATACGTCGCCGGGCATGACCAGCCATAGCCTGGTTCCGATGGCGGCACGGCAGGCGGGTTACAGCTTTCCGCAGCTGGTGACGCGTATTCTGGCGCTGGCTGACTGATATGTCTCAGGCAGCGCTACGCGTACGCAACCGCGAACCTCAGGAGCGAGCCCGCACCGGGCGCAGCAACGGCGCACGGCTGTTTGGCATTGTGTTTCTGCTGCTGGTGCTGGGCACTATGATAGCCGGTGGCCTGGTGGTCCTGAAGTGGATGAATGACGCTTCTCGTCTGCCGCTGTCAAAGCTGGTCGTAACGGGGCAAACCCACTACACCACGCATGATGATATTCGCCAGGCGATTCTGTCACTGGGCGCCCCGGGGACCTTTATGTCGCAGAATGTGGATATCATTCAGCAGCAGATTGAACGATTACCCTGGATTAAACAGGTCAGCGTGCGCAAGCAGTGGCCTGATGAGCTGAAGATAAATCTGGTGGAGTATGTTCCGGTTGCGCGCTGGAACGACTCGCACATGGTAGATGCCGATGGCGTCTCCTTCAGCGTTCCGGCCAGTCATATCGGCAAAGAGAATCTGCCGATGCTCTATGGTCCGGAAGGCAGTGAAAAAGAGGTGCTGGCGGGCTATCACTCCCTGCGGGATGTGCTCCAGGCCAGCAAGTTTACCCTGAAGGTCGCGTCAATGACGGCGCGTCGCTCATGGCAGCTGGTCACCGGGGACGATATCCGAATCGAACTGGGACGCAGCGATACCATGAAGCGTCTGAACCGTTTTATTGAGCTCTATCCGGAGCTGCAGCTGCAGGGCCAGAATGAAAGCAAGCGTGTTGATTATGTTGATCTACGCTATGACTCTGGCGCCGCAGTAGGCTGGGTTCCGGCACCGATTGAGCCACAGGACAGTAATCAGCAACAGAACCAGGCACAGGCTAAACCATAATGATCAAGGCAACGGACAGAAAACTGGTAGTAGGACTTGAAATTGGCACCGCAAAGGTTGCCGCCCTGGTTGGAGAAATTCTGCCTGATGGTATGGTCAATATTATCGGGGTGGGCAGCTGCCCGTCGCGGGGTATGGACAAAGGCGGCGTAAACGATCTGGAGTCGGTGGTGAAGTGCGTACAGCGCGCCATCGATCAGGCGGAACTGATGGCGGATTGCCAGATTTCGTCGGTCTACCTTGCTTTATCGGGCAAACACATCAGCTGTCAGAACGAAATCGGGATGGTTCCGATTTCCGAAGAGGAAGTGACTCAGGATGATGTGGAAAACGTTGTCCATACGGCTAAATCAGTGCGTGTACGCGATGAGCATCGCATTCTGCATGTCATTCCGCAGGAGTACGCCATTGATTACCAGGAAGGCATCAAGAATCCGGTGGGCTTATCCGGCGTCCGTATGCAGGCCAAAGTACATTTAATCACCTGTCACAACGATATGGCGAAAAATATCGTAAAAGCAGTTGAACGTTGCGGACTTAAAGTTGACCAATTGATTTTTGCCGGACTGGCTTCCAGCTTTTCTGTCCTGACAGAAGATGAACGTGAGCTGGGCGTCTGTGTTGTCGACATCGGTGGCGGTACAATGGATATCGCGGTGTATACCGGCGGCGCGCTGCGTCACACTAAAGTGATCCCTTATGCCGGGAACGTTGTGACCAGCGATATCGCCTACGCGTTTGGTACACCGCCTACTGACGCTGAGGCGATCAAAGTACGCCACGGCTGCGCGCTGGGATCGATCGTCGGCAAAGATGAGAATGTAGAAGTGCCAAGCGTTGGCGGACGTCCGCCGCGCAGCCTGCAGCGTCAGACGCTGGCTGAAGTCATTGAGCCGCGCTACACCGAGCTGCTGAATCTGGTGAACGACGAGATTCTGCAACTGCAGGAGCAGCTGCGCCAGCAGGGTGTGAAGCATCATCTTGCTGCTGGTATTGTATTAACCGGCGGCGCGGCGCAAATTGAAGGTCTGGCGGCCTGTGCACAACGCGTGTTTCATACGCAGGTGCGCATCGGCCAGCCGCTGAACATTACGGGCCTGACCGACTACGCTCAGGAGTCTTACTACTCCACGGCGGTGGGCCTGCTGCACTATGGTAAAGAGTCACACCTGAACGGTGATGCAGAAACAGAAAAACGTGCTTCAGTCGGCAACTGGTTCAAACGAATCAACAGCTGGCTGAAGAAAGAGTTTTAATTTTGATAAAAGGAGATCATGCTGGCAATGTTTATGATCTCCAGGCGAACAGGCACATAACGGAGAGAAATCATGTTTGAACCTATGGAATTAACCAATGACGCGGTGATTAAAGTCATCGGCGTCGGCGGTGGCGGTGGCAACGCCGTAGAGCACATGGTGCGCGAGCGTATCGAAGGTGTGGAATTCTTTGCTGTAAACACGGACGCTCAGGCGTTACGTAAAACAGCGGTCGGCCAGACGATCCAGATCGGGACCAATATCACCAAAGGTCTTGGCGCAGGGGCTAACCCGGAAGTCGGTCGTACCTCAGCGGAAGAAGATCGCGAAGCACTGCGTTCTGCGCTGGATGGGGCAGACATGGTGTTTATCGCAGCCGGTATGGGTGGCGGTACCGGTACTGGTGCTGCGCCTGTTGTCGCTGAAGTGGCTAAAGATCTCGGTATTCTGACCGTTGCTGTCGTGACCAAGCCGTTCAACTTTGAAGGCAAAAAACGTATGGCGTTTGCTGAGCAGGGTATTGCTGAGCTCTCCAAGCACGTTGACTCCCTGATCACGATTCCAAACGACAAGCTGCTGAAAGTGCTGGGTCGCGGCATTTCTCTGCTGGATGCTTTCGGTGCAGCTAACGATGTACTGAAAGGTGCGGTTCAGGGTATTGCTGAACTGATTACCCGTCCGGGTCTGATGAACGTCGACTTTGCAGACGTGCGCACTGTGATGTCAGAAATGGGTTACGCCATGATGGGTTCTGGCGTGGCGTGCGGTGAAGATCGTGCTGAAGAAGCTGCTGAAATGGCGATTTCCAGTCCGCTGCTGGAAGATATCGACCTCTCTGGCGCACGTGGCGTGCTGGTTAACATCACTGCCGGCTTCGATCTGCGTCTGGATGAGTTTGAAACCGTCGGTAATACCATTCGCGCATTCGCTTCTGACAATGCGACCGTGGTTATCGGTACTTCACTGGATCCAGAAATGAATGATGAGCTGCGTGTCACCGTCGTAGCCACCGGCATCGGCATGGATAAGCGTCCGGAAATCACTCTGGTAACCAATAAACCTGCTTCGCAGCCGGTTATGGATCACCGCTATCAGCAGCACGGCATGGCGCCGCTGCCGCAGGAGCAGAAACCTGCTGCGAAAGTTGTTAACGAACAGCCGGCCGCTTCCGGTAAAGAGCCTGACTATCTTGATATTCCAGCGTTCCTGCGTAAACAGGCAGATTAAGAATAAGCTGATAATTGGGATTTCCCGCTCTTTGTGCTAAAGTCTTCGCCCGCCGGTAATTTATACTGGCGGTCGGATGGTAATATTGCGAGATAATGCGATGATCAAACAAAGGACATTAAAACGTATTGTTCAGGCGACTGGTGTCGGTTTACATACCGGCAAAAAAGTCACGCTGACTTTACGCCCTGCGTCGGCTAATACCGGGGTCATCTATCGTCGCACTGACTTGAATCCACCGGTTGATTTCCCGGCTGATGCAAAATACGTGCGCGACACCATGCTGAGTACCTGCCTGGTGAACGATGAAGGCGTACGTATTTCAACAGTAGAACACCTGAACGCCGCGCTGGCGGGTCTGGGTATCGATAACATCATTGTGGAAGTCGATGCACCAGAAATTCCAATTATGGATGGCAGCGCAGCACCTTTCGTCTATCTGCTGATGGACGCGGGTGTGGAAGAGCTTAACAGCGCGAAAAAATTTGTACGCGTTAAGCAGGCGGTACGGGTAGAAGATGGCGATAAATGGGCTGAGATCAAACCCTATAACGGTTTCTCGCTCGATTTCACTATCGATTTCAAACATCCGGCTATCGATTCAAGCTCGCAGCGTTACCAGCTTAACTTCTCAGCTGAGGCATTTGTACGCCAGATCAGCCGTGCGCGCACCTTTGGCTTTATGCGTGAAATTGAATATCTGCAGTCTAAAGGCCTGTGCCTGGGCGGTAGTTTAGATTGTGCGATTGGCCTTGATGATTTCCGCGTGCTGAATGAAGATGGCCTGCGCTTTGAAGATGAGTTTGTCCGGCACAAAATGCTGGATGCTATCGGCGATCTGTTTATGTGTGGTCACAATGTGATTGGTGCCTTTTCGGCATTCAAATCAGGCCATGCATTAAACAACAAGCTGCTGCAGGCTGTCCTGGCGAAGCAGGAAGCCTGGGAGTGGGCCACCTTCGAAGATGAAGCTGAGCTGCCGCTGGCATTTAAAGCACCTAATTTAGTACTGGCTTAACAGCCTGTCATAAAAACGGCGGATACCCTGACACTCTCTCCGGTCAGCGGTATCCGCCGTTTTTTTTCGCCTGTCTGATGGCGTGGAAGCCCGCCCGCAAAATGCCCGCCTGTCTGGTGAAATGCTGTACGAAAAGCGTGAAATCCGCCGTAAGCCGCCCGATCTCTGCTGTGGAAGCCGTACATAAGTGCTATTATCTGGCGCTCATATAAGCGGTCTGACAGCATGTCAGGCGCATGAATGTGTTATTAACGTTGCGGACGGATTGTGATCGGACTCTTTTCACGCTGGCGACAATTAGGCAGGCGCTATTTCTGGCCACATCTCCTGCTGGGGATGGTGGCGGCCAGTCTTGGCCTGCCTGCCTGCGCGCAAAACGCCGAGCCTTCCGCCGCCAGCGACTCCCCTGTCAGCAGCCTGTTTACCGGCAATGTGGTTCACTTTGATCACCTGATCCGGCTACAGGAGAGCGCCCGCCGGCCCGGTGCTAATGTTGATTACTGGCATCAGCACGCTATCCGCACGGTGATCCGCCATCTCTCATTCAGTCTGTCACCGGCCACCGAAGCTGAAGCTGAAATCGCGCTGCCGCTGGCCGTACAGAAGCTGGCGCTGATTGATTCACTGCAGGCGCTGCTGACATCGCCTGTGCAGCCGCAGCCTGCGCATCTGGCACTGCTGCACGACGGCTATCATCCTCCGATAGCTCATGCCGTTGCCGACTGGCAGGCTACCAGCGATGGTATCCGCGCCGGACCTTTCGTTGCCTGATTACGCACCTTTTCCCCTTTTTAAGAGTTAACCGGCCGCGATATTCCGGCTGATAAGAGAAAAATTGAACATGTTAATCAAACTGTTAACGAAAGTGTTTGGCAGCAGCAACGATCGTACGCTGCGCCGCATGCGCAAAGCTGTAGATGTCATCAATAAGATGGAACCTGAGTTCGTCAAACTGTCAGATGATGAACTGAAAGCCAAAACCAATGAATTCCGCGCGCGTCTGGAGAAGGGCGAAGCGTTGGAGAGCCTGATCCCGGAAGCGTTCGCCACCGTACGCGAAGCGAGTAAGCGCGTATTTGGCATGCGCCACTTTGATGTGCAGCTGATTGGCGGCATGGTGCTGAATGAGCGTTGCATTGCGGAGATGCGTACCGGTGAAGGTAAAACGCTGACCGCCACGCTGCCCGCTTACCTGAACGCGCTGAGCGGCAAAGGCGTGCACGTGGTTACCGTCAACGACTATCTGGCACAACGTGATGCAGAGAACAACCGCGCGCTGTTTGAGTTTCTGGGCCTGAGCATCGGTATCAACCTGCCAGGCATGCCTGCGGTTGCCAAGCGTGAAGCTTACGCGGCTGACATCACTTACGGCACCAATAACGAATATGGCTTTGACTACCTGCGTGACAACATGGCATTCAGCCCGGAAGAGCGCGTACAGCGTAAGCTGCACTATGCGCTGGTGGATGAAGTCGACTCCATTCTGATTGATGAAGCGCGTACGCCGCTGATTATTTCGGGTCCGGCGGAAGACAGCTCCGATCTCTATATCAAAGTCAATAAAATCATCCCGCACCTGGTTCGTCAGGAGAAAGAAGATTCTGACAACTTCCAGGGAGAAGGCGACTTCTGGGTCGATGAGAAAGCGCGTCAGGCGCACATGACTGAACGCGGCCTGGTCAAGGTTGAAGAGCTGCTGGTCAGCCAGGGCATTATGGAAGAGGGTGAGTCGCTCTACTCACCAACCAATATTATGCTGATGCATCACGTCACCGCTGCGCTGCGTGCGCATGCGCTCTTCACGCGGGACGTCGACTATATCGTTAAAGAGGGTGAGGTCATCATTGTTGATGAGCACACCGGCCGTACCATGCAGGGGCGCCGCTGGTCTGATGGTCTGCATCAGGCTATTGAAGCCAAAGAGGGCGCGGATATCCAGAATGAGAACCAGACGCTGGCGTCCATCACCTTCCAGAACTACTTCCGTCTGTATGAGAAGCTGGCCGGTATGACCGGTACGGCGGATACCGAAGCGTTTGAATTCAGCTCGATTTACAAGCTCGACACTATCGTGGTGCCAACCAACCGTCCGATGGTACGTAAAGACATGGCCGATCTGGTCTACATGACCGAGAAAGAGAAGATCGACGCCATCATTGAGGATATTCGTACCTGTACGGCAAAAGGCCAGCCGGTACTGGTGGGGACTATTTCGATTGAAAAATCAGAAGTGGTCTCTAATGAACTGACGCGCGCCGGGATTAAACACAGCGTGCTGAACGCCAAATTCCACGCCAGCGAAGCTGATATTGTGGCGCAGGCAGGTCAGCCGGGAGCGGTGACTATCGCGACCAATATGGCGGGTCGTGGTACCGACATCGTGCTGGGCGGCAGCTGGCAGGCTGAAGTGGCCGCGCTGGAGAATCCAACCGAAGAGCAGATTCAGGCGATCAAAGAAGCCTGGAAAGTGCGTCATGATGCGGTACTGGCGGCGGGCGGTCTGCATATCATCGGTACTGAGCGTCATGAATCACGTCGTATCGATAACCAGCTGCGCGGCCGTGCCGGTCGTCAGGGCGATGCCGGCTCCTCTCGCTTCTACCTCTCTATGGAAGATGCACTGATGCGTATCTTCGCCTCCGATCGCGTTTCGAACATGATGCGCAAACTCGGCATGAAGCCAGGCGAGGCGATTGAGCACCCGTGGGTAACCAAAGCGATCGCTAACGCGCAGCGCAAGGTTGAGAGCCGCAACTTCGATATTCGTAAGCAGCTGCTGGAGTATGATGACGTCGCAAACGACCAGCGTCGTGCCATCTACAGCCAGCGTAATGAACTGCTGGATGTTTCTGACGTATCTGACACCATTAACAGCATTCGTGAGGATGTGTTTAAGGCGACAATCGACACCTACATTCCGCCGCAGTCGCTGGAAGAGATGTGGGACGTACCGGGACTGGAAGAGCGTCTGCGCACCGATTTTGATCTCGATCTGCCAATTGCTGAGTGGCTGGATAAAGAGCCGGATCTGCATGAAGAGACGCTGCGTGAACGGATCATGACCCGCGCGCGCGAAAGCTATGTGGCGAAAGAAGAGGTTGTCGGCACCGAAATGATGCGCAACTTCGAAAAAGGCGTGATGCTGCAGACGCTGGATTCGCTGTGGAAAGAGCATCTGGCGGCGATGGACTATCTGCGTCAGGGGATCCATCTGCGCGGCTATGCCCAGAAAGATCCCAAGCAGGAATATAAGCGCGAATCCTTTGCCATGTTTGCGGCAATGCTGGAGTCGCTGAAGTATGAAGTGATCAGCACGCTGAGCAAGGTTCAGGTGCGGATGCCGGAAGAGGTTGAAGCGATGGAGCAGCAGCGTCGCGAAGAAGCTGAACGTCTGGCACAGCAGCAGCAGCTGAGCCACGTGGATGATGCAACCGCCGCCGCCGAGGCGCTTGCCGCCCAGGGTGGCGATCGTAAAACCGGGCGTAACGATCCCTGCCCGTGTGGCTCGGGCAAAAAGTATAAGCAGTGTCACGGTCGTCTGGCCTGACCCGGAAAAGGAGCCTGCGGGCTCCTTTTTTTTGCCGTGATGACGCCGTTCAGGCCGGGTTATTAACATCCGCGCCGCGCTGTTTTACACTTTGCGCTCTTTGATAATAAAGCGGGATCAACTCTATGAAGCACCTGCAGGTCGCAGTCGGCATTATCCGTAATGCCAGCCGCCAGATTTTCCTTGCGCAGCGCGCAGCCAGTTCTTACATGGCAAACAAGTGGGAGTTCCCCGGCGGAAAAATTGAGCAGAATGAGAGCGCGGAACAGGCGCTGAAGCGTGAGCTGATGGAGGAAACCGGTATTGAGGTGACCCGAGCGACCGCAATCGGCCAGGCTGACCATGCGTATGATGACCTGCGCGTCACGCTGCATTTCTTTCTGGTGGAAGCGTGGCAGGGTGAGCCATGGGGACGCGAGGGGCAGCCGCAGCGCTGGGTGGCGCAGCGCGATCTTATTGCAGAGGAGTTTCCGGCTGCAAACCATGCGCTGATTGCTCGTCTGGTGGCAGACGAACTCTGAAACAGGGGCGCTATGCCCCTGCTGCGTTACTGCTGCTCTTCACTCCACTCATCGCTGTCGGTCAGGTCGCCACTGCTGGGAATGCGTTTTTCCTCTGCGGCCCATTCGCCAAGATCAATCAGCTGACAGCGTTTACTGCAGAACGGACGCCACGGGCTTAGTTCATCCCACATCACATCTCTGCCGCAGTTCGGGCAGGGTACGGTAATCATCTCTTCCGGCATAATATCCTCTAACAGCAGGCCAGTTCAAAATTCAGGCGGGCAGGCACCACACCCTGTTCGCTATCCAGCGGCAAAAATCGAATAGCGTAACGGCTTTTATGACCTGAAATCTGCGGATAGAGCGCATCCTCCAGCGTCAGCCGCAGCCGCAGCAGGTCTGCTCCTTCAGCATTGTCCTGATAAAATCCATTCAGGCTGGTCTGATGACGAAATACGCCAGACTGGCGGATAAGATCGAGGATCATCATCAGACTGTTACGCAGCGGCTCAAGCGATGCCAGCCAGCCAGCTACCTGCGTATCGCGCAGCGACTGCTCCTGATGCAGCCAGATGTGCAGACCAGGTAAATCAAAACTGCAGCAGCCGCCGGGGATACTGAGACGCTGACGCACCAGCGATATCAGCCGATCTTCACGCAGATGCTGGCCCATACGCGGTGCGTTCAGCAGTTCAGCGGAGAGCTGTTTGAGGCGGTTGCTGAGCTGGCTTACCGTCTGTTCATCAACGCCGGGCACGTCCAGCCAGGCGCGCAGTTTTTGCTGCTGACGCTCCAGCTCTTTAAGCAGCTCGGTTCGCATATCGCCACGCTCAAAAATATCCAGCAGGTCGGCAAGAATGCGAAACACGCCCAGTGCGGCAACGGAATGATTCACCGGTACCGTTTCATGCAGCTGATTGAGTAAAAATTCGACGCGCAGCCAGGTGCGCATCTTCTCATTCAGCGGATGCTCAAACAGAACAACTGTACTCATTATCTTAATCCCGTCCGGTTGCTGCCAGGCGCAAATAACGCTGGTGAAGTTCAGCAACCCGCGGCAGCACCTGCTCAGGTGTGCCGCTATTATCAATAATATCATCGGCGCAGGCGAGGCGCTGTTCGCGGCTTACCTGCGCAGCAAGAATACGTTGTGCCTGGCTCAGCGATACGCCGTCGCGCTGACGCGTACGCTGCAGCTGAACCGCTTCATCCACATCGACCACCAGCACGCGATCGGCCTGGCGCTGCAGATTGTTTTCAATCAGCAGGGGAACCACCCACAGAACATAAGAGGATGACGCCTGCGCCCTGAGCTGTTGAGTGCGGGCATTAATCAGCGGGTGCAGCAGCTGATTAAGCCAGTTTTTCTCCTGCGGCTGCTGGAAAATAATCTCCCGCAGACGAGCGCGATAGAGCGTGCCTTCTGCCGTCAGAATAGATTCGCCATGGCGTTTTACAATCGCCTGTAGCGCTGGCGTGCCTGGCTCTACCACCTCGCGGGCGATCACATCAGCATCAATGATCTCCACGCCCAGAGCGGCAAAGGCGTTAGCGACGGTGCTTTTACCACTACCAATGCCGCCGGTAAGCGCAACGGTAAACAGCATATTTTTCTCCCGGTATGCAGCGCATCAGAGGGCGGCAGTGTCACAAAAGTGAGAAGACGATCACATACTTAGCGATCGGCTGAATTTACCGGATTGTAGCGTAAGTAAAGTGAAATTCGCACCCTTGCCACCGCCATTATGGCGCGTATGATAACGACACTGGAGCCGTGAGCGCTACCCGAACTGCGGTTCGTTTTCACTAACCAGGACCCTCTGCTATGCGTATTGAAGAAGATATCAAACTGGGCTTTAAAGATGTGTTAATCCGCCCGAAACGCTCAACGCTCAAAAGCCGGTCTGATGTTGAACTGGCACGCACCTTTACCTTTAAGCACTCCGCTCTGGAGTGGCGCGGTGTGCCGGTTATCGCGGCAAATATGGATACCGTTGGCACGTTCACCATGGCAGAAGCGCTGGCTGGTTTTGAGGTGCTTACTGCAGTTCATAAACACTATAGTATTGATGCATGGCAGGCGTTTATCCAGCGCGTGCCCGCTTCCGTGCTGCAGTACGTCATGGTCTCAACCGGGACGTCAGAAGCGGATTTCACTAAACTGAACGCGATTCTTGCTCTCTCACCGCAGCTTCAGTTTATCTGCATCGACGTGGCAAACGGCTATTCAGAGCACTTTGTTGCGTTTCTGCAGCGTGCGCGTGAACGCTTTCCGGATAAGACCATCTGCGCCGGTAACGTTGTGACGGGAGAGATGGTGGAAGAGCTGATCCTGTCAGGTGCGGATATTGTCAAAGTGGGTATCGGCCCCGGCTCGGTCTGCACAACGCGCGTCAAAACCGGTGTCGGTTATCCGCAGCTGTCGGCGGTGATTGAGTGCGCCGATGCCGCGCACGGTCTGGGCGGACAGATTGTCAGCGACGGCGGCTGTTCCGTGCCGGGCGATATTGCTAAAGCGTTTGGCGGCGGCGCTGATTTTGTCATGCTGGGCGGTATGCTGGCGGCGCACGATGAGTGTGAAGGCACGCTTGTGGAAGAGCAGGGCGAACAGTTTATGCTGTTTTATGGCATGAGCTCTGAATCGGCGATGAAACGCCACGTGGGCGGCGTAGCGCAATACCGTGCGGCGGAGGGCAAGACCGTACGGCTGCCGCTGCGCGGGCCGGTTGCAGAGACCGTCAAAGATATTCTGGGCGGCCTGCGTTCAGCCTGTACCTACGTTGGCGCCGAACGTCTGAAAGAGCTGACCAAGCGTACAACGTTTATCCGCGTGGCAGAGCAGGAGAATCGTGTTTTTACCCGATAAACCTGCCGGGCGGGCGCAGCAGGCGCCCGCTAACGTATCACTTCTCCCAGACCAAATACCGGCAGATACATAGCAATAACCAGCGTGCCCACGATTGCACCGATCACCAGCATCATCGCCGGTTCAAGCGCGGCAGCCAGCGCTTCCGCCCGGTTTGAGGTTTCCGTTTCATGCCACTCTGCCAGCCGGGAAAGCATGATATCAAGCGCACCAGCTTCTTCACCGGCTCCTGTCAGCTGGACACAGAGCGGCGTAAACAGCGTATGCTGCTGCAGTGCCTGGTGCAGCGGCGCACCGGCAGCGATATGCGCCTGCAGCTGTACAATCGCTTCGCGCCACAGGCGCGCCGTCAGCGTCATTTCTACTGTCTGCAGGCTGTGCAGCAGCGTAAGCCCTGCGTGCTGCGTCAGCTGCAAAATGGCATAAATCTGGCTAAGCTGCGCACCGCGCCAGAGCGGGGCGATCAGCGGCAGACGCAGGATAAAATGCTGCAGGCGCCGCTGCCAGCGCGCGGAGCGGCGTATAATCTGGCGCACTGCGATGGCGCAGCCGGCAGCGAGCAGCAGCAGCGGCAGCGCGGTCTGCTGCATGCCTTCTGACAGCGCGACAACCCCTGCGGTAAAAGCGGGCAGCGGTGCATCAAAGCTGGCATAGACGGCAGTAAACTCCGGCAGCACAAATAACAGCATACCGGCACTGACCGCCAGCGCCACCAGCAGGATAAAGAGCGGATAGCGCAGCGCTTTGCCAACTTTCTGGCGCAGCAGGCGCTGCCTGGTCTGCTGCTGCGCCAGGCGCAGGCAGCAGCTGTCGAGCTGTCCGGTGGTCTCGCCTACCTGCATCAGCGCAGAAAAGAGGGGCGGAAAGAGATCGGGCCACGTGCGCAGCGCCTGCGAAAAGGTCTCTCCGGCCAGCACCTGCTGCTGCAGACCCGCGAGCACAACGCGCCAGCCGGCATGCGGATGCCCCTGCGCCAGCAGCATCAGGCTTTCAGCCAGCGGTAACCCCGCTTTTAGCAGCGTAGCCAGCTGGTGCATCAGCTCGATTTTTTGCTGCCATTTCCAGTCGCGTCTGCGCCAGCAGCGGCCGCGTTGCCAGCTCACGATCAGCATGCCGCGATCGGCGAGCTGATTCAGCAGCGCGGCCCGATCGCGCAGCAGCGACTCTCCTGCCTGCAGCTCGCCCATGGTGTCCAGCGCCTGCCAGCGGTAGTGATAGAGTTTAGCCATTGTCCAGCCCTACCACGCGCTGCATCTCTTCAAACGACGTCTCCCCGCGGCTCACCGCTTCAAGACCGGCGCTGAGCAGGGTTTTCATTCCCTGCTCGCTGGCGAGCGTCAGCACATGCTCCAGCGGCATCTCTGAAGAGATAGCGTTCTGCAGCCTGCTGTTAACCGGCAGGATTTCAAACAGCGCGAGGCGCCCATAGTAGCCGGAAAAACAGTGGTCGCAGCCTGGCGCACGCCAGGTCTGCAGGGTGCCGGGCCAGAGTGTGGCAGGCAGATGAGCGACAGCCTGTGCTGGCTGGCGACAGTGCAGGCAGAGACGACGAACCAGGCGCTGTGCAATCACCAGCTGCAGCGCTGGCCCCAGCAGATAGCCCGGGATCTCCATCTGCCTGAGGCGCGTCAGCGTTTCAGCGGTAGAGTTTGTATGCAGCGTGGAGAGAACCAGGTGGCCGGTTTGTGCCGCCTTTACCGCAATACTGGCCGTTTCACTGTCGCGGATTTCACCGACCATGATCACATCCGGATCCTGACGCAGCAGGGCACGCAGTACGTGATTAAAGTCGAGACCGCTGCGGGGCCGCACCTGAGTCTGATTGATGCCGGTCAGCGGGATCTCTATCGGGTCTTCAACGCTGCAAATATTTTTTTCCGGCACGTTCAGTGCGCTGAGGCTGCTGTAGAGCGTAAAGGTTTTGCCGCTGCCGGTCGGGCCGGTCACCAGAATCAACCCCTGCGGTTTAACCAGCGCCTGTTTCAGCAGACGCAGCTGGGCCAGCGGCATACCGAGTTTATCCAGCGCAATCGCACTGCTTTCACCCTGCAGCAAACGTACAACGGCTTTTTCACCGTGGCTGACCGGCAGCGTGGCGAGGCGAAAGGCGGCGTCACTGCCGTTTATCTCCTGGGTAAACTGCCCATCCTGCGGCAGACGCCGCTCTGCAATATCAAGCCCGGCGAGCACCTTCAGCCGCGCCAGCACGGCTGCCGGCTGCACCTCCGGCAAGCGCGGCAGGGTATGTAGCACGCCGTCAATGCGCAGCCGGATACGCAAGCCCTGCGGCTGAGGCTCGATATGCACATCTGAAGCGCGCCGCTGTACGGCCTGATGTAAGATCTGGCTTACCGCTTCGGTTGCTGAGGCCGCACTGCGCTGCTCAGGCAGCCGGTCATCGGACAGTGACGGGTGCAGCGCCTGCTCCATGCGGGCAGCCGGCCAGCACTCGATCTCTACCTGGCGCTGGCAGGCGAACTGAAGCGCCTCCAGCAGTTGCGGGTGAGGAGAATCGGTAACGGCTACGCGCAGCCGGGTGTCGTCATGCTGCAGCAGCCGCGCCTGATAGCGGGCGCACAGCGCCAGCAGTGTCGGATCATGCTCAGCCATTAGTCTCATCCTTATCTGCAAACCGGAACTGGTTCAGACAGTTATCGCGCAGGCTGCTGCTGGTGCTGGTACAGCTGCGCTGCCAGTTAAGCATGCCTTCTGCCGCGTTCCATACTGGCTGCATCTCCACGCTCAGCCCGCTGAGGTTCTCCTGCCCGGTAAGCGCAATCACGCTACTGGTAACGGTGAGCGAGGCGACATAGCGCGATCCTCTGGCTGCCGGAATGCCGTGTTCACCAGCCTGACACTGTGCCGGACCCCCGCGCTCAATGGCGCAGAGTTCCACCGCCGTTTTATAGGGCAGCATGGTTTGCAGCATGTCAGTCAGCGCAGCGCGCTGCAGGTAATTTTGATAAGCAGGCAGGCCAATTGCGCTGAGAATAGCGACGATGCCGATGACGATCATCAGTTCAATCAGGGTAAAACCGCGTTGTCTTTCCATAGCAGGGCTCCTTTTTTCTGAAGCGCTACGATAAGCAGCACCCGCGGGTGATGAAAGCGTATCGCCTGAAAAACGGAGCGTGCCGCGCAGCCATTTTTAGCGGTTGCAGCAAGCGACAGTTGCAGTACCGGGCGGGCTCACAACGCCGGACTGAACAGGGCCACCTGAAGCGTTATGACGCTAACCTGCTTTTGCAGCGGCAGCGGCAATGACCGGAGGATGAGAAAGCGCGCTATCGCACGAAGACGCTAAACCCTGCTCTGAATCGTGATATTCTCGGCCTGATTTTACTAAGGATGAGAGAGATGAAACTGGAACAGGGCTGGATCAGCAGCGCCCGTAAGGTGCCCTCGCCCCACTTTAATGCACGCCCCGACAATGAAGCGCCGTCGCTGCTGGTGATCCACAACATCAGTTTGCCGCCGGGCGAATTTGGCGGGCCGTGGATCGATCGTCTGTTTACCGGCTCGCTCCCTGCCGATGCACACCCCTATTTTGCTGATATCGCGCAGCTGCGCGTGGCAGCGCACTGCCTGATCCGGCGCGACGGTGAGCTGGTACAGTATGTCTCACTAAACGAGCGTTCCTGGCACGCGGGCGTTTCAGCTTTCAGCGGGCGGGAAAACTGCAACGACTTTTCTATCGGTATTGAGCTGGAAGGCACCGACACGCTGCCTTACACCGACGCCCAGTACGCCATGCTGCAGCAGGTCACCGCGCTGCTGCAGCAGCACTATCCGCTGGCCACCGATCGTATTACCGGCCACAGCGATATCGCACCCGGGCGTAAAACCGATCCGGGCCCGGCGTTTGACTGGTCACGCTATAAACAGGGTATTACTCAGGAGAATACCTGACACTGCAGGAGCCATTATGACGTTGTTTAGTTTGTTACTTGTTCTGGGATGGGAACGCCTGTTTAAAATGGGCGAACACTGGCAGCTGGATCACCGGCTGGAGCCGCTGTTCCGTGGCCGGCAGCACTTTTCGCTGCCGCGCACGCTTCTGATGACCGCAGCAGCCATGCTGCTGGTGTGGCTGGTGGTCTGGAGTCTGCATGGCCTGCTGTTCGGGCTGCTGCAGCTGCTATTCTGCATTGTGACCGGACTGCTCTGTATCGGCGCCGGTTCTGCACGACAGCACTATCATAACTATCTGCAGGCTGCCAGCCGTGATGATGAGGCGGCGCACCAGGCGATGGCTGCAGAGCTGACGCTGATCCATGGCGTGCCGGCAAACTGCAGCGAGCGTGAGTTTCTGCGCGAGCTGCAGAATGCGCTTATCTGGATCAACTTCCGTTTCTATCTCGCTCCGCTGTTCTGGTTCGTGGTCGGGGGGCCGGTGCTGCTGGTGGGGTACGCTTTTCTGCGTGCCTGGCAGAGCTGGCTGGCACGACACGCATCAGATCAGGCACGCGCTGCCTCAGGTGTTGATGCGCTGCTGCACGTGCTGGACTGGATCCCGGTGCGGCTGGCGGGCGTCGCTTATGCGCTGCTGGGGCACGGCGAGCGGGCGCTGCCCGCCTGGTTTGCTTCTCTGAGCGACCTCCGTCGCGCTCAGTATCAGGTGCTGACCAGCCTGGCGCAGTTCTCGCTGGCGCGCGATCCGCACACGGATAAAGTCGCCACCCCACGCGTGGCGGTGGCGCTGGCAAAACGCACTTCGCTGGTGCTGGTGGTGGTGGTGGCGCTCCTGACTATCTACGGCACGCTGGTGTAATCCGCCGGAGGCACGCCAAAATCGGGCGTGCCATCCTCGCGCCAGCTGAAATATTTCAGGCGCGTATGGCGATTAGGATCCCACAGCGGATCGCCCTCAATTTCCGTGTAGTTGCGGGCGTGATAAACCAGCACGTCGCGTCCCGCTTCATCCGTCGTAAAACTGTTGTGTCCCGGCCCATACTGCTGATTCTCCCAGCTGGTGGTAAACACCGGCCGCGCTGACTTCTGCCAGGCGATGCGATCGCGCGGATCGGCCTGCACGTCAATACTCAGCATACCCAGACAGTAGTTTTCATCGGTCGCGCTGGCGGAGTAGGTCACAAACAGCCGGTTACCGTGACGGATCGCCGCCGGACCTTCGTTAACGCTGAAGCCGGCACACTCCCACTCATATTCAGGCCGGCTCAGCATCACCGGCGTGCCTTTAAGCGTCCAGGGGTTAAGCAACTCAGCCAGATAAAGATTGGAGTTACCAGGAATAGCGGGATCTTTTTGTGCCCAGAGATACCAGTTTTTACCCTGATGGACGAAATGGGTGGCGTCCAGCGCAAAGCTATCGAACTGCGTTTCGATCCGGCGACAGGGCTGCCAGTAACCGGTCAGCGGATCGGCATCATCGCAGACCAGCGCATACATGCGATGCTGAAACAGCCCCTCTTTGATCTCCCGGCTCGGCGCCGCCGCAAAGTAGATGACCCACTGACCATTGATGTGGTGCAGCTCGGGCGCCCAGATCAGCTCACTGTATTCACCCTGGTCCGGCTTGCGCCAGACGGTAACAGCGGGTGCCTCACGCAGTCCCGCAAGCGTGCTGGCGTGGCGCAGCTCCAGCCGATCGTATTCCGGTACTGAAGCGATAAAGTAGTAGCCAGCGCCGTGCCGCAGAATAAAGGGATCGGCGCGCTGCGTAATAAAAGGGTTAGGCCAGGTCATTTGATCTCTCCGGGTTGAGTGGTTGCGGCCGGGGATGGGGCGGACAAATCGCGAACGTTAGCGCGGCGCAGCGCCAGGTCATCCTGAATCGTGCGCATCAGCTTGCGATCCACTTTCATCAGGCGCACCACGCCGGCGGTGATCAGATAGCCGACACCGGGTATTACGGTAAAGAGCAGCATAATGCCGTTGACGGCGGTAGCGGACTGCTGTTTTGCACCCGCGTCATAGCCGTAAACTGACAGCAGAAAGCCGACCATGGCACCCGCAACCGCCAGCCCGACCTTGAGAAAAAAGAGATTGCCGGAAAAGCTCATGCCGGTAATACGCTTGCCGGTTTTCCACTCGCCATAGTCATCCACATCGGCCATCAGCGACCAGTGCAGCGGCGAGGGGATCTGATGCAGAATATTCAGCAGGAAATAGGCCACCACCACCGTGACGGTAGCGTGTGGATCGATCCAGTAAAATCCGCATGAGAAGAGCGCCAGGGCGATATTGGTCCAGAAAAAGACCTTCAGCTTGCACCAGCGATCGGTGAGATATTTTGCCAGCGTGCTGCCGCCCATCATGCCAATTACGCCAAGGCTGATAAACAGCGTGGCAAAATGCGTCGACTGGCCCATTACCCAGGTCACGTAATACATGGTGGCCGCCATGCGGATAAAGCCGGGACAGACGTTGCAGAAGGTCAGCAACAGAATGCGCACCCACTGATCGTTTTTCCAGATATCGCGCAGGTCTTTCTTCAGATCGTCATGCGTCGGCACCGCCGGCCGGATTCGTTCGCGGACGTTAGCAAAACAGAACAGAAACATCGCCAGGCCGATCAGCGCCAGCACGCTCATCGCCAGCTGATAGCCGCGCGCCTTGTTGTCACCGCCAAACCACTCCGCCATAGGCAGCAGTGAGAGTGAGAGGATCAGCGTGGCGACACCCACCATCACGAAGCGATAAGACTGACAGGAAACGCGTTCGCCCGGATCGCTGGTGATAACGCCACCCAGCGAACAGTAGGGAATATTGATGGCGGTATAGGTCAGCGACATCAGGAAATAGGTGACAAAGGCCCAGATAACTTTGTTTTCATAGCTCCAGTCCGGCGTGGTAAACATCAGCACGCTGAACAGAACATACGGCACTGAGACCCAGAGCAGCCAGGGACGGAAACGGCCCCATCGGCTCTGAGTACGATCCGCTATCGCGCCCATGATGGGATCTGTTACCGCATCCAGCACGCGTACTGAAAGCAGCAGTACGCCGACCAGCGCCGGTGCCAGGCCAAAAACATCGGTATAGAAGTAGTTCAGAAACAGCATGATCGCGCCACCAATCATGTTGCAGCCGGCATCGCCCATGCCATATCCCAGTTTTTCTCTGAATGAGAGTGCAGCACTTTTCATCGTCGTCTCCTGCGACAAGTGGAGCGAAAAGTATCAGCGCAAACGGCAGGCAGGGGTGATCAACAATGAGTCACGTAGATGGACAAAACGGGTGCAGGGAAAAAAGTGTGAGGACGATCGGCAGAGGTGCCCGGTCAGATGAACCGGGCACGCGGAACTATCAGGCTTTCTGCGTTTTGTTTTTAATGGTGTAACCTACCGCCAGAATAACCAGCCAGACCGGAATCAGCCATACCGAGATCGCCATTCCGGGTGTCATCGCCATGATCACCAGCACGGCGGCCATAAACAGCAGACAGAGCCAGTTACCGGCCGGGTAGAGCACCGCGCGGAAGCGCGTAGTGACACCCTGCTGATCTTTCTTACGGCGGAATTTCATATGCGCCAGGCTAATCATCGCCCAGTTGATAACCAGGGCCGACACCACCAGAGACATCAGGATGCCAAAGGCTTCTCCCGGCATCAGATAGTTAATCAACACGCACAGCGCGGTAGCGACCGCTGAGACCATAATGGTGGCAACCGGTACGCCACGACGATCAACCCTGAGCAGCGCTTTTGGCGCATTGCCCTGCTGGGCCAGGCCGAACAGCATACGACTGTTGCAGTAAACACAGCTGTTATAGACCGAGAGCGCTGCCGTCAGGATCACGACGTTCAGCGCATTCGCGACCAGCGCATCCCCCAGCTCATGGAAGATCAGGACAAACGGACTGGTGTCAGCTGTGACGCGCGTCCAGGGCAGCAGCGACAGCAGCACTGCCAGAGAGCCAATGTAGAAAATCAGAATGCGCCACAGCACCTGATTAGTGGCTTTAGGAATGCTCTCTTCCGGGTTATCCGCTTCTGCAGCGGTAATGCCTACCAGCTCCAGGCCGCCAAAGGAGAACATAATAATCGCCATCATCATAACCAGCCCGGTCATGCCGTGCGGCAGAAAGCCACCCTGAGCCCACAGGTTGCTGACGGATGCCTGCGGACCGGCGTTGCCGCTGAACAGCAGCCAGCCGCCAAACAGGATCATACCGATAACGGCCACGACTTTGACAATGGCGAACCAGAACTCCATCTCACCAAACACTTTGACGTTGGTCAGGTTAATGGCATTGATGACGACAAAGAAAATAGCGGCGCTGGCCCAGGCAGGAAAATCGGGATACCAGAACTGAATATATTTGCCGACGGCGCTGAGTTCGGCCATCGCAACCAGCACGTAGAGCACCCAGTAGTTCCAGCCAGAGGCGAAGCCGGCAAAATTGCCCCAGTACTTGTAGGCAAAATGGCTGAAGCTGCCGGCAACCGGCTCCTCAACCACCATTTCGCCCAGCTGGCGCATAATTAAAAAGGCGATAAATCCGGCAATGGCATAACCCAGAATCACGGCCGGGCCGGCAGATTTAATAACCGATGCGCTGCCCAGAAACAGGCCGGTGCCGACGGCACCGCCCAGCGCGATCAGCTGGATATGGCGATTCTTCAGGCCGCGATGCAGCGCTTCGCCATGCTGTTGTTCCATACAAACCTCTTTGTATTGTTATTGTGCGCCTGCAGTGCCCGCACTTAAGGCTGTGATACTGCGTGTAATCTTTTCTTTACGAATTCAGACTGGCTCTCTGTAGCGAGACGCTATTCAGGCGACCAGAATAGTGATAAGCGCGCGACTTTGCACCTGCTTTTGCTTTTTGTGCTAAGGAGTGATGGAAAAAGCAGCGATTTACTCTGTGGTTTCCCTTGCGCTATTTCTGCCATGAATAATGCTTAAACACGAATAGCTTTCGCTTATGGCATATAAGAGAACAACTGCTTTCGCAGTGTAAGGTTTGGTAAAAGTGAAATCTGTTAACAACTTCGTGCAGTTGTTTCTTTTTCCTGTTACTACGGCGGCTTAAGGCATGATGCCTGGGTTCAGAGCTATATCAGGCTGGAAGTAAGAGAGTGGCCATATAGACACAAGGTGAATACTTTGTTACTTTACGGGCACCATTTTTCAATTGGTATTACCAATTTACTCCAGACGTTTGGCTTATAAGAAGGGAAGATGGCTTATAGTAAAATTCGCCAGCCCAAGCTCTCCGATGCGATAGAGCAGCAGCTGGAATCCCTGATTATGGAAGGGACCCTTCAGCCGGGTGAGAAACTGCTCCCCGAGCGCGAACTGGCCAAACAGTTTGATGTCTCACGTCCATCGCTACGCGAAGCGATTCAGAGTCTGGAAGCCAAAGGTTTACTGCTGCGTCGCCAGGGTGGCGGCACATTTGTGCAGCAGAACCTCTGGCAGAGCTTAAGCGACCCCCTGGTCGGGCTGCTGGCCCAGCATCCGGAATCTCAGTTCGATCTGCTGGAAACCCGTCATGCGCTGGAAGGCGTGGCTGCCTACTACGCAGCGCTGCGCGGTACCGATGAAGATCTGCAGCGGATTCGCGACTGCCATCTTCAGATTCAGCAGGCGCAGGAGAGCGGCGATCTCGACGCCGAAGCGGATGCCGTCATGAAGTATCAGATTGCGGTCACGGAAGCGGCGCATAATGTGGTGCTGCTGCACCTGCTGCGCTCCATGAGCCCGATGCTGGAACAAAACGTACGTCAGAATTTCGAATTGCTCTACGCTCGCCGCGAAATGCTGGCGAAAGTGAGCGAGCATCGCGCCAGTATTTTTGCGGCGATTGTGGCGCGCGAGCCGGAACAGGCCCGTGAAGCCTCGCATCGTCATCTGGCGTTTATAGAGGAAATCTTGCTGGACAGAAGTCGGGAGCAGAGCCGTCGTGAACGCTCCCTGCGTCGTTTACAGCAACGCAAGGAATAACGTACGGCAACGAACGTGCGACATAAACGACGGGCCTGTCTTCTTGTGCTGTGAACCTGAAGCACAACACAAGCAGACAGGCTCCTGATAATTCAACGTATTAGACACAGATAAGGAATACCCCCCATGTCAGAACGTTTACAGAATGACGTGGATCCGATCGAAACTCGTGACTGGCTACAGGCGATCGAATCGGTCATCCGTGAAGAAGGTGTTGAGCGTGCGCAGTATCTGATTGATCAGGTCCTGAGCGCTGCCCGCAAAGGTGGTGTAAAAGTAGCTGGCGGTGGCGGTGCTGCTGCAGCGATCAGCAACTATATCAACACCATTGCGACAGAAGATGAGCCGGACTATCCGGGCAACACCTCTCTCGAACGTCGTATCCGTTCCGCAATTCGCTGGAACGCCATTGTTTCAGTTCTGCGTGCGTCGAAGAAAGATCTGGAGCTGGGGGGACACCTCTCTTCTTTCCAGAGCTCTGCCACAATCTATGAAGTGTGCTTCAACCACTTCTTCCGTGCACGCAGCGAAAAAGATGGCGGCGATCTGGTCTACTTCCAGGGTCACATTTCTCCAGGCATCTACTCACGTGCGTTCCTTGAAGGGCGCCTGACTGAAGAGCAGATGAATAACTTCCGTCAGGAAGTGCACGGCAACGGCCTGTCATCCTATCCGCATCCAAAACTGATGCCGGACTTCTGGCAGTTCCCGACCGTTTCAATGGGCCTGGGCCCGCTGAACGCTATCTACCAGGCGAAGTTCCTGAAATACCTGGAGCATCGCGGTCTGAAAGATACCTCTGGTCAGACGGTGTACGCTTTCCTTGGCGATGGCGAGATGGATGAGCCGGAATCCAAAGGTGCTATCACCATTGCGACCCGTGAGAAGCTGGATAACCTGGTCTTCATCATCAACTGCAACCTGCAGCGTCTGGATGGCCCGGTCACCGGTAACGGTAAGATCATCAACGAGCTGGAAGGCATATTTGCCGGTGCTGGCTGGAACGTGATCAAAGTGATCTGGGGCGGACGCTGGGATGAGCTGCTGAAGAAAGACACCAGCGGCAAACTGATTCAGCTGATGAACGAAACCGTTGACGGCGACTATCAGACCTTTAAATCACGCGACGGCGCCTATGTGCGCGAGCACTTCTTCGGTAAATACCCGGAGACCGCTGCGCTGGTGAAAGACTGGTCAGACGAAGAGATTTTTGCGCTGAATCGCGGCGGCCACGATCCGAAGAAAATCTACGCTGCCCTGAAAAAGGCGCAGGAGACCAAAGGTCAGCCAACGCTGATTCTGGCTCATACCATTAAAGGTTATGGTATGGGTGATACTGCAGAAGGCAAAAACATCGCCCACCAGGTCAAGAAGATGAACATGGATGGCGTACGCTACATCCGCGATCGCTTCAATGTGCCAGTGGCTGATGAGAAAATCGAAGAGCTGCCTTACGTCACCTTCGAGAAAGGCTCAGAAGAGTACAACTACCTGCACGGCCAGCGTGAGAAGCTGGGTGGCTATCTGCCAACCCGTCAGGCGGAGTTCACTGAGAAGCTGGAAATGCCGACGCTGGAAGAGTTCAAACCTCTGCTGGAAGAGCAGAGCAAAGAGATCTCTACCACGATCGCTTTCGTGCGCGCGCTGAACGTGATGCTGAAGAACAAGTCGATCAAAGATCGTCTGGTGCCAATCCTTGCGGATGAAGCTCGTACTTTTGGTATGGAAGGCCTCTTCCGTCAGATCGGTATCTACAGCCCGAACGGCCAGCAGTATACGCCGCAGGACCGCGAGCAGGTTGCTTACTATAAAGAAGATGAGAAAGGCCAGATTCTGCAGGAAGGGATCAACGAGCTGGGCGCAGGTTCATCCTGGCTGGCAGCGGCGACCTCTTACAGCACCAACAACCTGCCGATGATCCCGTTCTACATCTACTACTCCATGTTTGGCTTCCAGCGCATTGGCGATCTGATGTGGCTGGCGGGCGATCAGCAGGCGCGTGGCTTCCTGGTTGGCGGTACGTCGGGCCGTACGACGCTGAACGGCGAAGGTCTGCAGCATGAAGATGGCCACAGCCATATTCAGTCGCTGACCATCCCTAACTGCATCTCCTACGATCCTTCTTACGCGTATGAAGTGGCGGTGATCATGCAGGATGGCCTGGTGCGTATGTATGGTGAAGCGCAGGAAAACATCTACTACTACATCACCACGCTGAACGAAAACTACCACATGCCGGCGATGCCGCAGGGCGCGGAAGAGGGTATCCGTAAGGGTATCTACAAGCTGGAAGAAGTCGAAGGCAAGAAAGGCAAAGTGCAGCTGCTGGGCTCAGGCTCTATTCTGCGCCACGTGCGCGAAGCGGCGCAGATTCTGGCGAAAGAGTACGGTATCGGCTCTGATGTCTACAGCGTAACCTCGTTCACCGAGCTGGCGCGGGACGGCCAGGATTGCGAGCGCTGGAACATGCTGCATCCGACAGAAACGCCACGCGTGCCTTACATCGCTCAGGTAATGAACGATGCGCCGGCCGTAGCGTCAACCGACTACATGAAGCTGTTTGCAGAACAGGTCCGCAGCTACGTGCCAGCCAGCGACTACCGCGTGCTGGGTACCGATGGCTTCGGTCGTTCTGACAGCCGTGAAAATCTGCGTCATCACTTCGAAGTGGATGCGTCATATGTGGTAGTGGCTGCGCTGGGTGAGCTGGCTAAACGCGGCGAAATCGAGAAGCAGGTGGTAGCGGACGCTATCGCTAAATTCGATATCGACGCTGATAAAGTTAACCCGCGTCTGGCTTAAGAGGTAAAGAGTAATGGCTATCGAAATTAACGTACCGGATATCGGGTCGGACGAAGTTGAAGTCACCGAAATCCTGGTGAAGGTGGGCGACAGCGTTGAAGCTGAGCAGTCGCTGATCTCTGTGGAAGGCGATAAAGCCTCGATGGAAGTGCCTTCGCCGCAGGCGGGCGTGGTTAAAGAGATCAAAATCGCCGTCGGTGACAAAGTGAATACCGGCTCGCTGATTATGGTGTTTGACGCTGAGGGTGCGGCGGAAGCTGCACCGGCTGCAGAAGAGAAAAAAGCAGAAGCCGCGCCGGCTCCTGCTGCTGCAACGGCAACCGCCAGCAAAGAGGTTAACGTACCGGATATCGGTGGTGATGAAGTCGAAGTCACAGAGATCCTGGTTAAAGTGGGCGACAAGGTTGAAGCAGAGCAGTCGCTGATCACCGTTGAAGGCGACAAAGCCTCAATGGAAGTGCCTGCGCCGTTTGCTGGCGTAGTGAAAGAGATCAAAATCGCCACCGGCGACAAAGTGAACACCGGTTCACTGATTATGATCTTTGACGCAGAAGGTGACGCACCGGCTGCCGACGCGAAACCACAGATGAAAGAAGAGGCGACCTCCGCCCCGGCTGCAGCGGCAGGCGCGAAAGAGGTAAACGTACCGGATATCGGCGGTGATGAAGTTGAAGTGACCGAGGTACTGGTGAAAGCGGGCGATAAAGTCACCGCTGAGCAGTCGCTGATTGTGGTTGAAGGCGATAAAGCCTCTATGGAAGTGCCGGCGCCGTTTGCCGGTACGGTAAAAGAGCTGAAAGTGGCCACCGGTGACAAAGTCAGCACCGGCTCACTGATCATGATCTTTGAAGTGGAAGGCGGCGCGCCATCGCCGGCACCGGCAGCCAAACCGGAAGCGGCCGCCGCGCCGGCGAAGGCAGAGGCTAAACCGGCTGCGGCTGCAGCACCTGCGCCGGCTAAAGCGGACGCGAAAAGTGAGTTCGCTGAGAATGACGCCTATGTGCACGCCACGCCGGTGATCCGTCGTCTGGCGCGCGAGTTTGGCGTTAACCTGGCGAAGGTGAAAGGCACCGGACGTAAGGGCCGCATCCTGAAAGAGGATGTGCAGACTTACGTGAAAGAGGCGGTAAAACGCGCTGAGGCTGCGCCAGCTGCTGCTGCAGGCGGCGGTCTGCCAGGCATGCTGCCGTGGCCGAAAGTGGACTTCAGCAAGTTTGGTGAAGTGGAAGAAGTGGAGCTGGGCCGTATCCAGAAAATCTCTGGTGCTAACCTGAGCCGTAACTGGGTCATGATCCCGCATGTTACGCACTTCGATAAAACCGATATCACCGATCTGGAAGCGTTCCGTAAGCAGCAGAACGCGGAAGCCGAGAAGCGCAAGCTGGACGTGAAGTTCACCCCGGTGGTGTTCATCATGAAAGCGGTTGCGGCGGCACTGGAGCAGATGCCACGTTTCAACAGCTCGCTGTCTGAAGATGGTCAGAAACTGACGCTGAAGAAATATATCAACATCGGCGTGGCGGTTGATACGCCAAATGGTCTGGTGGTTCCGGTGTTCAAGGATGTAAATAAGAAAGGCATCACTGAACTCTCGCGTGAGCTGATGGCAACCTCGAAGAAAGCGCGCGATGGCAAACTGACCGCCAGCGATATGCAGGGCGGCTGTTTCACCATTTCCAGCCTTGGCGGCCTGGGCACGACGCACTTCGCGCCTATCGTCAACGCGCCGGAAGTGGCGATCCTTGGCGTCTCCAAATCGGCCATGGAGCCGGTCTGGAACGGTAAAGAGTTTGCACCGCGTCTGATGATGCCGATCTCGCTCTCGTTTGACCACCGCGTGATCGACGGTGCTGATGGTGCGCGTTTCATCACCATCATCAACAATATGCTGTCTGATATTCGCCGTCTGGTGATGTGAAGTTAATCAAGGCCGGCAAATGCCGGCCTTGTTGTAAGCATTCAGTTGTTACCGCGGTTGGCAGTTTATTAACAATTCTGTAAACTCTCGCGGTGAAATGTCCCGGTGGCGACAGGGTAACATGAGCCTGGGAAAGGTCGCTCTGACCGCCGGCAATCTAACAAGAGGTCATGATGAGTACAGAGATTAAAACTCAAGTCGTGGTACTTGGGGCAGGTCCTGCAGGTTACTCTGCAGCCTTCCGTTGCGCTGACTTAGGTCTGGAGACCGTTCTGGTTGAGCGCTACAACACCCTCGGTGGTGTTTGTCTGAACGTAGGCTGTATCCCGTCAAAAGCGCTGCTGCACGTCGCGAAAGTGATTGAAGAAGCGAAAGCGCTGGAAGAGCACGGCATCGTGTTTGGTCAGCCGCAGACAGACATTAACAAAATCCGCACCTGGAAAGAGAAGGTGATCAATCAGCTGACCGGTGGTCTGGCTGGAATGGCGAAAGGCCGTAAGGTCAAAGTTGTTAACGGCCTGGGTAAATTCACCGGTGCCAACACCCTGGTGGTTGAAGGTGAGGGTGGCGCAACCACCATCAACTTTGATAACGCAATCATCGCCGCAGGCTCACGCCCTATCGAGCTGCCGTTTATCCCGCATCACGATCCGCGCGTCTGGGACTCTACGTCAGCGCTGGAGCTGCGTGAAGTGCCGAAGCGTCTGCTGGTCATGGGCGGCGGCATCATCGGTCTGGAGATGGCGACAGTTTACCATGCGCTGGGTTCAGAGATTGACGTGGTTGAGATGTTTGACCAGGTGATCCCGGCAGCGGATAAAGACGTGGTTAAAGTCTTTACCAAGCGTATCAGCAAGAAATTCAATCTGATGCTGGAAACCAAAGTCACCGCGGTTGACGCGAAAGATGACGGTATCTATGTATCGATGGAAGGCAAAAAAGCGCCTGCCGAGGCGCAGCGTTATGACGCGGTACTGGTCGCCATTGGCCGTGTGCCAAACGGTAAAGGCCTCGACGCCGGTAAAGCGGGCGTGGAAGTGGACGAGCGCGGTTTTATCCGTGTCGACAAGCAGATGCGTACCAACGTACCGCACATCTACGCTATCGGTGATATCGTGGGTCAGCCTATGCTGGCGCACAAAGGCGTGCATGAAGGCCACGTTGCCGCTGAGGTCATCTCTGGTCTGAAGCACTACTTCGATCCGAAAGTGATCCCATCCATCGCCTATACTGAGCCGGAAGTTGCATGGGTAGGTCTGACCGAGAAAGAAGCCAAAGAGAAGGGCATCAGCTACGAAGTCTCCACCTTCCCGTGGGCGGCCTCAGGCCGTGCTATCGCTTCTGACTGCGCTGACGGCATGACCAAGCTGATCTTTGACAAAGAGACGCATCGCGTTATCGGCGGTGCGGTAGTCGGCACCAACGGCGGCGAGCTGCTGGGTGAAATAGGTCTGGCGATCGAAATGGGTTGTGATGCCGAAGATATCGCGCTCACCATCCATGCGCACCCGACGCTGCATGAATCAGTTGGCCTTGCCGCTGAAATCTTTGAGGGCAGCATCACCGATCTGCCAAACGCGAAAGCGAAGAAGAAGTAAGTTTCACTTCTGCGATCAACGGCTCCTGCGGGGGCCGTTTTTTTTTGCTGTCGCGCTGCAAGCATAACTAAAGGTTAGCCAGAGCACTCTCTGCCACGCTGAAAGTTATGATCTGAAAACCGCCCGCCGCATATCTGCCGCTTTTTTTTCCGTCTGCAGGGGAATACCCGGACAGTTATGCCGGAAATGGGCTGGATGTTGCTTTTTTGTAAACAGATTAACAATCAGGCGAAATCCTGCTATGCTGGCCGACGCAGAACCGGGCACCTCACCCTACTGTTTAACAGCATCAAGGTGTACCGGAAAGCTATACAATGAGAGCGAGGAGAACGTCGTGCTAGAAGAATACCGTAAGCACGTTGCCGAGCGTGCTGCCCAGGGAATCGTACCTAAGCCGTTAGATGCTTCCCAGATGGCCGCGCTGGTTGAACTGCTGAAAAGCCCGCCTGCGGGTGAAGAAGAATTTCTGGTTGACCTGCTGGTTAACCGCGTCCCGCCAGGCGTTGATGAAGCCGCCTATGTTAAAGCCGGTTTCCTGGCTGCTGTCGCAACGGGCGAAGCCCACTCTCCTCTGGTTACGCGCGAGAAAGCTGTTGAACTGCTGGGCACCATGCAGGGTGGCTATAACATCCACGCGCTGATTGAAGCGCTCGACGACGAAGCACTGGCACCGATTGCCGCTGAAGCGCTGTCCCATACGCTGCTAATGTTCGACAACTTCTACGATGTGGAAGAGAAAGCCAAAGCGGGTAACGCCCACGCAAAAAAAATCCTGCAATCCTGGGCTGATGCCGAGTGGTTCCTGAAGCGTCCTAAGCTGGCTGAAAAAATTACCACCACCGTGTTCAAAGTGACCGGCGAAACCAACACCGACGACCTCTCTCCGGCGCCGGATGCGTGGTCGCGCCCGGATATTCCACTGCATGCGCTGGCGATGCTGAAAAACCCGCGTGATGGTATTGAGCCAGACGATGCGGGCAATATTGGCCCGATCAAACAGATTCAGGCGCTGCAGCAGAAAGGCTTCCCGCTGACTTACGTCGGCGACGTTGTCGGTACCGGCTCATCACGTAAATCCGCCACCAACTCGGTGCTGTGGTTTATGGGGGAAGATATCCCGTACGTGCCAAATAAAAAGGGCGGCGGTCTCTGCCTCGGCGGTAAAATTGCTCCGATTTTCTTCAACACCATGGAAGATGCCGGCGCGCTGCCGATCGAACTGGATGTTGAGCGCCTGAACATGGGCGATGTGATTGACGTTTATCCGTATAAAGGCGAAGTTCGCAGTCACGAAACCAATGAACTGCTGGCGACCTTTGAACTGAAAACCGATGTGCTGCTGGATGAAGTTCGCGCCGGCGGCCGTATTCCGCTGATTATCGGTCGCGGCCTGACGACCAAAGCACGCGAGTCACTCGGCCTGCCGGCAAGCGACATCTTTGTGCAGGCGAAAGATATCGCCACCAGCACGCGCGGCTACTCGCTGGCGCAGAAGATGGTGGGCCGCGCCTGTGGCGTCGAGGGTATTCGTCCGGGCGCGTACTGCGAGCCGAAGATGACCTCTGTGGGTTCACAGGATACCACCGGTCCGATGACGCGCGACGAGCTGAAAGACCTGGCGTGCCTCGGCTTCTCCGCCGATCTGGTCATGCAATCCTTCTGCCACACTGCGGCCTATCCGAAGCCGGTTGATGTGACCACACACCATACGCTGCCGGACTTCATCATGAACCGCGGTGGCGTCTCGCTGCGTCCGGGCGATGGTATTATTCACAGCTGGCTGAACCGTATGCTGCTGCCGGATACCGTCGGCACCGGCGGTGACTCACACACCCGCTTCCCGATTGGCATCTCTTTCCCGGCGGGTTCCGGCCTGGTGGCGTTTGCCGCTGCGACCGGCGTGATGCCGCTCGATATGCCGGAATCGGTGCTGGTGCGCTTTAAGGGTGCCATGCAGCCGGGCATTACGCTGCGCGATCTGGTACACGCTATCCCGCTGTACGCGATTAAGCAGGGCCTGCTGACGGTAGAGAAGAAGGGCAAGAAAAACATCTTCTCCGGCCGTATTCTGGAGATTGAAGGTCTGCCGGATCTGAAAGTTGAGCAGGCTTTTGAGCTGTCTGATGCCTCCGCTGAGCGTTCTGCTGCCGGTTGTACCATCAAGCTGGATAAAGCGCCGATCATCGAGTATCTGAACTCCAACATTGTCCTGCTGAAGTGGATGATCTCGGAAGGCTACGGCGATCGCCGTACGCTGGAGCGCCGCGTTGAGGGCATGGAGAAATGGCTGGCCGATCCGCAGCTGCTGGAAGGCGATGCAGATGCAGAATACGCAGCGGTCATCGAGATCGATCTGGCGGATATCAAAGAGCCGATCCTGTGCGCACCAAACGATCCGGATGATGCGCGCTGGCTCTCTGATGTGCAGGGCGAGAAGATTGACGAAGTGTTTATCGGCTCCTGCATGACCAACATCGGTCACTTCCGCGCGGCCGGTAAACTGCTGGACGCGCATAAGGGCCAGCTGCCGACGCGTCTCTGGGTGGCTCCGCCAACCAAGATGGATGCGGCGCAGCTTACCGAAGAGGGCTACTACAGCGTCTTTGGTAAAAGCGGTGCGCGTATTGAGATCCCGGGCTGCTCGCTCTGCATGGGTAACCAGGCGCGCGTGCAGGACGGTGCGACGGTGGTCTCCACGTCGACGCGTAACTTCCCGAACCGTCTGGGTAACGGCGCCAACGTCTTCCTAGCATCAGCCGAGCTGGCTGCCGTCGCTTCGCTACTGGGCAAGCTGCCAACGCCGGACGAGTATCAGCAGTTTATGGTGCAGGTGGATAAAACCGCCGACGACACCTATCGCTATCTCAACTTTGACCAGCTGGGTCAATATACCGAGAAAGCGGACAGCGTGATTTTCCAGACCGCCGTCTAACGCGGCTGGTAAATCGGGGGATGATGCAAATCATCCCCTTTTTTTATGCCTTTTTTCCCCGCGGCACTCCCGGCATAATGCGAGCGCGATCCCACTTTATTACGCGCGCTGCGCTCAGAATGCACATAAACGTGCAGTCCGGCGCGCTACTGGTATGAGGTAACCCAATGGAGTATGAATTTTTACGCGATATCACCGGCCAGGTCAGGGTGCGCATGTCGATGGATCACGAAGCGGTAGGCCACTGGTTTAATGAAGAGGTTCGCGACAACGCCGGGCTGCTGGATGAAGTAGAGGCGGCGGCGCGTGCGGTAAAAGGCACCCATCAGCAGTGGCAGCGTATCGGACATGAGTACACGCTGTGGCTGGACGAGGAAGAGGTGATGATCCGCGCTAACCAGCTGGCGCTGGAGGATGAGGGACTGGAAGAGGGCATGGCCTACTATGATGAAGAGAGTCTCTCATTCTGCGGCGTGGATGACTTTCTGGCGGTGATCGCGGCTTACCGGCAGTTTATTGCGGGCAGATAACCGGCACCGCGCCACATGACGCATCCTTACTTAACGTAGGCAAGCAGGCTCAGTGAATCACGCGCCAGCGATTTGCACTTCTTATCGTTATTGATGGCAATGCCACTCAAATCTTTATAGCTCTCTTCGCCCAGCGCTTTCATGTTGTAGCTGCTGTAATTGCTCAAATCCCAGCGGTTCTGCTGGGCAAAAAACACCAGCGCTTTGCGGATTTGTGCATCCGGCAGCGCCTGGTAGCCGCAGTCATTTTTCAGGTAAACAAAGACCGCCGTCAGGTCAGCCAGATCTTCCGCTTCAGACTCGCTCAGCGCAAAACTGCTGGTGGAGAAGCCAAAGAGTCCCGCCAGCAGCAGGATCTTAATGCTTTTTGTCATAATGGTTCTCAGCAAAGGACAATCCATTGACGTTAGCACAGTTACCGTCCGGATTCCGCTTCTTTTACCCTGGCGAATAGCGGGCTACTATTTTGCTGCCCGGCGCTTGACCCTCCCGCAGGGGCAGGGTTTAGGCTGGGTCTCTCTTTACCACAAGGATATGCGTATGCAACGTCGCTCTTTTCTCAAACTGACCGCAGCGCTCAGCGCGGCAGGCGCACTGCCGCTATGGAGCCGCTCACTGATGGCGGCTACGCGGCCGCTGCTGCCGATCCCTGCGCTGCTGGAGCCTGATGCGCGTGGTCACTACAGCCTTACCGCCATGACGGGCAGCACGCAGTGGCAGGGTAAAGCGGTGCCGACGTGGGGCTATAACGGCAGCCTGCTCGGACCGGTTCTGCGCCTGCAGCGGGAGAAGCGCGTCACGGTCAATATTCATAACCGGCTGCCGGAAGCGACTACCGTGCACTGGCACGGCCTGGCGATCCCGGGCGAGGTGGATGGCGGCCCGCAGGCGATTATCGCGCCCGGTGCCACGCGTCAGGTGAGCTTTACCCCCGATCAGCCGGCGGCGACCTGCTGGTTTCATCCGCATCTGCACGGCAAAACCGGTCATCAGGTGGCGCAGGGATTAGCCGGAATGGTGCTGCTGGAGGACGAAGCGTCCGGCAAGCTGCGGCTGCCGATGCAGTGGGGAGCGGATGACGTACCGCTGATTTTCCAGGATAAACAGCTTAACAGCGCCGGCACGCATATCGATTATCAGCTGGATGTGATGCGCGCGGCGGTAGGCTGGTTTGGCGATATGATGCTGACCAACGGCGTGCAGTATCCGCAGCACGCCGTGCCGCGCGGCTGGCTGCGCCTGCGGCTGCTTAACGGCTGTAACGCCCGCTCGCTGGAGATCGCCACCAGTGATAAACGACCAGTCTATGTGGTGGGCAGCGATGGCGGACTGCTCGCTGAACCGGTACAGGTGACGTCGCTGTCACTGCTGCCGGGCGAGCGCTTTGAGGTGCTGATCGATACCTCTGACGGGCAGCCTTTTGATATCGTCACGCTGCCGGTGACGCAGATGGGGATGACGCTGCCGCCGTTTGATCGGCCGCTGCCGCTGGTGCAGATCCTGCCGCTGCGCATTATGGCGAGCGGGACGCTGCCGGACACGCTGGTGGATCTGCCGCCGCTGCCTGCCAGCGAGGGCGTACAGAACCGCTGGCTGCAGCTGATGATGGATCCGCAGCTGGATAAGCAGGGGATGCAGGCGCTGATGGATCGTTATGGCCATCAGGCGATGGCGGGCGCGGCAGACCACGGCGCGGCAGAGACGCATAGCGGACACGATGCCATGCCGATGGATCATAGCGAACATGGCGCGATGCCGATGAATCACACTGCGCACGGCGCTGCCGCATACGATTTCCACCACGGCAATAAGATCAACGGCGAAGCGTTTAACATGCAGAAGCCGATGTTTGCCGTGCCGCTGGGTAAAACCGAGAAGTGGACGATTTCAGGCGAGGGCGATGCGATGCTGCATCCGTTCCATATTCACGGTGCGCAGTTCCGCATCCTGTCAGAAAACGGCAAGCCGCCCGCCGCGCATCGCGCCGGCTGGAAAGATATGGTTAACGTCAACGGCTGGCGCAGCGAGGTTGTGGTGCGGTTCGACTATGCCGCCAGCGCGGAGCATGCCTATATGGCACACTGCCATCTGCTGGAGCACGAAGATACCGGCATGATGCTCGGTTTCACGGTCGCATAGCGGGGCCAGACGAACGCAGGGGCGGTATCTGTGCCGATCGCCGTCAGCCGCCGTCAGCCGCCTCCAGCGCCTGACTGATATCCGCAATCAGGTCATCCGGATGCTCAATCCCGATCGACAGGCGTACCGTCGCGTCGCTGATGCCAATGCGCTGACGTACCGCCAGCGGCACGCCAGAGTGGGTGGTGCTGGCCGGATGGCTGGCGAGCGACTCGGTGCCGCCCAGGCTTACCGCCAGCTTAAACAGCGTCAGCGCGTTGAGAAAGCGGAAAGCCGCAGGCTCACCGCCCTGAATATCAAAAGAGAAGGTCGAGCCGGCGCCGCTGCACTGGCGCCGGTACGTTTCACCGGCCGTACTCTGGGCGTCAAGATAGGGCAGCCAGAACAGCGCTGCGACCTGAGGCCGATCGCGCAGAAAAGCGGCGACCCGTTCCGCATTTGCGGCGGCTTTCTCCATGCGCAGCGCCAGCGTCTCCAGCGAACGGCCAATCATCCAGCTTGAGTGCGGATCGAGCTGCGTGCCGATCGCGCTGCGTAGCGCGCGCACAGATTTCATCAGCGTCCGGCTGCCCAGCGCGGCGCCGGCGATAAGATCGGAGTGGCCGCCCACATACTTGGTCAGCGAATAGAGCGAGATATCTGCGCCATGCTGCAGCGGATGCTGAAACAGCGGCCCCAGCAGGGTGTTATCGCAGGCGATAACCGGACGCGAACCCTGCTGCTGTGCAATGACATCCGCCACCTGCGCAATAAGCCGGATATCTACCAGACTGTTGGTGGGGTTGGCCGGCGTCTCAATCAGGATCAGGGCGACCCGGCCACGCTGCCACGCCAGCTTTGCCGCCTCATAAACCTTATCTTCATCCGTCCCCTCGCTGAACCCCACGGCTTTGATTTCCAGATCGTGCAGCGTCTTGCTCAGCAGCGTTTCTGTGCCGCCATACAGCGGCTGCGAATGCAGGATCACCTCGCCCGGCCGCGCAAATGCGAGCAGCGTAGTGGCAATGGCTGACATACCGGAAGAGAAGAGCACCGCGCTCTCAGCGCCTTCATAGATCGCCAGGCGATCTTCAACGATTTCGCTGTTGGGATGGTTAAAGCGTGAATAGACCAGCCCGCCGCTCTGGCCAGCAGGCGGCTGACGGCGACCCGATACATAATCAAAGAAATCTTTGCCCTCTTCGGCACTGTTGAAAACAAAGGTTGAGGTAAGAAACACCGGCGGTTTTACCGCACCTTCTGACAGTCGCGGATCGTAACCGTAATTAAGCATCTGCGTTTCCGGATGCAGCGTATGCCGATCGGAAGGTTCTTTATTGCGGGATGAGTTTGCCATAGCAGCTCCGGCTGAATCAGGATAAAGCGCGTAAACCCTGCTATAGAGTTAATGCCATCGCGGGAAATTTTGCTACGTAATCGTTTGCGTTTTGCGGGTGCGGTTAGCCATCAGGCGCATTGTGATAGACTGCAGAGCTTTCTGAAAACCTTAACCAGGCGAACGCAATGAAACACACCGTTGATGTGATGATCTCTCGTGAGGAGATTGCAACCCGTATTGCCGAGCTGGGCAAACAGATCAGTGAAGCCTACCGCGACAGCGGCAGCGAGATGGTGCTGGTTGGTCTGCTGCGCGGCTCCTTTATGTTTATGGCCGATCTCTGCCGGGAAATTGATGTTCCGCATGAGGTCGACTTTATGACCGCTTCCAGCTACGGCAGCGGCATGTCTTCGTCACGCGACGTCAAAATTCTGAAAGATCTCGATGAAGATATTCGCGGTAAAGATGTGCTGATTGTGGAAGATATCATCGACTCCGGCAACACGCTGAGCAAAGTGCGCGAGATCCTGCGCCTGCGTGAGCCAAAATCGCTGGCCATCTGCACGCTGCTGGATAAACCCGAGCGTCGTGAAGTTGAGGTGCCGGTCGAATATGTCGGCTTTACCATTCCCGATGAGTTTGTTGTGGGCTTTGGCATTGACTACGCGCAGCGCTATCGTCATCTGCCCTATATCGGCAAAGTCACCATGCTGGACGCATAACCGCACAATCTACCTGGGTCATTTTGGCCGTTCCGGGATAGAATCAGCCGCCCGTAAGTGACTGACTTGCGGGCCTGATGCACTTTTCTGCACGATACAGCGCGTCATGCGCTCCCCGCAGGCGCACCACGTCTGATTTCAACATAAATTCTGCTGAATTCGCCGCACGTCTGGCGCGGGCGCACTATCATTTTCATCAGGCTTTGATGTCACAACAACAGGATATGGACTCGCAATGACTTATGCACTGGAACTTTCCGGGCTGACCAAGACCTATCCCGGCGGCGTACAGGCGCTGAAAGGTCTCGATCTGAACGTAGAGGCGGGCGATTTTTACGCTCTGCTGGGACCAAACGGCGCCGGCAAATCGACCACCATCGGGATTATCAGCTCGCTGGTCAATAAATCTGGCGGCAGCGTTCGGGTATTTGGTTACGACCTGCAAAAAGATGTGGTCAATGCCAAGCGCCAGCTCGGGCTGGTGCCGCAGGAGTTCAACTTTAACCCGTTTGAAACCGTGATGCAGATCGTCGTAAACCAGGCGGGCTATTACGGCGTGGAACGGGCAGAGGCGAACAAGCGTGCGGAGAAGTATCTTAACCAGCTCGATCTGTGGGGCAAACGTAATGAGCGCGCCCGCATGCTTTCAGGCGGTATGAAGCGCCGCCTGATGATTGCGCGTGCGCTGATGCATGAGCCCAAGCTGCTGATTCTGGATGAGCCAACGGCCGGTGTGGATATTGAGCTGCGCCGCTCAATGTGGGTGTTTCTGAAAGAGCTAAATGCGAAAGGCACCACGATTATCCTCACCACGCACTATCTGGAAGAGGCGGAGATGCTGTGTCGCAATATCGGCATTATTCAGAGCGGCGAGCTGGTGGAGAATACCTCTATAAAAGGCCTGCTCTCTAAACTGAAATCGGAAACCTTTATTCTCGATCTTGCCCCGCGCAGCGCGCTGCCGCAGCTTGAGGGCTTTCAGTATCGCCTGGTGGATACCTCGACGCTGGAAGTGGAAGTGATGCGCGAGCAGGGGCTTAACAGCGTATTCAGTCAGCTGAGCGCGCAGGGCGTGCAGGTGCTGAGCATGCGTAATAAGGCGAACCGGCTGGAAGAGCTGTTTGTAGGACTGACACAGGGTAAAGCAGGAGGCAGAGCATGACGCATCTTTATTGGGTCGCGTTAAAGAGTATCTGGAGCAAAGAGATTAACCGGTTTGCGCGTATCTGGATCCAGACGCTGGTTCCGCCGGTGATCACCATGACGCTCTACTTTATTATTTTCGGTAACCTGATTGGTTCACGCATTGGCGACATGCACGGCTTCAGCTATATGCAGTTTATCGTGCCGGGCCTGATTATGATGTCGGTGATCACCAACGCCTATGCTAACGTCGCCTCCTCGTTTTTCAGCGCAAAATTCCAGCGCAATATTGAAGAGCTGCTGGTGGCACCGGTGCCGACCCACATCATCATTGCCGGCTATGTTGGCGGCGGCGTGGCGCGTGGCGTCTGCGTGGGGATCCTGGTAACGGCGGTCTCGCTCTTCTTTGTGCCGTTCCACGTTTTCTCCTGGCCAATGGTTGCCATCACTCTGCTGCTGACCGCGGTGCTCTTTTCGCTGGCGGGTCTGCTCAACGCGGTGTTCGCCCGCACGTTTGATGATATCAGCCTGATCCCGACCTTTGTGCTGACGCCGCTGACTTATCTGGGCGGGGTTTTCTATTCGCTGGCGCTGCTGCCGCCCTTCTGGCAGGCAGTTTCGAAGCTGAATCCGGTGGTGTATATGATCAGCGGCTTCCGGTACGGCTTCCTCGGCATTAACGATGTGCCGCTGGTGTTTACGCTGTCGGTGCTGTTAGCGTTTATCGTGGTGTTTTATGTGCTGGTGTATATGCTGATCCAGCGCGGTCGCGGCTTACGCACCTGAATCTTATTTAGCGGGAAAATAAACAGGGGCGCCGGAAGGGCGCCCCTGGTGTTTCCGGCAGCTCAGCGCAATATGGCTGAACGCTACGCAACCTGAACCGGCAGCGCCCGGGCAAGACGTTTCATCTCATTATCGCCCTCAAAATAGGCCACCTTTGGCTGCCAGCTGCGCGCCACTTCATCCTCTACCTGCACGTAAGAGCAGATAATCATGATGTCTCCTGCACAGGCGCAGCGCGCGGCAGCACCGTTTACGGAAATAATTTTTGATCCCCGCTCGGCGGCGATGGCGTAGGTGGAGAAACGCTGGCCGTTGGTCACGTTATAAATATCGATCGCTTCATATTGCAGAATGCCGGCGGCATCCAGGAAATCCTGATCGATCGCGCAGGAGCCTTCATAGTGCAGATCGGCCTGCGTGACTTTGACGCGGTGCAGTTTGCCCTGCAGAACAGTACGAATCATCGCGGTATACCCTTAAGGTGCTGTTTAAACGACGGCTTACGCCATCAGATCCACTTGCTGATTATCAATCAGACGCGCGTTGCCCAGCCAGGCGGCCATCAGGATCACCGCGCGCTGGCTCTCCACCGTCAGCGGCTGCAGCGTAACGGCATCGCAGATCGCCAGCCCGTCAGGACGAAACCCCTTTTCCTGCAGCGCGGCGTTCGCCTGTTCAATAATCTCATCAATGTGGCGTTCGCCGTTGCTGAGGCGCTCCGCCATACTCTGCATGACCTGGCTCAGGCCCGGTGCCAGCCTGCGTTCATCGGCAGTAAGATAGCCATTGCGCGAACTCAGCGCCAGCCCATCTTTCGCCCGCACGGTGGGCACGCCAACGATGTCGATATCAAAGCCCATATCCGCAACCAGTTTGCGTATGATCGCCAGCTGCTGAAAATCCTTTTCGCCAAAACAGGCGACGTCAGGCTGTACCAGGTTGAACAGTTTGCTGACGACCGTGGCGACCCCGCGGAAGTGGCCGGGCCGGCTGGCACCCTCCAGCAGCGCAGAGAGCACCGGCACCTCAACAAACGTCTGGTTCTCTGTACCCTGCGGATAGATCGCCTGCGGTGCCGGTGCAAACACCACATCCACACCGTGACGGTTAAGCTTTTCACAATCGTCCTGCAGCGTGCGCGGATAGCGTGCAAGGTCATCCGCGCGGTCAAACTGCATCGGATTAACAAACACCGAAACCACGACCACATCAGCCCGCTGGCGCGCTTCATCAACCAGCGTCAGGTGGCCATCATGCAGATTGCCCATCGTGGGCACCAGGGCGATACGTTTGCCTGCCTGGCGCCAGCGACGGATCTCGCGGCGCAGCATCGGCAGCGTTTCAATGATCAACACGATAAATCTCCGGATTCAGAAGAAGCTGTGTTCGGCGGCAGGGTAGGTGCCTGCCTCAACGTCGGCAATATACTGGCGAATTGCCGCGCGAATGTCGCCGGTTTCGGCGAGGAAATTTTTGGCAAATTTTGGAATGTGGCCACCGGTGATGCCAAAGGCGTCATGCATCACCAGAATCTGGCCATCGGTGACGTTACCTGCGCCGATGCCGATCACCGGAATGGTCAGCGCCTGGGTGATGCGCGCCGCCAGCGCGACCGGCACGCACTCCAGCACCATCAGCTGTGCGCCAGCGGCTTCCAGCGCCAGGGCGTCGGCCAGCAGGCGTTCCGCGTCCGCCTCATCCCGGCCCTGCACTTTGTAACCGCCAAAGATATTGACCGACTGCGGCGTCAGGCCAAGATGACCGCAGACCGGCACGGCGCGCTCGGTCAGCATGCGTACGCTCTCCGCCAGCCACGCACCCCCTTCCAGTTTCACCATGTTGGCACCGGCGCGCATCAGCTGCGCGGCAGTGGCAAAAGTCTGCTCCGGGGTGGCATAGCTCATAAACGGCAGGTCAGCCATGATCAGCGCCTGCGGCGCGCCACGGCGCACGGCGGCAGTATGATAGGCGATATCAGCCACCGTGACCGGCAGCGTGGAGTCATGCCCCTGCACCGTCATACCCAGTGAATCGCCAATCAGCATCACCTGAATGCCTTCATCGGCAAACAGGCGGGCAAAGCTGAAATCATACGCGGTAAGGGTGGCAAAGCGGCGCCCGCTGGCTTTCAGCTGGCGCAGATGAGAGATAGTGGTTGGTTTCATCGCAATCTCCGGCGTTTCTGATGCGCGCAGTGTACTGGATTGATTGCAGGGCGGATATGACCGGCAGAAAATTATCGCGGTTCAGACAGACCAGAGGGTGATTTCACTGCAGTCCAGCGTGGCGAGCACGCCACTCAGCGGCCGCCCATCGGGCAGGCGCAGACCCGGCGCAACCTCCAGCAGCGGCAGCAGCATAAATGCCCGGTTGTGCATATCATAGTGCGGTACGGTTAAACGCGGCGTATGGATCACCTGATTACCAAACAGCATGATATCGATATCGAGCGTACGTGGCCCCCAGCGCTCGGCTTTACGCACGCGGCCATGTTCCAGCTCAATATGCTGGGTGTGATCCAGCAGCGTCTCGGGCAGCAGCGCTGTATCGAGTGCCACTACCGCGTTCAGGTAGTCAGGCTGATCGGTCGGACCATAGGGCGGCGTGCGATAGAATGATGAAGTCGCCACGCGGGAGGTCTCCGGCAGCGTATCGAGCGCCGCGAGCGCTGCATCAATCTGATGCAGCGGATCGGCAAGGTTACTGCCCAGGGCGAGATAGACGCGATTCATGATGCGCTGCTGCTGTTACCCTGTTCGCGACGCGGACCGGTGGAGCGGCGGCGCGGGCGGCGCGGTTTACGGCGCGGCTGCGGATCGTCACCCAGCGTGTTCAGCATGGTTTTCTGCTGAACCGGAACGGCGGCCTGGAATTCACCCCACCACTGGCTGAGACGCTGCAGCTCCGGATTCTTTTCCACTTCAGCACGCAGCGCCAGCAGATCGTAAGCGGCGCGGAATTTCGGATGCTCCATCAGCTTCCATGCGCGTTTGCCGTGGCGACGCGACATACGCAGCTGCAGCTGCCAGATATCGCGGACCAGGGTGGTAATACGTTTCGGGATCGCCAGCGCGCGGCACGCCTCGTCCAGCGTATCGTTCATGGAGAGTGCAAAAGCGTCATAGTAGGTCAGGCCGCTCTCCTGCGCGATACGCTCAGCGGATTCCAGCTGCGGATACCAGAACATCGCGGCAAACAGAAACGCCGGATTGACACGCAAATCGTTGTGCAGGCGGGTATCGGTGTTTTTCAGCACCTGCGCCAGCATGCGTTCCATCATGCTGTCGCCGTGCTCGGTAAAATGGCGCGCCAGCGTCGGGAACAGCGGCTGGAAGAGCTGATATTCACACAGCATCTGCCAGGTACGGTAGCCATAGCCAGCCTGCAGCAGCTTCAGCGCCTCTTCAAACAGGCGGGCGGGCGGAACGTCATTCAGCAGCGTCGCCAGGCGCGGGATCGGCTCGGCGGTTTCCGGCGCAATCTGCATATTGAGCTTGGCGGCAAAGCGCACCACGCGCAGCATGCGTACCGGATCTTCACGGTAGCGCGTCTCCGGATCGCCAATCAGGCGTACCACGCCCTCCTGCAGATCCTGCAGGCCACCCACATAGTCACGGACCGTAAAATCCGCCACGCTGTAGTAGAGGCTGTTGATGGTGAGATCGCGGCGCTGCGCATCATCTTCGATGCTGCCAAAAATATTATCGCGCAGCAGCATGCCGTTCTGGCCGCGCTGCGAGCTGTTGCGATCGTCTTCGCTCTCTTCCTGATGGTGTCCACGGAACGTCGCCACCTCAATCACTTCCGGCCCAAACATCACGTGTGCCAGACGGAAACGGCGGCCAACCAGACGGCAGTTGCGGAACAGTTTGCGCATCTGCTCAGGCGTGGCATTGGTCGTCACGTCGAAATCTTTCGGCTTTTTGCCCAGCAGCAGGTCGCGCACGCCACCGCCGACCAGGTAAGCTTCAAAGCCTGCTTTATTCAGGCGATAGAGCACCTTAAGGGCGTTTTCGCTGATATCTTTGCGTGAGATGTTATGGTTTTCCCGGGGAATGATGGTCATCTGGTTTTCAGCTTCCACCTCTTCAGGCACCTCCTCGTCACGCTTGAGGACTCTCCGGCAAAAATTAGCGACTCGGGTAAAAATGGGACACCTCGACAGTGACAAAAAATGGGTGGTAATAAAATCAGCGGCTAATCATAGCCTGTTGCGAACCATTTAGGAATGACGTTGTCATTTCATCCGGCTTTAGCGCGTTATGTAACGGGATCTGCGCCGGCGCCCAGCGCGTAACGGCCTGGCTCAGCAGCGACGCCAGCGGGCTATCCTGCCAGCCTTCTTCTGCCGGCTGTCCGAGAAAGCGCAGCGCCTGCACCAGCAGCGGACGCGGATCGCCAGCGGGCAGGGCAGGAGCGTGATTCTGCTTGGAGAGTTTATTGCCGTCAGCGGCGATTGCCAGCGGCAGATGCAGGTATGCCGGCGGCGTCCAGCCAAACTGCTGCCAGAGCGCGATCTGGCGCACCGTCGGGGCGATTAAATCCGCGCCGCGCACAATTTCGGTAACGCCCTGGTCATGATCGTCGACCACCACCGCCAGGTTATAGGCGAACAGCCCGTCCCGGCGATGGATAATAAAATCCTCTTCCGCCAGCTGCGGATCTGCCCGCAGCTCCCCGCGCAGCCGATCGGTAAAATGCCGGACCGGCGCATGCTGGCGCAGGCGCAGCGCCGCATTATCCGGCGGGAGCTGACGATCGCGACAGTAACCATCGTAATACCCACCCAGCTGCTGAATACGCCGGCGGCTGCAGGTGCAGAAATAGCTCTGGCGATGTGTTCTTAGCCAGGCCAGCGCTGCCCGATATGCCTCATGCCGCTGTGACTGCCACATCACTTCACCATCCCACTCCAGCCCGTAATGCTCCAGCTGCTGCAGAATGCGCATGGCAGCCCCCGGCACTTCACGCGGCGGATCGATATCTTCAATACGCACCAGCCAGCGGCCCTGCTGCGCGCGCGCGCTGAGGTAGCTGCCGAGTGCAGCAATCAGGGAACCAAAATGAAGATCGCCGGAGGGCGAAGGGGCGAAACGACCAGTACAGGAGGACATAGCAGAGGGTGTCACTGGAAGATACACCGCACGGCGGGGAAAGATTGATTTTCCCTGCTGTGCGGTGAGAACAGGCGGATGGACATCAGCCAGCCATCTGCTTCTCGCGGATCTCAGCCAGCGTTTTGCAGTCAATGCAAAGATCGGCAGTCGGACGCGCTTCCAGACGGCGAATACCGATTTCAACACCGCAGGATTCGCAGTAGCCGAAGTCGTCATCTTCCACTTTTTTCAGCGTCTTCTCGATCTTCTTAATCAGCTTACGCTCGCGATCGCGGTTACGCAGTTCCAGGCTGAACTCCTCTTCCTGCGCTGCGCGGTCAACCGGATCGGGGAAGTTAGCAGCTTCGTCCTGCATGTGTGACACAGTACGGTCTACTTCATCCCTGAGTTGGTTGCGCCAGGCTTCCAGAATCTTGCGGAAGTGGCCTAGCTGGGCGTCGTTCATATACTCTTCGCCCGGTTTCTCCTGATACGGCTCCACACCTGCGATGGCGAGGATACTCAGGGACGATGTTTTACGGTTTTGCCCTTCTTGCATGTTGTTTCTCCTGGATAACACGCACTACCCGTTGCGATTCAGACTGCCCGGCGGGATTGCCGCACGGCTGGCCTGTCTGCTCTGGGTTTATCGATTCCCATCAGGGGAAAAAAAACAGGCCGCTATAAATAGCAGAAGCAATCAAGGTTGGCAATTATTCCTGAACACACCTTGACAAGCCTGTGAGTAAAAGCGTATTTAGCGCGCCTCCGGCTCCATCCTGACACAGTTTATCGCCACTATTATGACAGCTCAGCGCAGGCTGCCACCGGCAGCGGTCGGGAGAGCTGCATCTGCTCAGGAGAAAGCGTGGCCTGATACGCAAACACTTCTACGCCACGGCGCTGTGCCTGTACCAGTAGTTCTGCGTAGTGCGCGTCGATATGGCGCGCCGGGGAAACGTCCTCAATCCCCGTGTGCAGAACAGCAAACAACAAAACGGCCCGATGACCTTCTGCCGCGATTGCACTGAGTTCGCGCAGATGCTTCTGTCCGCGGACCGTCACCGCATCCGGAAAGTAGCCTTTACCATTCTGTAAAAGGGTGACGGATTTGACTTCAATATAGCAGTTTGATCTGCCCTCTGCCTGCAGAAGGAAATCAATTCGGCTTTTTTCCGTGCCATATTTCACTTCGCTGCGGCAGTGGGTGTAACCGGATAATTCCGGAATACGCTGCTGCTGCAGCGCCTCCTGCACCAGCTGGTTAGCGCGCAGCGTATTGACGCAGATCCAGTGGCCCGCCTGCGTCTCTGTCAGCTCCCAGCTGTGCGGATATTTGCGCGTTGTGCTGGCTGGCGTGGAGTACCACACCGTGTCGCCGGGCGTGGCGCAGCCGGTCATGGCGCCGGTGTTGGCGCAGTGGATGGTCAGCAGGTCGCCCTCAGGCGTCACGATGTCAGCCAGAAAGCGCTTGTAGCGCGCCACCAGACGAGCCGGCTTGAGCGGCGGGGTAAACTGCATGGTGGATCCTCAGGCTGAAGTGAGCGGCCAGCGCGCCACGGTTTTGTAGCGCGTGCGGCCGCGGGAAAAGAGCGATGAACAGAGCGCAAACCGGGTCGCCTCCATCTGCCAGTGAAACCCGCGCGGCGGCAGCGCAATGCGCTGTGTGACGTGACGCAGCAGGGTGACGTGCGGATGAAAAGGCTGTGCGCTCTGCGCGCAGCCGTGTCGTGCCGCCTGAGCGCGCAGCAGCGACGCCAGCTGCAGCAGTCCGCGCGGTGCGCGGCGGCAGCCGAGCCATACCACGCCGGGGCGCGGCCAGTGTCCGGCATCATCCAGATCAAGCGTAAAAGCGGGCTGGCTAATACGCGCGGCGAGCTGGTGCAGGCTCTCCTGCGTCTCGCGGCTCACCTCACCCAGAAACGCCAGCGTCAGATGCAGGTTAGCCGCTGCAACCGGCGTACCCGCCTCAGCGGCAAAATTATCCGCCCGCCACTGCACCAGCTGCTGCTGAAGCGGAGCAGGCAGTTCAAGAGCAAAAAACAGGCGTTGTGTGGTCATAAGCGTGCTCCGGTGATCTGCGCCGGGTGGTGTACAATGCGCGCCATATTAGCACAGGCAGAGCAGGAGAAGAGCGTGAGTGAATTACCGGTCAGCGAGGTATTGCCTGCGCTGCTGACGGCGCTGGAGCATTCGCCCCAGGTGCTGCTGGCGGCCCCTACCGGCGCAGGAAAATCGACCTGGCTGCCGCTGCAGCTGCTGCAGCAGGCGTCGCTGCCGGGGCGTATTATTATGCTGGAACCGCGTCGTCTGGCGGCGCGCAATGTGGCTCAGCGGCTGGCGGAGCAGCTTGGCGAGCCGCCGGGCGAAACCGTGGGTTACCGGCTGCGCGGTGAGAGCTGCGTCGGTGCGCATACCCGGCTCGAAGTGGTCACCGAAGGGATCCTGACGCGCATGCTGCAGCGCGATCCCATGCTGGAGGGCGTAGCGCTGGTGATCCTCGATGAGTTTCATGAGCGCAGCCTGCAGGCCGATCTGGCACTGGCGCTGCTGATGGATGTGCAGCAGGGGCTGCGCGATGACCTGAAGCTGCTGCTGATGTCCGCCACGCTGGATAATCAGCGTCTGCAGGCGCTGCTGCCCGCTGCGCCGGCCGTTGTATCGGCCGGACGCAGTTATCCGGTCGCGCGCCGCTATGCCAGCCTCAATCCGCAGACGCGTTTTGAGGAGGCGGTGGCGCGCGAGGTTGCCCAGCTGCTGCGCGAGGAGCACGGCTCGCTGCTGCTGTTTCTGCCGGGCGTGGCGGAGATTGAGCGTGTCAGGCGGGAGCTGAGCGCACGGGTGGGGGACGATATCGATCTGGCTTCGCTCTACGGCGCGCTGCCGCTGGAGGCGCAGCGGCGCGCCATTCTGCCTGCTGCCGCCGGCCGCCGGAAGGTCGTGCTCGCTACGAACATTGCGGAGACCAGCCTGACCATTGAGGGGATCCGACTGGTGGTCGATAGCGCGCTGGAGCGGGTCGCGCAGTTTGATGCCCGCAGCGGCGTCACCCGGCTGCAAACGCAGCGTATCAGTCAGGCATCCATGACGCAGCGTGCCGGTCGTGCCGGCCGGCTGGAGCCGGGTATCTGCCTGCATCTGCTGGCAGAGGAGCAGGCGCTGCGCGCGCCGGCGCAGAGTGACGCAGAGATCTTAAGCAGCGATCTCGCCGGTCTGCGGCTGGAGCTGCTGCAGTGGGGCTGTAGCACGGTAGCGCAGCTGCAGTGGCTTGACCTGCCGCCGGCCCGCAACCTGCAGGCGGCTGACGCGCTGCTGCATCAGCTGGGCGCGCTGGACAGCGCCGGTCGGCTTAACGCCACCGGCCGGAAAATGGCGCGGCTCGGCAGCGATCCGCGTCTTGCGGCCATACTCTGCGCGGCGGGTGAGGAGAGCGATGCCATTGCCAGCGCGGCGCTGCTGGTGGCCATTCTCGAAGATCCGCCGCGCGGCGGCAGCGTCGATTTGCGTGACGCGCTGAACCACCCCCAGCCGCAGTGGCAGCGGCGGGCGCGTCAGTGGCAGCAGCGTCTGCGCGCCAGCGGCGGATGGGTAGATGCCGATCGCATTCCGCTGCTGCTGGCGGCAGGCTTTGCCGACCGCATTGCACAGCGGCGCGGCGAGAGTGCACGCTATCAGCTGGCAAACGGTCTCGGTGCCATGCTGGATGAGGATCACGGCCTTAGTCGCTATCCCGCCCTGATTGCGCCTGCGCTGCTGCAGGGGGCTGGCGCGGCGGACGCACGCATGCTGCTGGCGCTGCCGGTGGACCTGGCGGCGCTGCGGGCGGCGCTGCCACAGCTTATTACCCGCCGGGTTGACGTGGAGTGGGACGAGGAGAGAGGCACGCTGCGCGCCTGGAAACGCGAACTGCTGGGCGAGCTGGTGCTCAGCGCGCAGCCGCAGGCGCGGCCAGACGCTGAGATCCTGCATCCCGCCATGCTGCGCTGGATACGCGAAAAGGGATTGTCGGTGCTGGGCTGGACGCCGGAAGCGGAGCAGCTGCGCCTGCGCCTGCAGTGCGCAACGCAGTGGTTGCCGGAAGAGGGGTGGCCGCCGCTGGACGATACGGCATTGCTTGATACACTGGAAAGCTGGTTACTGCCTGAGATGGCGGGCGTGCGCGATCTGAAAGGGCTGCAGGGCGTTAACCTCAGCCGGGCATTATTACATTTGCTGACATGGTCGCAACGTCAGCGGCTGGATAGTGCGCTGCCAACTCACTACACTGTGCCGACCGGGAGCCGCCTGCCCATCCGCTATCACGCAGAGAATCCGCCCGCGCTGGCCGTTCGCCTGCAGGAGATGTTTGGCGAGGCGCAGAATCCGGCTATCGCTGAGGGCCGCGTGCCGCTGGTGCTGGAGCTGCTGTCACCGGCGCATCGTCCGCTGCAGATCACCCGCGATCTGGCGGCGTTCTGGCGCGGCGCGTATCCCGAGGTGCAGAAAGAGATGAAAGGGCGCTACCCCAAACATCCATGGCCGGACGATCCGGCCAGCGCCCTGCCAACAAGGCGCACCAAAAAGTTTTCCCCGTAACCCTGTGGATCGGATTCAGAGGGTTCTGCCATGCGCCGCGGGAGAAAGCAGTTAGAGTAACGGCCGCAGCTACCGCTATGCCTGGAGAGAAGAGAGTATGTCTGGGAACGATCGCGAACCTATTGGGCGCAAAGGAAAAGCGCCAAAGCCGCCGCGCACGACCGCGCGGCGCGGGCACCGCAAAGAGCCTGATGGCCACATCGGGCAAACTGATATTGATGAAGATTATGAGGAGAGCGCTCCGGTGCCACCGAAAAGTAAAGGAAGGGGTAAAGGCCCGCAGCGCGGCAAACGCCGCTGGTTAGGCTGGCTTATTAAGCTCTTCCTCGTTGTTGTTGTTGTGATGGCGGCCTGGGGCGTCTATCTCGACTCTGAGATCCGCAGCCGTATTGATGGCAAAGTCTGGCAGCTGCCTGCCGCCGTCTACGGGCGCATGGTCAGCCTTGAGCCTGGCATGGCCTATGATAAGAAAGAGATGATTGCGCTGCTGGAAGGCACGCAGTATCGCGAAGTGTCGCGCATTACGCGTCCGGGCGAGTTCAGCGTCAAAGGCAATACCATCGATCTGCTGCGCCGGCCGTTTGATTTTCCTGACAGCAAAGAGGGACAGATCAACGCGCGTCTGACCTTCAGCAACGATGAGCTTTCCAGTATTAAAAATCTCGATACCGGGCGCGACTTCGGTTTCTTCCGTCTCGATCCGCGCCTGATCACCATGCTGCAGTCGCCTAACGGCGAACAGCGTCTGTTTGTGCCGCGTGCCGGCTTCCCGGATCTGCTGGTCGATACGCTGATCGCGACCGAAGATCGTCACTTCTATGAGCATGACGGGATCAGCCCTTACTCAATCGGCCGTGCATTTCTGGCCAACATCACCGCCGGAAAAGCGGTACAGGGCGGCAGTACGCTGACGCAGCAGCTGGTTAAAAACCTGTTCCTGACCAATGAGCGTTCACTGTGGCGTAAAGCACGTGAGGCCTATATGGCGGTGATCATGGATGCGCGTTACAGCAAAGATCGCATCCTTGAGCTCTACCTCAATGAGGTCTATCTCGGTCAGGCCGGTAACGATCAGATCCGCGGCTTCCCGCTGGCCAGCCTCTACTATTTCGGGCGCCCGGTTGATGAGCTCAGCCTCGATCAGCAGGCGATGCTGGTCGGAATGGTAAAAGGTGCCTCGCTCTATAACCCGTGGCGGAATCCAAAGCTGGCGCTGGAACGACGTAATCTGGTACTGCGTCTGCTGCAGCAGCAGCAGGTGATCGACCAGGAGCTATATGACATGCTCTCGGCGCGTCCGCTGGGCGTACAGCCAAAAGGCGGCGTGATCACCCCGCAGCCCGCCTTTATGCAGATAGTGCGTAATGAGCTGCAGGCGAAGCTGGGCGACAAGGTGAAAGATCTCTCGGGCGTGAAAATTTTCACCACGCTCGATCCGGTTTCACAGGACGCGGCGGAAAAGGCGGTAGAAGAGGGGATCCCCACGCTGAAGAAACAGCGCGGGCTGAAAGATCTGGAAACCGCCATGGTGGTGGTAGACCGCTTCAGCGGTGAAGTGCGTGCCATGGTGGGCGGTTCCGATCCGCAGTTTGCCGGCTATAACCGCGCGCTGCAGGCGCGCCGCTCTATCGGCTCGCTGGCGAAACCGGCTACCTATCTGACCGCGCTGAGTCAGCCCAACAGCTACCGGCTGAACAGCTGGATCGCGGATGAACCGATTGCGCTGAAGCAGCCCAACGGCAGCGTCTGGAAGCCAATGAACGACGATCGTCGTTTCAGCGGCAAGGTGATGCTGGTGGATGCGCTGACTAACTCCATGAACGTGCCAACGGTTAATCTGGGCATGACGCTGGGGCTGGATGCGGTAGTGGATACCTGGAATAAACTGGGCGTGTCGAAAGATCAGCTGCATCCGGTGCCGGCGATGCTGCTGGGCGCGCTGAACCTGACGCCGGTGGAAGTGGCGCAGGCGTTCCAGTCGATCGCCAGCGGCGGCAACCGGGCTGAGCTGTCGGCGGTGCGTTCGGTTATCGCTGAAGATGGCTCGGTGCTGTTCCAGAGCTTCCCGCAGGCGCAGCGCGTGGAGCCTGCTCAGGCGGCCTATCTGACGCTCTATACCATGCAGCAGGTGGCGGAACGCGGTACCGCCCATGCCCTGGGCGCACGCTATCCGAAAGCGCACCTGGCGGGTAAAACCGGGACCACCAACGATCTGATCGACAGCTGGTTTGCCGGTGTTGACGGTAAAGAAGTGGCGATTACCTGGGTCGGACGTGATAACAACCAGACGTCGAAACTCTATGGTTCCAGCGGTGCAATGCAGATTTACCGTCGCTATCTCGATAATCAGGCGCCGATGCCGCTGGTCCTGACGCCGCCGGAGGATATCACGCAGATGAACGTTGATTCTGCGGGTAACTTCGTCTGCGGATCCGGCAGCAGTACCTGGCGTTCACTGCCGGTCTGGACGCTGGATCCGGCCGCACTCTGCCAGCAGCAGATGGAGCAGCAGCAGGTGTTCCAGCAGCAGCAACAGCAGCAGCAGTCTGAGCAGCAGCAACAGCCCCAGCAGCAGCAGAATGAGCAAAAGGATTCTGACGGCGTGGCGGGCTGGATCAAAGATATGTTCGGCAGTAAATAGCAACTCCTCCTCAGGGGCGCCACGGCGCCCCTTTTTTTGCCTCCGGTTTTTTATCCGCGATCAATCGATGCTGCAATCGGGCAGTAATTACGGCGATGGCGCAGATTACATCTTGCAGATCGCGCGCAGCTTCGCCTAGAATCTTTGCGTCTGATAATCATTATCGTTTTCATTCGCCCGCATTGTTCATCTGTTGAGAGACTCCTTCATGAGTGCGCGAACTACTTTTTTCCGGCCGGAGCTGACGCCTCGTCGCCCGCTGGCTTTATTCATTGCGTTAACACTGGGTACGCTGAGCGCGCAGGCGCTGGCAGAAGAGACTGTTGTTGTCACCGCTGCCGATACCGGCACGGTGGCGCAGGAGAGTGCATGGGGCCCGGCTCCGACCATTGCGGCGAAGCAGAGCGCCACCGGCACCAAAACCGATACGCCGATTGAGAAAAACCCGCAGTCGGTTTCGGTGGTGACGCAGGAAGAGATGGCGATGCATGCCGTTACCAGCGTTAAAGGGGCATTCAACTATACCCCTGGCGTACTGACCGGTAACCGCGGCAGTTCTGACGTAATTGACGCACTCTCGATTCGCGGCTTCAGCGAAACCAACACTAATCAGTATTTGGATGGCCTGAAACTGCAGGGCGACAACTACTCAGAGTTCGCCCCCGATCCCTGGTTCCTGGAGCGTGCGGAGCTGCTGCGCGGCCCGGTATCGGTGCTTTATGGAAAAAGTAATCCGGGCGGCGTAGTGGCGCTGGTCAGCAAGCGCCCCACACAGGAGACGCTGCGTGAAGTGCAGTTCCGGATGGGCAATGACAATCTGTTCTCAACCGGCTTCGATTTTGGCGGCGCGCTCGATGACGCAGGCGTCTACAGCTATCGTCTGACCGGCCTCGCGCGCAGCGCTGATGCGCAGCAGGCGATGAACAAAGAGAAGCGCTACACCATTGCGCCTTCGTTCAGCTGGCGTCCGGACGAAAATACGCGTGTTGACCTGCTGACTTACTTCCAGAATGAGCCGGAAACCGGCTATTACGGCTGGCTGCCGCGCGAAGGCACGGTGGTGGGCATCACCCGCCCGGACGGCAGCAGTTACAAACTGCCGACCCATTTTGATGAAGGCGAAGAGAGCAACAAGATTTCGCGCAACACCAAAATGGTCGGGTACAGCGTTGAGCATAGCTTCAGCGATACCTGGACGGTGCGGCAGAATCTGCGCTATGCCGAACTGCGTACGGATTACCGCAGCATTTATGGCTTCGGTTATAACCCTGAGAATCAACGTATTACCCGTAATGCGGCATTCTCGAAAGAGAAACTCAACCAGTTCGCGGTTGATACGCAGGCCCAGGCTAACTTTGCTACCGGTGATTTAGCTCATACCTTACTGCTGGGCGTTGATTTCCAGCGCACCCGTAACGACATTGATGGTCAGTTTGGTGTCGCCAGTGATCTTAGCCCATTCAATCCGCAATATGGTGATGACAGCTATACCCCTTATACCAATCCTTATCAGCATTTGAATCAGCAGCGCCAGACTGGCCTGTATGCGCAGGATCAAATGGAATGGAACCGCTGGGTGTTAACGCTCGGTGGCCGCTACGATTACGCGATGAACTCCGTTACCGATCGGGTGGAAAATTCCGTAGACCGTCAGAATGATCAGGCATTTACCTGGCGCGGCGGGGTTAACTACGTATTCGATAACGGTATTGCACCTTACTTCAGCTATAGCGAAGCGTTCATCCCGAATGCCGGTGCGACAGGGGATGGTCAGGCGTTCGATCCTTCACGCGCTAAGCAGTATGAGGCAGGCGTAAAATACGTGCCGAAAGATCGTCCGATCGTTATGACGGCCGCTGTGTATCAGCTCACCAAAACCAAAAACCTGACGGCCGATCCTGATAATCCGCAGTTTAGCGTACAGAGCGGCGAAATCCGTTCACGCGGCGTGGAGCTGGAAGCGAAAGCCGCGGTGAACGCCAGCATCAACCTGACGGCGGCTTACTCTTATACCGATGCGGAATACACCGAAGATAACTTGCTGAAAGGCCGCACGCCGGTGCAGGTGCCGAAGCACATGGCATCGCTGTGGGGCGACTACACCTTCCATGACACGGCGCTATCGGGCGTAACTATCGGTGCCGGTGTGCGTTACGTCGGTGAAAGCAAAGGATTGTATGCCAGCGGTAGCAACGCGAACCAGAACTTCGATGTCGCCGCTTACACCACGGTAGACGCTGCGCTGAAGTACGATCTGGGTCGCTTCGGCCTGCCGGGTTCGACTGTGGGCGTCAACGTCAACAATCTGTTTAATCGTGACTACGTCGCCAGCTGCTACCGCGACTACGCCTGCTACTGGGGCGCTGAGCGCCGTATCGTAGGTACCGCTACCTTCCGTTTCTGAAACTGATATCCGGGCGCGCTGCGCCCGTTAGCCAGGGAGTACCATGCTGCATTCGCACTACGCCGAAACCACTTTTGCGCTGGAGAGTGCCAGCTTTCACGTGCCGGGGCGCACGCTGCTGCATCCGCTGTCGCTCACGTTTACACCGGGAAAAGTGACCGCTCTGATTGGCCATAACGGCTCGGGAAAATCGACCCTGCTGAAAATGCTGGGGCGCCATCATGCTGCGACGGCAGGAGAAGTGCTGCTGAACGGCGAACCGGTGGCGCACTGGAACAGCAAAGCGTTTGCGCGTCAGGTGGCCTATCTGCCCCAGCAGCTGCCTGCGGCAGAAGGCATGACGGTGCGCGAACTGACGGCGATGGGGCGCTATCCGTGGCACGGTGCGCTGGGACGTTACGGTGCGGAAGATCGCAACCGGGTCGAGGAGGCGATTGCGCTGGTGGGTCTGAAACCCTTTGCCGGCCGTCTGGTGGATAGCCTCTCCGGCGGCGAGCGTCAGCGCGCCTGGCTGGCGATGCTGGTAGCGCAAAACAGCCGCTGCCTGCTGCTGGATGAGCCGACGTCGGCGCTGGATATTGCGCATCAGGTCGAGGTGCTGGCGCTGATCCAGCGGCTGAGCCGCGAGCGCGGACTCACCGTGATTGCTGTGCTGCACGATATCAATATGGCGGCGCGCTACTGCGACAGGCTGGTGGCGCTGCGTCAGGGCGAGGTTATCGCCGAAGGGGAACCGGCGGCGATCATGCAGGCTGACGTGCTGGGCACGATCTACGGTATTCCGATGGGCATACTGCCGCACCCGCAGGGCGGCGCACCCGTCAGTTTTGTTCGCTGAGGAGCAGGGATGATCTCACTGACCCGTCGTCGTCTGCTGACGGCGCTGGCGCTCTCGCCGCTTATGCAGTGCGCGCCGCTGCGTGCCGCCGTGCCGGACAATTCACGCATTCTGGCGCTGGAGTGGCTCTCTGCTGAACTGCTGATGGCGCTGGGCGTGGCACCGCTCGGCGTGGCGGATGTGCACAACTACAATATCTGGGTTGGCGAGCCGCCGCTGCCCGCCAGCACCGTCGATCTTGGTCTGCGTGGTGAACCTAATCTGGAGCTGATGACGCAGCTGGATCCCTCGCTGATCCTGTACTACAGCGGCTTTGGTCCGTCAGCAGAAACGCTGCAGCATATCGCCCCGACGCTGGGTTTTTCGCTTCACAGCGGCGACGGCAAACCGTTCAGCGCTGCGCAACACTCGCTGCGGCAGCTGGGCGCGCGCATCGGGCGCGAGGCGCAGGCGGAGCAGCATCTGCAGGAGACCGGACAGCAGCTGGCGGCGGCCCGGTTGCGCCTGCAGGGATGGGCCGGACGACCAATCCTGCTGATGTCGCTGCTCGACAGCCGGCACGCCATTGTTTTCGGGCAGAACAGCCTGTTTCTTGATGTGATGCAGCGGCTCGGTCTTACCAGCGCCTGGCAGGGTGAAACCAGCTACTGGGGCAGCGCGGTCATCGGCCTGGAGCGGCTGGCTGAAGTGGGCAACGTTGAGGTGCTCTGCTTCGACCACGATAATCAGCGCGATATGCAGCAGGTGACCCGCACCGCGCTGTGGCAGGCATTGCCGTTTGTGCGCGCTGGCCGCTTCCGGCGCGTACCGGCCGTATGGTATTACGGTGCCACGCTGGCAGCCCTGCGATTTGTACGCGTGCTGGAAAGCGCGCTGGAGCCCCGCTAATGCGTATCTCTCTTTTTCCCGCTGCGCTGCTGAGCGCAATATTTGCTATCGCTCTGCTGCTGACGTTTATCAATCTGCAGCACGCGCTGCCGCTGGCGCAGTGGCCTCAGGCGTTTTTCACGCCCGATATCGATGCGATTCGCCAGATGGTCTTTCACTACAGTCTGCTGCCGCGTCTGGCACTGGCGCTGCTGCTCGGCGCCGGGCTGGGACTGGCGGGCCTGCTGTTTCAGCAGGTGCTGCGTAACCCGCTGGCAGAGCCTGCTACGCTCGGTATCTCCTCCGGCGCTCAGCTCGGCATTACCGTTGCCACGCTCTGGCAACTGCCGGGTGGTGATCTTACGCAGCAGTTTGCGGCGACAGGCGGTGCGCTGCTGGTCGGCGTGCTGGTGTTTGGCGTGGCGTGGGGCAGACGGCTTTCACCGGTAACGCTGATCCTCGCCGGACTGGTGCTGAGCCTGTATGCCGGCGCGGTCAATCAGGTCTTTGCCATCTTTAATCACGATCAGCTGCAGAATATGTTCCTCTGGAGCACCGGGGCGCTTAATCAGCTCGACGGGCACAACGTGGCGCTGCTCTGGCCCCGGCTGCTGCTGGCGTTTGTGCTGACGCTGGCGCTGCTGCGTCCGCTGACGCTGATGGGACTGGATGATGGCGTGGCTAAAAATCTTGGCCTGTCGCTTTCCGTCGCGCGCGTTGCCGCGCTGGCGCTGGCAATTCTGCTTAGCGCGCAGCTGGTGAACATTGCCGGCATTATCGGTTTTATCGGCCTGTTTGCGCCGCTGCTGGCAAAAATGCTGGGTGCGCGGCGGCTGCTCAGCCGCATTCTGCTGGCTCCGCTGATTGGCGCGCTGCTGCTGTGGCTGGCCGACCAGTCGGTGCAGTTGCTCACGGTGTACTGGCGTGAGATTTCAACCGGCACGGCGACGGCGCTGACCGGCGTGCTGCTGCTGCTGTGGCTGCTGCCGCGGCTGCGTGCCGGCTCTCAGCCACCGGAGATGAACGCCGGGGATCGGGTGCCGGCCGAACGTCAGCGTGTGCAGCGCTGGGTGCTGACCGGGCTGGCGGTGCTGCTGCTGCTGACCGTTGCCGGTATCAGCTTTGGCCGTAACGCCACGGGCTGGGCATGGGTCAGCGGTGACATGCTGCAGCAGCTGCTGCCGTGGCGCGCACCGCGCGTGCTGGCGGCGCTGGCGGTAGGAATGATGCTGGGCGTGGCGGGTACGCTGATCCAGCGTCTGACCGGCAACCCGATGGCCAGCCCGGAAGTGCTGGGTATCAGCTCCGGGGCGGCGTGCGGCGTGGTGCTGATGCTCTTTTTTGTGCCGGGCGATGCGCTGGCGTGGCTGCTGCCGGCAGGGATAGCCGGAGCAGCGTTAACGCTCGGCGTCATTATGCTGGTTGCCAGCCGGGGGGGCTTTTCACCGCAGCGTATGCTGCTGGCGGGGATGGCGCTGAACAGCGCGTTTGCCACGCTGCTGATGCTGCTGCTGGCGAGCGGCGATCCGCGCATGGAGGGGCTGCTGAGCTGGATCTCCGGCTCCACCTATAGCATCACGCTGCCGCAGGCGCTGCAGAGTGCGGTCATTGCGCTGATACTGGTCGCGCTGGCGCCGCTGGCAAGCCGCTGGCTGACGCTGCTGCCGCTTGGCAGCGCCACCGCCCGCTCCGCGGGGATGTCACTGACGGCCTCACGACTGCTGCTGCTGCTGCTGGCCGCCGCGCTGACCGCCGCCGCGACGCTGACGGTCGGACTGCTGAGCTTTATCGGGCTGATGGCACCGCATATTGTGCGTATGCTCGGCTTCCGGCGCGCGCTGCCGCAGATGATGATGGCTGGCGTAACCGGCGCCGGACTGATGCTGGTGGCTGACTGGTGCGGCCGGATGCTGGCGTTTCCGGATCAGATCCCGGCTGGGCTGATGGCAACCTTCTTTGGCGCCCCCTATTTCATCTGGCTGCTGCGCCGCGCGTGACAGAAAAAAGGTGCGCCGTGGCGCACCTTTTTGTTATGGCTCTGTCAGAGCAGTCCGGCGTTACAGCTGGGCAAAGCAGCGACGCGCTGCGGCAACGGTACGCTCAATATCTTCCGGCGTGTGCGCCAGCGACATAAAGCCCGCCTCGTAGGCGGAGGGGGCCAGGTAGATCCCCTCGCTCAGCATCAGATGGAAGAAGCGCTTAAAACGCTCTGTGTCACAGCGGGTGACATCTGCGTAGCAGGTCACGCTTTCAGCATCGGTGAAGAACAGACCAAACATGCCGCCCACGTGGTTAACCACCAGCGGGACATTTTCCGCCTGCGCGGCAGCCAGCAGGCCCTCAGCCAGCTGTGTGGTCAACGCGGTCAGCGTGGCGTGCGTGCCTGGCTGAGCAATCTGCGTCAGGCAGGCAAAACCGGCTGCCATCGCAATCGGGTTACCCGACAGCGTGCCCGCCTGGTAGACCGGACCTGTAGGTGCCAGCGCTTCCATCACGTCGCGACGGCCACCAAATGCGCCGACCGGCATGCCGCCGCCGATGATTTTACCCAGGCAGGTAAGGTCAGGCATCACGTTGTAGTAGGCCTGCGCGCCGCCCAGCGCCACGCGGAAACCGGTCATCACCTCATCGATAATCAGCAGGGCACCGAACTCGTCGCACAGCGCGCGCAGGCCCGGCAGGAAGTCAGGCTGCGGCGGGATACAGTTCATGTTGCCGGCAACCGGTTCCACGATGATACAGGCGATATCGTCCGGATACTCTTCAAACGCCGCGCGGACAGAGGCGAGATCGTTATAGGTGCAGGTCAGCGTATGGCGGGCAAAGTCAGCCGGTACGCCGGGAGAGTTGGGCTGACCCAGCGTCAGTGCACCGGACCCCGCTTTCACCAGCAGGCAGTCGGCATGACCATGATAGCAGCCCTCAAACTTGATAATTTTATCGCGATGGGTGAAGCCGCGTGCCAGGCGGATGGCGCTCATGGTCGCTTCCGTACCGGAGTTCACCATGCGTACCATATCCATGCCCGGCATCAGCTCGCACACCAGCTCCGCCATTTTTACTTCCATCTCAGTTGGCGCACCAAAGCTCAGGCCGCGCGCGGCAGCCTCAATGACCGCGTTGCGGATGGTCGCGTTATTGTGGCCCAGTACCATCGGACCCCAGGAGCCGACATAGTCGATATAGGCTTTACCATCTGCGTCATACAAAAAGGCGCCATCGGCGCGTTCAATAAACAGCGGTACGCCGCCAACACCGGTAAACGCGCGCACCGGGGAGTTCACGCCGCCCGGGATCAGACGTTGCGCTTCGGTGTATAGATTTTCTGACTTACTCATGGTTTGGCTCCGGCTGTCTGGAAAAATTCATCCCGCCATTCTACGGGAAGATGCCGCGACGGTGAACCGCCGCGCGGCGCGCAGCAGGGGCCTCGCGCACGCAGGGTTTAAACTGTAGTTCATTTCAGGGGCACACAGTGTCAAGGGCGCTACTTGATTGCACCGGGCGGCTGGCAGATAATAGCGTGATTAAGGTTGTTTTCTGACCTGGACGTTTACGCGGAGTAAAACATGAGTGATGACGTAGCAGCGCTGCCTTTGCAGTTTACCGATGCAGCAGCCAATAAAGTAAAAAATCTGATTGCGGATGAAGAGAATCCGGCGCTGAAACTGCGCGTCTATATCACCGGCGGCGGTTGCAGCGGCTTCCAGTATGGTTTTACCTTTGATGACCAGATGAACGATGGCGATATGACTATCGAAAAGCAGGGCGTATCGCTGGTAGTGGATCCAATGAGCCTGCAGTATCTGGTGGGCGGATCGGTGGACTACACCGAAGGTCTGGAAGGTTCGCGCTTTATTGTTACCAACCCCAATGCTAAAACCACCTGCGGCTGTGGTTCCTCTTTCAGTATCTGATGCCACTCTGGCTGCCGTTCCGGCAGCCAGTTCTACCACTCAATAGTGACTAACTGTGTTGTGTCGTGCCGGCGCGCATCGCCCGCGAGCGTCTGCCGGGAAATACGCGGCTGAGCGCCGCTACCGCCCGCGCAGTCAGCTGCGGGCAGCCCCGGTGCACTGGCGGATGAGACAGTGCAGCGCGACACGATAGTCAGCGACACCGCAATCGAGCCGCTGGTGCCAGCCGCCATGGCGGACGCCGCGCCCGCCAGCATAATGGCCAGCAGTACAGCTCGGGTCATGATGAATTCCTGGTGTAGTCAAAAGCGCGTTGCGCTAAAAGGGCACGGAGCTTACGTGGCTGCCGTGCCTGCTCTCTTTATTGTCGACACATGCGGGCTGAACTTTATGCGCGGGCGCTTATTTTTTTAGCGGATGCAGCGCAGCGCAGAGCTGCTGCGCGGCCAGCATCAGGCGCGGACCGGGGCGGCTCAGCCAGTCGGGGTTAATGGCAATCACCGGTACGCTGAGCTGTGAGCGCCAGAATTGGGCGACGCTGGCGGCCTGTGCGGTATCGCCGCTAATGACAATCGCCTGCGGCTGCCGTATCAGCACCTGCTCCCGGCTGACCTGCGGCCAGCTAACCCGGCTGTCGGCAAAAATATTCTGCCCGCCGCACAGCGTGACGATCTCATTTTGCAGCGTATTACGTGAAGCGGTAAACAGCGGCTGCTGCCCGAACTGCAGAAACAGCGCCACCGGAGCAGCGTGCCGGTAGCGCTGGCGCAATGCGGCCTCCTGCGCCCGCAGCGCCTGCGCGGCTGAAACAGCCTGTTCCGGCTGCGGGCTCCAGCGCGCCAGCGACTGCACGGTATCCATCATCTCATCCAGGCTTTGTGGATCGATCCAGACCACCCTGACGCCAGCGTGTTGCAGCTGTTCAATCTGACGCGCCGGGTTACCGCCACGCCACGCCAGTACCACGTCTGGTTTCAGTTGCAGCACCTGCTCAACGCCGATGCCCTGCCAGTTCGCTACCTGCGGCAGCGTCCGGGCAGCGGGTGGATAGTCGGACCAGGCGCTGACCGCCACCGGTGTGATACCGGCGGCAAAGGCCATCTCTGTAAGATGCGGGGCGAGGGTAATGACGCGCGGAGCCGCTAACACCAGGCCGCTGCAGAGCAGCAGCAGCCCGGCGAGCAGCCACTTAGCCATGCGTCAGGCGGGCAAGCAGGCGCTCTGTCATCAGAGAGGATTGTCTGGCCGCCACGCTGAGAAACTCATCAAAACTCAGGTGTGAGGTTTTATCGGCGACGTCAGAGATAGCGCGTACCACGACAAACGGCACGTTAAACTGGTGACAGACATGACCGATGGCGGTGGCTTCCATCTCCACGGCAATCGCCTGCGGAAACTGTGAGCGGATGCGTGCCAGCGGCTCTGCACCGTTGATAAACGCGTCACCGCTGACTACCAGGCCGCGCACGGCGTTTAGCTGCAGCTCGCTAATTGTCTGCTCAGCGGCCGTCACCAGCTGGCTGTCGGCTACAAACGCTTCCGGGCAACCTGCCATCTGACCCGGTACGTAGCCAAAAGCGGTGACGTCGGCGTCGTGATAGCGTACTTCGTCAGAGACCACGATATCCCCGACCTGCAGCGTCGGCGCAAGGCCACCCGCAGAGCCAGTGTTGATCACCAGATCGGGTTTGCAGAGCTGCAGCAGCAGGGTGGTGCCCAGCGCGGCGGCCGTTTTCCCGATTCCTGATTTCAGCAGGGCAACCTCAACGCCATTGAGGGTACCGGTATAGATTTCACATCCGGCCAGCTTCAGCGTCTGACGGTTTTCAATTTTGTCACGCAGCAGGGTAACTTCCTGCTCCATCGCGCCAATAATGCCTGCTTTCATAAAGAATCTCGCTGTGTTTATAGATGTTTAAGAGGAAACTAAGGCATAGTCTATCATGGCTTCAGAGCGATGAATTCACCAAAAAGAGGGCCCGCTATGGTGGCGATTAATTTCAGGAAGAAGATCGGTTTCACGCGCCCTTATACCAGCCGTAAAGCGCCGGAAGGCGAATATGCGATTACCCGCCATTTTGAGAGCGATCGGGGCCGGATCATTAACTCCGCCGCTATCCGCCGGCTGCAGCAGAAAACCCAGGTATTCCCGCTGGAGCGCAACGCAGCGGTGCGCTCGCGGCTGACCCATTCGCTGGAGGTTCAGCAGACCGGCCGCTATATCACCAAGGAGATCCTGCATACCCTGAAAACCCAGGGCGGCGGGCTGGAGCAGTATGGCCTGGACGGCTTTGAAGGGGCCGCGGAGACGCTGGTCGAGATGGCCTGTCTGCTGCATGACGTCGGCAACCCGCCGTTTGGACATTTTGGCGAAGCGGCGATTAATGACTGGTTTGAAGATAATCTGCCGGCAGAGCTGGTGGATCCGCTGGTCGCCGGCGTGGCCAGCGACGAACAGCAGGCTGACTTTAACGAACTGAATGCAATGATTCGTCAGGATCTGTGCAATTTTGAGGGGAATGCGCAGGCGATTCGGCTGGTCCATACGCTGCTGCAGCTTAACCTTAGCTATGCCCAGGTCGCCTGCATTCTGAAATATACTGCCCCCGCCTGGTGGCAGGGGAAGAAGCCGGCTGAATTCAGCGTCCTGATGAAAAAACCCGGCTTTTACCTCTCGGAACGGGAATATATTGCGGAGCTGCGCGTTGCCACCGATCTGGCGGAACATCATCGCTATCCGCTGACCTGGATAATGGAGGCGGCGGATGATATTTCATACTGTATTGCCGACCTGGATGACGCCGTTGAAAAAGCGATATTTACCGTGGATACGCTCTATCACGCGCTGGTTAAAGCCTGGGGGCCGCTGATTCCCGGTGATGCATTTAGCCGCACCATTGGTGAGGCCTGGAAAGAGGCGAATCAGAAAAAGCGGCGCAGCATCAGCGATCAGTTTTTTATGTCACTGCGCGTAAACGTGCAGAATCTGCTGGTAGGCCACGCGGTACGACGCTTTGTTGATAACCTGCCGGCCATTTTTTCCGGCAATTTTAATCACGCTCTGCTGGAAGATGATGGTGATGAAGGGCGTCTGCTGAAGCTGTTTAAAACCGTGGCGCGTCAGCAGGTATTTAATCACCCTGAAGTAGAGCAGCTGGAGCTGCAGGGTTACCGGGTAATTAAAGGTCTGCTGGAGATCTATCAGTCGCTGATGCAGCTCAATTATGAGCAATTTACCACCTTAATGAATGATGATTATCTGGCAGGCCATCCTATTGAGACGCGTCTGTTTCATAAGCTCTCTGGTAAACACCGTAAGGCATATCAGCAGCAGATGCGCGCGCGCGTCGTTGAGCATAAATATCAGCGGCTATTGTGGGAGCGCTATTATCGCTTCCGCCTTATTCAGGATTACATCAGCGGCATGACGGATAATTATGCGTGGGACGAATATCGCCGGATGATGGCGGTAGAATAGGGCCAGTTTTGTAAAGACGACGCATAAATATTTACCTTTAGTCAAAACTTTATCGCCTTTTTTGCGTATAAAATTTATCTCCGTTATGACGGCCACAGCAATGGTCAGGCTGCAACTTTCAGAGAGAAAAAACGAATGAAAAAAAACAGATTGATGCTGAGTGCGCTGGCACTGAGTCTGAGTATGGCGTGCGCGCCTGCTGCAGTATTTGCCGCTGAAACGGCGTCCTCCTCCAGCCAGCAGCTGCCCAGTCTGGCACCCATGCTGGAAAAAGTAATGCCTTCCGTGGTGAGCATTAACGTTGAGGGCAGCACTGCGGTAAAAACGCCGCGCATGCCGCAGCAGTTTCAGCAGTTCTTTGGCGATAACTCGCCTTTCTGTCAGGATGGATCGCCCTTTCAGGGATCGCCGCTCTGTCAGGGCGGCGGCGGCGGCGCAGATGATGGCGCACCGGGCAACGCACAAAAACAGCCGTTCCGCGCGCTGGGTTCCGGCGTCATTATTAACGCTGAAAAAGGCTATGTGGTTACCAACAATCACGTAGTGGACAACGCCACAAAAATTCAGGTTCAGCTCAGCGACGGTCGCCGCTATGAGGCCAAAATCATCGGTAAAGATCCGCAGTCTGATATTGCCCTGATTCAGCTGCAGGATGCGAAAAACCTCACCGCAATCAAAATGGCCGATTCCGATACGCTGCGGGTAGGTGACTATACCGTTGCAATCGGTAATCCTTACGGGCTGGGTGAAACCGTGACCTCCGGCATCGTCTCCGCGCTGGGCCGCAGCGGCCTGAATGTGGAGAATTATGAGAACTTTATCCAGACAGACGCCGCCATTAACCGCGGCAACTCGGGCGGGGCGCTGGTCAATCTGAACGGTGAGCTGATCGGTATTAACACGGCTATTCTGGCACCGGATGGCGGTAACATCGGTATCGGTTTTGCTATTCCCAGCTCGATGGTCAAAAACCTGACGGCGCAGATGGTGGAGTTTGGTCAGGTTAAACGCGGTGAGCTGGGGATCCTCGGCACCGAGCTGAACTCAGAGCTGGCGAAAGCGATGAAGGTTGATGCCCAGCGCGGCGCCTTTGTCAGCCAGGTTCTGCCGGGGTCTGCGGCGGCAAAAGCGGGCGTGAAAGCCGGCGACGTCGTGGTTTCACTGAATGGCAAGCCGCTGAGCAGCTTTGCTGCCCTGCGTGCTGAAGTGGGCTCGCTGCCGACGGGCACCAAACTGCAGCTGGGTCTGCTGCGCGAGGGTAAATCCCAGAGCGTGACGGTAGAGCTGCAGCAGAGCTCCAAAGATAAAGTGCAGTCGGCAACCATTTACACCGGTATTGAAGGCGCCGATCTCAGCAACGTGGAGAGCAATGGCCACAAAGGGGTGCGCGTTGACAGTGTGAAACCAGGCAGCGCGGCTGCGCGTATCGGCCTGAAGAAAGGTGACATCATCCTCGGGGTTAACCAGCAGGCGATCGATAACCTGGGTGAACTGCGTAAAATTCTCGACACCAAACCGCCGGTGCTGGCGCTCAATATTCTGCGCGGTGACGCGTCGCTTTATCTCCTGATGCAGTAATTCTCCATACATAAACCGGGCGGGCTGCGGCTCGCCTTTTTTCTTTTGTGCGCCCGGTAACATTTTCCGCAATCTCTCCGCCACTATGTGCAATTGCACAATGTCAGCCGTCAGCAGGATGCGTATTCTGTCGGTTTGCCCCTTGCTCAGGAAGTGATCCATGGCGACCTCTCATCTTGATGCGCGTCTGGCGCAGGATATCGTTGCGCGCACCATGAAAATTATCGACAGCAACGTCAACGTGATGGATGCGCGCGGGCGCATTATTGGCAGCGGCGATCGTGAACGTATCGGCGAGCTGCATGAGGGTGCGCTGCTGGTACTGTCGCAGGGCAGGGTAGTGGATATTGATGAAGCAGTAGCAAAGCATCTGCACGGCGTGCGGCCTGGCATCAATCTGCCGCTGCGTATTGAAGGCAGCATCGTGGGGGTTATCGGGCTGACCGGAGAACCTGCTGCCCTGCGGCATTATGGTGAACTGGTCTGTATGACGGCGGAGATGATGCTGGAACAGGCGCGGCTGCTGCATCTGCTGGCGCAGGATAGCCGCCTGCGCGAAGAGCTGGTGCTTAACCTGATCCGCAGCGACACGCTCTCGCCGACGCTGAACGAATGGGCGCAGCGGCTGGGCATCGATCTTAACCAGCCGCGTGTGGTGGCGGTAGTGGAAGTGGATAGCGGCCAGCTGGGCGTGGACAGCGCAATGTCAGAGCTGCAGCAGCTGCAGACGCTGCTGACCACCCCGGATCGCGATAACCTTATCGCCATCGTATCGCTGACGGAGATGGTGGTGCTGAAACCCGCGCTGAACGCTCATGGCCGTTACGATCACGACGATCACCGCCGGCGCGTTGACCAGCTGCTGCAGCGTATGAAAGAGAGTGGTCAGGTGCGCATGCGGATTGCGCTGGGCAATTATTTTCCCGGACCGGGCGGCATTGCGCGCTCGTGGCGTACTGCCCGCACCACTATGTCAGTCGGCAAGCAGCGTATGCCGGAGCAGCGCAGTTTTTTTTATCAGGATCTGGTGCTGCCGGTACTGCTCGACAGCCTGCGTGGCGGCTGGCAGGCCAGCGAGCTGGCGCGTCCGCTGGAAAAACTCAGAAGCATCGATAGCAACGGTTTATTACGGCGTACGCTGCTCGCCTGGTTCAGCCATAACGTGCAGCCTGGCGCCACGGCGCGCGCGCTGTTTATTCATCGTAATACGCTGGAGTATCGCCTGAACCGGATTTCAGAACTGACCGGACTGGATCTCGGCAATTTCGACGATCGGCTGCTGCTATATGTGGCGCTGCAGCTGGATGAGCGGGCGTAAAAAAGGCCAGCAGCGCTGGCCTGAGTGCGATCTGTAAGCGGATTAGCGGCTGTTACGGGTCAGCTGATCGAGATCGGCTTCAATTTCAGCGATCTTATTAGAGACCACGCTCTCCAGATGGCGCAGATCGTCGAGGATCTTGCGCTTCAGATCCACTTCAACCCGATCGCGCTGGCAAATCTGATCCAGCTCATCAATAACGTAACGCAGGTTAGGACTGATCTCCTGAATTTCACGGAAGCCCTGACCGTTATGTTCGGCCACCACGGTTTTGCGCTGGCGCGGATATTTGAATTTCACGCTCTTGGCAAAAAATTCGCCTTTATCTTTGCGGAAATAGATTTTCAGGATGTCGTTGTTCGCTTCCTGACGCAGACTGTAACGATCGATGTCTTCAGGATTGCTGATACCTAAGCTTTTCAGGTTGTCATACATGGCGTTTAAATTCCCTCTGAGAGTGAGTGAGCGCGCAGACATGTCATCAATCGTTCCAGGTCAGATCCGGAACGCTTACGGCATACTTATAAACTTTAGACGAAAAACCGGGTCAGACAGTGCGCGTCCGGAGTTAACTGGCGCGGATTATGAACTGTTTGAAAAGTAAACGCACCAGTTAATTTGCGGCGCAAAACAGGTTATATCAGGCGGGGTGTAAAGAAAAAATGACGGCACTGTTGCCAGTGCCGTCACCAGAAAGAAAAGCGCTCAGAGAGGTTAATCGATAGTGCGCAGCAATTCGTTAATACCCGTTTTGCTCAGCGTCTTAGCGTCAACTTTTTTCACGATTACCGCGCAGTAGAGGCTGTAGCTGCCATCTTTCGACGGCAGATTACCTGAGACCACCACTGAACCGGCCGGGACGCGGCCGTAGTGAACTTCACCGGTTTCGCGATCGTAAATTTTGGTGCTCTGGCCGATATAAACGCCCATTGAGATCACCGAACCCTCTTCGACAATCACGCCCTCAACGATTTCAGAACGTGCGCCGATAAAGCAGTTATCTTCGATAATGGTCGGGTTAGCCTGCAGCGGCTCCAGTACGCCGCCAATGCCCACGCCGCCGGAGAGATGCACGTTTTTGCCAATCTGCGCACAGGAGCCCACGGTGGCCCAGGTATCAACCATGGTGCCTTCATCGACAAAAGCGCCGATGTTGACGTAAGAGGGCATCAGCACGGTGTTACGCGCAATAAAAGCGCCCTGGCGTACGGCTGCTGGTGGCACCACGCGGAAACCCGCCGCTTTAAAGCGCGCGTCGTCCCAGCCGGCAAATTTCATCGGCACCTTGTCATAAAAGCGGGTTTCAGCCCCTTCCATAACCTGATTGTCATTGATGCGAAACGACAGCAGCACCGCTTTTTTCAGCCACTGATGCGTTACCCATTCGCCATCGATTTTTTCAGAGACGCGCAGTTCGCCGCTGTCCAGCAGACCAATCACCTGATTGATCGCTTCACGGGTGGCACTGTCGACGCTGGCGGGCGTGATGTCAGCACGGCGCTCAAAGGCGGATTCAATAACGCTCTGTAACTGTTGCATAGCTATTTCCTGAGTCTGTCATACGGATGCCCGGACGTGGCCGGACAGGATTCAATTTATCTGTGCAGTGTGATTCAGGACACTTTATCGTTTGGATTAAGGGCCTCTGTCAACCGTTGTTGTAACACATCGCGCATTTCGGCATTCAGCGCGCGCCGTTCGCTGTTGGCGAGGATAAAGAGATCCTCAACCCGTTCGCCGATGGTGCTGATGCGCGCACCGTGCAGCGACACACCGAGATCGGCAAAGACTTCACCCACCCGCGCCAGCAGTCCAGGCTGATCGAGCGCGATCAGCTCCAGATAGCTGCGCCGATCGGTGTGGGTCGGCAAAAATTTCACGTCAGTATCCACGCTGAAATGTTTCAGGCGCGCGGACTGGCGACGGGTACGCGGCGGCACCCACTCCTGCTGCGTAATGGCCTGCTGCAATGCGTGAATAATCAGCGGGTGGCGATCGGGTGAAAGCGGACTGCCATCGGGTTCGAGGACGATAAAGGTATCCATGGCCATGCCGTCGCGGCTGGTAAAGATCTGCGCGTCGTGCACGCTGAGATTACGGCGGTCGAGCTCACCCGCTACGGCGGCAAACAGATAGGGGCGATCCGGGCTCCAGATAAAAATCTCCGTGCCACCGCGCGTCGCCTGCGGGCTGACCAGCACCAGCGGCTGGCTGAGGTCGTGGTCAATCAGATGACGGGCGTGCCACGCCAGCTGATTAGGCGTATGACGCAGGAAATAGTCGGCGCGGCAGCGGCTCCAGATATGGTGCAGCCGCTCTTCATTCAGGTTCTCCATGCGCAGCAGCGCCAGCGCCTGCAGACGATGGTGGCGTACCCGCTCGCGCAGATCCGGGCTATTTTCCATGCCGCGCCGCAGCTGCTTCTCGGTAGCAAAAAACAGCTCACGCAGCAGGCTCTGCTTCCAGCTGTTCCACAGGCTCTCATTGGTGGCACAGATATCGGAGACGGTGAGGCAGACCAGATAGCGCAGGCGGTTCTCATTCTGCATTATCTCGGCGAACTGCTGGATCACCGTCGGATCCTGAATATCACGACGCTGGGCGGTGACTGACATCAGCAGATGATGACGCACCAGCCAGGCCACCAGCTGGGTTTCCCGGGAGTTGAGGTTGTGCAGCTCAGCAAACTCCAGCGCATCCTGCGCGCCCAGTATGGAGTGGTCGCCGTTGCGGCCTTTGGCAATATCATGGAGCAGCGCTGCCATCAGCAGCAGTTCCGGCTGGGGCAGGCGGGGCCAGAGCTCCACACACAGCGGATGCTTTGGCCGCGTGCTCTCATCGGCGAAGCTCTCCAGCTTCTGCAGCACGCGAATGGTGTGCTCATCCACCGTGTAGGCGTGAAACAGATCAAACTGCATCTGGCCGACCACGTTGCCCCAGAGCGGCGTATAGGCGGAGAGTACGCTATGGCGATGCATCGGCAGCAGCGCGCGTTTTACCGCGCCGGGATGACGCAGGATCGCCATAAAAGTGCGTCGCGCCTCAGCAATCTGGCACAGCGGCTGCCGCAGATGGCGGCGCGCATGACGCAGCTGGCGCAGGGTAGTGGAGTAGATCCCGGTGATGGAGGCGTTGCGTACCATGACATAGAACATGCGCAGAATGGCCTGCGGCTCGCGCTGAAACAGATCCGGGTCGCGCAGATCGATCAGATCGCCGCGTAGCTGAAAATCATCATCCAGCGCGCGCGGCTTTTCGGTCGCTGGCAGGGCGAGGATCGCTTCATCAAACAGCTGCAGCAGCATCTGGTTCAGCTCGCTGATGCGGCGCGTTACGCGGTAGAAATCTTTCATCATGCGCTCAACCGGCTCGTTGCCTTCGCCGGAGTAGCTGAGGCGATGCGCCACGGTCAGTTGCCGATCAAAAAGCAGGCGGTTGTCGTAGCGTGGCAGCGTCAGATGCAGGGCAAAGCGGATGCGCCAGAGAAACTCCTGACACTCGTTGATCTCATTGCGCTCCGCTTCGGTCAGAAACCCAAAGCCCATCATCTCATCCATAGTGGTGGCACCAAAATGACGCCGCGCCACCCACTGCAGGGTATGGATATCGCGCAGGCCGCCCGGACTGCTTTTGATATCGGGTTCGAGATTGTAACTGGTGCCGTGGTAACGCTGATGGCGCTCCTGCTGCTCTTTAATTTTGGCCGCAAAAAAGCGCGACGAGGGCCAGAAGCCTTCGCTGAAAATATTCTTCTGCAGCTCAAGAAACAGCGCTACGTCGCCGGTCAGCATGCGCGACTCAATCAGGTTGGTCGCCACGGTAAGATCGGATAAGCCCTCCAGCAGGCACTCCTCAAGCGTGCGCACGCTGTGTCCCACTTCAAGCCGCAGATCCCACATGAGCGTGATCAGTTCAGAGGTGCGCTGCGCGGCGGCCTCATCAAGGGGCTGGCGACTGAGGATCAGAATGTCGATGTCCGACAGCGGATGCAGCTCGCCACGGCCATAGCCGCCCACCGCCACCAGCGCCATATCACTTAGCGTATCAAAACCAAAGAAACGCCACAGTCGTCGCAGCAGACGATCGATAAACAGCGTACGCGTGTCGATCAGCGACTCCACGTCGCTGCCGGCATCAAAGGCGAGGCTCAGCGCGTGCTGAAACTGCTCCAGCGCGGCTTTCAGCTGTTCACGCGTTAGCGCGTCGTCAGCCCAGCCGGCGGGTGAATCGGTGAGAATTTTGTGTACTGCCTCGGTCACGTTACCGCTCATCAACATGCCCCTTCGCGCATTAAAAAGCCGGCATTAAGCCGGCTCAGTGTGTAGCAGAGAGAGGATCAGACGTTTTCCAGCCGCGCCGGAATAGTGTCATCCTCACGCAGCGTCAGAATCTCACAGCCAGTTTCTGTCACCACAATAGTATGCTCATACTGCGCGGACAAGCTGCGATCTTTGGTTTTCACCGTCCAGCCATCCTTCATGGTGCGGATGCGGTAATCGCCTGCGTTAACCATCGGCTCCACGGTAAACGTCATGCCGGCCTGCAGCACCACACCGCTGTCGTCGGCGTCATAGTGCAGCACCTGCGGCTCTTCATGAAAGCCTTTGCCGATACCGTGACCGCAATACTCACGCACCACGGAGAAATCCTGCGCCTCAACGTATTGCTGAATCGCGCGTCCCAGCTCACGCAGGCGGATGCCTGGCTTAACGAGACGCAGAGCGATATAGAGGCTCTCCTGCGTCACGCGGCAGAGGCGCTCGCCGAGGATAGTGGGCTTGCCGACAATAAACATTTTTGAGGTATCACCGTGATACTCATCTTTAATGACGGTGACATCAACGTTCACGATATCACCCTCTTTCAGGACGCGATCGTCGCTGGGAATACCGTGGCACACCACCTCGTTGACCGAGATGCAGACCGATTTAGGGAAGCCGTGATAGCCAAGGCAGGCAGAAACCGCCTGCTGCTGCTGTGTGATGTGCTCGTGGCAGAGGCGATCAAGCTCACCGGTAGTGACACCCGGCACAACGTGAGGAGCGATCATTTCCAGCACTTCAGCGGCCAGGCGGCCCGCCACACGCATTTTTTCGATTTCGTCAGGAGTTTTGATTGAGATAGCCATGAATTTTTCCGCAATCGCCGAAATTTTCGACAATAATGAGTTCTGTGGCAGTCATGTTAGCAGGCAGCAAATGGGCTGCCAAATCGGGATTGCCGCACACGTTTTGCGCTAACAACCGCTGGCGTATTTATCCCTGTTATGGTATAAAGCGCGCCGACGATTCTCTGCTGTCTTACGAAAGCGAGACGGCAGGAAGCGCATAAATCTCATTATGTGTACTAAAACACACATGTATCGACACATACGCCGGGGTGCCTTGAAAGAGGTCGGTCGTATGGGATACATGGAGGCCCAACCCCAAACATACTTTAGAGGTAATCATGGCAACTGTTTCCATGCGCGACATGCTCAAGGCTGGTGTTCACTTCGGTCACCAAACCCGTTACTGGAACCCAAAAATGAAGCCATTCATTTTTGGTGCACGTAACAAGGTTCACATCATCAACCTTGAGAAAACTGTACCAATGTTCAACGACGCTCTGGCTGAGCTGCAGAAGATCTCTTCTCGCAAAGGTAAAATCCTGTTCGTTGGTACCAAGCGCGCTGCTGCTGAAGCGGTAAAAGAGTCAGCTCTGAGCTGCGACCAGTTCTTCGTTAACCACCGCTGGTTAGGTGGTATGCTGACTAACTGGAAAACCGTTCGTCAGTCAATCAAACGTCTGAAAGATCTGGAAACTCAGTCTCAGGACGGCACGTTCGACAAACTGACCAAGAAAGAAGCACTGATGCGTGCTCGTGAACTGGCCAAGCTGGAAAACAGCCTGGGTGGTATCAAAGACATGGGCGGTCTGCCAGATGCGCTGTTTGTTGTTGATGCTGACCACGAACACATCGCAATCAAAGAAGCAAACAACCTGGGTATCCCGGTATTTGCTATCGTTGATACCAACTCTGATCCAGATGGCGTTGATTTCGTTATCCCTGGTAACGACGATGCGATCCGTGCTGTAAGCCTGTACCTGACTGCTGTTGCCACTACCGTGCGCGAAGGCCGTTCACAGGACCTGGCTGAGCAGGCTGAAGACGCGTCTTTAGAAAACGCTTAATAAGGATTGCTCTTTCTGAGAGCCCTTAGACATCAGATGTTATCTGTATAAGGGGCCGCACAGGCCCCTTTTATTTATCTCCGTCTGTCGCGCTCCCTGTTACGGGCTGGCGGGGCAGAGTAAATTTTCCGCAACAGGTTTCTGCGCGTGCGCATGCACCCGGAAACGAACCGAGGATTCTGGAATGGCTGAAATTACCGCTGCATTGGTAAAAGAACTGCGTGAGCGTACTGGCGCAGGCATGATGGACTGCAAAAAAGCGCTGACCGAAGCGAACGGCGACATCGAGCTGGCAATTGAAAACATGCGTAAGTCTGGCGCAATCAAAGCTGCGAAAAAAGCAGGCAACGTTGCAGCTGACGGCGTGATCAAAACCAAAATCGTTGATGGTTACGGTGTGATTCTGGAAGTTAACTGCCAGACTGACTTCGTTGCTAAAGATGGCGGTTTCCAGGCGTTTGCTGACAAAGTTCTGGATGCAGCTACTGCCGGCAAAATCACCGACGTTGAAGCGCTGAAAGCACAGTTCGAAGAAGAGCGTGTTGCACTGGTTGCTAAAATTGGTGAGAACATCAACATCCGTCGCGTAGCAGTACTGGAAGGCGCTCAGCTGAACAGCTACCAGCACGGCGCGCGTATCGGCGTTCTGGTTTCTACCACCGCTGCTGATGAAGAGCTGAGCAAGCAGATCGCAATGCACGTTGCGGCAAGCAAGCCAGAGTTCGTTAAGCCAGAAGATGTTTCTGCTGACGTGGTTGAGAAAGAGTACCAGGTACAGCTGGATATCGCGATGCAGTCTGGTAAGCCAAAAGAGATCGCAGAGAAGATGGTTGAAGGCCGTATGAAGAAATTCACCGGCGAAGTCTCTCTGACTGGTCAGGCTTTCGTTATCGACCCAAGCAAAACTGTGGGTCAGGCGCTGAAAGAGAAAGGCGCAGATGTCATCAACTTCATCCGCTTTGAAGTGGGCGAAGGCATTGAGAAAGTTGAAACCGACTTTGCAGCTGAAGTAGCTGCAATGTCCAAACAGTCTTAATGAGTGACCGGAACCGCCGCGAGGCGGTTCTTTTTTGTCTGCGTTTTGGCGCAGCGATTTTCAGTCTCATCCCAATAGCTTTTTTGACGCGCTAAGCGGATGATCCACCAGATTTAACTTCTCATTCATCTTATCCTCCAGGAAGAATTGACCATGGCGACCAACGCAAAACCTGTATACCAACGTATCCTACTGAAACTGAGCGGCGAGGCCCTGCAGGGTGCCGAAGGTTTTGGTATCGACGCGAGCGTGCTTGACCGCATGGCGCAAGAGGTGAAAGAGCTGGTTGAGCTGGGCATCCAGGTAGGTGTGGTGATTGGTGGCGGCAACCTGTTCCGTGGCGCAGGTCTGGCTCAGGCGGGCATGAACCGTGTAGTCGGCGACCACATGGGTATGCTGGCGACCGTCATGAATGGTCTGGCAATGCGTGATGCGCTGCACCGCGCCTATGTGAACGCACGTCTGATGTCTGCCATCCCGCTAAACGGCGTTTGTGACAATTACAGCTGGGCTGAAGCGATCAGCCTGCTGCGTAATAACCGCGTAGTGATCTTCTCCGCGGGTACCGGCAACCCGTTCTTTACCACCGATTCTGCTGCCTGCCTGCGCGGTATTGAAATTGAAGCGGACGTCGTGTTGAAAGCGACTAAAGTAGATGGCGTTTACTCAGCCGATCCGGTGAAAAATCCAGACGCAACGCTGTACGATCAGCTCAGCTACGCTGAAGTGCTGGAAAAAGAGCTGAAAGTTATGGATCTGGCCGCCTTTACGCTGGCGCGTGACCACGCGCTGCCGATTCGCGTCTTCAATATGAATAAGCCTGGCGCACTGCGTCGTGTGGTAATGGGTGAAAAAGAAGGCACCCTGATTACGCATTAATATCCGACGCAAGGTAAAATAAGGTATATTCTGATAGCGCAGTGCCTGACGCTGCGCCACTACCTGACATAATCGATGCTGCAGACGACTTGTGCGTCAGCAGCAGGTAGCAGGATGATCGATGTTTATCGATACCAGTTCCGACGCGTGCGGAAATGGCCAGGTCAAACCGAATCCAAGGGTTTTAACGTGATTAACGATATTAAAAAAGATGCCGAAACACGCATGGAAAAGTGCGTGGAAGCATTCAAAAGCACCATCAGCAAAGTGCGTACCGGTCGTGCTTCACCTTCACTGCTCGACGGCATTGTTGTGGAATATTACGGTACTCCTACGCCACTGCGTCAGCTCGCCAGCGTAACGGTGGAAGATTCCCGTACGCTGAAAATCAACGTGTTCGATCGCTCTCTGGGTCCGGCCGTTGAGAAGGCGATCATGGCGTCCGACCTCGGCCTGAATCCAAGTTCAGCCGGCACCGACATCCGTGTTCCGCTGCCTGCGCTGACAGAAGAGCGTCGTAAAGATCTGATCAAAATCGTTCGTGGCGAAGCAGAGCAGGGGCGTGTTTCCGTGCGTAACGTTCGCCGTGACGCCAACGATAAGATCAAAGCGCTGCTGAAAGATAAAGAGATCAGCGAAGATGACGAACGTCGTTCACAGGATGATATCCAGAAAATGACCGACCTTCACATCAAGCATGTTGATGCTGCGCTGGCAGAAAAAGAGAAGGAGCTGATGGACTTCTGAGTCTGTCAGCCCGATCTGTATCTGCTGGAGGCAGGTGAGCGCCTGCCTGTAACAGATATAAAACGCCGTTCAGAGCCGTATTCGTACCGAATGCACTCTGGCGGCGTTTTACATTGTGCCTGGCGCCGTTGCGGGCACCCATGATGACTTCACAGGGATAGCATGATGAAGCAATTAACCCTTCTGGGATCCACTGGCTCAATTGGCACCAGCACGCTGGCGGTTGTCGCCGCGAATCCCGACCTTTATCAGGTCACGGCGCTGGTCGCAGGGCAGAACGCCGCGCTGATGGCTGAGCAGTGCCAGCAGTTCCGGCCGCGCTATGCGGCGATGTCTGATGAGACCGCCGCTGCTGACCTGCGTGAGCGACTGAGAGCACTCAACGTCGATACCGAAGTGCTCTCCGGCGTTCAGGCAGCCTGCGATCTGGCGGCGCTGGATGAGGTTGATCAGGTGATGGCGGCGATTGTCGGCGCATCGGGCCTGCAGCCAACGCTGGCAGCGATTCGTGCCGGAAAAACCGTGCTGCTGGCTAACAAGGAGTCACTTGTCACATGCGGCCGCTTGTTTATGGAGGCGGTGCGTCAGCATCAGGCGCAGCTGCTGCCGGTTGATAGCGAGCATAATGCCATTTTTCAGAGTTTGCCCGCTTCCATACAGCATCAGTTGGGGTACGCTGATCTGCGGGAGAACGGGATCGACTCGATTCTCCTTACGGGATCGGGTGGTCCTTTTCGTGACACGCCACTGGCCGATCTGGCTGCTATGTCGCCGGATCAGGCCTGTGCGCATCCGAACTGGTCAATGGGGCGCAAAATCTCCGTTGATTCGGCCACTATGATGAATAAAGGTCTTGAATACATTGAAGCCCGCTGGTTGTTCAACGCCACTGACGCGCAAATGGAGGTCATCCTGCACCCGCAGTCGGTGATCCACTCTATGGTGCGTTATTGTGACGGCAGCGTGCTGGCGCAGCTGGGATCGCCTGATATGCGCACACCGATTGCTCACAGCATGGCATGGCCTGCACGTATCGCCGCTGGCGTCACGCCGCTTGATTTCACCCGAATGAAAGCGCTGACGTTTGCTGAACCCGATTACGTACGCTATCCCTGCCTGAAGCTGGCAATCGATGCGTGTACTGCAGGGCAGGCGGCCACGACGACGCTGAATGCAGCAAATGAAATCGCGGTAGCAGCGTTTTTGCAGCATCAGATTCGCTTTACCGACATTGCCGCCCTCAACAGCGAAGTACTGGCCACGCTCAGCTCTCCGGAGCCAGCCAGTATTGATGAGGTGCTGGAAATCGATCGGCTGGCGCGGCAGCGGGCAAAAGCACTGCTGTCACGCGTCACTCTGGCTGGCTGATAGCCCCGCTATTTGTTCGCTCTGGCTGAAAATGGTATAGTCGCTCGCGTTTTACGGCACGACATTGTTTCGATGTCATCCGGCTTACGGGCCGGCCTTTGCCGCAGGCGCAATGTATTCAGAAAACACAGCATTTCTGATGAAAGGAATTATTACGCGTTATGTCGTCCAACAATCACAATACAATCGATGACGGGTCGTACTGCACACCACGTCACGTGGCCATCATTATGGATGGTAATGGTCGCTGGGCAAAAAATCAGGGCAAACTGCGTATTTCAGGCCACAAAGCCGGGGTAAAATCGGTTCGCCGTGCCGTCAGCTTTGCGGTCAGCCACAAGCTGGAAGCGTTAACGCTCTATGCGTTCAGCAGTGAAAACTGGAGCCGACCGCCGCAGGAAGTGACGGCGTTAATGGAATTATTTATCTGGGCTCTCGACAGTGAAGTAAAGAGCCTGCATAAGCATAATGTACGTCTGTGCATTATTGGTGATATCAGCCGTTTTTCTGGTCGTATTCAGGAACGCATTCGCCGCGCCGAGGAACTGACTCAACAAAATAATGGACTGACCCTCAACATTGCTGCCAACTATGGCGGCCGTTGGGATATTATCCAGGGTGCCAGGAAACTGGCCGAACAGGTTCAGGAAGGGCTACTGCGTCCTGACCAGATAACCGAAGAAAGCCTTGCTCCCTATCTCTGTATGCAGGAGCTGGCGCCGGTGGATTTAGTGATAAGGACCGGGGGAGAGCATCGAATCAGCAACTTCCTGCTGTGGCAGATAGCCTATGCTGAGTTCTGGTTTACCGATGTTCTTTGGCCTGATTTTGATGAACATGTTTTTGAAGGTGCACTGAATGCATTCTCTCTGCGGGAGCGACGCTATGGCGGCGCTGCACCAGGCGGCGCCTGAGCTACCTGGGGGTAACCTTTGCTGAAGTCTCGTTTGATCACCGCGTTTATTTTGATTCCGCTGGTGATCGCTGCGCTATTCTGGTTACCGCTGTCTGGTTTCGCGATTACCACGATTGCTATCTGCATGCTCGCCGCCTGGGAGTGGGGGCAGCTGGCCGGTATGGCTACCCGCCAGCAGCGCGTCTGGCTGGCGCTGCTCTGCGGCCTGCTGCTGGCAGCGATGCTGTTTACCTTACCGTCCTATTCTCACGATGCGCATCAGCCTCAGCTGGAAAGCGCGCTCTGGGCCGCACTTGGCTGGTGGGTCGTTGCGCTCTTTCTGGTGCTGTTCTATCCCGCCTCTGCCGCACTCTGGCGCGGTTCGCGTCCACTTCGTCTGCTGTTTGGCGTGCTGACTATCGTCCCGTTTTTCTGGGGCATGATCGCGCTGCGCCAGTATCACTACGACATTGATCACTTCGCCGGTGCCTGGTGGCTCCTGTTCGTTATGCTGCTGGTATGGGGCGCGGACTCGGGTGCCTATATGTTTGGTCGTCTGTTCGGCAAACACAAGCTGGCGCCTAAAGTCTCGCCGGGTAAAACCTGGGAAGGCTTTTTTGGCGGGCTGCTCTCCTCCGCTGTCATCGCCTGGCTGTTTGCGCTGCTGGCTCCGCTGACGGTGGCGCCGGGCACGCTGATTGCGTGTGCCGTTGTTGCCACGCTCGCCTCGGTACTGGGCGATCTCACTGAAAGTATGTTTAAGCGTGAAGCGGGCATTAAAGACAGCGGAAATCTTATTCCCGGCCACGGTGGTATCCTCGATCGTATCGATAGCCTGACAGCGGCCGTGCCGGTATTTGCCTGCCTGCTGCTGCTGGTGTTTCATACCCTCTAGGAGCAGCCACTATGTTAAGCATTCTCTGGAGTTTTGCTGCTTTCATCGTCGCGCTGGGCGTGCTGATCACCGTGCATGAGTTTGGCCACTTCTGGGTGGCACGCCGCTGCGGCATCTATGTTGAACGCTTTTCTATCGGTTTCGGTAAAGCGCTCTGGCGACGGACTGACCGGCAGGGGACAGAGTATGTTATTGCGCTGATCCCCCTCGGCGGCTATGTCAAAATGCTGGATGAGCGCGTAGAGAGCGTTTCCGCTGAGCGCCGCCACGAGGCGTTTAACAACAAAACCGTGCTGCAGCGTGCTGCTGTCATCGCCGCGGGGCCGGTTGCCAATTTCCTCTTCGCTATCTTCGCTTACTGGCTGGTCTTTATGCATGGCGTGCCCGGCGTACGGCCGGTGGTTGGCGAAATTGTGAGCGGCTCCGTCGCGGCGGAAGCGCAAATTCAGTCAGGCATGGAACTTAACGCAGTTGACGGTATCGAAACGCCTGACTGGGATGCTGTGCGCATGGCCCTGATTGGGAAAATCGGTGATGAGAGTACCACGCTGACCGTTTCTCAGTTTGGCGAAAGCGCAACTCAGCAGAAGCGGGTTGATCTGCGTGACTGGCAGTTTGAGCCAGACAAGCAGGATCCGGTGGTAGCGCTCGGCATTCGTCCACGCGGGCCACAGATTGAAACCACGCTGGCAGAAATACAGGCTGATTCACCCGCCAGCGCTGCCGGTTTGCAAGCGGGCGACAGGATCGTTAAAGTCGATGGTCAGCCGTTAACGCAGTGGCAGGCATTTGCCGGGCAGGTACGGGATAACCCGGGTAAACCAATGGCGCTTGAGGTTGAGCGAAATGGCGCCCGGCAGTCCCTGACGCTGACGCCAGCCGCGAAGCCGGGCAAGCCTGAAGAGGGGTTCGCTGGCGTTATTCCGCGCGTGCAGCCGCTGCCTGACGCGTATAAAACGGTGAAGCAGTATGGGCCGGTGGCCGCTATCGGTGAGGCAGGGGTCAAAACCTGGCAGCTGATGAAGCTTACTGTGTCGATGCTGGGTAAGCTGATTACAGGTGATGTAAAGCTGAATAACCTGAGCGGCCCGATTTCGATTGCGCAGGGTGCCGGTTTATCAGCGGAGTACGGGGTGATTTATTATCTGATGTTCCTGGCGCTGATAAGCGTCAACCTGGGCATCATCAACCTGTTTCCGTTACCGGTTTTAGATGGTGGGCATCTGCTTTTTCTGGCGATCGAAAAGATCAAAGGAGGACCGGTGTCCGAGCGAGTTCAGGACTTCAGTTATCGCATCGGCTCAATTTTGCTGGTGCTGTTAATGGGGCTTGCACTTTTCAATGATTTCTCTCGCCTGTAACGTCTGGAACGCAGACAGGCGCGGGATGTGTTAGGAAAACGCATAACAACGATGGCGATGAAAAAGTTGCTCATAGCGTCGCTGCTGTTTAGCAGCGCCACCGTTTACGGTGCAGACGATTTCGTGGTGAACGACATTCATTTCGAAGGTCTCCAGCGAGTCGCCGTCGGCGCGGCTCTGCTCAGCATGCCGGTACGCGTCGGTGATACGGTGAATGATGATGATATCAGAAACACCATTCGCTCACTGTTTGCCACCGGCAATTTTGAAGATGTGCAGGTTTTACGCGACGGAACGACCCTGATTGTTCAGGTCAAAGAGCGTCCGACTATTGCCAGCATCACATTCTCCGGTAACAAGGCGGTGAAAGAGGATCAGCTGAAGCAGAACCTCGAAGCATCAGGCATTCGCGTCGGCGAAGCGCTGGATCGCACCACGCTCTCTTCAATCGAGAAGGGACTGGAAGATTTCTACTACAGCGTGGGTAAATACACCGCCAGCGTAAAAGCGATTGCCACACCGCTGCCGCGTAACCGCGTGGATCTGAAATTTGTTTTCCAGGAAGGTGTCTCTGCCAAAATTCAGCAGATCAACATCGTGGGCAACAAAGCGTTCAGCTCTGATGAACTGATCTCCCGCTTCCAGCTGCGTGATGAAGTGCCGTGGTGGAACGTAGTCGGCGATCGCAAATATCAGAAGCAGAAGCTGGCCGGCGACCTTGAGACGCTGCGCAGTTTCTATCTGGATCGTGGTTATGCGCGCTTTAATATCGACTCGACTCAGGTCAGCCTGACGCCGGATAAAAAAGGCATCTATATCACCGTCAACATCAACGAAGGCGACCAGTATAAAATCGCCGGCGTGATTGTGAACGGCAGCATGGCGGGCCACTCAGCAGAAATTGAACATCTGACCAAAATCCCGAATGGTGAGCTTTACAACGGCACCAAAGTGACGCAGATGGAAGATGATATCAAAAAGCTGCTGGGCCGCTATGGCTATGCCTATCCGCGCGTCGTGACGCAGCCGGAAATCAGCGACGCTGACAAAACCGTTAAGCTGCATATCAACGTTGATGCCGGTAATCGCTATTACGTGCGTAAAGTCCGTTTTGAAGGGAATGACACCTCAAAAGATGCCGTGCTGCGCCGTGAAATGCGTCAGATGGAAGGCGCATGGCTGGGCAGCGATCTGGTTGACCAGGGTAAAGAGCGTCTGAACCGCACCGGTTACTTTGAAACGGTTGATGTGGATACGCAGCGCGTACCAGGCGTACCGGATCAGGTGGATGTGGTCTACAAAGTTAAAGAGCGCAACACCGGTACCTTTAACTTTGGCGTGGGCTACGGTACAGAAAGCGGCGTCAGCTTCCAGGTGGGTGTTACCCAGGATAACTGGCTCGGTACCGGTAATACCGTTGGTATCAGCGGCACCAAAAATGATTATCAGACCTATGCTGAATTCTCACTGACCGATCCCTACTTTACGGTTGACGGCGTGAGTCTGGGCGGTCGGCTGTTCTATAACGACTTTAAAGCGGACGATGCCGATCTGTCAGACTACACCAACAAGAGTTACGGTGTTGATGGCACGCTGGGCTTCCCGGTTAATGAGAACAACACCCTGCGCGTTGGCTTAGGCTATGTGCATAACGATCTGTCGAACATGCGGCCACAGGTAGCAATGTGGCGCTACCTCGACTCGGTCGGGCGTCCACAGGGACTCAATAATAAAGGCGATTTCTCTGCGGATGATTTTACCTTTAACTATGGCTGGACCTACAATACGCTGGATCGCGGCTTCTTCCCGACGAGCGGTAACCGCACCAACCTGAACGGTAAGGTGACGATTCCAGGTTCAGACAACGCGTTCTATAAGGCGACGCTGGATACGCAGCAGTATGTGCCGCTGAACCGTGACGGCACCTGGGTAGTCCTGGGACGTGGTCGTGTGGGCTATGGTGACGGCATCGGGGATAAAGAGATGCCGTTCTATGAGAACTTCTATGCCGGCGGCTCCAGTACGGTGCGTGGTTTCCGTTCCAATACCATTGGTCCGAAAGCCGCTTACCTTAACGATCGCTCCTCCTCGTGTAATCTGACCGATCCAAACGGGATCTGTAAGTCAGATGATGCGGTGGGCGGTAACGCGATGGCGATTGCCAGCCTTGAGCTGATCACGCCAACGCCGTTCCTGAGCGAGAAGTACGCTAACTCCGTGCGCACTTCACTGTTTGTGGACGCCGGTACCGTCTGGGATACTAACTGGCAGAATACGGCCGCCACCCGCGCTGCGGATATTCCGGACTACAGCGATCCTAACAACATTCGCGTCTCTGCAGGCCTGGCGCTGCAGTGGATGTCGCCACTGGGCCCGCTGGTCTTCTCCTATGCCCAGCCGGTGAAGAAAGTCGAGGGAGACAAAGCAGAGCAGTTCCAGTTTAACATCGGTAAAACCTGGTAATGTTCTGAGCAGGGAAGCAGAAGCGAAGTACGGCATAGCTTAGCGCAGCAAAGCGCTAAGCGAGCCAAACACTGTGTCGCAGACACAAACGTTGATGGTAAGGAGTTTATAGTGAAAAAGTTGTTGTGTGCCGCAGGTCTGGGTCTTGCTTTAGCGGTTTCCGCTGGCGTTCAGGCTGCTGACAAAATTGCAGTGGTAAACGTGTCCAGCATTTTCCAGCAGTTACCGCAACGTGCGACCGTTGCTAAACAGCTTGAGAATGAGTTCAAAGACCGCGCAACTGAGCTGCAGGGCCAGGAACGCGATCTGCAGACCAAAATGCAGAGACTGCAGCGTGATGCTTCTACCATGAAGGCGAGCGAGCGTAGCCGCATGGAAAAAGACATCATGTCCCAGCGCGAAGCGTTCTCCAGCAAAGCCCAGGCTTTCGAACAGGATAACCGTCGTCGCCAGATGGAAGAGCGTAACAAACTGCTGAGCCGTATCCAGGATGCCGTGAAGAAAGTGGCAGACAGCGATGGTTATGATGTCGTGATTGATGCTAACGCCGTAGCCTATGCTGCTAATGCGAAAGACATTACTGCTGACGTGCTGAAACAGGTTAAATAATCGATGTCATCAATTCGACTGGCTGATTTAGCCCAGCAGTTGGATGCAGAATTGCACGGAGATGGCGATATCGTCATCTCCGGCATTGCTTCTATGCAATCCGCCACCCCTGGTCAAATCACTTTTCTTGCCAACAGCCGCTACCGCGAGCAGCTCGCCAGCGTTCAGGCGTCAGCCGTGGTGCTGACGGAAGCGGATCTGGAATGGTGCAATACTGCCGCCCTGGTAGTGAAAAATCCCTATCTTACCTATGCCCGCATGGCACAACTGCTGGACACCACGCCGCAGCCCGCGCAGAATATCGCGCCCAGCGCGGTGATCGATCCTTCCGCCTCGCTGGGACAAAATGTGTCGGTAGGGGCGAACGCGGTGATTGAGTCTGGCGTTGAGCTGGGTGACAACGTCGTGATTGGTGCAGGCTGTTTTGTCGGCAAAAAGAGCCGGATTGGCAGCGGCACGCGCCTCTGGGCCAACGTGACGATTTATCATGAGATTCAGATTGGTCAGGATTGTCTGATTCAGTCAGGTACTGTCATCGGTGCAGATGGTTTCGGGTATGCTAACGATCGCGGCAACTGGGTGAAAATCCCTCAGCTCGGCACGGTTATCATCGGTGACCGGACAGAGATTGGTGCCTGCACCACTATCGATCGCGGTGCGCTGGATAACACTCTGATCGGCAATGGTGTTATCATAGACAACCAGTGTCAGATTGCCCACAACGTTGTAATTGGTGACAATACAGCCGTTGCGGGAGGTGTGATCATGGCCGGTAGCCTGAAGATTGGACGTTACTGTATGATTGGCGGCGCCAGCGTCATTAACGGCCATATGGAGATCTGCGATAAAGTAACCGTAACCGGTATGGGCATGGTGATGCGTCCCATTACAGAGCCGGGGGTTTACTCCTCAGGGATCCCACTGCAACCGAACAAAGCCTGGCGTAAAACGGCAGCGCTGGTGATGAATATCGATGACATAAGCAAACGTCTGAAAGCCATCGAACGCAAAGTTGATAAAAACAGCTAAGCACATCCGCGCGACCCGCTTTCATAATAATGCCGCCTGCCTGCTTTTGCCCTTCAGTGTGGTAAAGGACGGCAGGTAGCGCAGAGAAGCGAACGCCACCGAACTGATTTGCGGCCTGCGAAAGATCATTTTGATCGGTGCAGGCCGTGTTATTGTTGCCATCAGATTTTTTAGGACAGGAAGAGTATTTTGACTACTGAAACGCATACTCTGAAAATCGAAGAGATTTTAGAACTGCTGCCGCACCGCTATCCGTTTTTGCTGGTGGATCGCGTGCTGGATTTTGAAGAGCACAAATATCTGCGTGCGGTAAAGAACGTTTCTGTTAATGAACCGTTTTTCCAGGGGCACTTCCCTGGTAAACCGATTTTCCCAGGCGTTCTGATTTTAGAAGCGATGGCGCAGGCGACCGGTATTCTGGCGTTTAAAAGCGTTGGCAAGCTGGAACCTGGCGAGCTCTATTATTTTGCCGGTATCGATGAAGCCCGCTTCAAGCGCCCGGTAGTACCAGGCGACCAGATGATCATGGAAGTTACCTTCGAAAAAACCCGTCGTGGTCTGACACGTTTTAAAGGCGTTGCTACAGTGGATGGTAAAATTGTCTGTGAAGCGACCATGATGTGTGCCCGTAGCCGGGAGGCATAATTAGTGATTGATTCAACCGCCACCATCCATCCGACCGCCATCGTTGAAGAGGGTGCTGTACTGGGTGCAAATGTTCATATCGGTCCCTTCTGTATTGTGGGTGCTGACGTGGAAATTGGCGCAGGTACGGTATTGAAATCACACGTTGTGGTTAATGGCCATACGCGCATCGGCGAAGAGAACCAGATCTATCAGTTTGTCTCTATTGGTGAGGTAAATCAGGATCTGAAATATGCGGGTGAACCTACCCGCACCGAAATCGGCGATCGCAACCGGATCCGCGAAAGCGTGACCATTCATCGCGGCACCACGCAGGGTGGCGGACTGACTAAAGTTGGCAGCGACAACCTGCTGATGGTGAATGCGCACATTGCACACGACTGCGTGATTGGCAGCCGCTGCATTCTGGCGAATAACGTGACGCTGGGCGGCCACGTTACCGTGGATGATTTTGCGATCATCGGCGGCGTGACGGCCGTGCACCAGTGGTGCACTATCGGCGCTCACGTTATGGTTGGCGGTTGTTCCGGCGTGGCGCAGGATATTCCGCCATACATTATTGCGCAGGGTAACCACGCCACGCCGTTTGGCGTCAATATTGAAGGTCTCAAGCGTCGCGGCTTCAGCAAAGAGGCGCTGCATGCTATTCGCAACGCTTACAAGCTGCTCTACCGCAGCGGTAAAACGCTGGATGAGGTCAAGCCTGAAATCGAGGCGCTGGCGCAGCAGCACAGCGAAGTCCAGCCGTTCTTTGATTTCTTCGCCCGTTCAACCCGTGGATTGATCCGTTAATTCATGTCAGTGCGTCCCTTAACGATTGCCCTGGTCGCCGGAGAAACCTCCGGCGATATTCTTGGTGCCGGCCTGATCCGCGCGCTGAAAGCGCGTCATCCTGATGCACGCTTTGTCGGCGTAGCGGGCCCGCTGATGCAGGCAGAAGGCTGCGAAGTCTGGTATGAGATGGAAGAGCTGGCGGTGATGGGCATTGTCGAAGTGCTGGGCCGCCTGCGACGCCTGCTGACCATCCGCAAAGACCTGACGCAGCGCTTCACCGCGCTCCGCCCTGATGTGTTTGTGGGTATTGATGCGCCAGATTTTAATATCACCCTGGAAGGCAACCTGAAGCGCGCCGGTATTCGTACCGTGCACTACGTCAGCCCTTCCGTCTGGGCATGGCGTCAGAAGCGCGTCTTTAAGATTGGCCGCAATACCGATATGGTGCTGGCGTTTCTGCCGTTCGAGAAAGCGTTCTACGATCGCTTTAACGTGCCGTGTCGTTTTATCGGTCATACCATGGCTGATGCGATGCCGCTGCAGCCTGATAAGCAGGCCGCGCGTCGCGAGCTGGGTATTGCAGCCGACGCAATCTGTCTCGGTTTACTGCCAGGCAGTCGCGGTACAGAAGTTGAAATGCTGAGCGCCGATTTTCTGCGCGCGGCGCAGCTGCTGCGTCAGCGCTACCCGGCGCTGGAAATCGTGGTTCCGCTGGTTAACGCAAAGCGGCGGGCGCAGTTTGAACAGATTAAAGCAGAGGTTGCGCCTGAGCTGCCTATGCACCTGCTGGATGGCAAAGGGCGTCAGGCGATGATCGCCAGCGATGCGGCTATTCTGGCATCCGGCACCGCGGCGCTGGAGTGTATGCTGGCAAAGTGCCCGATGGTCGTGGGGTATCGTATGAAACCCGTTACCTTCTGGCTGGCGAAGCGCCTGGTCAAAACGCCTTACGTCTCGCTGCCTAATCTGCTGGCGGGGCGGGAGCTGGTTAAAGAGCTGCTGCAGGATGAGTGCCAGCCGCAGACGCTGGCCGCCGCGCTGGAGCCGCTGCTGCATGCGGGTGCCGAACGCGACGCGCTGCTGGAAACCTTTACTCAACTGCATCAGCAGATCCGCTGGAATGCCGATGAGCAGGCGGCGGATGCGGTACTGGAGATTGCTCATGGCTGAATTTATCTATCCTGATGCGCAACGTATTGCGGGCGTGGACGAAGTTGGACGCGGCCCGCTGGTAGGAGCCGTGGTAACGGCGGCGGTGATCCTCGATCCTGCTAACCCGATTGCTGGGCTGGCAGACTCAAAAAAGCTATCGGAAAAGCGCCGTCTGGCGCTGTATGATGAAATTACTGAAAAGGCGCTGGCGTGGAACCTCGGCAGGGCTGAGCCAGAAGAGATCGACCAGCTCAATATTCTGCATGCCACGCTGCTGGCGATGCAGCGCGCGGTGGCAGGGCTGCACCTGACGCCCGATTTTGTGCTGATCGATGGCAATCGCTGTCCGGCGCTGGCGATGCCTGCGCAGGCGGTGATCAAAGGCGACAGTCTGGTGCAGGAAATCAGCGCTGCATCCATCATTGCCAAAGTGACGCGCGATCGCGAAATGGCTGAACTCGATCGTCTCTTTCCGCAGTATGGCTTTGCGCAGCATAAAGGTTACCCCACCGCGCTTCATATGGCGAAGCTCAAACAGTTTGGTGCCACGCCGCACCATCGTCGCAGTTTTGCGCCGGTGCGCAATGCGCTGCTGGATGCCGAACTGCACGCCTCAGTACAACCCGCGCCGCTTTATTAAGCCTGACGCTGTTTTAACCGGAAATCGATATGGCTGAACCTCGTTTTATACATCTGCGCGTGCACAGCGACTACTCCATGGTCGATGGCCTGGCGAAGACCGGCCCGCTGGTGAAAAAAGCCGCGGCGCTGGGGATGCCGGCAATAGCGATTACGGATTACACCAACCTCTGCGGCCTGGTGCGCTTCTATGGCAGCGCCCACGGTGCCGGCGTTAAACCGATTATCGGCGCTGATTTTCAGGTCGCCAGCGAACTCATGGGCGATGAGCTTACGCAGCTTACGCTGCTCGCGGCGAATAACACTGGCTATCAGAATCTGACGCTGCTGATTTCGCGCGCCTATCAGCGCGGCTACGGCATTGCCGGACCTGTCCTCGATCGCGACTGGCTGATTGAGCTGGGCGAAGGGCTGATTGTCCTGTCAGGCGGACGACGCGGCGATGTCGGGCGCAGCCTGCTGCGCGGCAATAACGCGCTGGTGGCGCAGTGTCTGAGCTTTTATCAGCAACACTTTCCCGACCGTTACTACCTTGAGCTGCTCCGCACCGGACGCGCCGATGAGGAGAGCTATCTGCATGCGGCCGTTGAGCTGGCGATAGCAGAAGGGATACCGGTCGTGGCAACCAATGAAGTCTGCTTCATTAATGAAGAGGACTTCGATGCACATGAGATCCGCGTGGCGATCCACGACGGTTATACGCTGGACGATCCGAAACGTCCGCGCCATTACAGTCCTCAGCAATATATGCGCAGCGAAGAGGAGATGTGCGAGCTGTTTTCGGACATCCCGGAAGCGCTGGAAAACAGCGTAGAGATTGCTAAGCGCTGTAACGTCACCGTCCGCCTCGGCGAATATTTTCTGCCGCAGTTCCCGACCGGCGAGATGACCACCGAAGAGTTTCTGGTGGTGAAATCACGCGAGGGGCTTGAAGAGCGCCTGGCGTTTCTCTTTCCGGATGAAGAGCTGCGTGCGCAGAAGCGCCCGGCCTACGATGAGCGTCTGGAGATTGAGCTTAACGTTATTAACCAGATGGGGTTCCCGGGCTACTTTCTGATCGTCATGGAGTTTATCCAGTGGTCAAAAGATAACGGGATCCCGGTCGGACCCGGACGTGGTTCCGGCGCCGGTTCACTGGTGGCCTATGCGCTGAAGATCACCGACCTCGATCCGCTGGAATTTGACCTGCTGTTTGAACGCTTCCTGAACCCGGAACGTGTCTCCATGCCCGACTTTGACGTCGACTTCTGCATGGAGAAGCGCGATCAGGTGATCGATCACGTTGCCGAGATGTATGGTCGTGAAGCGGTTTCGCAGATTATCACCTTCGGTACCATGGCGGCGAAAGCGGTGATCCGCGATGTGGGGCGCGTGCTGGGCCATCCTTATGGCTTTGTCGATCGCATCTCCAAGCTGGTGCCGCCCGATCCGGGCATGACGCTCGAAAAAGCGTTTCAGGCTGAGCCGCAGCTGCCTGAGATCTACGACGCTGATGAAGAGGTCAGGGCGCTGATCGACATGGCGCGTAAGCTGGAAGGCGTCACGCGAAACGCCGGCAAGCACGCTGGCGGCGTGGTTATCGCGCCGACTAAAATCACCGATTTTGCCCCGCTTTACTGCGACGAAAACGGCCAGTTCCCCGTCACCCAGTTTGATAAAAATGATGTGGAGTATGCCGGACTGGTGAAGTTTGACTTCCTCGGCCTGCGTACGCTGACCATCATCGACTGGGCGCTGAAGATGATCAATCCGCGCCGTGAAAAGCAGGGGCTGCCGCCGATCGACATTGCGGCTATTCCGCTTGATGATAAAAAAAGCTTCGATATGCTGCAGCGCTCGGAGACCACGGCGGTGTTCCAGCTTGAATCGCGCGGCATGAAGGATCTGATCAAGCGACTGAAGCCTGACTGCTTTGAAGATATGATCGCCCTGGTGGCGCTGTTTCGTCCTGGCCCGCTGCAGTCCGGCATGGTGGACAACTTCATCGACCGTAAGCATGGCCGTGAAGAGCTCTCCTATCCCGATATCCAGTGGCAGCATGAGAGTCTGAAGCCGGTACTGGAGCCTACCTACGGCATCATTCTTTACCAGGAACAGGTGATGCAGATCGCACAGGTGCTGGCGGGTTATACGCTGGGCGGCGCCGATATGCTGCGTCGTGCGATGGGTAAAAAGAAACCGGAAGAGATGGCGAAACAGCGTTCAGTGTTCAAAGAGGGCGCTGAAAGCATGGGCATCAACGGCGAGCTGTCGATGAAAATCTTCGACCTGGTAGAGAAGTTTGCCGGCTATGGTTTTAACAAATCGCACTCTGCAGCTTATGCGCTGGTCTCCTATCAGACGCTGTGGCTGAAAGCCCACTATCCGGCTGAATTTATGGCTGCGGTCATGACCGCCGATATGGATAACACCGAGAAAGTGGTCGGGCTGGTGGATGAGTGCTGGCGCATGGGCCTGAAAGTGCTGCCGCCGGATATCAATGCCGGCCTCTATCCGTTCCACGTCAACGATGACGGTGAAATTGTCTATGGCATCGGCGCGATCAAAGGCGTCGGTGAAGGCCCGATTGAAGCGATCCTGGAAGCGCGTAATCAGGGCGGCTATTTTAAAGAGCTGTTCGATCTCTGCGCGCGTACCGATACGCGCAAAATCAACCGCCGGGTGATGGAAAAGCTGATCATGTCCGGCGCGTTTGACCGGCTCGGGCCCCATCGCGCGGCGCTGATGAGCGCTCTGAGCGATGCCCTGAAAGCCGCTGATCAGCATGCGAAAGCAGAGGCGACGGGACAGGCAGATATGTTTGGCGTGCTGGCTGAAGAGCCGGAGCAGGTCGAAAAATCGTATGCGTCAATTACGCCGTGGCCAGAGCAGGTGCAGCTGGATGGCGAGCGTGAAACGCTGGGGCTCTATCTTACCGGGCATCCGATTAATCAGTATCTGAAAGAGATTGAGCGCTATGTCGGCGGGATGCGGCTGAAAGATATGCATCCCACTGAACGTGGCAAGGTCACCATCGCTGCGGGGCTGGTGATCGCCGCCCGCGTGATGGTGACCAAGCGCGGCAACCGAATTGGTATTTGTACTCTGGACGATCGCTCCGGTCGTCTGGAAGTCATGCTATTTACCGATGCGTTAGATAAGTACCAGCAGCTGCTGGAGAAAGACCGTATCCTGATCGTCAGCGGACAGGTCAGCTTTGATGACTTCAGCGGCGGGCTTAAAATGACCGCCAGGGAAGTGATGGATATCGATGAAGCGCGGGAAAAATATGCGCGCGGACTTGCTATCTCGCTGACGGACAGGCAAATTGATGACCAGCTTTTAAACCGTCTCCGCCAGTCTCTGGAACCTCATCGTTCCGGGACCATTCCGGTACATCTCTATTATCAGAGAGCAGATGCGCGGGCAAAGCTGCGCTTTGGTGCAGCGTGGCGTATTTCGCCCAGCGATCGTTTACTTAACGACCTGCGGTCGTTAGTAGGATCGGAGCAGGTGGAACTGGAGTTTGACTAAAACAGGAACATTATGAGTCTTAATTACCTGGATTTTGAACAGCCGATCGCTGAACTTGAAGCGAAGATCGATTCGCTGAAATCGATTGGCCGTTCAGATGAGAAACACGATATTAATCTGGATGAAGAGATTCAGCGCCTTCGCGAGAAAAGCGTTGAACTGACCCGTAAAATCTTCTCCGATTTAGGTGCATGGCAGGTCGCGCAGCTGGCGCGTCATCCGCTGCGTCCCTATACGCTGGACTACGTGCGCAACGCATTTGACGACTTTGACGAGCTGGCAGGCGATCGCGCCTATGCTGACGACAAAGCGATTGTGGGTGGTATCGCACGTCTGGATGGCCGTCCGGTGATGATCATTGGTCATCAGAAAGGGCGTGAAACCAAAGAAAAAATTCGCCGTAACTTCGGTATGCCTGCACCAGAAGGCTATCGTAAAGCGCTGCGTCTGATGGAGATGGCAGAGCGTTTTAAGATGCCACTCATCACCTTTATCGACACGCCGGGTGCTTATCCGGGCGTGGGCGCTGAAGAGCGCGGTCAGTCTGAAGCGATTGCCCGTAACCTGCGTGAAATGTCTGGCCTGAAAATTCCGGTGATCTGCACCGTGATTGGCGAGGGCGGCTCCGGTGGCGCGCTGGCGATTGGCGTGGGTGACAAAGTGAATATGCTGCAGTACAGCACCTATTCAGTGATCTCACCGGAAGGCTGTGCGTCAATTCTGTGGAAAAGCGCAGACAAAGCGCCGCTGGCGGCAGAAGCGATGGGCATCACCGCTGAGCGTCTGCAGGAGCTGAAGCTGATCGACTCGATCATTCCTGAGCCGCTGGGTGGCGCGCATCGTCGTCCGGTTGATATGGCCGCTTCTCTGAAGCAGCAGCTGCTGGCCGACCTGGCCGATCTCGACGGATTGAGCACAGAAGAGCTGCTCGATCGCCGCTACCAGCGCCTGATGAACTACGGTTACGCGTAAGGTAAGCCCTGCAGCAAAAAAGCGGACTCCGGTCCGCTTTTTTTATGCCTGTTTTCCACGATCGGGCCTGAGTTCCCTGCAGGCACGGCATCTATATCGGTGCGCATTAATGCGCCCCCTACAAAAANGATGAACTACGGTTACGCGTAAGGTAAGCCCTGCAGCAAAAAAGCGGACTCCGGTCCGCTTTTTTTATGCCTGTTTTCCACGATCGGGCCTGAGTTCCCTGCAGGCACGGCATCTATATCGGTGCGCATTAATGCGCCCCCTACAAAAACCCGGCAGCGATCCCCCAGGGTCGCCATTTATGGCGGCAGCGATCCTGCAGGGGCGCCATTTATGACGGCAGCGATCCCGTAGGGTCGCCATTTATGGCGACCTGATAAAACCCGCGCAGTGACCCCGCATGTGCGGCATTTATATCGGTGCGCATTAATGCGCCCCCTACAAAAAGCTGGCAGCGATCCCCCAGGGTCGCCATTTATGGCGGCAGCGATCCTGCAGGGGCGCCATTTATGNGGCAGCGATCCCCCAGGGTCGCCATTTATGGCGGCAGCGATCCTGCAGGGGCGCCATTTATGGCGACCTGATAAAACCCGCGCAGTGACCCCGCAGGCACGGCATTTATTACCGGTGCGCATTAATGCGCCCCCTACAAAAACCCGGCAGCGATCCCGCAGGGGCGCCATTTGTGGCGGCAGCGATCCTGCAGGGGCGCCATTGATTACTGGTGCGCATTAATGCGCACCCTACAAAAAGCTGGCAGCGATCCCGCAACGGCGCTATTCCGGAACATTCTCCGGCCACTTTTCGCTATCCTTACTCTGTGCCACAAGACCACAGGAGGTGAGCATTGAATATTATTGCGATCATGGGACCGCACGGCGCGTTCTACAAAGATGAACCGATTCGTGAACTGGATGCCGCGCTGAAACTGCAGGGCTTTCACACCGTTTATCCCAGCAATGCCAGCGACCTGCTGAAGCTGATTGAGCACAACCCGCGCGTATGCGGCGTCGTATTTGACTGGGATGAGTACAGCATGGCGCTCTGCAGCGACATCAACCAGCTCAATGAGTCGCTGCCGCTCTACGCCTTTATCAACACCCATTCGCAGATGGACGTCAGCGTTAATGAAATGCGCATGGCGCTGCAGTTTTTTGAATATGCGCTCAGCACCGCAGACGATATCGCGCTGCATATCCGCCAGTATACCGATGAGTACATCGATAAAATTCTACCCCCGCTGACTAAAGCGCTGTTTACCTACGTTAAAGAGGGTAAATACACCTTCTGCACGCCAGGCCACATGGGGGGCACCGCTTTTCAGAAAAGCCCGGTCGGCAGCCTGTTTTATGACTTTTTCGGTGCCAACACGCTTAAAGCCGATGTCTCTATCTCCGTCACTGAACTGGGTTCGCTGCTCGATCATACCGGCCCGCATCTCGACGCCGAAGAGTATATTGCCCGTACCTTTGGGGCAGAGCAGAGCTATATGGTGACCAACGGTACCTCAACCTCAAACAAAATTGTCGGTATGTACGCCGCCCCGGCAGGCAGTACGGTGCTGATTGACCGCAACTGTCACAAATCGCTGACCCATCTGCTGATGATGAGCGATATCGTGCCTGTCTGGCTCAAGCCAACGCGTAATGCGCTGGGTATCTTGGGCGGTATTCCGCAGCGTGAATTTACCCGGGACAGTATTCAGAGCAAAGTGGATAGCACGCCGCGCGCCAGCTGGCCGGTCCATGCGGTGATCACCAATTCAACGTACGACGGATTGCTCTACAACACGGAATATATCAAGCAGACGCTGGATGTGCCGTCGATCCACTTCGATTCTGCCTGGGTGCCGTATACCAATTTCCATCCCATCTACAGCGGAAAAAGCGGCATGAGCGGTGAACGGATCCCAGGCAAGGTGATCTATGAAACGCAATCCACCCATAAGCTGCTGGCGGCGTTTTCCCAGGCTTCACTGATTCATATCAAGGGCGACTACGACCACGATACCTTTAACGAAGCCTATATGATGCACACCACCACTTCGCCGAGCTACGGTATTGTGTCATCGATTGAAACCGCTGCGGCGATGCTGCGCGGCAACCCGGGTAAGCGGCTAATCAACCGTTCGGTCGAGCGCGCGCTGCACTTCCGGCGCGAGATCCAGCGGCTGCGTGAAGAGTCGGACGGCTGGTTCTTTGATATCTGGCAGCCGGAGCAGGTGGATGAGGCAGAGTGCTGGCCGATCCAGCCGGGGGAAGAGGCGTGGCACGGCTTTCAGCAGGCCGATCGCGATCATATGTATCTCGATCCCATTAAAGTCACGATCCTGACACCCGGTATGAGCGAGCTGGGCGCGATGGCAGAAGAGGGGATCCCGGCGGCGCTGGTGGCGAAATTCCTCGATCAGCGCGGCGTGGTAGTAGAGAAAACCGGGCCTTATAACCTGCTGTTTCTGTTCAGTATCGGGATCGATAAAACCCGCGCCATGAGCCTGCTGCGCGGTCTGACCGAATTTAAACGCGCCTACGATCTCAATCTGCGCGTGAAAAATATGCTGCCGGATCTCTATGCGGAGGATCCCGATTTCTATCGCAATATGCGGATCCAGACGCTGGCGCAGGGGATCCACCAGCTGATCCTGCAGCACGATCTGCCGCGGCTGATGCTGAAAGCGTTTGATGTCCTGCCTGAAATGAAAATGACGCCGCATCAGGCGTTCCAGCATCAGGTCAAAGGCGAGGTTGAAACCGTGGATATCCGCGAGCTGGTGGGGCGTATCTCCGCCAATATGATCTTGCCCTATCCGCCAGGCGTGCCGCTGGTCATGCCCGGTGAGATGATCACAGAACAGAGCCGGGCCGTGCTCGACTTTCTGCTGATGCTCTGCACCATCGGGCGCCACTATCCCGGCTTTGAAACCGATATTCACGGCACCACGCTGACAGAGGATGGACGTTATCTGGTGCGGGTACTGCGCGACGCGCCCCAGCCCTGACTTCGGATAAATGCCTCTGGTCACGCTGACGTCCGGCACGTAGGCTTAGCGGCTCAGATTTTTTTTCGGAGCCGCTATGCTACAGATCAAACAGATTCACCACATTGCGATTATTGCCACTGACTATCCGCGCAGCAAAGCGTTCTACTGCGATGTGCTGGGCTTCTCCCTGCTGGGAGAGTACTACCGCGCTGAGCGGGATTCATGGAAAGGCGACCTCGGCCTGCACGGCGTCTATACCATTGAGCTGTTCTCATTTCCCTCCCCGCCGCCGCGCGTAACCGCACCTGAAGCCTGCGGCCTGCGCCATCTGGCATTCTGCGTTGAGGATGTCGCGCAGTCGGTTGCCGCGCTGGCAGAGAAAGGCGTGACCTGCGAACCGGTGCGTATCGATGCGCTGACCGGTAAAGCCTGCACCTTTTTTACCGATCCGGATGGTTTGCCGCTGGAGCTTTATCAGGCGTAAAATAGCCGCCGCAGAATGCCGCAATCAGGCGGCATCATCAGATGGAACGGCACTATGTCTTTTTCCCACCTTGCTGCGCTGCTGGATCCTGCCGGTCGCTACGTGGTGGCATTCAGCGGCGGGCTCGACTCCACCGTGCTGCTGCATCAGCTGGTTTGCTGGCAGCAGCAGCATCCGCAGCTGAGCGTGCGGGCGCTGCACGTGCATCACGGCCTGAGTCCGCACGCCGAACGGTGGGCGGCACACTGCCGGCAGCAGTGTCAGCGCTGGCATATCGCCTGCGACGTATTGCCGGTAACGGTTGATGCCAGGGCCGGAGGCGTGGAGGCGTCGGCGCGCAGAGAGCGCTATCAGGCGCTGTTCGCCCGGCTGCAGCCGGATGAACAGCTGCTCACCGCGCAGCATCTGGACGATCAGTGCGAAACGCTGCTGCTGGCGCTAAAGCGCGGCAGCGGCCCGGCGGGGCTGGCGGCGATGCCGCCGCGGCGCACAGTGCAGGGGCGTGAACATCTGCGTCCGCTGCTCAGCCTCAGCCGTGAGCAGCTGGAGCAGTGGGCGGCTGTGCACCAGCTCAGCTGGATTGAGGATGAGAGCAATAACGACAGCCGCTACGACCGTAACTTTTTGCGTCAGCAGATTATGCCGCTGCTGCATCAGCGCTGGCCGCACTTCAGCGCCGCCAGCGCCCGCAGCGCCGCGCTCTGCGCAGAGCAGGAGCAGCTGCTGGATGAGCTGCTGCAGCAGGAGCTGAGCCAGCTGCTTACGCCACAGGGCGCACTGCATTTCCCGCCGCTGCAGAGCATGAGCGAAGCGCGGCGTAACGCACTGCTGCGCCGCTGGATTGCCGGGCAGGGTGGGGCGATGCCGTCACGTGCGGCGCTGCAGCGCATCAGTACCGATGTTATCGAAAGCCGGACTGATGCACAGCCGGCGCTGCAGCTGGGAAATTTTACGCTGCGTCGCTATCGTGATGCGCTCTACTGGCTGCCGCCACAGCCGTCGCTGCGTGACCAGGAATGCTGCTGGCCGCAGCTTACCCGACCGCTGGCGCTGCCCGGCGGAGTGGGGCAGCTGCTGGCTGACTTCTCACGCGCGGAGCTGCGTCTGCCTGCGGCGGATGAAACGGTTTACGTTCGCTTTCAGGCGCGCGGCTACTATCATCTGCTGGGACGGGCGGGCGGACGCGAAATGAAAAAACTGTGGCAGGAGCTGGCGATCCCGCCCTGGCAGCGGGAACGTATTCCACTGCTCTACTATAACCAGACGCTGATTTGCGCGCCGGGCCTGTTTGTTACCCATGAAGGCGCTGCCTGCAGCGATCGGGGCTGGCAGGCGATCTGGCATCAGCCTGACAGGGAGAAGGTATCATGAGGCACTGGCTGACGGCTGTGCTATGTTTTGTATCGCTGCCGCTATGGGCAGAAGGCGATGCGGCCGCGGGCGCAGAGAAAGCAGCTCGCTGTATGGCGTGTCACGGTGCAGAGGGCAAAAGCGCAATCCCTCTCTATCCTCATCTTGCCGGGCAGCAGGCGCCTTATCTGGCGCATGCGTTGCACGCCTATCAGAAAGGTGAGCGCAGCGGCGGTCAGGCAGAGGTGATGAAAGCGTTTGTGGCGGGACTAAGCGATACCGATATTGAGGATTTAACGGCTTACTATAGCGGACTTAAGCCGTAAGGAACGCGGGCGGAGAGGGTCCGCCCGCTGCGAGACTACTCGTCTTCGCTGACCACCACGGTGCCGAGTTCAGGATGGCTGAAGCTGGCAATGTGATCGAGACGCAGCTCGCGGGTTTCCCCGGAGAGGTCAACCGCAAGATATTCGACGTTTTTGCGCGAAACCATATCCCGCGCTTTCGCCTTCAGCTGGTCGCCATTTTTCAGCTGTAGTGACAGCATCCAGTGTCGGGTACAGGCGAGTTCCAGGTTGTCGTAGTCATCGCAATTGATGGGTTTATAAGCTTCATTTGTCAACATAGTCGCTCACCAATTAGTTTGCAGCAGCCGGGGCTGCCTGATCCCTGACAGAAGAGTTTAGCGCGGAATGAGCGGCGATATCATTGAGTGCCTTCAGCGCGCGCATCAGCGCGTCGGGCACATATCCCAGCTCACCGCTGCCGATTTCAGCATATTTCTGGCGAACTAACTCACAATACGTTTGCACATGCACCTCCTCAGCAGAGCATAAATACCCTGGTTGCCTGGCGACTATAACACAGGGGTTTCCCGGAAATCAGCCAGGGTAAGCGGGGAAACAGAGAAAGAAAAGTGGCAGAACAGCGGCTGGCACGGCCTGCCGGACGCTGGCTGGCGCACAAAAGGTTAAGTTGATGAACAGGAAAATTCAGTACAGAACGCCGTGTGAACCGGCAGGTGACAGATGATTATGCTGTCGCGCACGGTTGAGATCCCGGAGAGTGAAATAGAGCTGACGGCTATCCGCGCTCAGGGGGCAGGGGGGCAGCACGTGAATAAAACCTCGACGGCTATTCACCTGCGGTTTGATGTTCGCGCATCATCGCTGCCGGAGTTTTATAAAACGCGGCTGCTCGCTGCCAGTCATCACCTGATCACGGCAGAAGGCGTGGTCATTATCAAAGCGCAGGAGTATCGCAGTCAGGAGATGAACCGTGAGGCCGCGCTGCAGCGCCTGATCAATCTGATCCGCGAGTTAACCACGGTGGAGAAAGCGCGTCGCGCGACGCGGCCCACGCGCGCGTCAAAGGAACGGCGGCTGGAGGGGAAATCGCGGCGCAGCAGCGTAAAAGCGATGCGCGGCAAAGTACGATAAAAAAACGCCTCCCGGAGGAGGCGTTTGCCATTACTTATTCAGCGCGCTGGCCAGGAAGCTGACGATCTCATGCTGGCTAATCATCTGCTTCTCGCTTGCGGAGCGGGATTTGTACTCAATCTCTTCGTTGTCGAGATTGCGATCGCCAATCACGATGGTGTGCGGCACGCCAATCAGCTCCATATCCGCAAACATCACGCCCGGACGCTCTTTACGATCGTCGAGGATAACGTCGATGCCTCTGGCGCGCAGTTCGCTGTAGAGCGATTCCGCCAGCTGCTGAACCCGGAAAGATTTATGCATATTCATTGGCAGAATAGCGACTTCAAACGGTGCCAGCGCCGCAGGCCAGATAATGCCGCGCTCGTCATGGTTCTGCTCAATTGCGGCAGCCACCACGCGGGTGATACCGATACCGTAGCAGCCCATAGTCATGATCTGGTTGCGGCCATCTTCGCCCTGTACGGCTGCTTTCATCGCATCGGAGTATTTGGTGCCGAGCTGGAAAATATGACCCACCTCGATACCGCGCTTGATCTGCAGTACGCCTTTACCATCCGGGCTTGGATCGCCCTCGACCACATTGCGGATATCTTCAACCCGCGCTTCCGGCAGATCGCGGCCCCAGTTAATGCCGGCAAAGTGCTGACCGTCGATGTTGGCACCGGCGGAGAAATCACTCATTTTTGCCACGGTACGGTCCGCAATGACCGGGATGGTCAGACCGACCGGACCGATAGAACCAAAGCCTGCGCCCGTTACGGCACGGATCGCCTCTTCATTGCCCATTTCCAGCGGCGAAGCGACGATATCGAGATGTTCAGCTTTGATCTCGTTAAGCTCATGATCGCCACGCACCAGCAGAGCAACCAGCTGATGGCCGCTCTCTTCACTCGCCTTCACAATCAGCGTCTTAACCGTTTTCTCAACCGGGATCTGGTGCTGCTCAACCAGCTCCGCGATGGTTTTGGCATGTGGCGTGGCAAACTGTGTCATTGGCTGTGTTGCCGCCGGACGCTCGCCAGCCGGAGCCAGCGCTTCAGCTTTCTCAATGTTGGCGGCGTAGTCTGACTCGCTGGAGAAGATCACATCATCTTCACCGCTCTGCGCCAGTACCTGGAATTCATGTGAACCGCTGCCGCCGATAGAGCCGGTATCAGCCTGCACCGCGCGGAAATCGAGACCCATGCGGGTAAAGCTCTGACTGTAGGCGCGATACATCGCATCGTAGGTTTCCTGCAGCGACGCCTGCGAGGTATGGAAGGAGTAGGCGTCTTTCATGATGAACTCACGGGAACGCATCACGCCAAACCGCGGGCGCACTTCATCGCGGAACTTGGTCTGAATCTGATACAGATTAAGCGGCAGTTGCTTATAAGAGCTCAGCTCGTTGCGGATGAGATCGGTAATGACCTCTTCATGCGTCGGACCGAGCACAAACGGACGTTCGTGACGATCTTTAATGCGCAGCAGCTCCGGGCCATACTGCTCCCAGCGCCCGCTCTCTTCCCACAGGTCGGCCGGCTGAACCACCGGCATAGAGATTTCAATTGCGCCGGCGTTGTTCATCTCTTCGCGCACGATGTTTTCAACTTTTCGCAGCACGCGAACCCCGGTCGGCAGCCAGGTATAGAGTCCGGAGGCCAGTTTGCGGATCATCCCGGCACGCAGCATCAGCTGATGGCTGATCACTTCTGCATCGGAAGGCGTCTCCTTAAGCGTGGAGAGCAGATATTGAGTAGTACGCATTAATTATGATTCCAGTTATATGGAAGAAGAAGAGCAGACCGTTACTGGCCGTTAGTGTACCAGCGAGAAACAGCGCTCAAAAGCCTGTTTTAGCGTGGATCCACGGCAATGACCTCAGTACCCGCTTCATCAATGCGCCAGCGCACGTTGAAATCGAGCAGCCAGGCGGCATATTCACGATCCAGCGATTCACTTTTGCGATAGGCGGGACGCGGATCCTGGGCCAGAACGTCGCTAATAAAACGCTGCAGCTGGGGAATATGCGCCTGCTGCTGAATCTGCTGCTGAGCGGCGGCTGAAAAACGCACCGGCATGGCCGCTTCAGGTGCAGCCTGAGCATACCCGGCGCGCGCGTCGGGCAGCGCTTCGGCAAACGGCAGGTAGGGCTTGATATCAATGACCGGTGTGCCATCGACCAGATCAAGACTGCCGAGCTGCAGAATAACCTGCGATTTTTCACAGCGGATCCCTTTCAGCTCAACCAGCGACATGCCTACCGGATTAGGACGAAACGTTGATCGCGTCGCAAACACGCCCATACGCGCGTTACCGCCGAGGCGTGGCGGACGGACAGTAGGGCGCCAGCCGCCGGCCATGGTCTGATGGAACATAAACAGGATCCAGATGTGGCTGAACGCTTCCAGACCGCGTACGGCTTCCGGCTGATTGTACGGGGCCTGCAGATGCAGTTCACCGCCGCCATCCTGAACCAGTCCCGGCTGGCGCGGTACGGCAAATTTCTCTTTCCACGGGGAGCGGATCACGCCAATCTGCGCAACGGCAAACTCACTCATTGACCGGAAACTTTCAGCGCTGAGCCCTGGCAGATCGCCTGGCGGTAGCAGCCTGGCGTACTGGTCACAATTTCACATTTGTGCAGCAGCACGGCGTTGGCTTTCATACCTGCTGCTTTAATCTGCAGACGTTTACGCGCGGTATTGATATTGGGAGGCGAATCCTGCGTGCTGCTCTGGCAATCTTCGCCAGACACTTCACCCAGATCGCGGAAAGGATTGCTGACCAGATCGGTTGCGTCGGTATAGATTTTCACCGGAGCCGGGCGCGGAGCCGGCTTGCGCTGCGGCTGAGCGGATGACTGCTGCGGACGAGACGGAGCGCTGCTTATCGGGTGATATTCACGAACGCACCCGGTCAGCATCAACGCCAACAGGCAGAGCGGTAAAAAACGCATGGCAACATCCTCCTGTAATAAAAGTGGCGTTATTGAAACAAGGACGCCCGCAAATAACAAGTCAGCAGCCACATGCAGAAATAGAAAGGGCGGCCAGCGCCGCCCTCAGGAGAGAAAAGAAGTGAACTTACCAGCCTTTAACCGCGCCACCGTTAAAGATTTTGTTCGCAGACTCAGCCACTTCGTCTGACTGATACGCTTCAACAAACTTCTTCACGTTCTCAGCGTCTTTATTATCTTCACGGCTCACCAGCAGGTTAACGTATGGGGAATCTTTATCTTCCACAAAGATGCCATCTTTTGCCGGGGTCAGACCAATCTGGCTGGCATACGTTGTGTTGATAACCGCGAGTGCAATCTGCTGATCGTCAAGCGAACGTGGCAGCTGTGGCGCTTCCAGTTCAACAATCTTCAGGTTCTTCGGATTTTCCACAATATCCAGAGACGTCGGCAGCAGGCCAACACCCTCTTTCAGCTTAATCAGTCCCGCTTTCTGCAGCAGCAGCAGGGAGCGGCCCAGGTTAGTCGGATCGTTAGGGATGGCGATCTGCGCGCCATCCTGCAGTTCGGTCAGCGACTTAATCTTTTTAGAGTAGCCGGCAATCGGATAAACAAAGGTGTTGCCAACCGGTACCAGCTTGTAGCCACGATCTTTGATCTGCTGATCCAGATAGGGCTTATGCTGAAAGGCGTTAACATCAATATCCCCTTTGCTCAGCGCTTCATTAGGTAACACGTAATCGTTAAATGTCACCAGCTCGACGTCGAGGTTATATTTATCTTTAGCCACTTTAACGGCAGTTTCAGCAACCTGCTGTTCAGCACCGACAATCACGCCCACTTTGATATGGTTGGGATCTTTTGCCTGCTGATCGCATCCGGCCAGAGCAATAGCACCAATCAGAGCACCTGCTGCGGCAATCTTTTTAAATGTGAAAGACATATCCTTTCCTTAATAGAGAAGTATTGATGTTATTGGCTTATTTATGCGACACCGCGCGAACAATGCGATCGCCGCAGAACTGAATCAGATATACCAGCACGACCAGCAGCACCAGTACAGTATTCATTACGGTAGCGTTATACCCGATGTAGCCATACTGATAGCCAATCTGGCCCAGACCGCCTGCACCCACGGCACCGCCCATAGCAGAGTAGCCAACCAGCGTAATGAGCGTAATGGTGGCTGCGTTGACCAGGCCTGGCATCGCTTCCGGCAGTAACACCTTGCGGACGATTTGCAGCGGCGTGGCACCCATCGCGCGGGAGGCTTCGATCAGGCCGGTCGGCAGCTCCAGCAGGGCGTTTTCAACCATACGGGCAATAAACGGCGCGGCGCCAACGGTCAGCGGGACAATCGCCGCCTGCAGGCCGATAGAGGTGCCGACAATTGCGCGGGTAAACGGAATCATCCAGACCAGCAATATAATGAACGGGATTGAGCGGAAGATATTGACGATAGCAGAGAGCACCCGGTAAAGCGCGCTGTTCGCCAGAATCTGGCCGGGGCGTGTAACATACAGCAGTACGCCGACCGGCAGGCCAATAACAAACCCGAAGAAGCCAGAGACAAAGGTCATCATCAGCGTTTCCCAGACGCCGCGCGTCAGTAACCACAGCATCGCTTCAGACATAACCTAATACCTCTACTTTCACATGATGTTCTTTCAGCCAGCTTATCGCGGCCTGCGTATCTGTTTCACTGCCATCCATTTCTGCCAGCATGATGCCGAACTTGACTCCGCCTGCATAATCCATCTGCGCACTGATAATGTTGTTATTCACATTAAAGCGGCGGGCAGCTTCTGACAGCAGCGGCGCATCAACAGATTTTCCGGTAAATTCCAGGCGCAGCAGCGGCACAGTTTGCGCGGCAGGCTGCGCGCGCATGCGCTCCTGATAATCTTCCGGAATATCCAGATGCAGCGTCGACTGAATAAACTGCTGCGCCAGCGGCGTTTTTGGATGTGAAAAGACTTCGCTGACGCTATCTTTTTCAATCAGCTCGCCGTTACTGATCACGGCAACCTGATCGCAGATGCGCTTAACCACATCCATCTCGTGGGTGATAAGCAGAATAGTAATGCTGAGGCGGCGATTAATGTCTTTTAGCAGCTCCAGTATTGAACGGGTGGTCGCCGGATCGAGCGCGCTGGTGGCTTCGTCGCACAGCAGTACTTTGGGATTGCTGGCCAGCGCACGCGCAATAGCCACACGCTGTTTTTGCCCGCCGGAGAGGTTAGCCGGCCAGCTGTCATGCTTGTCATTCAGACCAACAAGCTCCAGCAGCTCGCTAACGCGCGCTTTGATCTGATCGCGTGACAGATTGCCCAGCTCCAGCGGCAGCGCCACATTGCCGGCCACTGTACGCGAGTTCATCAGATTGAAGTGCTGAAAAATCATGCCGATCTGGCGACGTGCCAGCGTCAGCTCCCCGGAAGAGAGTGCGGTGAGATCCTGTCCGTCGACCAGCACACGACCGGAGGTAGGGCGCTCAAGCAGGTTGACGCAGCGGATCAGCGTACTCTTGCCCGCGCCTGACGAACCGATGACGCCATAAATCTGTCCCGCCGGCACATGCAGGCTGACACCGGAGAGCGCCTGTATTGTGCGTGAGCCCTGCTGGAACACTTTGGTGATATTTTCGAGTTTAATCATTAGTTAATTATTATCGTCTGACGTTGTCCGTGGTGTATCAATATTCGAGCAGCGAAGCTGGACGAAAGCTAAATGGATGGTAAGGCATCCAGACGTCTAAATCAATCGACGTAATGCAATCTGCCATTCTCTCGCTATGCCCAATCATGCAATACTTAGCACTATTAATTGCAGCAGGAGTATTTACGTGGCGAACCCAGTCCCGGCTATTTTTCTCGATCGTGATGGCACATTAAATGTTGATCACGGTTATGTTCATGAGATCGACAATTTTCAGTTTATAGAAGGCACCATTGAAGCGCTGCAGGCGCTGAAAAAGATGGGTTACGCGCTGGTGCTGGTCACTAACCAGTCGGGTATTGCCCGCGGGATGTTTACGGAAGATACCTTTATGCAGCTGACGGAGTGGATGGACTGGTCACTGGCCGATCGCGATATCGACCTGGACGGCATCTACTATTGTCCTCACCTGCCGGATGCCACCGTGCCTGCTTACCGTCAAAACTGCGACTGCCGTAAACCTCAGCCTGGAATGCTGCTGTCTGCGCAGCAGGAGCTGAACATCGATATGGCCGCTTCTTATATGGTAGGGGATAAGCTGGAAGATATGCTGGCAGGGCAGGCCGCTGGCGTCGGCACCCGCGTGCTGGTGCGCAGCGGTAAAACGGTTACCGCTGAAGGTGAAGCAGCATCAGATTGGGTGTTAAATAGCCTGGCAGAGCTGCCGGCGCGCATTAAACAGGCATAAATAACCGGTTTTGTGCAAACATTAACCGGGTGATAAAAAAGTTGAAATTAGTGCTTGTCACCCGGCGAGAACTCCCTATAATGCGCCACCACTGAGACGGCAAAGCGGCAACGCAGACGGGCTCAGCAGGGCGTGAAGCGATTCACCCCGCCGGAGAAAAACGCTGAAAAAAGTGGTTGACTCCGGAAGAGGAAAGCGTAATATACGCCACCTCGCAGCAGACGCTTAAGGCGCTGACTGCACCGCTCTTTAACAATTTATCAGACAATCTGTGTGGGCACTCGCAGGATTGATATCAGCGT
>NZ_VWUF01000005.1:0-199624 GCF_008631385.1 Pantoea sp. M_9 | reverse complement strand
TTCCTGTCGACGCCGTTTTCCGTAAGCCGGTGTGCCGTGTCGATGGAGGCGCATTATAGGGAGTTCTTCCGGGCTGACAAGCGTTAAATACAAAAAAAGAATCGTTCGCGCTATTTTTCACCACAACGCTCTATTTCACCACGATTTGCCTGGTAACTGCGCAAATTCATGCGCAAATCTGCTCACTGCAGACCAGTCGGTATACTCGACTTCTTTAGAAGTATCGGTTTCACCACCGGTCATGCGCATAATTAACTGAATCATTACCCGATCAAACCAGCGATAGCGCGGATAACGTAACGCACCGGCAAATACAGCGCAGCAGTCGGGCTGCCACGGTGACTGCTCAAGAAATTTGCGGGTATAGGCATTGGTTTGCGGGGAACGCTTGTCAGCTTTACGCGCCGTCAGATTCACGCTAAAGAATCCGCTTACCCGCTGCTGCAGCGACTGCCGGTGCTGCGTGACAAACTTCATCAGCGCCGTATCAAAATAGCCATAGCGAATCGAGGCGCCTATCAGTACGCGATCGTACTGCGACCAGTCAATCTGTCTCGTCTCTGCCAGATCCTGCACATCACATAACTGCTGCGGTACCAGAGTCTGAGCAATACGCGCTGCAATTTCGCGGGTTTGTCCGTCGCGGGTGGAATAAAGTATTAATGCTTTCATTACAGGTTCCTGTTTCTCTTATTCACGCCAGAATGTCGGCGTGAACAGCACCAGCAGCGTAAAGACCTCAAGACGCCCGAACAGCATCGTCAGGATCAATATCCATTTCGCCACATCATTCATGGTTGTGAAGTTGTCTGCGACTACACCCAGCCCCGGCCCAAGGTTGTTCAGCGTTGCCGCAACGGCAGCAAACGCGGAGAAGTCATCAACGCCGGTCGCGATAATGGCCAGCATGCTGAGCAGAAACACCAGCGCATAGGCGGAGAAGAAACCCCATACCGCTTCCAGAATACGCTCCGGCAGCGCCCGGTTGCCAAGCTTAATGGTGTAGACCGCATTAGGGTGCACCAGACGTTTCAGCTCACGTGAACCCTGCTTGAACAATAGCAGAATACGAATAACCTTCAGGCCACCCCCGGTTGAGCCTGCCATACCACCGATAAATGCTGAGCAGAGCAGCAGCACCGGCAGGAACAGCGGCCAGCGTGCAATGCTATCTGTGGTGAAGCCCGCCGTGGTTGCCCATGACACTACCTGGAAAAAAGCCTGATTCAGCGTTTGCCAGCCGCTGTCATAAACATTGTGCAGCCAGAGCACCAGCGTGCAGATCACCACCAGCGTAAACTGCACGCCAATAAACATCCGGAATTCAGGATCGCGCCAGTAAACCTTCAGGTTGCGCCCGCTCAGCAGTGAAAAGTGCAGGCCGTAGTTACAGCCGGAAATCAGCAGAAAAACCGCAACAATCGTGTTGATTGTCGGGCTGTTAAAATAGCCGATGCTGGCGTCGTGCGTGGAGAAACCGCCGATAGCGATGGTAGAGAAGCTGTGCCCGATAGCGTCAAACATCGGCATGCCGGCCAGCCACAGGGCCAGCGCGCAGGCGATGGTCAGCACAACATAAATCAGCCACAGCGTTTTTGCTGTCTCTGCAATGCGCGGCCGCATCTTGTTATCCTTCAGCGGCCCGGGCATTTCGGCGCGATAGAGCTGCATGCCGCCGACGCCCAGAATCGGCAGTATGGCAACGGCCAGCACGATAATCCCCATACCGCCCAGCCACTGCAGCATCTGCCGGTAAAACAGAATCGCTTTCGGCAGCGAGTCGAGTCCCACCAGCGTCGTTGCACCCGTCGTCGTCAGGCCGGAAAAGGATTCGAAAAAGGCATCGGTCGCGGAAAGGTGAGGCTGCTCGGCAAAGATAAACGGCATCGCACCGACGCTGCCCAGTACCGTCCAGAACAGCACCACAATCAGAAAGCCTTCGCGCGGTTTAAGTTCGGTCTTCTGTTTGCGGTTGGGCCACCAGAGCAGCGAACCAATGACAATCGCCATCAGGAACGTCTGACTGAAGGCGCGGCCGGCACCGTCGCGATAAATCAGCGCCACTAAACCCGGTACAATCATGGTTACCGAGAATAAAATAACCAGCAGACCCACAATGCGGGTAATGGCGCGGAAGTGCATTCAGCCGTGTCCTTTGTTCAGTTATCCAGCGGGAGCAGCGCTAGCGCACCCCGGCTGTAGTCAGAGAGGTTTTGCGTAAAGGCCGCTATCTGCGCATGAGGCAGCGCAATGCGCAGCGTGATGCAATCTTCATAGCGGCTCTCTTCAGTAATGCCGTCAAAACGCTGCAGCAGGCGTTCTATATCGCTCATCTGTGCATAATCACAGCGCAGCATAAAGGATTGCATCGGCACTTTGCGCTGACGCGGCAGCTGTTTCAGCCCCTGCTGCACCCCGCCGCCGTAAGCTTTGACCAGCCCGCCGGTCCCCAGCATGATGCCGCCATAATAGCGTACGACTACGGCAGTGATCTCACCAAGGCCGCTCCCCATCAGCTGCGCCAGCATCGGCTTACCTGCCGTGCCGGAGGGTTCGCCATCGTCGGAGAAGCCCAGCTGCTGTGAATCGTCCGGAGCACCGGCAACCCAGGCCCAGCAGTGATGTCGCGCAGCGGGATGCTCGCTTTTGACCCGCTGCACAAACGCCCGCGCCGCTTCAGCACCCGGCGTATGCGCCAGCAGAGTGATAAAGCGGCTTTTTTTGATCGTCTCTTCGCTGCTGCTTACCGCCTCAGCCGGAATATCATAAGCGTCCATCAGGCCAGGTGCAGGTCGCGCGTCATGTTCTCAATGCGATTAGGGTGGATGACCACATTATCTTCAATGCGGATTCCGCCATACGGCTTCAGCGCATCAATCGCCTGCCAGTCAAAGTGCTGGCTGTACTTGCCCCCGCGCAGCGGCGCCAGCAGCGAATCGATAATATAGAAGCCCGGCTCGATGGTCAGTACCATGCCGGGCTCCAGCACCCGGGTGCAGCGCAGATAGGGATAGTGCGCCGGCGCAGCCAGGTGCGTACCGCGATCGTCCTGCATAAAACCGGCCACATCGTGTACCTGCAGCCCAAGAGGATGACCCAGGCCGTGCGGCATGAAAGGTCCGGTGAGATTTTCTGCCACCAGCGCCTCTTCCGTCAGGCCTTTTACCAGACCAAATTTCAGCAGCAAACGCGCAATGCGCTGGTGCATCTGCAGATGATAATCGGTATAGCGTACGCCCGCTTTCAGCGTGGCGATCAGCGCCAGCTCCTCTTTATTCATTACCTCCACCAGCTCGGCATAGCGCGTTTTGCTTTGCGCTGCATAGCTGCGGGTTAAATCTGCTGCATATCCTGCGTAATCAGCGCCGGCGTCAATCAGGAAGCTGTGACGTTTGGCTGGCGGCTGGTGATCGAGCCGGGTGTAGTGCAGCACGGCTGCATGTTCGTTCAGCGCCACAATATTGCCATACGGCACATCCGTATCCCGGTGCCCGGTAGCGGTAAGATAGGCGAGGTTAATATCGAACTCGCTCATGCCGGAGAAAAACGCTTCTTTCGCCGCGCGATGGCCAGCAACCGCCAGCTTCTGCGCCTGACGCAGGCAGGCGAGCTCATAATCCGTTTTGATACTGCGATGATAATGCAGGAAATCAATGACCGCCTGCGGGTTGATCTGCGCGCTACTGAAGCCCAGCTGCGCAGCACGTTCCGGTACCGGGCCAATGTAGGCGACGTTCTCACGCGATGCGGGCAGCAGCTGTGCAATCTCATCTGCATTTTTCAGCCCGATGACATCAACATCTCCGGTCCAGAAGCTCTCCGGCAGCGGCTCAACGTTATGCCAGTAGTCGACAGGTGAATAGAACCAGAGTTTAGGTTTATTGCTGCCGTCGACCCACAGCCAGCAGTTCGGCACCTGCGTGACCGGCACCCAGGCTTTGAACTGCGGATTCACTTTAAACGGATAGGTGTGATCATCGAGAAAAACGGTCTGCAGTTCGCCGGAGTGGATCAGCAGCGCATCCAGTTTGCCGCGCGCCAGAATCTGTTGCGCCCGCTGCTGCAGCGTTTTGATATGCGCCTGATACAGTGTTTTCAGTGAATCCATGAACGAGTCTCCGATGTCGCGAAAGTGGCCGCAGTGTAGCATAGCCGCGCCGCTATTGGCGCGCCAGCCAGCCTGTGATCGCGGTATCAAATAAGCACACTGCCGTTTGCAAAAGAGGGGCAGGCCGCTCACACTCCTGTTCATCTGGTATGACCAGATCACTTTTCGCGGTTTCAGGAGACGGATATGCTCTACCAAGGCGATACCCTTTCATTACACTGGCTCGAAGACGGCATTGCCGAGCTGGTTTTCGATGCTCCCGGCTCGGTCAATAAACTTGATATTAAAACCGTCGCCAGCCTGGGAGAAGCGCTGAATATACTGCAGCAGCAGCCCGAGCTGCGCGGTCTGCTGTTAAGCTCCGCCAAACCCGCTTTTATCGTCGGCGCGGATATCACCGAGTTTCTTTCACTGTTTGACGCTCCTGAAGAGAAACTGAGCGCGTGGCTGACCTTTGCTAACAGCATTTTTAACCGGCTGGAAGATCTGCCGGTGCCGACCATTGCCGCCATTGATGGCTATGCGCTGGGAGGTGGCTGCGAGTGTGTGCTGGCAACCGATCTGCGCGTCGCGACGCCGGAGACGCGTATTGGCCTGCCGGAAACCCGGCTCGGCATCATGCCAGGCTTTGGCGGTAGCGTGCGTTTGCCGCGCCTGCTGGGAGCCGACAGCGCGCTGGAGATCATTGCCGCCGGCAAAGATGTGGATGGATTAAGCGCGCTGAAGCTGGGTCTGGTCGATGCCGTGGTCAGCCGCGACAAACTGCGCAGCGCCGCGCTCACTATGCTGCACGACGCCATTACCCAGCAGAGCTGGCAGGCACGCCGGGCGCCGAAGCTGGCGCCGCTGAAGCTGAGTCCGGTTGAAGCCGCGATGAGCTTTACACTGGCGAAAAGCATGGTGCTGCAGACGGCAGGTAAACACTACCCTGCCCCGCTGACAGCGGTGAAAACAATTGAAGCTGCCGCCGGGCTGACGCGCGATGATGCGCTTAAGCTTGAAACGGCTGCGTTTGTGCCGCTGGCACAGAGCGATGCTGCCCGCGCGCTGGTCGGCATTTTCCTCAACGATCAATACGTCAAAAGCCTGGCAAAAAAACATAGCGCCCGCGCAGAGCTGCCGCAGCAGGCAGCCGTGCTGGGTGCCGGCATCATGGGGGGCGGGATTGCCTGGCAGTCGGCGTGGAAAGGCGTACCGGTTATCCTGAAAGATATCAGTGAAAAAGCGCTGACGCTGGGTATGAATGAAGCCAGCAAGCTACTGAATAAGCAGCTGGCGCGCGGCAAAATTGATGGCGCGAAACTCGCTGCCGTGCTGACGACTATCCAGCCGGTGCTGGAGTATAGCGGTTTCCGCCGCGCTGATGTGGTGGTAGAGGCGGTAGTAGAGAACCCGGCGGTCAAAGCGAAAGTGCTCGCTGAGACTGAACAGCAGCTGCGGGACGATGCCATTCTCGCCTCCAACACCTCAACCATTCCGATTAGCGAACTGGCAAAAGCGCTGCAGCGTCCGCAAAATTTCTGCGGTATGCACTTTTTCAATCCGGTACCGCGCATGCCGCTGGTGGAAGTGATCCGCGGCGAACAGACCTCAGAAGCAACCATCAGCAAGGTGGTAGCGTGGGCCAGCAAAATGGGAAAAACAGCGGTCGTGGTTAACGACTGTCCCGGTTTCTTTGTTAACCGGGTACTGTTCCCCTATTTTGCGGCTTTCAGCCTGCTGCTGCGCGACGGCGCGGATTATCGCCAGATTGATAACGTCATGGAGCAGCAGTTTGGCTGGCCAATGGGGCCGGCGTGGCTGCTGGATGTGGTTGGTATCGATACCGCCCATCACGCGCAGCAGGTCATGGCGCAGGGCTTTCCGGCGCGCATGCAGAAAACTTATCGTGACGCCATCGATGTCCTGTTTGATGCGGGCCGGTTTGGGCAGAAAAACGGCCTCGGCTTCTACCGCTGGGAACAGGATAAAAAAGGTAAAGCGCAGAAAATACAGGATCCTGACGCCGGTAAGCTGCTGAGCAGCGTCAGCGAACCCGCGCGTGCGTTCAGCGATGAAGAGATTATTAATCGCATGATGCTGCCGATGCTGCATGAAGTCGTGCGCTGTCTGGAAGAGAAGATTATCGCCTCACCGGCAGAAGCCGATATGGCGCTGGTCTATGGCCTTGGCTTCCCGCCGTTCCGCGGCGGCGCTTTCCGCTATCTCGATACGCTCGGTAACAGCAACGTGGTCGACCAGGCCAGACGCTACGCGCATCTCGGCCCGCTTTATACGCTGCCGGAAGCGCTGGTGCAGCGTGCGCACGCGCATCAGAGCTGGTATCCCGCCGTTCAACCTATTGATGAAGCGTCGCTGCAGCGCGCCTGAGGAACAGAGATGGAAAATGTCGTCATTATTGATGCCGCACGCACGCCCATGGGCCGATCTAAAGGCGGCGCCTTTCGTCAGGTGCGGGCGGAAGATCTCTCAGCACATCTGATGCGGGAGTTGCTGAGTCGCAACCCGGCAATCGATCCCGCTTCGCTGGACGATATCATCTGGGGCTGCGTGCAGCAGACGCTGGAGCAGGGATTTAATATTGCGCGTAATGCGGCGCTGCTGGCGGAAATTCCGCACCGCGTGCCCGCCAGCACGGTGAATCGCCTCTGCGGTTCATCTATGCAGGCGCTGCATGACGCTGCCCGGGCCATTATGACCGGTGATGCGCAGACCTGCCTGATTGGCGGCGTTGAGCATATGGGTCATGTCCCGATGAGCCACGGCGTTGATTTCCATCCCGGCCTGAGCCGGACCGTGGCAAAAGCCGCCGGCATGATGGGCCTGACAGCGGAAATGCTGGCGCGCATGCACCATATCAGCCGCGAACAGCAGGATGCCTTTGCTTTCCGTTCGCATCAGCGCGCCTGGGCGGCGACGCAGCGCGGCGATTTTGCCCGCGAAATTATTCCCACCTGGGGGCACGACGCCGATGGCGTGCTGAAGCGCTATGAGAGTGATGAGGTCATCCGTCCGGAGACCAGCCTGGAGGGTCTGGCCGCGCTGCGGCCGGCGTTTGATCCGGTTAGCGGTACGGTGACCGCCGGCAGTTCATCCGCGCTCTCTGACGGCGCTGCCGCCATGCTAATCATGAGCGAAAGCCGCGCCCGCGAACTGGGCATCACGCCGCGTGCGCGTATCCGCAGTATGGCGGTAACCGGCTGCGATCCTTCAGTTATGGGATACGGCCCGGTTCCCGCCAGCAACATGGCGCTGAAGCGTGCCGGACTCAGCGTAGCGGATATCGGACTGTTTGAACTTAATGAGGCTTTTGCGGCACAAACCCTGCCCTGCATTAAAGATTTAGGGCTTATGGCGCAGATGGATGAGAAAGTAAACCTGAACGGCGGCGCGATTGCGCTGGGGCATCCGCTGGGCTGTTCCGGCGCGCGCATCAGCACCACCCTGCTTAACCAGATGACACAACATGACGTGCAGTTTGGCCTGGCCACCATGTGTATCGGCCTGGGTCAGGGCATCGCCACCGTATTTGAACGTATCTAAAACAGAGACCTGTGAATCGCACGTGTTCCCGCCCTTCCGGGCGGGTTTTTTTACGGCTGCGCCTCAGATAAACGCAAAGGCATCGCCATACATCTGCGCTTCCAGCGCGCCGCGCTCGCTGCAGAAGCGCTCACGGGCAATTTTTGCCATCTCAAAGCGTCCGGCGATATAGATATCATGGCCGCTCAGATCGGCATGATCCTGCATAACGGCGGTCAGTACCGTACCGCTGCGCCCCTGCCAGCCATCTGCAGGCTGCTCAACCACCGGAATCACCCTGAGGTTCGGGTGTTTCACCGCCAGCGCTTCCAGCTCATCCATATCGTAGAGGTGCTGCAGTTCACGTCCGCCCCAGTAAATGGCGATGTCGCGATCGGGCTGCTGCGCCAGCGCGGTCAGCAGCAGTGAACGCGCGTAGGAAAAGCCGGTGCCGCCGGCGATCAGAATCACCGGGCGCTCGCTCTCTTCCCGCAGCCACGCATCACCATGCGGCATATCAATCGTTACCTGCCGGTCGCTTCTGATGCGATCCATCACTGCCATAGCGTAAAGATTGAGATCGGATGCGCCAATGTGCAGCTCAATAATCTCTTTCTCCATTGGCGTTGAGGCAATGGAGAAAGGACGCTTGTCGCGCTCATCCATTACCACCATCAGATACTGACCGGCGCGAAAGCTAAATTCCGCTTCCGGGATCAGGCGCACGCGATATACGGTCTCGGTAATCGCCTCAACCGAAGTCACTTTGCAGCTTAACGTCGTCATAATTGCCCTTTCTTATGGTTCTCTGCTACCGTCAGCGCTGCGGCGGTTCGGCAAAGATTGCTAACTCATCCCAGATTGCATCAATACGCGCGGTGACTGCCGGATCTTTGACGATCGGCGTGCCCCACTCGCGCTGCGTTTCACCCGGCCATTTATTGGTGGCATCCAGCCCCATTTTGGAGCCCAGCCCCGAGACCGGTGAAGCAAAGTCGAGGTAATCGATCGGCGTATTCTCTACCAGTACGGTATCGCGCGCCGGGTCCATGCGGGTGGTAATCGCCCAAATCACATCATTCCAGTCGCGCGCGTTTACGTCATCGTCACACACAATAACAAATTTGGTGTACATAAACTGACGCAGAAATGACCAGACGCCAAACATCACCCGCTTGGCATGTCCTGCATACTGTTTTTTGATCGTCACTACCGCCAGGCGATAGGAGCAGCCTTCAGGCGGCAGATAAAAATCGACAATCTCCGGAAACTGCTTGATTAAGATTGGCACCAGCACTTCATTCAGTGCCACTCCCAGCACCGCAGGCTCATCGGGTGGACGACCGGTATAGGTGGAATGATAGATCGGTTTACGCCGCTGCGTAACGTGCGTAACGGTAAAGACCGGAAAGCTGTCTACTTCATTATAGTAACCGGTATGGTCGCCATAGGGGCCTTCCGGCGCCATGTCGCCTGGTTCAATGTAGCCTTCCAGCACAATCTCCGCGCTGGCAGGCACTTCCAGATCGCAGGAGACGCATTTTACCACTTCGGTTTTATTGCCGCGCAGCAGCCCGGCGAAGGCGTACTCCGAGAGCGTATCCGGCACCGGCGTGACCGCGCCCAGTATGGTGGCGGGATCGGCACCCAGCGCCACCGCAACCGGAAAGCGTTCGCCGGGATGGGCTTTGCACCACTCCTGAAAATCGAGCGCGCCGCCGCGGTGCGACAGCCAGCGCATAATCAGCCGGTTTTTGCCGATAACCTGCTGGCGGTAGATCCCCAGGTTCTGTCGCTCTTTATGCGGTCCGCGTGAAACGGTCAGCCCCCAGGTAATCAGCGGTGCCGCATCGCCAGGCCAGCACTTCATCACCGGAATACGCGACAAATCAACCTCATCGCCGCTGAAGATCTCTTCCTGACAGGGAGCATTGCGCAGACGCTTTGTTGGCATATTCAGCACCTGCTTAAACTGCGGCATTTTGTCAAAGAGATCGCGGAAACCTTTGGGCGGCTCCGGCTCCTTCAGAAACGCCAGCAGCTTACCGACGTCGCGCAGCGCGCTGACCTTCTCCTGCCCCATACCCATCGCCACGCGCTTTGGCGTGCCAAACAGGTTACACAGCACCGGCATGTCATACCCTTTGGGGTTTTCAAACAGCAGCGCCGGGCCGCCGGCACGCAGCGTGCGGTCGGCGATTTCGGTCATCTCCAGTTCAGGATCAATCTCCTGAGTGATGCGCTTGAGCTCGCCACGCTGTTCCAGCAGCGAAAGAAAATCTCGTAAGTCCTGGTATTTCATGTGGCTTCAGTTTTCCGGCCAGAGTGAATCGGGAAATCGTGCAGATCCGTAATGGTCTGGCAGTCTGATACAGATGCGCCCTGGTCGTCAATTCTCTTGCCGCAAAGCGCACAGATAACGCACTAATCAGAAAATTCGCAGAGAATTTCTCTGGCCGGCACGGTATACGCCAGCCGATACGCTATAACTCTGACTGCAGGTTTGTTATTCTTGGCATCCATTATTCGGGGGCAGTTATGGAATCCTGGTACTTACTCTATTGCAAACGCGGACAGCTGCTGCGCGCCAAGGAACATCTTGAGCGTCAGGCAGTGACATGCCTCAGTCCAACGATCGCGATGGAGAAGCTGGTGCGCGGTAAACGCACCACTGTCAGTGAGCCGCTGTTCCCTAACTATCTGTTTATTGAGTTCGATCCGGAAGCGATTCATACCACCACCATCAGCAGCACGCGTGGCGTCAGCCATTTTGTGCGCTTTGGCGCTATGCCCGCCACGGTGCCCTATGAAGTGATTGAAGCGCTGCAGACCGATACACCACAGATTGTTCTGGATCCTGAAACGCCGCAGTCGGGCGATGAAGTGCTTATTACCGACGGCACGTTTGAAGGGCTGCGGGCGATTTTTGCCGAGCCCGACGGTGAAACCCGTTCGATCCTGTTGCTGAATCTGCTGAATAAGCAGGTGATGCGCAGTGTGGATAACAAACTGTTTCGTAAGGTTTAAGCCAGCCTGAACAGCTGACGCGCGTTTGCGTCGGCCTGCGCACTCAGCACCTCCGCCGTCTCTCCGCGCCAGCCCGCCACCTGCTGCACCAGATGAGGCAGAAAACAGGGTTCATTGCGCCGCGAGGCCGGACGGGGCCGCATATCGCGCGGCAGCAGGTAAGGCGCGTCCGTCTCCAGCAGTAAACGCTCCGCCGGGATCAGCGGCAGCATCTCACGCAGCGCCATTCCGCGGCGTTCATCACACACCCAGCCGGTAATGCCCACTGAGAGGCCCAGCGCCAGACAGGCTTCCAGCTCCGTGCGCGTGCCGGTAAAGCAGTGCACCACCGCTCCCGCCAGCTTCGGCAGCCACGGCTCCAGCACCGCGACAAAGCGATCGTGCGCTTCGCGGCAGTGTAAAAACACCGGCAGCTGCAGCTCTGCGGCCAGCGCCAGCTGGGCATCGAATGCATACTCCTGCTGCTGATGCGCAGCCAGATTGCGGTTGAAGTCGAGCCCGCACTCCCCTATGGCAACTACCTGTTCGCTCTCTGCCAGGCGGCGCAGCGTGCTGGCTGTTTCTGCGGACCACTCACTGGCGTGATGCGGATGAACGCCGGCCGTAGACCAGCAGTAGCCGGGATGCTGTGCTGCCAGCTGTCGTGCCTGCTGGCTCTCCAGCGCGTTAGTGCCGGTAAGCAGCATGCCGGTGACACCTGCTTCACGCGCGCGCTTAACCACCTGAACGCGATCTTTTGCGAATTGCGTGCTGGTCAGGTTTACACCGATATCAAACATCTCTTCCCCCAAATAAAAACCGCCCGGCAGGCGGGCGGTTTGTAAAATGCTTTCACCCCGCGCGCAACGGGGTGTCCTGCGTAAACGCGATCAGGAGTCTTCCTCTGCCGCTTTACGCCCTTTGCCCACGTAGTAGCGGGAAAAGAATACGCCGACTTCAAACAGGCAGTACATCGGAATAGCGAGCAAAGTTTGGGAAAAAACGTCTGGCGGTGTGAGCAGCATCCCAACAACGAAAGCGCCGACCAGAATGTAAGGCCGTTTTTTTCGCAAATCGTCCGGCGTGGTGATCCCGGTCCAGCAGAGCAGCACGATGGCTATCGGCACTTCAAACGCAACGCCAAACGCCATAAACAGCGTCATGACAAAGTCGAGATAGTTCGTAATATCGGTTGCAATGGTGACGCCCTGCGGCGCGGTTTTGGCAAAAAAGCCAAACGCCAGCGGAAAGACAATAAAGTAGGCAAAAGCCACACCAACATAAAACAGCAGCGTGCTGGAGAAAAGCAGTGGCATAACCAGCCGGCGTTCATGCCGGTAGAGCGCTGGCGCGATAAATGCCCACACCTGATAGAGGATCACCGGAACCGCCAGAAACACCGAGACAATGATGGTCAGCTTGATCGGCGTAAAAAATGGCGAGGCAACATCTGTGGCAATCATACTGGCGCCGGCCGGCATCTGGCTGATTAGCGGCGCGGCAATCGCGTGATAGATGTCGTTAGCGAAATAGACCAGGCAGAGAAAAATCGCAAACACGGCAATGATGCAGTTCAGCAGACGCTTACGCAGCTCGATCAGATGGCTGATGAGCGGCTGGGTATCTTCAACAGCCATGGTTATCGTTCATCTTTTGCAGAAAGGGGAGTGGATGAGTGCGCCGCATCAGCCCGATTGTTAACGGTTTCTGCGGCAGCAGGTGCCTGCGCCGGTGCGCTGGCGTGATGCTCCGCCTGCGCGGGCGTGACAGCAGCAGCAGCCGGAGGCACATCAGGTTTAACCGCGGCAGGCTGATGAATCGTGTTCGCTTCATCCTCCGCTTTTTCGATATCAATACTCTGCTGAACAGAGCGCTTCATGGAGTCAGCGGTTTTGCGCAGCTCTTCCATTGACTGCTTCAGCTCCGGAGAGAGCGTTCCCTTTCCCGCCTCTTCCACTTTTTTCAGGCTGTCCTGCAACTCCTGCAGCTTTAGCTCCTGCGCCAGCTCGTGCTGCACATTAGCCGCCAGCGAGCGAATTGCCCGGATCCAGCCCACTACGGTTTTGACCGCCACCGGCAGACGTTGCGGCCCGAGCACAATCAGGCCGATCACGAACACCAGAACCAGTTCACTAAAGCCAATATCGAACACAGTTACACCTTACTTATCCCGCGGCTGATCTTTGTTCACCGGGTCATGCTGTTTATCTGCCAGCGTTTTGGCATTGAAGTCAGCATCCTGCTCTTTAGGCAGATCTTTTTTCTCATCTTCATCACTCATCGCTTTTTTAAAGCCGCGAATAGATGAGCCAAGATCTGAACCGAGGTTGCGCAGTTTATTGGTGCCAAAAAGAAGTACAACGATGACGGCAATAATTAATAATTGCCAGATACTGATACCGCCCATGAGATATGCCTCTGAAATACTTAATAAAACGAAAAACTGTAATGTGACAGACCGGGAAACCGGCTCCGGCCTGCGACATTACGCGATTTGCATCAGGCAAACAATTAGTTTGTCTTGCGCCAGCCCACCAGCCAGGTCACGATGCCCGCCGCCATTAACAGCGCCGGGAAGAAGTCCCAGTCGGGCCGGCTCAGGAGTACTGCCGTTCCGCTTAACAGCAGCGTGGCTCCTACGCCAAACAGGTAGCGCGACTGGTGATGCCGGGTACGCTGCGCGTTGAGTTCATTAACCAGTTTATCAACGCTGTGCTGCAATAACTTATGCTGGCGCATGCTGTCGTAAAACAGCTCCGGCAGTTCTGGCAGTTTCTCTGCCCAGAAAGGCGCTTTCTCTTTAACCTTACGTACCAGTGCCGGAAGACCGATCTGATCTTTGATCCACTCTTCCAGGAAGGGCTTCGCGGTTTTCCATAAATCGAGCTGCGGGTAGAGCTGACGTCCAATCCCTTCAATATAGAGTAGCGTTTTTTGCAGCAGCACCAGCTGCGGCTGCACTTCCATATTAAAGCGGCGCGCCGTGTTGAACAGGTTCAGCAGCACGTGACCAAATGAGATCTCCGCCAGCGGCTTCTCAAAAATCGGTTCACAGACGGTGCGGATAGCAAACTCAAAATCTTCAACGTTGGTATCGGGCGGCACCCAGCCGGAATCTACATGCAGTTCTGCTACCTTGCGGTAGTCGCGGTTAAAGAAGGCAATAAAGTTTTCGGCCAGATAGCGCTTATCTTCTTTGTTAAGCGATCCCACAATACCGCAGTCGATACCAATATATTGCGGATCTTCCGGATGATCGTAACTGACAAAAATGTTGCCCGGATGCATATCGGCGTGAAAGAAGCTGTCGCGGAATACCTGGGTAAAGAAAACCTGCACGCCGCGTTCAGCCAGCAGCTTCATATTGACGCCATGCTGCTCCAGCGTGGCGACATCCGAGATCGGGATCCCGTAAATCCGTTCCATCACCAGCATGGTTTCGCTGCAGTAATCGGAGTAGACCTCCGGTACGTAGAGCATGCGGCTTTGATCAAAATTACGGCGCAGCTGAATCGCATTGGCCGCTTCCCGCAGCAGATTGAGTTCATCAATCAGCGTTTTTTCATAATCGCGGACCACTTCCATCGGACGCAGGCGGCGACCATCCGGCAACAGGCGCGGCACCCAGCGTGCCAGCCGGTAGATCAGCTTCATATCCGCTTTGATTACCGGCAGGATATCAGGGCGAATCACTTTAATAACCACTTTGCGGCCGTTAGATTTCAGCGTCGCGGTGTGGACCTGAGCGATAGAGGCAGAGGCGAGCGGTTTAATATCGAAATCATCAAACCAGGTCTCAACCGGACCGCCAATTGAGCGCTCAATCTGCGCTTTTGCTTTCACGCCGTCAAACGGCGCAACGCGGTCCTGCAGGATTGCCAGCTCATCGGCAATCTTTGGCGGAAACAGATCGCGACGGGTTGAGAGCATCTGACCAAACTTGATCCAGACCGGGCCAAGCTGCTCCATTGCCAGGCGCAGGCGCAGGCCCATCTCCGCTTCTTTATGCCGGTTAGGGATCCAGAATACGCAGCGGCGCCACAGCCGCAGCGGCAGCGTGATGCGCATGTGCGGTATGAGTTCATCCAGCCCGTAGGTCAGAAAAATTTTAATGATAAAATATAAGCGCCGAAGTTCTCCGAGCGTCATTTCGCCTCCCGCTGTGCCAGACGCGCCTCAAAGGCGTTTAGTGAACGCTCCATCGCTTCAACCTCTTCTGCAAACCATGCCAGCTCCAGCGCACCGGGCGCCAGCCGCCACTCTTCGGTTACCACCTGACTGAGATAGTCCTGACGGCGCGTTACCTGCTGCTGCGCAAAAGCCAGCGCCCGCCTGCCAGCCTGACTGATACCCTGAGCCGCAATATCACCGGTCCAGGGCGCCAGATACTCTGCCGGATCGAGTTCAGCCAGATCCATTAATGCGGAAAACTGCTGTACCACCTGCAGATCGCCCTCAACGTTCAGCTCGCCGCTGCGGATCAGACCGGTAAGCTGCTGGCGATCGCGCAGTTTAGGCAACGTACTCAGGCGCAGACTGACGCTGCAGTCGCTGCTGTCCTGCCAGTCGCCCAGCACGTCCAGTCGCGTTTCGCTGAAAACCAGTACAAGGGGAAAATCGAGCTCCTGCAGCCGCAGCAGCAGCACCTTACCTGCCAGGCGCTGCCGGGCAGCTTTCAGACTGCGATCGCGATAAAGTACACGATTCAGCACGGTTTCAAGCGCGCCGGTAATAAGAGGGGTTAGCGTCATGGTTACTCAGAACTTAAAGCCACGATGCAGCGCGACAATGCCGCCAGTCATGTTGTGATACGTACTGTTTTCAAAACCAGCATCGTTCATCATCGCTTTCAGGGTTTCCTGATCGGGATGCATACGAATAGATTCAGCCAGATAGCGATAGCTCTCTGCGTCATTCGCCACCAGCTGCCCGATACGCGGCAGAATATGAAATGAATAGGCGTCATACGCCTTGCTCAGCGGATCCAGCACCGGCTTAGAAAATTCCAGCACCAGCAGACGACCGCCCGGCTTCAGCACGCGAAACATTGAGGCCAGCGCTTTCTCTTTTTCCGTGACGTTGCGCAGGCCAAACGAGATGGTGATGCAGTCAAAATAGTTATCCGGGAACGGCAGAGCTTCCGCATTCGCCTGCACATAGCTGACGTTGCCGGTGACCCCGAGATTACGCAGCTTTTCACGGCCCATTTTCAGCATCGAGCTGTTAATATCCGCCAGAACCACCTGCCCGGTTTCACCCACCAGGCGGGAAAATTTCGCCGTGAGATCGCCCGTGCCGCCTGCCAGGTCGAGCACGCGCTGACCGCGACGCACGCCGCTGCTGTCAATGGTAAAACGCTTCCATACGCGATGGACGCCGAACGACATCAAATCGTTCATCAGGTCATATTTTGCCGCAACGGAATGAAACACGTCCGCGACTTTATCGGCCTTTTCACTTTTTGCTACGGTCTGGAAGCCAAAGTGAGTAGTTTCCTGCTGTGATTCATCTGCCATCGGTTTTACCTGTTCCACAAATAATTCTCTCCGAAGTGTATCAGAGTCGCGCAATCCGAGCACGTTGCCGCCGGTTATTCATTGATACGGCGCACTTCTGCCGGTGTTTCCGCATCATCTTCTGCCCAGCGCTCATCCGCTTCATCCGGTAACGCCTGCTGCACCAGCTGCGGATTAATGGGCCGCTTAACTTCAACTCCCAGCGACTTAAACGCCTCGCTCTGGGCGATAAGATTGCCGCGCCCTTCTGCCAGCTTTTTCATCGCCTGCTGATAGCTTTGCTGCGCCTTATCCAGATTATGGCCGATGCCGCTCATATCATCGACAAACAGCCGCATTTTGTCATAGAGCCGTGCGGCGCGATCGGCAATGCGCTGGGCGTTGCGGCTCTGATGCTCATAGCGCCACAGATTATTGATAGTACGCAGCGCCACCAGCAGCGTAGTCGGACTGACCAGCATAATATTCTGCTGCAGCGCCTCGCTAATCAGCTCAGGCTGCCGATCGATGGCCAGCAAAAACGCCGGCTCCACCGGGATAAACATCAGCACATAATCCAGCGAGCGTAAACCGGGCAATTGTTGATAATCTTTTCGCCCCAGCAGACGAATATGACCGCGCATCGCCGCAACATGATCCTGAATCGCCAGCTCCCGTGCGGCATCATCCTCAGCGTTAAAGTAGCGCTCATACGCGACCAGCGCCATCTTGGCGTCCACCACCACATCTTTGCCCTGCGGCAGCCGGACAATCACGTCGGGCTGCATGCGCCCCTGCTCCAGCGCGATGTTAACCTGGGTTTCATACTCATACCCCTCACGCAGGCCGGACGCTTCCAGTACCCGACTGAGCACCACTTCGCCCCAGTTACCCTGAATCTTGTTGTCGCCTTTCAGCGCTTTGGTCAGGTTTAACGCCTCCTGTGCCATTTGTGCATTGAGCTGCTGCAGCTGGCGGATCTCATACGTTAACGTATGACGCTCACGCGCCTCCTGACCGAAACTCTCATTGACCTGACGGCGAAAGCCATCCAGCTGATCGCGCAGCGGCGCAATCAGGCTGTTCAGACTCTGTCGATTTTGCTCATCAACACGGCGACCGCTATTTTCAAAAATGCGGTTCGCAAGATTCTCAAACTGGGCGCTCAGACGCTGCTCGCTGTTAGTCAGCAGCCGCTGCTTCTCTTCAGCGGCAAAGCGCGTCTCCTCCAGCCGGATAGTCACCTCGCGCAGCTCCGCTTCCTGTGCGCTGTTGACCTCCAGCTGATTACGCAGTTCGCGGCTGAGCTGCTCACTTTCTGCACGCCAGTAATCCAGCTGCTGCAAGCGCTCCTGTGCCCCGCTCAGAGTGCCATGGAGCTGCCGCAGCTCCTGTTCACGCTGCCGGAGCTGCAGCTGCAGCTGTTCCTGTTCGCGCTGCTGACGCTGCTGCGCTGCTTCCAGCAGGCGATGCTCCGCGGTCAGGCTGGCGTGCTGCTGACTGGCACGCAGCTGCGCCAGCAGCCAGCCGATACCCAGACCGGCCAGTGCCAGCATAAGCGTGATAATAAATTGCTGATCCATGATCCCCCCGCCCCTCGCGATGCTCAGGGGAAAGGTAAAGTTGGCCTGGAGGAATGTCTACTGAAATCTCTGACCGCCAGGCCGCAGGAGGTCAGCAGGCTCTGACCGTGAGTTCGCCCGCTTTCCAGGCATCGATCAGGAAAAATGGCATCGGCAGCACCCATTCACTCTCATTCACCACGCGCGCCGGATAACACCAGCTCTGGCCGCCACAGGCGAGTTCAACCTGCTGCGTACCGTTGCAGGGGGCAGTGGCCTTACCGGTCATGCTGGCATAGCCGGCGTTACTGCCAACATGAAAATGGTCCGTCTGCCAGCGAACGGGAGCGTGAGCAGGCCACGGCTGCGCCTGATGAAAATGGAAAAGATCGTCATGACTGAGCAGGCTGGTGCGAACGGTGGGCCACAGCGCCACCTTGAGGAAATATTGATCGGTGAAGCGCTGATTGCCGGTGTAGCGCGCCATAAAGTCACGCATCTGCTGCGCAAGGTTGCGGAAGACGCCGTGACAGCCGCCCCACATTCCGGCCAGCAGCAGTTCGGTATGGGTAAAGTAGTCACGCATATGATGAAACCAGAACGGCGAGTCGAGCCAGGCCTGCACGGCCGCGGCTTCGCGCTCTGACAGCAGCGAGTCGGCGTCGCGAATGATAAAGCGCCTGACCGTGGGGTCATCCATCACCAGAAAGCGCCAGAGCGTAGGCTGAATCTCCTTTTCGTGCGACATATCCACCAGCTGCGCGCCGGCCTGCTGCAGGCGCTGCCAGACGTGCTGCGGCACGCTTTCATCCAGATAGACGCGACAGTGCCATGCCGGATAGAGCTCGCGCGCGACCTCAACGTTCTTAATCAGCGTTTCGCAGTAGCGCGGCTGATTGCCATACAGGCTGAACGCAATACTGTTTTCCGCCGGATTGTGCGGGTTAAACGCCGGCGGCGCATCAGCCGGAAACGGCTGCTTTTGTCCGGCAGAAAAGCGGGCATCAGAGTGCATCAGCGAAGCCAGGCCGTAGCGCGCCACCTCATCCGGCTTATCCAGCCAGCCGCAGACCTCAGTCAGGCCATCCAGCCAGGTTTCCGAAGCCTGTGCACGCTGTGCGTCAGGCGCCTGGCAGATTTTCTGATAGATTTTGTACGATTTTTTATAGTCGCCGGTGCGCATCAGCGTCAGCGCATAGTCGCTGAGCACCTGCATATGGTTCGGCATTACCCGCAATACCGCTTCACAGCACTGACGCGCCTGCGCGTAGTCGCCGTCGGCCATCGCCTGGCGAAACTGCGCGGCGGCGTGTTCAACGCGCGCCTGCGCAGCAGCGGGATTATTGACAGAGGCGGAACGGGGAGCGGAGAAGGTTTTGCGCATAAAAGGGATCCCAGAGTTCGCTGAATAGGTGCGCATCCTTATTCGTCAGCAACTGAGTTCCCTGTGAGGCGGGTCCCGCATCCATTGCCAACTGGCGCACTACAGTAAGCGACGCGCGGCTTCCACCACAATTTTCACGGCGTCGCTCTCGGTCTGCTTCATGGTTGCCGCGTCCGGGATCTCTTTTTGCGTACGGTTCACAATGACGCCAGCCACCATGCCGGCACGCAGTCCCTGACTGGCGCACATGGTTAACAGTGTAGCGGATTCCATCTCATAGTTAAGTACGCCCATCGCCTGCCACTCCTGCATGGAGCCCTGAAAGCGATTGACCACACGACCAGAGAAGGTGTCGTAACGCTCCTGGCCCGGATAGAAGGTATCAGAAGAGGCAGTAATGCCGATATGGGTACGCGCGCCGCACTCTTCTGCCGCCGCGACCAGCGCCGTGGTACAGGCAAAATCGGCCACGGCCGGAAACTCCATCGGAGCAAAGTGCAGGCTGGCGCCATCCAGGCGTACTGAGGCGGTCGTCACCAGCACGTCACCGACGTTAATGTGCGGCTGAATGGCACCGGTGGTGCCGACGCGCAGGAAGGTGCGGACGCCGAGCTGCGCCAGCTCCTCTACCGCAATCGAAGTGGAAGGACCACCGATACCGGTTGAGCAGACCACTACCGGCTTGCCGTCGATCTCCGCCAGCCAGGTGGTGAATTCACGATGCGACGCCAGATGCTGCGGATTCTCCATCAGCGCAGCGATTTTTTTCACCCGCTCCGGGTCGCCCGGGACAATCGCCAGCGTAGCGCCTTTCAGGTCAGCTTTAGTGATACCAAGGTGGAAAACGTCAGACTGGGTCATATCAGACTCCTGCTAATTAAGTATTGTGACGCGCACTCTACGTGAGGCAGCGCGACAAATATGTGATATCTCTCACTTCGAATAATGAAAGTTACATTACTAACCGCACTATTTGTGATTTTTGTCACAATATGATGCGCCGTTTCGCACATTTATCCGGCACGGTGCTGCGTAAGCTTCAGCGGCAATGTTAATACAGAAGCCGCATCTGAGAATCTGTTCCTTTTACCCTGTAACCATCCGGCCATTATGACCAGGCTATAGTTACCTGATTGCGCACCTGCCAGCACGGAGAGAATCATGAAAACCACAGAAAATATGGCACAAGAATCGACCCCGGATGGCTTCGCCTCAGCGGCGCAGCCCGCCGCCAGCAGCACAATCATTACCCAAAGCGATGCGATTCAGTGTGGCGAGACCTCTATTCCCAGCCAGGGTGAAAATCTGCCTGCCTGGTACGCACGACCTAAATCATTCAGCGGTACGCTGCCGGTGGTACTGGTGGTTCAGGAAATTTTTGGCGTACATGAGCATATCCGCGATCTGTGTCGCCGCCTGGCACTGGAGGGCTACCTCGCAGTGGCGCCGGAACTCTATTTCCGCGAAGGCGATCCGCAGGAGTATCACGATATCCCGACGCTGCTCAGCGAGCTGGTAAGCAAAGTGCCCGACAGCCAGGTGCTTGCCGATCTCGATCATGCGGCAAACTGGGCTGCACGGCACGATGGCGATATTCGACGTCTGGCGATTACCGGCTTCTGCTGGGGCGGGCGCATCAGCTGGCTGTTTGCCGCACACAATCCTCAGGTGCGTGCCGCAGCCGCGTGGTATGGCCGCCTGGAAGGGGAAAAAACGCTGAAGCAGCAGAAGCATCCGATTGATGTCGCCGTCGATCTCAACGCGCCGGTGCTCGGCCTGTATGGCGGGCAGGATGAGGGTATCCCGCTGGAGAGCATCGATAAAATGCGTCAGGCGCTGCATGCCGCCAATGCCAAAGCGGAAATTGTGGTCTATCCGGATGCCGGTCATGCGTTTAACGCTGATTATCGTCCGGGCTATCATGCGGAGTCGGCCCAGGATGCCTGGCAACGTATGCTGGCGTGGTTTAAACAGTATGGGGTAGCCCCCACCGCATAACGTTATCCGGGGCGCTGAGGCGCCCTTTTTCGTGCACGTTCTGCTTTTGACGCCCGCGTTTGCTGCCTCTGCGCGCGGCAGCCTCCCATTTAGCCATCCAGATGTTTACACCGCCACAATCTGCGGGTAGTGTATAGCTTACCGCGTCATCCGTTTTGTCCCGCTGTGAAGGATTCTCATGATCGAACTCAAACACCTGCGAACGCTGCAGGCGTTACACAACACCGGCTCGCTCGCCGCCGCTGCGGCGCAGCTGCACCAGACGCAGTCTGCGTTATCGCATCAGTTCAGCGATCTGGAGCAGCGCCTTGGCTTCCGGCTGTTTGTGCGTAAAAGCCAGCCGCTGCGCTTTACGCCGCAGGGTGAGATTTTACTGCAGCTGGCAGAGCAGGTACTGCCGCAGATCCAGCAGGCGCTGCAGGCGTGTCATGAGCCACAGCAGCAGGCTACGCTACGCATCGCCATTGAATGCCACAGCTGTATTCAGTGGCTGACGCCTGCGCTGAATAACTTCCGCAAGAGCTGGCCGCAGGTGGTGATGGACTTTAAATCCGGCGTCACCTTTGATCCGCAGCCGGCGCTGCAGCAGGGCGAGCTTGATGTGGTACTGACCTCGGATATTCTGCCGCGCAGCGGGCTGTTTTATACGCCGATGTTTGATTTTGAGATGCGGCTGGTGCTGGCACCCGATCATCCGCTGGCGCAGCGCACGCATATTACGCCGCAGGATTTCGCTGATGAAGTTCTGATGATCTACCCGGTACAGCGCCAGCGGCTGGATGTCTGGCGTCACTTTCTGCAGCCCGCCGGCGTCAGCCCGGCGCTGAAAAGCGTGGACAATACGCTGCTGCTGATTCAGATGGTTTCGGCGCAGATGGGGATCGCCGCCCTGCCGCACTGGGTGGTTGAGAACTTTGAGAAGCAGGGGCTGGTCGTCACTAAAACACTGGGCGACGGTCTCTGGAGCCGGCTCTACGCCGCCGTACGCGAAGGCGAACAGCGTCAGCCGGTGCTGGAAGCCTTTGTGCGTTTTGCCCGTCAGCACGCCTGTGATCACCTGCCGTTTGTGCGCGACGCTTCGCAGCCGGGCGCGGTATTACCCGGCGCATCCTGATGGCCCGGCGCGGCGTGCGTGCGCCGCGCTGTTATCCCCGCCCCGCCTGCACTATAATGCGCCGCCTTTACTGCATACCCGGAGAGTTTCACCATGACTAATAACGATGTTCTGCGCAGCGTGCGCTATATGCTTGATCTGAGCGATAGCAAAGTGGTGGAGATTTTTGCCCTTGCGGGAAGCGATGTGCCGCTGGAGGATGTGCAGGCCTGGCTGAAAAAAGAGGATGACGCCGCGTTTCGCAAACTGCCTGATGTACTGATGGGTTATTTCCTCAACGGGCTGATCTACTACCGGCGCGGTAAAAGCGACGATGCGCCGGCGCCCTCTGTTGAACGTCGCATGAGCAATAACATCTTTCTGAAGAAGCTGCGTATCGCGTTTGCGCTGAAAACCACCGATATCCCCGACATCCTGCTGAAAGCCAACTTCAAGGTTTCACAGGGCGAAATCGGCGCTATCTTCCGCAACCCGGATCACAAGAACTACCGCGAATGTGGCGATCAAATCCTGCGTAATTTCCTGAAAGGGTTAACGCTGATTCAGCGTCCGGGAACGCCGGCGAAGAAAAGCTGATCGCATGGCGCAGCCTGCAGGCTGCGCCCGTCACGTGCTCAGGCGTGACGCCTGCCAGTCACCCAGCGTTTATGCACATAGAGTGAAGCGAAGATCACCGCAGCGCCCGCAATAAAGCTCGGCCAGTGTGGCTTCTCCTGCCAGATCGCCAGATTCACCAGCAGCCCCGCCGGAACATGCATATTGTTCATAATGCCCAGCGTGCCAGCATCCACCTGCGTGGCTCCGTAGTTCCACATAAAATAGCCCAGCCCGGATGCGGCAACGCCCAGCCATATCAGCACGCTCCACTGCAGCGTAGTCGTGGGCAGTTTCTGCGGATTGCCCCACAGCGACCAGGCCAGGGCGGCAACAAGCACCGCTCCGAGATAGAACCAGGAGAACGCCGTATGCTGCGGCATGGGCCGCGTCTCCTGCAGCCGTTTGTATCCCACCATGCCGACAGCAAAGCAGAGATTCGCCGCCTGCACCAGCAGCAGACCCAGCCAGAAATGATCGCTGACTTTGTCATAGCGAATAATGGCTGCCCCCGCTACCGCCAGCAGCGCGCTGAAGGCGTAGCCGATGCGCAAGGGACGCCGGCTCAGCAGGTCATAAATCAGCGTGATATAGAGCGGCGTCATCACCGTAAACAGCAGGAACTCAGATACGCTCAGGTAGAGATAGGCTTCAAAACTGAGCAGATACATAATGCCGAGCTGCAGCATTCCCACCAGCATATAGAGCAGCAGCGTTGATGCCCGGTAGCCGCGCCAGCGCAGAAACGGCAGAAAAACCAGCGCGGCCAGGCCCAGGCGCATCAGCACGGAAAACCAGCTATCAACCTGGCCGGCCAGATATTCGCCGATCAGACTAAAAGAAAAAGCCCACAATACAGTGGTGATAATAAGTAACAGCACGGTACACCATTTCCCGATAAACAGAGGCGTTAGTGTAATCAAACCCGCCTGCGTCAGCTGAATAATCTGGTTTACAACTGAATATATTTTGCCCAATCGTGGCGAACAGCTGGTGATCCGTGCTGGTCCGCTGTTACCTCCTGATACAGACTCTGGTCAGAATGCGCATTAACACCGGCTAAAAACCTGGCAAAATGCGCGAAATCCAACATTTCCTGGTTTTTTTCGCTCCCGATTGTCATAAAACTGTAACATATGTGTCACACGTCACAGTAACGTGCAGCAACCATCTCTATCCTTTGCGCGATATGGAAACACCAGGTTTCCTTTACGCTTATGCGTATTTCTGCCCCAACCTGCTGGGAAATTCATAACTATTCTGCGCCCCGGAGGGCCACACTCATGCTGAGTATTTTCAAACCTGCACCGCATCGGCCTCAGGTCGCTGACGATCGTGTTGATCCGCTGTATCGCCGGCTGCGATGGCAGATCTTCCTCGGGATCTTCTTTGGCTATGCCGCTTACTATCTGGTACGCAAAAACTTCGCGCTGGCGATGCCCTATCTGGTTGAACAGGGATTCTCGCGCGGTGATTTAGGGTTTGCCCTCTCCGGCATCTCTATTGCGTACGGCTTTTCCAAATTCATCATGGGGTCTGTTTCCGATCGCTCAAACCCGCGCGTTTTTCTGCCGGCGGGCCTGATTCTTGCCGCCTCGGTCATGCTGTTTATGGGCTTCGTGCCCTGGGCGACCTCCAGCATTATGGTGATGTTTGTGCTGCTGTTCCTGTGTGGCTGGTTCCAGGGAATGGGCTGGCCGCCATGTGGCCGCACCATGGTGCACTGGTGGTCGCAGAAAGAGCGCGGCGGCATCGTTTCCGTGTGGAACTGCGCGCATAACGTCGGAGGCGGTATCCCGCCGCTGCTGTTCCTGCTCGGTATGGCGTGGTTTAACGACTGGAAAGCGGCGCTCTATATGCCCGCGTTTGGCGCCATTCTGATCGCGCTGTTTGCATTTGCCATGATGCGCGATACGCCGCAATCGTGCGGCCTGCCGCCGATTGAAGCGTGGAAAAACGACTATCCGCCTGATTACAGTGAGGATCATGAGCAGGAGCTGACCGCAAAGCAGATCTTTATGCAGTACATCCTGCCCAATAAGCTGCTGTGGTATATCGCGCTGGCAAACGTCTTTGTCTATCTGCTGCGCTACGGCATTCTCGACTGGTCGCCGACCTATCTGAAAGAGGTGAAACACTTTACGCTGGATAAATCCTCCTGGGCCTACTTCCTGTATGAGTATGCGGGCATTCCCGGTACGCTGCTGTGCGGCTGGATGTCAGACAAAGTGTTCAGAGGCAACCGCGGCGCGACCGGCGTGTTCTTTATGACGCTGGTGACAATCGCTACCGTAATCTACTGGCTTAACCCGCCGGGCAATCCGGGCATCGATATGCTCTGTATGATTGTGATTGGCTTTCTGATCTACGGCCCGGTGATGCTGATTGGCCTGCACGCGCTGGAGCTGGCACCGAAGAAAGCCGCCGGCACCGCAGCGGGCTTTACCGGCCTGTTCGGTTATCTGGGTGGCTCAGTAGCAGCCAGCGCTATTGTTGGCTATACCGTTGATTTCTTCGGCTGGGATGGCGGGTTTATGGTGATGATCGCCGGCTCGGTGCTGGCAGTGGTGCTGCTGCTGCTGACCATGATCAACGAACATAAGCATAAGAAACAGCTGGGATAAGCGAGGCGGGCCGGGAGAGACCGGCCCCTTTTTTTACTCCAGAAAGAGTTTACGCAGCGTGTGCGGCACCGCATCGTCCGCATTGCTGCCAATGACCTCCAGCGACGGCAGCGTATCCTTCAGGCGCTGCTGACCGTTGTGCATAATGCACCCTTTGCCGGCCATACTCAGCATCTCCACATCGTTCATGCCATCGCCGAATGCGATGCACGCTTTCAGCGAATGCCCCAGCTGTTTTGCCACAGCCTCCAGCGCGTGCCCTTTCGACACGCCGCCCGCCATCACTTCCAGACAGGTTGGCAGCGAGAAACTGACGTTAACGCGATCGCCCCAGCGCGCTTCAATCGCCTGCTCCAGCGGCAGCAGACTGGCCGGATCGCTGCAGGTGAAAAAGACCTTGCTGATGCCATCGGTGGGCAATATTCCCGGCTCATAGAGCTGATACATAAACTCTGACTCCTGAAAATAGTCCTGCTCATCGGGATGGTGACGGTTCATAAACCACTCATCATCGCGATAAACATGGGTCAGGATGTTTTCATCCTGATATTTCAGGGCGTAAAGCTCGCTGGCGATATCGCCATCAAGATTGTGGCTGAAAATCAGCTCGCCTGAGGCGTTATGCACGCGCGCGCCGTTGGAGGTGATCATATACGCCGGAATGCCGAGCTTGTCGCGCATCTGTCCCACGTCGATATGGTGGCGGCCGGTGGCAAAAACAAAATGGATATCACGCGCCACCAGCGCCTGCAGCGTGGTACGGGCAAACGGCGTCAGACGATGTTGCGGCGAGAGCAGCGTGCCATCCAGATCGGATGCAACGATGTGAAACATGGAAACCTCGGGTTGTAATAACGGAAATAACGTCAGCTGAGATGACGGGCAAAAAAATCCACGGTGGCATTGAGCGCTTCGGCGCGCATTGCATCTGATTCAAACAGAATTTCATGGCGCGCGCCTTCAATGACGCGCGGTGCGTTACCTTCGCAGGGATGCCCGGCTGCCGCCAGCGCCTGGCAGAAGAGATCCTGTGAACGGTTGTCCACCACATCATCTTCACTCGCCTGCAGCAGCAGCAGCGGCGTGGTGATATTTGCCGCCTGACGCATGATATTGCGTCCGGCCTGCACGCCTTCACGCACCCAGTGATAGGTCGGACCGCCGACGCGAATAGCCGGATCGTCAGCATAAAAGCGCAGATTGCGTCGATAGCGCTCGCGGCTGTGCGTCAGGCGGTTAATGCCAAACGGATGCGCGCGCCAGCGCCCGGTGCCAAGGGCATATCCGTCGCGCAGCGCCGGCCGCTTCTCTGCCCAGTCAAGAATACGGTGCGCCAGAAAGGGCGGCAGCGGCAGCACAATGCCAAACATAGGTGCGCATAGCACCGCCGCATGAAAGGCCCGCGGCTGCCGGGCCAGAAACAGCGCGACAATGGCACCGCCCATTGAGTGAGCCAGTACATAGCGCTGCTGATAATGCTGGCTGACAATCTCTTTCAGGTAGAGGGTCTCCAGATCGTCAACATAGTCGCTGAACTCCACCACGTGGCCGCGGTGCGAATCTGCCAGCAGCCGCTCAGAGCGCCCCTGCCCGCGATGGTCAATAATCACCACATCGTAGCCGCAGTGAAACAGGTCATATGCCAGCTCGGGGTATTTGATATAGCTTTCAATACGCCCCGGCACAATCAGGATCACGCGCGTGTGGTGTGGCGCAGTAAAACGTACATAGCGCAGAGTAAGATTGCCCGTGCCGGTGAACTCGCACTCTTCCCGCTGCCGCCAGAAGTCGAGCAGCGGACCGGTAGCAAACGCCGCAAAAGCGCGTTCGCGTCTGAGCCAGCTCTCTTTATGGTGCTGCATCTGCCCCTCCCGGAGAGTTCAATCCGCCCTGCTGGTATGCCATAGCGCAGCGCAATTTTCTGGCGTATTGTGTCATACTTCGCTCGCTTCAGGGAATGTCATGCATGACTACAGAATGGTGGTTAACCTACCTGCTTACCACAACCATCCTCAGCCTTTCGCCAGGCTCGGGCGCTATCAATACCATGAGCACCGGTATCAGCCACGGCTATCGCGGTGCGGCCGTATCGATCACCGGCTTACAGCTCGGACTGGCGGTGCATATTGTGCTGGTGGGGGCCGGACTCGGCGCGCTATTTTCACAGTCGCTGCTGGCGTTTGAGATCCTGAAATGGGCCGGCGCCGCCTATCTGATCTGGCTGGGTATTCAGCAGTGGCGCGCCGCTGGCAGCCTCGACCTGAACGCCGTTGCCAAAGCGATGCCGCGCCGGCACCTGTTTCAGCGCGCGCTGCTGGTTAACCTGACCAACCCTAAAAGCATCGTGTTTCTTGCCGCGCTGTTTCCGCAGTTTATTCTGCCCCATCAGCCGCAGCTGATGCAGTATCTGATCCTCGGCGTGACCACGATTGTGGTCGATATCATTGTAATGATTGGCTACGCCACGCTGGCGACGCGCATTGCGGGCTGGATCAAAGGTCCGAGACAGATGAAGCTGCTGAACCGCATTTTTGGCGGATTGTTTATGGCGGTCGGCGCGCTGTTAGCCAGCGCGCGTAAAATAGCGTGATAAACGGCCGGGTGTGCAGTCAGCCACACCCGGCGCAGCGTCGCCGTTTCAGGCGACCAGGCCTAGCGCGAAATAATCAGGTGAATGCCAAAACCGGCAAACAGCACGCCCGCCATGCCATCCACCCACTTTGCCATACGCTGATACTTCTCGCGCATCCACGGCAGAGCAAAGATAGCGGCCACCAGCGCAAACCATGCAAAGGTTTCCGTAATAATCAGCAGGAATAGCCCCCAGCGCGTCGCAGCACCGACATCATTGCCGACAAACAGCGAAAAGACGCTGCCAAAATAGATAATGGCTTTGGGATTGGACAGGTTTGTCAGCAGCCCTTTGAGAAAGCTCATGCCGCGCTTCGGCAGCTCTACCACGGGTGCATCACTCTGCGGTTGCTTATGGCGCTGACGCGCCGAACGCAGCAGCTGCCAGCCCATCCACAGCAGATAAAGCCCGCCGCCCACCATGATAATTTCATGCAGCCACGCCATTTTGGCCAGCAGCAGGTGCAGACCCATCAGCGCTACGCCCGCCCAGACAACAATGCCCAGCGTAATGCCCAGCACGCCCATCATCGCCTCTTTGCGCGAGCGGCTGGCCGCAGTTTGCGACACAAAAAAGAAGTCAGGGCCGGGGCTCATCAGCGCAACCAGATGCACCAGCGCGACGGTAGCAAACAATATCAGCATGCGTTTAGTCCTTTATTCGTCATTATCAAGATGTTCCCGGATCATCAGCAGGAACGGCTTACCAAAGCGCTCCAGCTTGCGATGCCCGACGCCGTTTACGCTCAGCATATCTGACGCGCTGACCGGCAACTGCTCCGCCATTTCAATCAGCGTGGCGTCATTAAACACCACGTAAGGCGGAATATTCTCTTCATCCGCTATCGCCTTGCGCAGCTTACGCAGCTTGGCAAACAGCTTGCGATCATAGTTGCCGCCGTACACTTTTGGTGCACTGCTGCGGCTTTTCGCCGTCACGGTGCGCGGTACCGCAAGCATCAGCGGTATTTCAGCGCGCAGCACCGGACGCGCGGCCTCGGTGAGCTGCAGCGCAGAGTGCATGGCGATATTTTGTGTCACCATGCCGAGGTGAATGAGCTGACGCAGTACGCTGATCCAGTGCTCCAGGCTCTGCTCGCGCCCCAGGCCATAGATCGGCAGTTTGTCGTGGCCGTTATCGCGTATACGCTGGCTGGCTGAGCCGCGCAAGACTTCCACAATGTAGCTCATACCAAAACGCTGGCCGGTACGGTAAATGCACGACAGTGCTTTCTGCCCGTCGACCAGCCCGTCATAGCGGCGGGGAGGATCGAGGCAGATATCGCAGTTGCCGCAGGGCTGCTGACGCCCTTCGCCAAAGTAGTTCAGCAGTACCAGACGCCGGCAGGTTTGCGCTTCCGCAAACGCGCCCATCGCATTGAGCTTGTGACGCTCGATATCCTGCAGCGGCCCCGGAACTTTCTCCTCCAGGCATTTGCGCAGCCAGACCATATCCGCCGGATCGTAAAGCATCATCGCTTCAGCAGGCAGGCCGTCACGTCCGGCGCGGCCGGTTTCCTGATAGTAAGATTCGATGTTGCGCGGGATATCAAAATGCACCACAAAACGTACGTTGGGTTTGTTGATCCCCATGCCAAACGCCACGGTAGCGACCACAATCTGCAGATCGTCGCGCTGAAACGCCTCCTGCACATGCGCGCGCTGTGCGCTGTCGATGCCGGCGTGATAGGCGCCCACGCTCAGACCGCGGCTCTGCAGACGCGCGGCGGTATCTTCCACTTTTGCCCGGCTGTTACAGTAAATAATGCCGCTTTTGCCGCGCTGCTCCTGCACATAGCGCAGCAGCTGGTCGGTGGGCTTGAACTTTTCCACCAGGGTATAGCGAATGTTAGGACGATCAAAGCTGCTGACCTGAATCAGCGGATCGCGCATCTGCAGCAAATGAACAATGTCGTTACGCGTGGTTTCATCGGCCGTGGCGGTCAGCGCCATCACCGGCAGCTGCGGAAAGCGCTGCCTCAGCTGCCCGAGAGCACCATACTCCGGCCGGAAGTCATGCCCCCACTGCGAAATACAGTGCGCTTCATCAACGGCCAGCATCACCGGATTCCAGTGCTGCAGCCCCTCGAGAAAGTTGTCCATCATCAGCCGTTCCGGAGCGATGTAGAGCAGTTTGAGCTTCCCGGTGCGGCAATCGGCAAAAACCTGCTGCTGCTGTTCGCGCGTCTGCGTCGAGTTAAGACACGCCGCCGCTACGCCGTTGGCCAGCAGCTGATCAACCTGATCTTTCATCAGTGAAATCAGCGGGGAGACCACCAGCGTCAGCCCGTCCTGTACCAGCGCCGGGATCTGATAACAGATCGATTTGCCGCCGCCGGTCGGCATGACGACCAGACAGTCGCGCCCCGAGAGCGCTGACTCGATAATGGATTGCTGACCCGGACGAAACTGCTGATAGCCGAAAGTGTCATGTAACACCTGCTGCGCCAGCGTTTCCTGATTGTGCACTGCCGAAATTGCCACGGTAATCCTGTTTTACTGATTAGAACAGATCGTTAAGCGTTACGCCCACGCCTAAACGGGTCTGACGGTGGTTATAGTCGATAAGCGATTCGCCATAGCCGCTGAACAGCTGCGTATAAAAGCGAACGTGTTCAGTGAGAGGATAGCTCCAGGCGAAGGTTGCGCCGCCGTAGCCGCTGTTCCAGTTATAGTTGCCTTCCACGCTGAAAATGCTGTCGCCCATCATATAGCCGAGCTTCGCGCGGTAATAACCCATGTATTTGGTAATGTCCGGGTTATCGTCATTGCTGGCGCTTTCCGGCAGACGATACCAGGGTTTGATCTCCGCAAGGAAGTTGCCGTTTTCTGCCATCAGGCGGGCGTAAAGGCGGTTCCAGCTGCGGGAAGTGGGATCGCTGCGACCATTGGACTGATGATTAACGCCCAGCTCCACATCGCGCAGCGTCCAGCCTGCCAGCGAGTAGTCCGTTGCCCAGCCCAGAAACAGCTGCGGCTCATAGTTTGTTTCGCGGAAGGGTGACGACGCGCCGCGATTCGACAGCTGCCACCATGAACGCTGAGTATACGAGGCGGCCAGTACTGAGTTATCACCTAAAATGCCGCGCCACAGCGGAAACGCCAGGCTGAGCTGGAATTTTACTTCATCTTTTTTCGCTTTGTCTGCCCAGTTGTAAGAGGAAATCGCCTCTTTATTCATGTCGCTGGTGTAGGTGTAAAGCAGGTAGTTGTTTTCATAGGGGTAAAGCACAAACGGATTGTCATGCTTTTCCAGCAGATTTGCGATCACGCTCCCCTTCACCGCAGGTGCGTCGTGAATATTTTTAATCGTGGCTTCATCTGCCTGCGCCAGTGCAGGAACGGTTAATGCCGCGGCCAGCATGACGTATTGCTTACGCATAGTGTTCTCCAGTGCGCTGCGTGGGAAGGTTTTCAGGGCGGTGGTACAAAAAGCAGGCCATTCTACACGCAAAGCGGGACGTTGATCAGCGCCGATTTCTGAAACTGGAAAGCAGCGCGGGAGCAGCATAATATACACAAATTCTTAACATCTTAAGGCCGTAACTATGTCATCTCCGATGCTGACTCAGCAGGACGCGCGCCAGCTGATTGGTGAAATTTTTGTTTATCATATGCCGTTTAATCAGGCGCTGGGCCTGGAGCTGGAACACCTTGATGCTGATACGATCCGGCTGGCATTTGCCAATAAAACCATGCTGGTAGGCAACGCCGCACAGCAGATCCTGCATGGCGGCGTGATTGCTTCAGTACTGGATGTTACCGCCGGGCTGGTCTGCGTCAGCCATGCGCTGACGCGGCAGGAGAGCATCAGCGAAGAGGAGCTGCGGCAGCGGCTGGCGCGAATGGGCACTATCGATCTGCGGGTTGATTATCTGCGCCCGGGCCGCGGCGAGCGTTTTATCGCTACCGGCACACTGCTGCGTGCCGGCAATAAAGTCGCCGTGGCGCGCGTTGAACTGCATAATGAGCAGCACGATTATATCGCTACGGCTACCGCCACCTACCTGATTGGTTAACCCACGCAGCGCAACCGGTGCGCCGCCTTATGGACAATACAATGGACAGCCAGCAAACGCGGCAGGGCATTTTTTATGCGCTCGGCGCTTATTTTATCTGGGGCGTTGCTCCGGCCTACTTCAAACTGGTCATGGCAGTGCCGCCCGCCGAAATCATGACCCACCGGGTGATCTGGTCCGTGCTCTTTATGCTGATCCTGATCACGCTGAGCCGCAGCTGGAAGCAGGTGCGTCAGGTGGCCGCTCAGCCGAAAAAAGTTCTGCTGCTGGCGCTGACCGCCGTCACCGTCGGCGGCAACTGGCTGCTGTTTATCTGGGCGGTCAATAATCAGCATATGCTGGAGGCGAGCCTCGGCTACTTTATCAATCCGCTGATTAATGTGGTGTTGGGTATGCTGTTTCTGCGTGAGCGCTTTCGCCGTCTGCAGTGGCTGGCGGTTGTGCTGGCGGCGGCGGGCGTACTGGTGCAGCTGTGGCAGTTTGGCTCGCTGCCGGTGATTGCGCTGGGGCTGGCGCTGAGCTTTGCGCTGTATGGCCTGGTGCGGAAAAAGATCCAGGTTGATGCACAAAGCGGCATGCTGATCGAGACGCTGTGGCTGTTACCGCTGGCGGCGATCTATCTGTTTGGTATTGCCGACAGCGCGACCAGTCATCTCAGCGCCAATCCGCTCAGCCTCAATCTGATGCTGGTGGCCGCCGGCGTGCTGACCACCATTCCACTGATGCTGTTTGCCGCAGCCTGCGCGCGTCTGCGTCTCTCAACCGTGGGCTTTTTCCAGTATCTTGGCCCGACGCTGATGTTCCTGCTGGCGGTACTGTTTTATGGCGAGCGCCTCACCCCCGATAAGCTGGTCACCTTTGGCTTTATCTGGCTGGCGCTGGCGGTGTTTATTTTTGACGCCGTGCTCTTCTCAGCCCGCACGCGGATGCGCAAAGCGTGAGATAAAGCGCGCCAGTGCCGGGCCGGTGAGCAGAATAGTAAACAGACGCAGCGTCTGCAGCGCCATCACAAACGCCATATCGACCCGGCTGCCGGCTGCGATAATAGCGACGGTATCCAGCCCGCCCGGGCTGGTAGCCAGATAGGCAGTCATCAGGTCAATATGCAGTACCCGTGTCAGCATCCATGCCAGCGCCGCACACAGCACCATCAGCCCGAGGATTGAGGCGAGCATCTGCGGCAGCGTCCGCAGCGCCAGCAGGAAAATCGGGCGCGTAAAGCGCAGTCCGACGCTCCAGCCAATTAGCGCATAGGCCAGCGCCAGCAGCCACTCCGGCACCTGCAATGTCGCGATTTCGCTCCCCTGCAGCGTGGCACCAATCAGCGCCGGCAGCAGCAGCGCACCGGAGGGGATCCGCAGGCGCTGCCCGAGCCAGGCACCGGCAATCATTACCATCAGCGTCAGCAAAAAACCGTAATCAAGCGCCGGAAACCAGATCACCCCGGTCGCACCGCCGCTGGTATCCAGACCAATACGCGCCACTACCGCCGCCGCTGTGGCGACGAACAGCACGCGCAGATACTGCATAAACGCGACCAGACGCACGTCAGCCCCGAAATCCCCTGCCATCGCCACCATCGCCGAGGCGCCGCCGGGCGACGATCCCCAGGCACCGGTAGGCCCTGGCAGGTTACTGAAGCGCACCAGCAGAAAACCTGAGAGACCGCTGGCGGCCAGCGTGAGGATCAGTACCGCCAGCACGACCGGCCAGTCGTTTAATAATGGGGTCAGTATGGCGGGCGACAGGCTCTGAGCGATCATGCAGCCCAGCACCGCCTGCGCCAGAATAAACAGCCGTTTATCGATACGCAGCGTTGCGCCGCTGAGTCCCATCACGGTTCCGGTAATCATCGGGCCAAGCAGCAGCGCAGCGGGCAAGTGAAGCAGCTGGAGAGCAACGCCCAGCGTCAGCGACGCAATCACCAGCAGCATCCATTGTAAGCGGAGAGAGTAGTGTGACATGAGCAGAATCAGACAAAGATAAGAGTTCAACAGGTTACGCAGGTTGCGCCCCCGGAGCCAGCGCAAATCGTTTTTTAATCAGCAGGCGGGTGCGATATTCGACCAGGGCGCCATGAATGGCGTCATCAGACGGGTGCGATATTCGACCAGGGCGCCATGAATGGCGCCCCTACAGAATGTAGGGGGCGCATTTATGCGCCCCTGGCGTCAGGCGGGTGCGGTATTCAACCAGGGCGCCATGAATGGCGTCATCAGACGGGTGCGATATTCGGCCAGGGCGCCATGAATGGCGTCATCAGACGGGTGCGATATTCGGCCAGGGCGCCATGAATGGCGCCCCTACAAAAATGTAGGGGGCGCATTTATGCGCCCCTGGCGTCAGACGGATGCGATATTCAACCAGGGCGCCATGAATCGCGCCCCTACAAAAATGTAGGGGGCGCATTTATGCGCCCCTGGCATCAGACGGATACGGTATTCAACCAGGGCGCCATGAATGGCGCCCTGCGATCACAGCCAGTTTTTACGTTTGAAATAGAGATAAGGTGCCAGGCCCGCCAGCATCATCAGGCAGATTGCGCCAGGATAGCCGAAGCTCCATTTTAGCTCAGGCATAAACTCAAAGTTCATACCATAGCTGGAGGCCACCAGCGTTGGCGGCAGGAACACCACCGAGACCACTGAGAAGATCTTGATGATGCGGTTCTGTTCGATATTGATAAAGCCCATCGCCGCCTGCATCAGAAAGTTGACCTTCTGGAACAGGGATTCATTGTGCGGCAGCAGCGATTCGATATCGCGCAGGATTTCGCGCGCCTGCTCCAGCTGGTTACCCGGCAGGCGCGCCTTACGCACGAGAAAGTTGAGCGCACGCTGCGTATCCATCAGGCAGAGACGGACTTTCCAGCCGATATCTTCCAGCTCGGCGAGACGCGACAGCGCCTCGTCATACTCTTCACCCTGCTGACCTTCCATAATCACGCGGCTCAACTTCTCCAGCGCGCTATAGATATTTTCAATCTCATCCGCCAGCTGCTCAATCTTGGTCTCGAACAGATCCAGCAGCAGCTCATAGGCGTTACCGTCAGTCAGCTGCTGATTACGGGCGCGCATGCGGTAAAGGCGAAAGGCTGGCAGCTCGCGCTCGCGCAGCGTATAGAGGCGATCTTCGCGGATTGTAAAGGCCACGGTGGAGTTGCCGGCGTGATCTTCAGCATCTTCAAAGAAAAAGAATGAGTGGATATGCAGGCCATCTTCATCTTCAAAGAAGCGCGCCGAGGCTTCAATATCTTCCAGTTCCGGACGCGTTGCCAGGCTCTGTCCCAGCTCTGACTGCACGCGCTCGCGCTCGCTGTCATCCGGCTCGATGAGATCGACCCATACCGACGTGTTGAGTTTATCGTTGTTGTCTTCCAGCTCGATGCGCGTCAGGCGATCGCGCTCAAGTTTAAATGCGCTCAGCATAGCAATACTCCCCATTGCAGACCAAATGGGACAGGGCGGTGCCCGTCACGTCCGAAACGTAACGGACACGGCAAAGCCTTAACGCGGAAACTTTCGCTTCAGGGTGTGATCAGTGCTGACTCATGCGACGGATAAGCAAAGGAGGTCGCGGATAACCTTTCAGGCTACCTGCGTAAAGAGGTAGCCTTAGATATTCCTGCTAAACAGGATGTTGAGCCAGCATCGACTGGGCGCGTCCAAGGCATTGTCCTCTCATGATAATAGTGCGCGCATGTTACGCTGAGACGAAAAAGTCGTCAAGGTAGCGCAGCCGCGCTACATCGCCTCCAGCCGCGCATACGCGGCGACCAGCCACTTAATGCCCTGCCCCTGAAAGGCGACCTGCAGGCGACTGTGCTCGCCGCTGCCTTCCAGATTAATAATGGTGCCTTCGCCAAACTTCGCGTGGCGCACCCGCTGACCCAGGGTAAAGCCGCTGTCGCTTTTGCTGGTGGGCGTGCCCATGCGCTGATGGCTGACCGGACGGCTGACGCTGGCGCGCAGGCGCACTTCCTCCACGCACTCTTCCGGCAGTTCGCCAATAAAGCGCGACGGACGATGATAGACTTCCTTGCCGTAAAGCCGCCGCGTCTCGGCGTAGGTGAGCGTCAGCTTGACCATCGCCCGGGTGACGCCAACATAGGCCAGCCGCCGCTCCTCCTCCAGACGCCCGCCCTCATCCAGCGACATCTGGCTCGGGAACATGCCCTCTTCCATGCCAACAATAAAGACCTGCGTAAACTCCAGCCCTTTTGCCGAGTGCAGCGTCATCAGCTGTACGGCATCCTGCCATTTATCCGCCTGACCTTCGCCCGCTTCCAGCGCGGCGTGCGATAAAAACGCCTGCAGCGGCATCAGATCTTCATCTTCATCCTGATAGCTGAACTGGCGGGTGGCCGTGACCAGCTCCTCTAAGTTCTCAATACGCGCCTGGCCTTTTTCGCCTTTTTCCTGCTCATACATCAGCCACAGGCCGGAGTCTTTAATCACGCGATCGGTCTGCACATGCAGCGGCATCTCTGCGGTTTCATGCGCCAGCGCATCAACCAGTTCGCAGAAGCGCTGCAGTGCCGACGCCGCCCGGCCTGCCAGGGCGCGATTCTGCAGCAGTTCCCGCGTGGCCTGCCACAGCGTAAGCTGTTTTTCGCGCGCCGTCTGACGCACCACATCAAGCGTCCGATCGCCCACGCCGCGCGTCGGCGTATTGACCACGCGCTCAAACGCGGCGTCGTCGTTACGGTTGGCAATCAGGCGCAGATAGGCGAGCGCATCTTTGATCTCCTGACGTTCAAAGAAGCGCATACCGCCATAAATACGGTATGGCATGCTGGCCTGCAGCAGCGCCTCTTCCAGCACGCGCGACTGGGCGTTACTGCGATAGAGAATCGCGCAATCCTGCAGCGCATTACCGTTCTCATGCCAGGTTTTGATGCGGTTAACCACAAAGCGCGCTTCATCCAGCTCGTTAAACGCACAGTAGATTGAAATTTTTTCGCCGTCGCTGCCGTCGGTCCAGAGCTCTTTTCCGAGCCGTCCACTGTTGTTGGCGATCAGGGCGTTGGCGGATTTCAGGATATGGTTAGTGGAGCGGTAGTTCTGCTCAAGGCGGATCGTTTCCGCACCGGGAAAGTCCTGCAGGAAGCGCTGGATATTTTCGACCTGCGCGCCGCGCCAGCCGTAGATGGACTGATCGTCATCGCCGACAATAATTACCCGGCTGCTGTCGCCCGCCAGCATGCGGATCCACGCATACTGAATGTTGTTGGTGTCCTGAAACTCATCGACCAGGATATTGCTAAAGCGCTCGCGGTAGTGATTCAGGATCTGTGGCTTATGCAGCCACAGCTCATGCGCACGCAGCAGCAGCTCGGCAAAATCGACCAGGCCTGCACGATCGCACGCCTCCTGATAGGCCTGATAAATACGCAGCCACGTCTGCTCAACCGGATTGTTGTAGCTTTCGATATGTTTTGGCCGCAGACCCTCATCTTTCTTGCCGTTGATGTACCACATGCCCTGCCGCGCCGGCCACTGCTTCTCATCCAGATTCATTGACTTAATCAGACGCTTCAGCAGCCGCAGCTGATCTTCGCTGTCGAGGATCTGAAAATCCTGCGGCAGTCCGGCGTCCAGGTGGTGCGCCCGCAGCAGGCGATGCGCCAGGCCATGGAATGTGCCAATCCACATGCCGCCCTGCCCGCTGCCAATCAGCTGATCGATACGATGACGCATCTCAGCCGCCGCTTTATTGGTGAAGGTGACCGCCATGATGGAGTATGGCGAGCAGTTCTCCACCGACAGCAGCCAGGCGATGCGGTGCACCAGCACACGGGTTTTGCCGCTGCCTGCTCCGGCCAGCACCAGCAGATTGCTGCGCGGTGCGGCAACCGCCTCACGCTGTTTGTCATTCAAGCCGTCGAGCAGATCAGAAACGTCCATAAGCACCGTTTTAAAGAATAGAGTTGCGTACCCTGAGTCATTCGTCCTGCAGCGATGCTGCAGATCTCTGAATGGTCGCGCGCTTACGCAGGTAAGTCGCCAGAGTGAACCGGCACAGCCCGTAAAGCCGTGCGCCGGAGGATACGACTGGATAAATTTACAGCCATTATAGCAGTGAGGTCAGGGATGCCAACCGATGAATTTCAACGTGCGGCAGCAGACGGGCGTCATCAATCTGCATCAGATTGCCGCTGTTCAGATTGATCCAGCACGCCTGCAGGCCGGCGCGCAGCGCGCCTGCAACATCGGTGGTCAGGTCATCGCCAACGTGCAGGATCGCCTCCGGCGCAATAGCCAGCCGCTCCGCCGCGAGATGATACATATCCTGCCACGGCTTGGCGCGACCGTGCGGACCGGCGCGCAGCGTAAACTGAAAGTAGTGCTGAATGCCGAGCTTTTCCGGATCGGCATTGCCGTTGGTGATCGCCACCAGCGGTACGCGCTCGCCGAGCCAGCGCAGCGTCTGGTGCGTCTCTTCCGGCATCACAACCTGACTGCGCCAGTGGTGAAAGGTGCGCATCACCTCTCCTGCGCCCGCGGCAGCGTCGGCGGTCGGCAAACCAATATTCAGCAGCGCCAGTTCCACTGAGCGGCGGCGCCACTCTGAGACGTCGTGATAAATATCGGGCTCGCGCGCCAGCAGCTCATCACGCAGCTGCTGATAATCGGCCGGCGTGAATTCACGCAGCGCCGGGTGAAACGCCTGCAGCGCCGCATGCGTCTCCTGCGCGGTCTTGCGGATCACCGGGCGGTTGTCATACAGCGTATCATCCAGATCGAAGGTCAGCGCCTTAACCGGATGCAGGGAGCGGTAAAACTTCATTCTGATTTTCCTCGTTTGGCACGCGGATGCGCGGCATCGTAGACCGAGGCCAGATGCTGGAAATCGAGATGGGTGTAGATCTGTGTGGTCGAGAGATTGGCATGCCCGAGCAGCTCCTGCACCGCACGCAAGTCGCCGCTTGACTCCAGCAGGTGGGTGGCAAAAGAGTGGCGCAGCTTATGCGGATGAATATGGCTGGCCACGCCCTGCCTGATGCCCCACTCGGCAAACCGCTTCTGCACGTTGCGCGCAGAAATCCGGCTGCCGCGCGAAGAGACAAACAGCGCATCATCCTGCGGAGCAAAACTGTCGCGCAGCGCCAGCCAGTGCTGCAGCCAGGTCACCGCCGTTGCGCCAACCGGCACGCGCCGCTCTTTACTGCCTTTACCCAGCACCTGGACTTCACCCGACTCCGCATCAAGATCGCGGCAGTTGATCCCGACCAGCTCGCTGAGACGCAGGCCGCCGCCATACATGGTTTCAAGCATCGCGCGATCGCGCACCGCCAGCGGGTCATTAAGGTCAATCTCCAGCAGCTGCGTGACTTCATCCACGTCCATATTCTTTGGCAGATGGCGGGCGTTACGCGGCGTGGCGATACCTTTCGCCGGATTTGCGCTCAGCATGCCCTGGCTGACCTGCCAGTCAAGAAAGCTGCGCAGGGCAGACATACGCAGCGCCAGACTGCTCGCCTGCAGGCCATCGCGCCGGCTGCGCGCCGCCAGGCTGCGCACCTGCGCCGGCTCCAGCTTCGACCATTCGGTTAACTGCATGCTCTCCGCGAGCGCCACAAGCGCCAGCAGCTGGCGACGATAGTTTTTTTGCGTCAGCGGACTGAGCTGGCGTTCTACCTGCAGGTAGCGCAGAAAGGCGTCGACGGCGGGCAGCAGCGTACTCATACGCGCTCGATCCAGCGCGCCAGCAGCGCCGGCAGCATCTGGGCCAGGTGCTGCAGTAAGAGTGTCCCCATGCCAGCCTGATAGTGCTGATTGTCGCGGCTGCTGAAGATTATGACGCCCGCTTCACCCCGCTCGCCCAGCAGCGACATCGCAACCGAGCCGACGGCTTTCGCCTGCGGCAGCAGCAGCAAAAGCTCCGGTCCGTTCAGGCTGCCAAGATAGTGCTGCTGCTGACCAAAACGCTGGATACGCAGCGGCTCAAACGCCTGTCGCGCCAGACCCAGCTGGATAAAATCAGAGGGTGCGCCGAGGCGCCATTGATCGCTGAACAGCCGCACATTGGCGCCCGCCAGACCCAGCTCACGCGCCCAGCGCTGCAGGCGGTTCAGCATCTCCTGCAGGCTGTCAGCGGCGGCGAGATGTCCCTGCAGCGCCAGCAGGCGATCGAAGAGCTGATGATTGGCGTTGGCCTGCTCCATCAGCAGCGTGATCTCCTCTTCCAGCTGACGGATGTGGTTGCGCTGGCGCGCCATATGCCACTCTACCAGCGAGACGCTGCCGCGCACCGCGTGCGGCACCGCCATCTGTTCAACCTGACGTGCGTTGCGGATAAAGAAATCGGGGTTCTGCTGCAGATAAGCGCTGACGGCGCGATCGTTGAGCTGCACCGCGCTGTCAGTCTGCTCTTCCGGGTATTTCATAAATGGATAAATCCGTCATAAACGTGGGTGGCGGGTCCGGTCATATATAGTGGCTGTCCGGCCCCCTTCCAGGCGATATGCAGCGTGCCGCCTGGCAGGTCGACACGCACTTTTTCTGCCAGCAGCCCCTGCTGAATACCACAGGCTACGGCTGCACAGGCGCCGCTGCCGCACGCCTGCGTTTCGCCGGCTCCGCGCTCATAAACGCGCAGGCGTACGTGCTCACGGCTGACCACTTCCATAAAGCCGACGTTAACGCGTTCCGGGAAGCGCTCGTGACTCTCCAGCGCTGGCCCCAGCGTCTCAACGGCTGCAGTTGTCACGCTCTCAACCTGAATCACGCAGTGCGGATTACCCATTGAGACGGCACCAAACATTACGGTCTGCTCAGCGACGCGCTGCAGATAGAGATTCTCCGCCTTGTTAGCGCGCAGCGGCACGCGCTGCGGATCAAAGTCAGGCTCGCCCATATTGACCCGCACCAGCTCATCGCTGGTCACGCTCAGCACCATACGTCCGGTTTGGGTACTGACGCGAATATCATTTTTATTGGTCAGCCCTTTGAGGCGCACAAAGCGGGCGAAACAGCGCGCGCCGTTGCCACACTGCGCCACTTCACTGCCGTCAGCGTTAAATATGCGATAGTGAAAGTCGAGATCCGGATCGTAGGGTGGTTCTACGATCAGCAGCTGATCAAAGCCGATCCCCAGATGCCGATCCGCCAGGCGGCGAATCAATTCCGGCGAAAAAAAGACGTTTTGTGTCACTGCATCCACGACCATAAAGTCGTTGCCGAGACCGTGCATTTTCGAGAACTGCATTTTCTGCTCCGCCGGATTACTCATTAAATTTAGTTTGACTGTACGCCTGATGAGCTGCCGGTGACCAGGCCTCCGGTATCCGCCTGCTGAGCGGCCTGCTGCTGCTGTTCTGTCGGCTTGTCGTTCTGCTGCGGCTTATCCGCGGGCGGGAAGTATAACGGGCCCTTCAGGCCGCAGCCTGCCAGGCTGACCAGCATCAGCGCCATGCCCAACTGGCTTATGACTCGTCTCATTTTATCTGCTCATATTGTCCAATTCTCAGCTGCTTATCATCGCAGCTGATGGTGTAAAAGCAACAGGAAATATCGGACAGAGTGGCCGCGCAGGCTGGCTGAAAACCCGCGATCAGTGCACCTGATAACGCGGCATAAAATCGGTGTTGTCGTTATCCGGTGGGGTCGAACAGAGCTGCGTCAGGGTCTGACTGCGGAACGGGATCACCTGAAAACGGTCGCCGGTGTTCACGATTTGATAAAACTGCGGCAGATTGAAATTGATAAAGCTTGAGCCGTAGGTAAAGCGATCGTGTGACGAGGAGTAGAAACGGCTGACGTCGCGCACCAGCTCCTCTTTGCTGCCTTCGCAGTGGTGGTAAATCTCCACACGATTACTTTCATCGAGAATATAGATATTGAATCCGCGATCGTCGCTGGTGTCTTCAAAAAAGAACTGAATAATGCCTTCGCTGGCGTAGCCGTTTACCACCGGCGGCAGCGGAGTCTGATTCGATTCGACCTTGATCGATAATCCATGCAGCTTGTTGTTGGAAATTGCGCCGTAAAACTCTACCGCGTTTTCCAGCTTCTGCACCGAGACGCTCATGCGTTCAAAGAAGAGTCCCCACGTCTGTCCTGCAACGCGAATCGCTTTAAAGCGGCCCGGCTCCTGCCGCGTACTCGACAGGCGCAGCTCAATGCACTCAGATACCAGCTGCTGTACCCGCGTGCGGATCAGGCCACGCAGATGCTGGCTGTAGCAAAATACCTCAACCGTATCGGGCGGCGCCGCATCCTGATGCATCTTGCCCAGAATGGTTTTCAGCGCGTCAATCATCGCCTGTTCACCGCTGAAATGCAGGGTGCGTACTTCATTCCATGAGTTGCGATAGAGCAGATCGACGCTGCCAATCAGACACTGCTGCTGCTGACCAAAGCTGAAGACATCCAGCTTGCGGAAATCAAAGTGCACCACCTGGTTGCGGAATGCCGCGGTGGGATCGTGCTCAAGATTGACAATGATCGCCAGATGGCGGATTTCGCACGGGCTGTAGAGCGCTTTTGGCGTAGGCGCCGGCAGGCGCAGCGGAAAGTGGCCGGAGACATCGCTGACCAGCTCCTGCAGACGCGCCAGGTCGCACAGCTCGTTACCTTTAATGTGCAGACGCGTTTTCTGCGTCAGTAATCCGTTGAACCATGCCCACGCCACCAGCTTGTTCAGGTAGCGGTTATATTCCAGCGGCTGATGGCTGATAATCGAACTCATATCCGGCGACTGATTATAGAGATACCAGCCAGGCCGGTTCGCGCGCCCGGCGGGCACGTGGATAAAGGTCAGATTCTCTTCTGACAGATCGGGGGATATTTGCGGGTTAACCAGCGTGACTTTACCCGGCAGCGCTTCAAAAGCGGCATACAGTTTACGCGTCAGTACGCCGATATCCTGCGGGCTGGCACTGACGCTTAAATTGTTCCGGCGCGCAAAGCGGATAAGATTACGATAGCTCTGCATCATCGCATCCAGCAGCTCATTATGCGCCTCGCGCACGCGCTCGATCTTCCACTCCGCCCGATTATCCAGAACGGCGAGTTTCTCATCGTCCCAGCCCCAGGCTTTTACCAGCTGCAGCAGGATTTCGCGCCGCCAGCCGTTGCGGGCGTGCTGATCGTCTCCGGAAAGCTTCTCGCACACTTTCAGATAGAAACAGCGCCGCACCAGGTCGAGGCGGGCGTGATCTTCCACACTGGTCAGATAGCGCGTAACCCGCTCCAGCATCATGCAGTAGGGATCCAGCCCGAAACTGACGATCTCACCTTCATGCAGGCGCTGTCTGATATCCATCGCCAGCAGCTGTGTATTGGGATACTCCCAGCTGTACGCTTCCAGCAGCAGCGTTTTCAGCACCGCTTTATAGGGGGAGTCGATACTTTTATAGAGCTGCCACAGGCTGGCGCCAAAATACTCTTCTGCCGAGAGCGTACCGAGGCCGCCTAAATCGAGCCATTCGTTTGGGGTCAGTACGCCCTGTGAATAGAGCGACATGACGTAATCGTCATAGTGATGCTCTTCCTCATTCGGCACCATATTCCACAGAATACGCTTACCCGCCATGCGCACTGCCGTACGGTAGAACTCATCGAGCAGCAAAATATGCTGGGTCGATCCACAATCCTCACCGCCGAGGCTGCCGCTCTCGTTATGGCGAAAACGGTTTTCATCAATCAGGAAAAAGCTGACTTCCACACCCATTGACACACACCACTTCTGTAACAGCGTACACTTACGCTGCAGGGCCAGACGCTCTTCGTTATCAAGCCAGGAGTGGTGGCAGACCCAGATATCCAGATCGGATGCGCTGTTCTGTCCGACTGACGAGGTGCTGCCCATTGAGTAGATAGCGGTAATTGGCCGTTCGCCCCCGGCCGCTGGCGTCAGGTCTGCCGCCGCTTTGCCGGTGACGGTATGCAGCAGCTGCTGTTGCTGTTCATCAGGCGTGAAGAAGCAGACGCCGTGTGGAACGTTACCTTCGAGGTAACCCGGCATCAGAGGATGATGATAGTGCAATAATGTTGGCAGCAGACTGTAGACGTGCTGGAAAGCAGGCCCCATGGCAGCCAGCGCGCGATCTACACGCAGCTGGTTAATCGCATCCAGTCTCTGTTTAAGTGTCTCAATGTAGAGGTACAAGACGTTTCGCCTGATTGTCCCAGTGTTAAGCACCCTGCTTCCAGCGTCTGCCATTTTAATAATGAGGTATGCAGGCAAATTATTGCTGGAAACGTGATCAATCTAACACCAGAAGGATTGACCGTAAAGAAAGTTGCGCTACATGACAGTTTAGCATCTGCCACAGAGCAACCCGCTTTTTTTGCGCCACGCCTGCTGAGGTGTGGCGAGCCACAGATGAATAGTGCGGCCTTTTCAATCCGTTGAAACTGACAGCATTCCCCTATCGATGATAGGATAATCGATGAACGATCAAAATGGTTAACGGTATGTTAAACAAAATTTTCAGAATTGCTACCCGTCAAAGTCCTCTCGCACTCTGGCAGGCACAATATGTTCAGCAGCGCCTGATGGCAGCCCATCCGGGCCTGCAGGTAGAGCTGGTGCCGATGGTGACCAAAGGCGATGTTATTCTCGATACCCCGCTGGCAAAAGTGGGCGGCAAGGGTTTGTTCGTAAAAGAACTGGAACAGGCCATGCTGGAGAATCGCGCCGATCTGGCGGTGCATTCCATGAAAGATGTGCCGGTTAACTTTCCGGAAGGCCTGGGTCTGGTGACTATCTGCGAGCGTGAAGATCCACGCGACGCCTTTGTCTCTAATCACTATAACGCTATCGATGAGCTGCCTCAGGGTGCCGTAGTCGGCACCTCCAGCCTGCGCCGCCAGTGTCAACTGAGCGCACGCCGGCCTGACCTGGTTATCCGTTCGCTGCGCGGCAATGTCGGCACCCGTCTCGGCAAGCTTGATGCGGGTGAATATGATGCCATTATTCTGGCCGCTGCCGGTCTGAAACGCCTTGGGCTGGAAGATCGCATTCGTCAGGCGCTGCCTGCAGAGCTTTCACTGCCCGCCGTGGGACAGGGTGCCGTAGGCATTGAGTGCCGGCTTGATGACAGCGCATTAATCACGCTGCTGCAGGCGCTGAACCACAGTGAAACAGCAGTGTGCGTACGGGCTGAGCGCGCCATGAATACCCGGCTTGAGGGTGGATGTCAGGTGCCGATCGGCAGTTTTGCCGTACTGGAAGATGACCAGCTCTGGCTGCGCGGTCTGGTCGGTGCGCCCGACGGCAGCCAGATGGTAACCGGTGAGCGCCGTGGCCCGCGTGAGCAGGCGGAGCAGATGGGCATTTCGCTGGCTGAAGAGCTGCTGAATAAAGGCGCGCGCGAAATTCTGCATGAGGTTTATCAGGGGCAGCCACCGGTATGACTATCCTCGTGACCCGTCCGGAACCGGCTGCCAGCGAGCTGGTTGCGCGCCTGCGCAGCCTGGGCAAGCTGGCGTGGGCGTTTCCGCTAATTGAATTTACGCCGGGTCGCGATTTAGCACAGTTACCACAACAGCTGACGGCGCTGCGGCCAGGCGATCTGGTGTTTCTGCTGTCACAGCAGGTAGTGAATTTCGCCCATCCGGCGCTGCAGCACAGCCAGACAGCCTGGCCCGCTGCCGCTGACTACTATGCGATTGGCCGCTCAACCGCGCTGGCGCTGCATACCGTCACAAATCTCAAAGTAGACTATCCTCATGCGCGGGAGACCAGCGAAGAGCTGGTTCGCCTGCAGCGCCTGCAGCAGGTCAGCGGCAAGCGCGCGCTGATCCTGCGCGGCAGTCCCGGTCGGGAATTATTAGCTGAAACTCTCATCGAACGTGGCGCAGAAGTGCAATACTGTGAGTGCTATCAGCGCAATGAGAAGCACTACGACGGCGCTATTGAGGGCCGGCGCTGGCGCGACCGCGGGATCACCACGCTGGTGGTAACCAGCGGTGAAATGTTAAAACAACTCCATGCACTGTTTCCGCCAATCGATCGGCGGGAGTGGTTACTGCACTGTCGACTGGTGGTCGTCAGTGAACGTTTGGCTACCCAGGCCGTTGAAGCGGGCTGGCAGGAGATAGACGTAGCCGATGGTGCCGATAACGACGCGCTGCTGCGTGCGTTACGCTGAACTTAACAATGGGATGAGCCACAATGACGGAACACAAAGCTTCCTCCGCCATGGTTGAAGAAACTACCCCAGCGGACACTTCCCCGACGCCAGAAAACCAGCCACCACGCGAAAAACAGCGCGATGGCCGGGTATTAAGCGCCGTGGCAATTGTGATTGCGCTGGCGATTGGCGCAGGCCTTTACCTCAACGGGAAACATCAGGCCGATGTACAGGCTCAGACTAACCAGCAGCTCAGTGAGCAGCTCAGCGCGCTGCAGCAGCAGCTTGGCAGCGACAAACGCCAGCTGACGCAGCAGCTGACTGACGCGGGCACTGCCCTGCAGGAAGCGCGCACTAAGCAGGATAACAGTGCAAAAGAGCTGGAGACGCTGCGCGAAAAAGTCGCCACTATTTCCGGTAATGATACCCGCACCTGGCTGCTGGCACAGGCTGACTATCTGGTCAAACTGGCGGGCCGCAAACTCTGGAGCGATCAGGATGTCACCACGGCCGCTGCTCTGCTGAAAAGTGCCGATACCAGTCTGGCTGAGATGAACGATCCCAGCATGACCAATGTCCGCCGGGCGCTGACGCAGGATATCAGCTCACTTTCGGCCGTCAGCCAGGTCGACTACGACGGCATTATTCTCAAACTGAATCAGCTCTCTAATGGTGTAGACAATCTGCGCCTGGCGGACAACGATAACGACGATGCGCCCATGGATAGCGACGGTGGCGAACTCTCCGGCTCGCTGCACGAATGGCGGCAGAATCTGGTGAAGAGCTGGCATAACTTTATGGATGATTTCATTACCATCCGCCGCCGCGATAATACCGCTCAGCCGCTTCTGGCGCCTAATCAGGACGTCTATCTGCGTGAGAATATCCGCTCCCGTCTGCTGGTTGCTGCGCAGGCGGTGCCGCGTCATCAGGAGGAGATTTATAAGCAGTCGCTGGATGCGGTATCGAGCTGGGTACGCGCCTGGTATGACACTAACGATGCGGCGACCCGGGCGTTTCTTGCACAGCTGGATGAGCTGAGCCAGCAGACTATCTCAATGGACGTGCCGGATTCGCTGGAGAGTCAGCCGCTGCTGGAAAAACTGATGCAAACGCGCGTGCGCAATCTGCTGGCGCAGCCATCGGTTGCGGCTGAACAACAGGGAGGCTGACCATGCTAAAAGTACTGGTACTTTTCCTGCTGTTGCTGGCTGGCGTCGTGCTGGGCCCGATGGTCGCCGGGCATCAGGGTTATGTGCTGATCCAGACGGATAACTGGAATATTGAGACCAGCGTGACGGGGCTGGGGATTATCCTGGTCCTGAGCCTGCTGGTGATTCTGCTGGCAGAATGGATCCTGCGCCGTCTGTTCCGCACCGGCGTCCGTACGCGCGGCTGGTTCACCGGCCGCAAACGTCGCAGCGCGCAGCGTCACACGCAGCATGCGCTGATGAAGCTGGCTGAAGGTGACTATCAGCAGGCCGAGAAGCTGCTGGCGAAGAATGCCGATCACGCCGATCAGCCGGTAGCAAACTATCTGCTTGCGGCCGAAGCGGCACAGCAGCGCGGCGATGAAATCCGCGCTAATCAGCATCTGGAACGCGCCTCTGAACTGGCAGATAACAATACTATCCCGGTAGAGATCACCCGGGTCCGGCTGCAGCTGGCGCGCAATGAAGATCATGCGGCGCGTCACGGTGTCGACCGTCTGCTGGAGGTTGCGCCGCGCCATCCGGAGGTGCTGCGTCTGGCGGAGCAGGCCTATATTCGCACCGGTGCCTGGAGTGCCCTGCTGGATATTCTGCCCGCGATGCAAAAAGCCAAAGTTAACGATGATGCGCAGCGTCATGCGCTGCAGCAGCAGGCGTGGCTGGGCCTGATGAATCAGGCGATGGCCGATCAGGGTAGTGAGGGCCTGAAGCGCTGGTGGCAGAGTCAAAGCCGCAAGACGCGTCAGGAGACTGCGCTGCAGGTCGCCATGAGTGAGCATCTGATCGAGTGCAACGATCCCGACACGGCTCAGGATATCGTGCTGGACGGTCTGAAAAAGCAGTATGACGATCGGCTGGTGCTGCTGATGCCGCGCATTAAAAGCGGCAACCCTGATGCGCTGGAGAAAGCGCTGCGTCAGCAGATCAAACAGCATGGCGCAACGCCGCTGCTGCACAGTACGCTGGGGCAGCTGCTGATGCGCCACGGCGAATGGCAGCAGGCCGCCGATGCGTTTGAACAGGCGCTGGCGCAGCGTCCTGATGCGTTTGACTATGCCTGGCTGGCGGACGTCTACGATCGCCTGCAGCGTCCGGAGGATGCGGCCAGCATGCGCCGCGAGGGTCTGCTGATGACGCTGAAGAACAATCCGGCAACCTGATTTATGCTTGTTGTTTGTCTGCCGGGCTTGTCCCGGCTTTTTTTTGCCTGAACCGTGCCATCCCGCCGCAAACAGATAAAAAAACACCTGCCAAAAGCAGGTGTAAGATCAGGTCGTAAGACAACTGATGGTATCCGACTCAACGTAATGTCCGTCTAACTACAGTAGCGCACAGCGTTACTGCCAGGCTGGACAACGGATACCGTAAGGGGCTCTGCATCATTCCCAGGTTTATGTCGCCAGGGCGGACATAAGAGGTGGAATGAGCATCTACGACAGAAAGTATTGCACAAGATGTGCCAAAATGGCATTTTTCTTAAAAAACTTTTAGGGTTCAGGAAGTTAACGCTGCTGTTCTTCTATCTGAAAAGCGGGATGCCGCAGGCAGTATGCCACTGCGGTCATTTCTGTCGCAAAACCACGACAAATAGATCTCTTGCGGAATAAAGATAATATTATCAATTAGTTATTTGTCGCAAAAATACGACAATAACTGCAGGGGTCGCATTGCGGGTTCAAACCAGGGCGCCATAAATGGCGCCCCTGCGAAATTGTAGGGGTCGCATTTATGCGACCCTGGCCGCAGATCGTATCGCGGATTACGTCATTACGTATCGCACCCGCCCTTAACCAGGGCGCCATAAATGGTGCCCCTGCGAAATTGTAGGGGTCGCATTTATGCGACCCTGGCCGCAGATCGTATCGCGGGCTACGTCATTACGTATTGCATCCGCCTTTAACCAGGGCGCCATAAATGGCGCCCCTACGGTTTTGTGGGGCCGCAGATCGTATCGCGGGTTACGTCATTACGTATCGCACTCGCCTTTAACCAGGGCGCCATAAATGGCGCCCTTACGGTTTTTTTGGGGCCGCAGATCGTATCGCGGGTTACGTCATTACGTATCNCTACGGTTTTGTGGGGCCGCAGATCGTATCGCGGGTTACGTCATTACGTATCGCACTCGCCTTTAACCAGGGCGCCATAAATGGCGCCCTTACGGTTTTTTTGGGGCCGCAGATCGTATCGCGGGTTACGTCATTACGTATCAAATCCGCCTTTAACCAGGGCGCCATAAATGGCGCCCCTACGAAATTGTAGGGGTCGCATTTATGCGATCCTGGCCGCGATCGTATCGCGGATTACGTCATTACGTATCGCACCCGCCTTTAACCAGGGCGCCATAAATGGCGCCCCTACGGTTTTGTGGAGGCCGCAGATCGTATCGCGGGTTACGTCATTACGTATCGAATCCGCCTTTAACCAGGGCGCCATAAATGGCGCCCCTACGGTTTTGTGGNGGCCGCAGATCGTATCGCGGGTTACGTCATTACGTATCGAATCCGCCTTTAACCAGGGCGCCATAAATGGCGCCCCTACGGTTTTGTGGAGGCCGCAGATCGTATCGCGTATTTTCAGGGTTCGCAGATCGTGTCGCGTGTTTTCTGTAGGGGTCGCATTTATGCGGCCCTGGCCACAGATTACACGCAAACGAAAAAAGCCTGCTTTTTCAAGCAGGCTTTTCGAATATGGTCGGCGAGAGAGGATTCGAACCTCCGACCCACTGGTCCCAAACCAGTTGCGCTACCAAGCTGCGCTACTCGCCGATTTTTTACTTCTTTACTTCTGTTACTAAAATTCTGCCTGGTGCGAAGAGAGGGACTTGAACCCTCACGTCCGTAAGAACACTAACACCTGAAGCTAGCGCGTCTACCAATTCCGCCACCTTCGCATGTCCCAGCAAAATCTGGGGTGGCTAATGGGACTCGAACCCACGACAACTGGAATCACAATCCAGGGCTCTACCAACTGAGCTATAGCCACCATAATTCTGGTGCGTAAGCTGTCACGCTTACTATTCACTGCATAACGCGGTTAAAACAAACCACCGAAGCTCTTGCGCCTGAAAGAAAATGGCGCGCCCGACAGGATTCGAACCTGAGACCTCTGCCTCCGGAGGGCAGCGCTCTATCCAGCTGAGCTACGGGCGCGTAGCGCCGTTGCGGATGGGCATACTACGTATTTGGCTTCACCCTGTCCAGTGCTTTTTAAAGAAAAAAACGCGTTTGGTTATGCTTTGTGCATTCCGTCGATAAATAGCGCAATTTCATGCTTATAAGCTAAAAAATCGCTGGATTAATCAGCAGCCTCAGAGATCGCCCCGCCAGTGGTAGCGCAAATATTTCAGCAGCTTTAACTGCCGGCGCCAGCGTGAAGGCTGCCGGATCAGCCGATAGAGCCACTCCAGCCCCAGACGCTGCCAGAGACGTGGTGCACGGGTAACGTTGCCGGTGAAAACATCATACGTGCCGCCCACCCCCATATAGAGTGCGTCGGGCCAGTGCTGGCGGCAGTCACGCATCAGAAGCTCCTGACGTGGTGAGCCCTGCGCTACGGTAACGATTTTTGCGCCGCTCGCAGCGATACGTGCAAACAGCGCCTCGCGGTCAGCCGGGGCAAAATAGCCGTTCTGGCTGCCAACAATATTTACGTTCCACTGACGCTGCAGTTTGTCGCAGGTCTCCTGCAGTACCTGCTCGCGGCCGCCAATTAAAAATACCGGGATCCCGGTGCGTCCGGCGCGCTCCATCAGCGCCTCCCACAGATCGGCACCGGCAATGCGGCTAACCTGCAGCTGCGGATACTTTTTGCGCAGCGAGCGGACAATACTGATGCCATCCGGATATTTAAACTCAGCTTCGCTAATCAGAGCGCGCAGCTGCGCATCTTCTTCCAGCGTCAGCATCTTTTCAGCATTGATGGCAATCAGCGTACCGCAACGGGGCGTATTGTCAGGCAGCAGAAAGCTGACAAAGCTCTCCATATCGTTAAACGCGTGCAGATCAACGCCGCGTATCGCGTAATGCGGCTCAGTGGTCTTCATGGTTTTCATCTTCCGTTTGCCCGGTGATCAGGAGGAACCGCGCAGCGCCTGAACACGACGCGGACGAATAAGCCCTGCGCGCGCCAGCAGCCAGCTGAGCAGCTTTGCCAGGCCTGTACAGGCGGCAAAAATGATGCAGAAAAACACCACGCGCGAGCCGAATGCGTCCAGCCCCTCGCGAGCGAGAACGATCATGTTAAACACCGCGCCGAAACAGAAACTCTGCAGCACCGCGCCGCTATAGCGGTTGTCGCTGTCACGTCCCTGCGTATAAAGCGCGTCAAAGCCTTTCATCAGGAGACCCACCGCGACCGCACCCAGTGGAATAAACAGCACGCCACCCATGATCAGCAGCGAACCGATCAGCGTCGGCGAAATGGCCAGGCCGGAGTGGTTATTCAGCACTTCCCAGGTAAAGTAGTTAGCGCTGTTCAGGATCGCAGAGGGGCGATCGGGCCACAGCCAGCCCGGAATAAAGACATAAAAGTCGCGCCAGAGCGGCGCCAGCCCCTGAAAGTCGATTTTGTCATAGTTCTGCAGCAGCAGCGCCAGGTTCTCCCACGGCGAGAACGTATCCCGCGTCAGGTAGAGAAACGTATAAAAGGCCTCTGCCCCGGCCACATCCAGGTTGTAGCGCCGCAGCGCCAGCCAGAACATACCGCAGATCGCCATCGCGCCTGCCCCTGCCAGCATCCAGAGCGTGATCCAGCCGCGCGTAATACCGATGAACAGAAACAGCGCAAAAGCGATGATGATGTTTGCGCGCGTACCGCCCACCAGCGCATAGGTCAGCAAGCCAAACGCCACCGTCACCAGCAGAAACAGCAGCCACTGCCGCTGTGTCGGATGCAGAAAATAGCGGATTAGCATCGCCGGAATAAAGAAATAGAAGAAGCGCTTGAGCGCCACGCCAGAAACCTCACTCGAGAAAATCTGGTTATAGGCGGAAAGCCGGAACAGCAGCAGCCCGTTATGCATGAAAAACACGGTCACCGTGCCAATCGCCACCAGCGCCAGCAGCAGGCAGGTGAGATGCGTCTCCACCCGATCCATAACCAGCCACGGCTTGCGCGACGCGGCGCTGGCCGGTCGCAGCCGGACTTTATAACTGACGTAATAAACAGCGTAGAAGCTGGTGGCTGCCAGCAGCGCCTGCAGCAGAAAGGCTGGCGGTACCACGGCCACATCAAAGCGGAACACCAGTATGCTGGTCAGCGGAAAACCAAAGTAGAAGGTCAGCAGAAACAGCAGCGTAAAGAAGAGATGAAAGTTAAAGCGCACGCGCCTGAACTCACGCCAGGTGAGCGTCAGGATAAAGCCCAGCGAGCAGAGATAAACCACCAGCAGACCACTAAACTGCAGCAGACTCATGATGCACTTCCTTCACTCAGGCTGAGCGCATGGCGCCAGCCGGCAAGATAGCCCGGCGCAAAAAAAGCGATGGCCGGCTTGTCACACGCCGTCAGCTGGCGCTGCGCTTCCGCGATGCGGCTGGCATCAAGTTCATCACAGCTGAACAGCACCGGAACACCCTGCTCGCTGAGATCGCGCCAGAACGGATTTTTACGGTTCAGCACAAAGGGAATGTTAGCCTGAATCAGCAAACAGAGCGTGCCAATCCCCTGCTGCCGCTCAAACATAAAATAGCCAAGCTGGCAGCGTCTGAGCAGCTGCAGGTAGGCTGGAAAATCGAGCCTGTCGCGGATCAGCGTAACCTGCCCGGCCGGAAACAGACGCTGCGCCGCCGCATCGATCTCATCGATATAGGCATAGTTGTTGGCCGGGTAGCCAAGCGGGACCAGCACGCTGACCTGCTCGCCAAACTGCCGGCGTATCGCCTGTAATCCTTCAATGTGCCGGTTGCTGCGATCGCCGGAGTTACCCAGCAGGATCGTCAGCGCACCCTCCGATGCCGTGGCTGCCGGCAGCGCAATATCAGGCATGCGCGTCGGAAAATAGAGCAGCGACGCCGGCACCTGCGGATGCCGCTGCTGATAAAAAAAGAGATCGCCGCGCGTAGCAAATACCTGAGCCACACGCCCCTGTGCGATGCGGCGCAGCAGATAGAACAGACGATATTTCAGCCCGGCGCCCTCTTCATACAGGTCAGCTCCCCAGACATGCCAGAACGCCTGATGGCGGCGGATCTTTCCACTGAGCAGCGCCAGCCAGATACGCGGGTTAAACTGTCCGTGAAAGAAAAAGCGCTGAGAGCGATCGGCGGCGCGCGCTATCATCGCCTGCGCCAGCGCGGCTTTAGTGGCGAAAGTTTCGATCTGCAGCTGGCTACAGGCGGGCAGCGAGCCAGGCGCAGCAACCACCATAAAGCGGCGCGGCGCGGCGGCAGGCAATTCAGTGCCCATCACGTCATTAAAGAAACGCAGCACCGTCTGATTGTGATGCGGGATATCAGATCCCAGCACATGAAATAACGTCATTTTGTCCGGCAATAAATCAGGAAAGCGCCACAGCAAAGGGCAAAATAGAGTATATAGGTCGCCATATACGCCTGCGCTGCGCCAGCCGCGCCGTGAAGCGGGATCAGCCAGCGCGAAAACAGCGTCAGCAAAGCAAACTGGCTGATCTCGGTGAGAATATAGAAGCGCAGCGACGCTTTGGCGATCACCAGATATCCGAAAACATAGGCGCCGACTTTAAAGAGATCGCCACATAACTGCCAGATAAAAAGATCGCGCATGCCGCTAAACTGCGGGGAAAACAGCAGCCAGATCGCCATGTCGCGCAGCAGCCAGACAGCGAAACTGGCGGCCGCCACCGCCGGCAGTACAAACCGCAGCGCGCGGCCTATCTCCCGTGCAATCTGCTGCTTATCCTCCAGGCGTGCCAGCGTCGGCAGCAGCCAGACGCTGAAAGTGGCGGTAATAAACTGCAGATAGGCGTCAGAGATCGTCGTCACGCCCTGCCATAATCCCACCTGCGCCCAGCCCTGCTGTTCCGCCAGCAGATTACGCATCATCACCCACGCAACCGGCAGCGTGATCGACGTCATCAGCGCCATCAGCGTATACTTTGCCAGATTGCGTGCCCGTTCCGGTTGCCATACCGGTCTGAGCCAGCGCAGCGGCAGCACCGCACGATGGCGCCGCAGCATAATCAGCGCCGGTACTACCAGCAGCGCCGGAACCAGCGCCAGTCCCGCCAGCGCTCCCTGATAACCGCCCAGCCACCAGCAAATAATATAACCGGCCACGCCTGTCAGGCTGCCGGTTATCAGCGCCAGGGCATTACCGCGCGCATCGCGAAAGCCTTTCAGCAGCGCCAGCGCCAGGTTTGCCCAGGCGATGCCAAACTGCAGAAACGCCACGATGCGCACCACGCTCTGGTAGTGCTCATGCCCAAACAGCACCCGGCTGACCGGTGCCGCGCCCAGCAGCAGACCGGCGGCCAGCAGCGCCGAGAAGCCCAGCACCATCGCAGAGGCCGTGCCGGTCAGCGCCCGCAGCTGCGCAGGTTCATGCTGCAGCTGCGCCACGCTGGCGGTCACGCCATTAAAAATGCCTGCGCCGGCCAGTACGCCGAGCACGGTGATCAGCTGCCGGAAGTTACCCGCCTGCCCGACGCCTTCCGGACCGAAACTCAGCGCCAGCAGCTTTATCACCAGCAGGCCAGCCGCAATTTTTACCAGCGTGGAGGCCGCGGTCCAGACCGATGCTTTTGCCAGCGACATCAGGCAAAGTAGCTCAGCAGAGAGCTAATCACGGTACGCTGATTGTTATCTGACAGGTTATAGAACAGCGGCAGGCGCAGCAGGCGCTCGCTGTCGCGCGTGGTGACGCGATCTTCACCGTGGAAGCGGCCAAACCGCTCACCGGCAGGCGACGTATGCAGCGGAATATAGTGAAATACCGTGAGGATTTCCGCTTCTTTCATCCAGCGTATCAGCGCTTCGCGATCGCCACTGTCGCGCAGTTTCAGATAGAACATATGCGCGTTATGACGGCAGCTATCCGGCACTGCCGGCAGCGCGATCCGCCCCTGAGCCGCCAGCGGCTGCAGCGCATCGTAGTAGCGCTGCCACAGTCGCAGTCGCTGCTGATTAATGGTCTGTGCCGCTTCCAGCTGCGCCCAGAGATAGGCTGCCTGCAGATCGGCCATCAGGTAGCTTGAGCCGATATCGCGCCAGGTATATTTATCCACCTGACCACGGAAAAACTGACTGCGGTTGGTGCCTTTTTCCCGGATAATTTCAGCACGCTCGGTGAGCGCCGCATCATTTATCAGCGTCGCGCCGCCTTCACCTCCGGCGGTGTAATTTTTCGTTTCGTGAAAGCTAAAGCAGCCGATGTGCCCGATGGTGCCAAGCGCGCGGCCTTTATACTGTGACATGACGCCCTGTGCGGCATCTTCGATGACATAAAGCTGATGCTTTGCGGCCAGCGCCATAATGGTGTCCATTTCACACGCCACGCCCGCATAGTGTACCGGTACGATAGCGCGCGTTTTCGGCGTGATCGCAGCCTCAATCAGTGTCTCATCGATGTTCATCGTATCCGGGCGCACGTCAACAAAGACAATGGTGGCGCCGCGCAGCACAAACGCGTTTGCGGTGGAGACAAAGGTATAGCTCGGCATGATCACTTCATCACCGGGCTCGATGTTGATCAGCAGCGCGGCCATCTCCAGCGAGGCGGTGCAGGAGGGCGTCAGCAGCACTTTTTTACTGCCAAAATGCTGCTCCATCCACTGCTGGCAGCGCCGGGTAAAGCCGCCGTCACCGCACAGCTTGCCGCTGGCCATCGCCGACTGCATATAGTCTGTTTCAGTGCCCACCACAGGGGGCGCGTTAAAAGGGATCATGATGCTTTCCTGTAAAACCAGTAGGCGGTGCTTTCCAGCCGGGCACCGCAGCGTAAATAGAGGCGCATCGCTGCAAGATTGCTGAGCTGCGTGGCAACGCGCAGCTGCGCCAGCTGGCGCACCCGGCCCCAGTCAGCCGCAGCCAGCAGCAGACGCTGGCCGGTTCCCTGCGACCGGGCGTCAGGCAGCACCGCCAGCAGTCCGATACGCACATCGCCGTTCACTTCTCGCAGGGAGACAAAGCCCTGCAGGCTGCCCTGTTCATCGCAGGCGATCAGGCACTGGTGATCAAAGGTGCCGCGCACCGCGTTTTCAATCCACTGCGCATAAAACCGGCCGCTGTCGGCCGCGTCAAACCAGGGTGCACGAAACCGGCTCTGGCTGAAGGCTTCTGCGGCGGCGGCACGCAGCGCCGGGATTTGCGCCTCACGCGCAATTCGTATGCCGGGCTGACGCGCCGTCTGCGTCAGCGGTAATGTCAGATCGGCTTCTCCCTCAACCAGCTGAAAGCCGTGCTGGCAGACCGCATCAATCGCCGCGGTCTGCTCTGCGGGAACTTTTATCTGCAGCAGTCCCGTCGCCTGCTGCAGCGCCTGAGGCAACGTCAGCTCACCCTGCAGCGTCAGGCGCGCCGTGGGCTGATGAAAGAACTCACTCTCCCACTCAAGGGGATCAATACTGACGCGGACGGGCATGTAAAATATCCAGCAGATACCGGCCGTAGCCGGTTTTGGTTAACGCCTCGCCTGCCGCCTGTAGCTGAGCATCGCTCAGCCAGCCGTTGCGCCAGGCAATCTCTTCCAGGCAGGCTATCTTGAATCCCTGCCGCTTTTCTACCGTCTGCACAAAGACGCTGGCCTCAACCAGGCTGTCATGCGTGCCGGTATCCAGCCAGGCGAACCCGCGCCCCAGCAGCTCAACAGAGAGTGAGCCCGCCTCCAGGTACATCTGGTTAATCGCCGTAATTTCCAGCTCACCGCGCGCCGAGGGCTGGACGCGCTTGGCAAACTCCACCACGCGGCGATCGTAAAAATAGAGTCCGGTCACCGCCCAGCGCGATTTTGGCTGCGCCGGCTTCTCTTCAATTGAAAGCGCATTAAACGCCTCATCAAATTCCACCACGCCGAACCGCTCGGGATCCATCACCTGGTAAGCGAAGAGCGTCGCGCCTTCCGTCCGGGCAGCCACTTTCTTCAGTTTCGGACTAAAACCCTGACCAAAGTAGAGATTGTCGCCCAGCACCAGACAGCAGTGGTCGTCACCAATAAACGATTCACCAATAATAAACGCCTGCGCCAGTCCATCCGGGCTTGGCTGTTCAGCATAGGAAAGCCGGACACCAAACTCACTGCCATCCCCCAGCAGTCGCTCAAAGTGCGCCCGGTCCTCAGGCGTGGTAATGATTAACACATCGCGGATGCCTGCCAGCATCAGCACTGAAAGGGGATAATAGATCATCGGCTTGTCATACACCGGCAGCAGCTGCTTGGAAATTGCGCGGGTAACCGGATGCAGGCGCGTGCCTGAACCACCCGCCAGAATAATACCTTTCATCATTGCTCCTTCTGGCTCTGCTTCAGCGCGATGCGTTTAAGCCGAGGCGTTCAGCGCGATAGCTGCCGTTGAGAATAGCCTGCCACCACTGCGGGTTGGCCAGATACCACTCCACCGTTTTACGTATGCCGCTCTCGAAGGTTTCCTGTGGGGTCCAGCCCAGCTCGCGGGCAATTTTGCTGGCATCGATGGCGTAACGCAGATCGTGTCCGGGACGGTCGGTGACAAAGGCGATCAGCTCGCGGTAGCTGTTAATTGCCGCAGGACGTTGCCCGGCGGCAAGCTCATCCAGCAGATCGCACAGGGCGTGCACTACCTCAAGGTTACGTCGCTCATTATGCCCGCCAATATTGTAGGTCTCTCCTGCTTTGCCGTGACTGACAACGGTATAGAGCGCACGCGCATGATCTTCCACATAGAGCCAGTCGCGGATCTGGCTGCCGTTGCCATAGACCGGCAGCGCCTTGCCCGCCAGCGCATTGATGATAGTCAGCGGGATCAGCTTTTCCGGAAAATGGCACGGGCCATAATTATTGGAGCAGTTGGTAACGATCACCGGCAGTCCGTACGTTCGCATCCAGGCACGCATCAGATGATCGCTGCTGGCTTTTGATGCGGAGTAGGGGCTGCTCGGCGCATAAGGCGTGGTTTCGGTGAAAAAATCATCCGTACCGTGCAGATCGCCAAAGACTTCGTCTGTGGAAATATGGTGCAGCAGGAAGCCCGCTTTGCGCGTGCTCTCCATCGCCTGCCAGTAGTGGCGTACCGCTTCCAGCAGATGATAAGTGCCGACAATGTTGGTTTCGATAAAGGCGAATGGCCCATCAATCGAGCGGTCAACGTGGCTTTCTGCTGCCAGATGCATTACGCAGTCGGGCTGATAGTGCGCCAGCACCCGATCAAGCGCCGGCCGGTTACAGATATCAACCTGTTCAAAGGCAAAACGCGGATGCTGCTGCACGCCAGCCAGCGACGCCAGATTGCCGGCGTAGCTTAGCTTGTCCACCACCACGACCTGATGCTCCGTGCTTTCAATCAGAAAGCGCACCAGCGCTGAGCCTATAAATCCCGCGCCGCCGGTGATCAGAAAGCGTTTCATCGCCATACCCCTTTGGTATCGACAATCCACGGCTGGGTAATCTGCGCAGCGTCAATGGCCCGGAACTGTGCATGATCGACCAGCATCACCAGAATGTCAGCCTGCTGCAGCGCCTGCTCCACGGTTACCAGCGAGGCGTCCTGCGCCAGCCGGTCAGGAATCGTTGTAACGTGCGGCTCGACAACCCAGGTTTCTCCGCTGTGCCACGCCGCAATGCGCTGCGCGACCACCATCGCCGGGCTCTCACGCAGATCGTCGATATCGGGCTTAAACGCCAGCCCGAAACAGGCAATAGCGATCTCGCTGGCGCGCTTATCGCTCTGCGTCGCGCACTCCGCCAGCGCCTGTTTTACCTGCTCCAGTACCCAGCCTGGTTTGGCATCATTCACTTCACGCGCGGTACGGATCAGCCGCGCCTGCTGCGGGTTCTGCGCCACGATAAACCACGGGTCGACGGCAATACAGTGTCCGCCCACGCCCGGTCCGGGCTGCAGAATATTGACGCGCGGATGCCGGTTCGCCAGCGCAATCAGCTCCCAGACGTTGATCTTCTGATCGGCGCAGATCAGCGACAGCTCATTAGCAAAGGCGATATTGACATCGCGGAAGCTGTTTTCCGTCAGCTTGCACATCTCCGCCGTACGCGCGTTGGTTTCAACGCAGGCTCCGCGCAGGAAAATACGATACAGCTCGCTGGCCCGTGCCGAACAGGCGGGCGTCATGCCGCCAATCACGCGATCGTTCTCCAGCAGTTCGGTCATCACCTTGCCGGGCAGCACCCGCTCCGGACAGTAGGCGATAAAGATGTCGCTCTCGCCATCATGCTGAGGGAAGCGCAGATCGGGACGCGCCTCGGCCAGCCATTCCGCCATCTGCTCTGTAGCGCCGACTGGCGAAGTTGATTCCAGAATTACCAGATCGCCTGTTTTCAGCACCGGTGCCAGCGACAGCGCGGCCGCGCGGACAAAGCTCAGGTCTGGCTGATGATCGTTCATAAAGGGCGTGGGGACAGCGATCAGAAACGCATCTGCCGGTTCTGCCGTCGTGGTGGCGCGCAGCAGCCCCTGCTGCACCGCCTGACGGACCACCTCGCCGAGATCGGGCTCCACAATATGGATTTCACCCCGGTTGATGGTTTCAACGGCGCGCAGATTGACATCCACGCCTACGACCTGCTTTCCCCTTGAAGCGAAAACGGCTGCCGTTGGCAGCCCGATGTAACCCAGTCCGATTACGGAAATGGTATTAAAAGACATAATTAAACTCTGTTGTTGTTCAGCGCCTGCAGAATACGCGCGCAGGCGTGGCCGTCGCCATAAGGGTTGTGTGCCCGGCTCATACTCTGCCACGCCTCTTCATCCTGCAGCAGCAAAGTGACTTCAGCGACAATGGTATCGACATCGGTGCCAACCAGTTTTACCGTACCTGCCGCGACCGCTTCCGGCCGCTCGGTGGTGTCGCGCATCACCAGCACCGGTTTCCCCAGCGACGGCGCCTCTTCCTGAATCCCGCCGGAATCGGTGAGGATCAGCCAGGCACGGTTCATTAACCAGACAAAGGGCAGATACTCCTGCGGTTCGATCAGAATGATATTACCGATGCCGCTAAGTATCCGGTTAACCGGCTCGCTGACGTTGGGATTGAGATGCACCGGATAGACGATCTGCGCCTGCGGATGAAGGCGCGCAATCTGCGCCAGCGCACTGCAGATACGCTCAAAGCCCTTACCAAAACTTTCGCGCCGGTGACCGGTAACCAGGATCAGCTTTTTGTCCGGTTCCAGAAACGGATAGTGCGCCGCCAGGCGGGCATTGAGATCGGCGTTGGTCAGCACGCGGTCGCGCACCCACAGCAGCGCATCGATTACCGTATTGCCGGTGACAAAGATACGCGCATCGGGCAGGTTTTCCCGCAGCAGGTTCTGCCGCGATGTGGTGGTCGGCGTAAAGTGATAGCTTGCCAGATGGCCTGTGAGCGTGCGGTTAGCCTCCTCCGGCCAGGGCGACATCAGATTACCGGTGCGTAAACCGGCCTCGACGTGTCCTACCGGGATCTGCTGATAAAAGGCCGCCAGGCTGGCCGCCAGCGTGGTGGTGGTATCACCATGCACCAGCACCACATCAGGTTTAAAATCGGCTAAGACGGTTTTCATGCCCTGCAGAATACGACAGGTAATCTCGGTCAGCCCCTGCTCCGGGCGCATGATATTTAAATCATAATCGGGCTGCAGCTGAAACAGATGCAGCACCTGATCGAGCATTTCACGGTGCTGTGCGGTGACGCACAGGCGGGATTCAAACGCAGCATCCTGCGCCAGTGCCTGCACCAGCGGCGCCATTTTGATGGCTTCAGGACGGGTGCCAAATACAGTCAGTACTTTCACGCTGATTCTCTTATTGGCGAATAGCTGATAACGCGCGCGGCCGGCGCACCAGCGCCACACCCGCTCCGACCAGCGCACCGATCGCTCCCCACATCACCATCATAAACAGACGGCGCGGGCTGTCGCGTGAAACGGGCTCTTCCGGCGTGCGCAGGTAGCGGTAAGTCTGGAACTGTTTATCAAGGCGGGGGCCAGCCTGTAGCGTGCTCAGCATCGCCCTGTTTTGATCATAGCTCAAATCGTAGGCGGGGCCGCTGGCCTGCAGCATATCGAGCTGCGCCTGTAGCCGCTGCTGGCCCAGTAAAAAGCGATCGCTCTCTGGCAGGCTCTCACCTGCAGCAGGCGCACGGTTATCGGTAATACCCTGCTGACTGGCGAGCTTCAGCGCCTGCTCAATGCGCTGACGCTGGCGATCGTACACCGCCTGCGCCACCGCCTGCTGCCGATCAACCTGCGACTGCAGCTGCACGTTACGCGCCTGCCATGCGCCTTTCAGCTCTTCATTCAGATGGCGCGCCGCACGCTCACTGGCGTAAGCAATGTACTGACGCAGAAGATTGTTAGCGTCGCCGGCGGTTTCTGCCACCAGCCGCACCGTATCAAGCGTGTTGTGCGCGCTATCTGCCGGCATAAACTGGATATTGGTGATCATATCATCCAGCAAAGCCGCATCATTATGCGCATTACCGCTTTTACGACTTTTAAAATAGTCGGTCTGCTGCCAGAAGTCGCGCCGCGTATCCCAGGAAGCGAGCTGCATGGTGAACTCCTGATAGACCTCATCCATCACGGTAGGGGCCGGATTATTCAGGCTTAGCGTATTGCTGTGGATATCGAGGTTGTTCAGAAACTGCTGCTGTACATAGTAGTCACCCAGCATGCTAACCGTAGGCCTGTCGGTAACTGCCGTGGTGCTCCACGCCTGTTTCATCAGCATTGAAGCCAGCCAGGCCAGCAGGGCAAACAGAACAGCGCAGCCCGCTATCCAGCGTTTACCGCGCCACAGCGTGCAGCCCAGGCCGCGAATATCCAGTTCGTTCTCCACAACAGAGTTCATAACAGCGGTGTCCTTATCTGATGCTTATCCAGGTCATGTTTTATTGATATGCGCGTGATTCCATCTGCGCTTGAGACGGCGAATCATTCGTGCCATACGCCACGCGTGCTTAATGCAGTAGCCATAGAGCAGAAATGCCACCAGGAAGAGCACCAGCATGACCCACTCAGGTATGAACGCCAGATATTCGCCGAGCACGCCAATGCCGGCCAGCAGCGCCGCCGCCAGCGTGATCAGTAAAAAAGCCTGACGTGACGAGAAGCCGGCACGCATGATGAGATGGTGAATATGTTGCCTGTCGGCTGAGAATGGACTCATGCCCTTGCGCAGCCGGCGATACATGATAGCCACCATATCCATCAGCGGGATGGCGATCAGCCACAGCGCGGTTACCGGCGTAATCGGATGGCTCAGGCCCTGCGTCGTTTCCAGCAGGATCCAGATAATGGTGAAACCGATCATGGTACTGCCGGCATCACCCATAAACACTTTATAGCGTTTGCCCAGAAAACCGAGGTTCAGCAAAATATAGGGAATCGTGGCGGCGATCATGGCGAAACACCACATTGCCAGGCTGGTCATGCCGTCGAAATAGAGAATGATCCCCATTGCACCGAACGTTACGCAGGAGAGCCCGCCCAGCAGACCATCGATACCGTCGACCATGTTAAACGCATTAATTGCCGCCCAGACGGCGAACAGCGTTAATACGTAGCCAAAGGGACCTACGACAATCTCCACCGGACCCACAATAAAACCCAGACTCAGCAAATAGAGCTTGGCGCCATACATCATGACCACGGCGATAATCGCCTGCATACAGGCGCGAAACTTTACGCTGATATCAAAGCGATCGTCGAGTGCGCCGACCAGCACCAGCACGCCGGCACAGAACAGATAGAGCAGGCCGTTCGGCATATAGGACTGCGTAATAAGGAAAGCGAAGCAAACGCCAGCGTAAACGGAAATACCGCCAACGAGAGGAATAACGCCCTGATGCTTTTTCCTTGCATTGGGCTTATCAACTAATCCGATTTTTTTTNTTACGGGCCATAAAAAGGAATGCCAGAGAGAAGAGAAAAGTTAAACCCAGCTCTGCACCCATAGTGAGTAAATTCACATTAACGCTCTCAGCTAAAATCGTGGACAACAATAAGCAAAATCCCGGTTATTGCTGTATATCCCTGTCTGACCAGGCCGCAGCGCGCGCGGTTGCTGAAAAAATCGCCGCCTTTCTGCTTGCGTCATTCTAAAACGTTTCTGACTCGCCTAATCCTAATGCGCACAAATAAAAAACGCCACGATAAGCCGTGGCGTTTAACAGAAATAATGCCGATTTATTACCTGCGTAACAATATCATTGCTTCGCTTTTAACCGCTTATGAACGCTTCATCATATCGAAGAATTCATCGTTGGTTTTGGTCATCGCCAGCTTGTTGATGAGGAACTCCATCGCGTCAATCTCGCCCATCGGGTGAATAATTTTGCGCAGGATCCACATCTTCTGCAGCTCTTCCTGAGAGGTGAGCAGCTCTTCTTTACGGGTGCCGGAACGGTTGTAGTCAATGGCCGGGAAGACGCGTTTTTCCGCGATCTTACGCGACAGGTGCAGTTCCATGTTACCTGTACCTTTAAACTCTTCGTAAATGACCTCATCCATCTTCGAGCCGGTATCAACCAGCGCGGTGGCGATGATAGTCAGGCTACCGCCCTCTTCCACGTTACGTGCTGCACCGAAGAAACGCTTCGGACGATGCAGGGCGTTGGCATCAACACCACCGGTCAGGACTTTACCTGAGGCAGGAACCACGGTGTTATACGCACGCGCCAGACGGGTAATTGAGTCGAGCAGGATGATGACATCTTTTTTATGCTCGACCAGGCGCTTGGCCTTTTCGATGACCATTTCAGCAACCTGCACGTGGCGGGATGCGGGCTCATCGAAGGTAGAGGCGATAACTTCACCTTTAACCAGACGCTGCATCTCGGTCACTTCTTCCGGACGCTCGTCAATCAGCAGCACCATCAGGACGCAATCCGGGTGATTATACGCGATGCTCTGCGCAATGTTCTGCAGCAGCATGGTTTTACCCGCTTTTGGCGGTGCCACAATCAGACCACGCTGGCCGCGGCCAATTGGCGATGCCAGATCCAGCACGCGAGCGGTTAAGTCTTCAGTTGAGCCATTACCCCGCTCCATACGCAGACGACTGTTAGCGTGCAGCGGCGTGAGGTTTTCGAACAGAATCTTACTGCGGGCGTTTTCCGGCTTGTCGTAGTTAACTTCGTTAACTTTCAGCAGGGCAAAATAGCGCTCGCCCTCTTTTGGCGGACGGATTTTACCGGAAATGGTGTCGCCGGTACGCAGGTTAAAACGACGAATCTGGCTGGGGGAAACATAGATATCATCAGGACCGGCGAGGTAGGAGCTGTCTCCGGAACGGAGGAATCCAAATCCGTCCTGCAATATCTCCAGCACGCCATCACCAAAGATGTCTTCGCCGCTCTTCGCATGTTGTTTGAGGATGGCGAAAATAATGTCCTGTTTGCGCATGCGCGCCAGGTTTTCCAGCCCCATATTTTCGCCGAGAGTAATCAGCTCAGAAACCGGCGTATTCTTTAATTCGGTAAGATTCATAGTGATGGGTTCTTAAACTCGGGGTAATTCTCGAAATGATTGTCGTGAATGGTATGGCAAAAATTCCATGCCTGTTAATGGCTCTTTTTCAACGCTGCTCGGCGGGTATCGTCTGATAGGGCGATAGAAAGCGAGAGACGGTCGAAAGATGATGCCGGGTATGCTAGCCGTCAGATTGCCAAACCACAAAAACGTTCAACTCGAGCGGGGTCTGACAAGAGAAATCTTTAGATGCAAACTACAAAGGTAAGTGCGTAATGCAGTATCGTCAAATTAGCACGCCTGACCAGCGGCGTCCAGCAGTGGCGAAAAAATTCACCACTGCGGAACAGAGCGCGTTGCGCTTACGCCAGATTGGCGTTCAGGAACTCTTTCAGCTGGCCTTTAGACAGCGCACCCACTTTAGTTGCCGCCACTTCGCCGTTTTTAAACAGCAGCAGGGTCGGAATACCACGGATGCCATATTTTGGCGCGGTACCTGGGTTCTCATCGATGTTCAGCTTGGCGATGGTAAGCTTACCGTCGTACTCTTCAGCAACTTCATCAAGGATCGGGGCGATCATTTTGCAAGGACCACACCATTCAGCCCAGAAGTCAACCAGGGTAACACCCTCGGCTTTCAGCACGTCAGTATCGAAACTGTCATCGGTGAGGTGAACGATTTTATCGCTGCTCATGTTTAACTCCAAAGATTATGCCTGGCGAATTGGCGTAAAATATACCAACGTTGGTTAACTTTATTTCATCGGATACGCTTTCGTAAAGCGATAGTAAGCTGATATTCTACCACACTATGAGCAAAACACACTTAACCGAACAGAAGTTTTCCGACTTCGCCCTGCACCCTCAGGTCGTGGAAGCCCTTGATAGAAAAGGCTTTCAGCACTGCACGCCTATCCAGGCTCTCGCATTGCCTTTTGCGCTTTCAGGGCGTGATGTTGCGGGTCAGGCGCAAACCGGTACCGGCAAAACGATGGCGTTTCTGACGTCAACGTTTCATTATCTTCTTTCTCACCCTGCTGCTGAAGGGCGCCAGGTTAATCAGCCACGTGCGCTGATCATGGCCCCTACGCGCGAGCTGGCCGTACAGATTCACGCCGATGCGGAACCGCTGGCTAAAGTGACCGGCCTGAAAATGGGTCTGGCTTACGGCGGCGACGGCTATGACAAGCAGCTTAAAGTGCTCGCTGATGGCGTCGACATCCTGGTGGGCACCACCGGACGTCTGATCGATTACGCAAAACAGAATCATGTGAACCTGGGCGCCATTCAGGTTGTGGTGCTGGACGAAGCCGATCGCATGTTCGATCTCGGCTTTATTAAAGATATTCGCTGGCTATTCCGCCGCATGCCGCCTGCCACGCAGCGTCTGAGCATGCTGTTTTCCGCAACGCTCTCCTACCGCGTCCGGGAACTGGCGTTTGAGCATATGAACAACGCGGAATATGTCGAAGTGGAACCGGAACAGAAAACCGGCCACCGCATTAAAGAAGAGCTCTTCTATCCATCCAATGAAGAGAAGATGCGCCTGCTGCAGACGCTGATCGAAGAAGAGTGGCCGGATCGCGCCATCATCTTTGCTAACACCAAATACCGCTGTGAAGATATCTGGGGCCATCTGGCCGCCGACGGTCATCGTGTGGGTCTGCTGACCGGTGATGTCCCGCAGAAAAAGCGCCTGCGCATTCTCGATGATTTTACCAAAGGCGACGTGGATATTCTGGTGGCAACGGATGTCGCGGCACGCGGTCTGCATATTCCGGCCGTAACGCACGTCTTTAACTATGATCTGCCGGACGATCGTGAAGATTACGTCCACCGTATCGGTCGTACCGGCCGTGCCGGTGCCAGCGGACACTCTATCAGCCTCGCGTGTGAAGAGTATGCGCTGAATCTGCCTGCGATTGAGGAGTATATCGGTCACGGCATTCCGGTCAGCAAATACAACAGCGATGCGCTGCTCAGCGATCTGCCACCGGCAAAACGTCTGCAGCGTAACCGCACCGGCAACGGTCAGCGCCGCGGCGGCAACAACAGTAATCGCCGGAGCAGCGCGCCCCGTAACCATAACCGTAAACGCTCAGGTTAACCCCACATGCTAAGCGCATCATCACTCTATGCAGCGATCGACCTCGGGTCTAACAGCTTTCATATGCTGGTGGTGCGTGAAGTTTCCGGCACTATTCAGACCGTGGCGCGCATCAAGCGCAAAGTCCGGCTGGCAGCAGGACTTAATGCTGACAGCGAACTCTCTGCTGAGGCGATGCAGCGCGGCTGGCAGTGCCTGAAGCTGTTTTCGGAACAGCTGCAGGATATCCCGCCAGAGCAGATCCGCGTGGTGGCAACCGCCACGCTGCGCATCGCACGCAATGCGCCAGACTTTCTCGCCACTGCTGAAGCGATCCTTGGCTGTCCGGTCAATGTTATCAGCGGTGAGGAAGAAGCGCGGCTGATTTATCAGGGCGTGGCTCATACTACCGGCGGCTCTGACCAGCGCCTGGTGGTTGATATTGGCGGCGGCAGCACCGAACTGGTTACCGGTGAAGGTTCGCACGCGACCACGCTGTTCAGCCTCTCAATGGGCTGCGTGACCTGGCTGGAGCGGTTTTTCAGCAATCGCCATCTGACGCAGGAGAATTTTGACCAGGCAGAACAGGCGGCGCGTGACATGCTGCAACCTGTGGCAGCGGCGCTGCGTGAGAAAGGATGGCAGGTCTGCGTCGGTGCATCCGGTACGGTTCAGGCTCTGCAGGAGATCATGGTGGCGCAGGGGATGGATGAGCGTATCACCCTGAGTAAGCTGCAGCAGCTGAAGCAGCGCGCTATTCAGTGCGGCAAGCTGGAAGAGCTGGAAATTGAAGGGCTGACGCTGGAGCGCGCGCTGGTCTTTCCCAGCGGTTTGTCGATTCTCATCGCCATTTTCAACGAACTGAATATTGATAGCATGACGCTGGCAGGCGGCGCGCTGCGCGAAGGCCTGGTGTATGGCATGCTGCATCTGCCGGTCAATCGCGATATCCGCAGCCGTACGCTGCATAATGTGCAGCGCCGTTTTTCTATCGATGTGGAACAGGCCGACCGGGTGCAGCAGCTGGCTGAACGTTTTTTTCGTCAGGTCAGCCAGAGCTGGAAGCTTGATCAGCGCTGTCGCGATCTGCTGTTAAGCGCCTGTGCCGTACATGAAATCGGGCTGAGCGTCGATTTTCGTCAGGCTCCTCAGCACGCCGCCTATTTGATCCGCCATCTCGATCTGCCTGGCTTTACGCCCGCGCAGAAAAAAGTGCTCGCCTGTTTGCTGCAGAACCAGAGCGGCAGTATCGATCTGGCTCTGCTGGCCCAGCAGAATGCCGTACCGCCGCGTACGGCAGAACGCCTGAGCCGCCTGCTGCGCCTGGCGATCATCTTCTCCACGCGTCGCCGTGACGATACGCTTCCGGCGGTACGCTTACTGGCAGAAGAGGATGCGCTGCACCTTACGCTGCCGGCGGGCTGGCTGGAGGCGCATCCGCTGCGCGCCGAGCTGCTGGAGCAGGAGAGCCACTTTCAGTCCTACGTTCACTGGCTCCTGACCTTCTCCTGATGGCGTGACGGCTGCCATCACTTTTTTGCATTCGCTAGCATTGCCCGCAACCCGGCCACCCGGGTTTGCCCGGTTTTAACGCGCTCTTCTGCGCTTACCACTTTTTTCTCACGCTCCCACTCGACGTCATCCTGCGGCAGTTCCAGCAAAAAACGGCTGGGCTCAGGACGAACCAGTTCACCATACTGGCGGCGCTCACGGCAGAGCGTAAAGGTCAGCTCTTTCTGCGCGCGCGTAATACCTACATAGGCGAGACGCCGCTCCTCTTCGATATTGTTCTCATCAATGCTGCTCTGATGCGGCAACAGACCCTCTTCCATGCCCACCAGGTAGACATAGGGAAATTCCAGCCCTTTTGACGCGTGCAGCGTCATCAGCTGAACCTGGTCGAGATCTTCATCACTCTCTCCCCGCTCCATCATATCGCGCAGGGTAAAGCGCGTGACAACCTGTGCCAGCGTCATGGGCTCATTCAGCTCATCACCTTCAAGCATTTCCGTCATCCACTGGAACAGCGTATTGACGTTTTTCATCCGCATCTCTGCGGCTTTCGGACTGCCGGAGGTCTCAAACAGCCAGCTCTGATAGTCGATACCGCGGATCAGATCGCGCACCGCGCTGATCGGCTCCCGTTCAGTCAGCTGCACAATCTCATTCAGCCAGTGGGTAAAACGCTGCAGATGCTCCAGACCGCGCCCGCTCAGCGTCTGAGCCAGCCCCATGTCAAAACTGGCATTAAACAGGCTCTTATTACGCAGCGTGGCCCACTCACCCAGCTTCTGCAGCGTGGCCGGACCGATTTCGCGACGCGGCGTATTTACGATGCGCAGAAACGCGCTGTCGTCGTCCTGGTTAGTCAGTACGCGCAGATAGGCCAGCAGATCCTTGATCTCCGGGCGTGAAAAGAACGAAGTTCCGCCGGAAATACGGTAGGGAATGCGGTTCTGCATCAGCAGCTTTTCAAACACGCGCGACTGATGATTGCCGCGATAGAGAATGGCGTAATCTTTATATTGGGTGCGGTTGATAAAGTGATGTGCGATCAGCTCGCCAGTCACGCGCTCCGCTTCATGGTCTTCATTATTCGCGCTCAGCACCTTCAGCGATTCGCCTGAGCCCAGCTCAGAAAAGAGACGCTTTTCAAACACGTGCGGGTTATTGGCGATCAATATATTGGCTGCTTTGAGAATACGCTGCGTGGAGCGATAGTTCTGCTCCAGCTTCACGACCTCCAGCGCCGGAAAGTCCTCTTTCAGCAGCACCAGGTTTTGCGGACGCGCCCCGCGCCAGGAGTAGATAGACTGATCGTCATCGCCCACCACGGTAAATCGCGCGCGCGCGCCGACCAGCAGCTTTACCAGCTCATACTGGCTGGTATTGGTATCCTGATACTCATCCACCAGCAGATAGCGAATACGCTGCTGCCAGCGTTCGCGTACCGCTTCATTGCGCTGCAGCAGCAGCGTGGGCAGCAGGATGAGATCGTCAAAATCGAGCACGTTACACGATTTGAGATGCTGATCATAAAGCTGATAGCAGTACGCAAATATCTGGTCACGCTGGGATTTTGCTATTGCTGCCGCACCCTGCGGATCGATCAGATCGTTTTTCCAGTTTGAGATCGTGGCAATGAGCTGCTGCAGCTGTGTTTTATCCTCTTCCAGCCACTGGCTGGTCAGCTCTTTCAGCAGCGCCAGCTGATCCTGATCGTCAAACAGCGAAAAGCTCGATTTCATCCCCAGCGCGACATATTCACGCTTGATAATCTCCAGCCCCAGCGTGTGAAAGGTTGAAATCATCAGGCCGCGCGCCTCTTTGCGCCCCAGCGTTTGCGCCACGCGCTCTTTCATTTCGCGCGACGCCTTATTGGTAAACGTCACCGCGGCAATATGGCGCGCCTGATAACCGCATTCGCGGATCAGGTGAGCGATTTTATTGGTAATGACGCGGGTTTTACCGGAACCCGCGCCCGCCAGCACCAGGCAGGGGCCGGTGACAAATTCGACAGCACGTTGCTGGCCGGGGTTTAAACGCATAAAAACATCACTCGATTGAATCAGACAGGAAGAGTTACATCGCGTCGCAGGGTGCGCATTGATGCGCACCTGAGCGCAAAGGTCGCCATGAATGGCGCCCCTGCAACTGACGCGCACTACGCTATAATGCGTCGCACATTATACATAACAGGAGAGCACCATGGCGAAAACCGCAGCAGCTTTACATATCCTTGTGAAAGAGGAAGCGCAGGCGAAAGCCCTGCTGACGCAGCTGGAGAAAGGAGGCAACTTTCAGCAGCTGGCAAAAAAACATTCAACCTGTCCGTCCGGACGCAACGGCGGTGATTTAGGTGAGTTTCGTCAGGGACAGATGGTGCCGGCTTTTGATAAAGCGGTTTTTACCTGCCCGCTGCTGAAGCCTTATGGACCGGTAAAAACCGCGTTTGGTTACCACATTATTAAGGTGCTGTGGCGCAGTTAATCACTTCTGACTTTTCATCTGCTGCAGCACATTGCTGCACTGATTATCGTCGGTGTCGCTGGGTGAAATCAGCGCCAGCAGCGCGGCAGCCGGTGCCACAACCGCCCCCAGCGCCACGGCAGCCGCACCGCGCGCGATAAGCGGTCCGGTTTTGACCCCGGCATCCGGATTTTTAAAAGTTCCGCGCACATAGAGCGGAGAACGCAGCGTAATAATGCGAATGCCTTTACTCTCCGGATTCACCGACAGATCGAGTCGCTCGCTGGCAAAGTTAACGTTACCGGTGACGTTAATTACCGCATTTTCGGTATCAAACACGAACAGCCGCGGCGTTGCGACGCCCTGGCGCAGCGTAAGATCGGTGGCGGCACAGTTGATGCGCACCTCATCATCACCAAACAGTTTACCCACCACATAGTTTCCGACGTTAAGCCCGGCGATTTCCATCAGGCTGCGGCTGATGAGGCCATTGTTCATCAGCAGGCGCAGCTGACCGTTGCTGCTGCCCAGCAGTGCGGCAACCGAATTGCCGGTACCGCTTAGCGTTGCGTCGCCATTGAGCTGGCCCAGGCTGCGCTGCATGGCGGTTACATCAGGAAACAGCTGGCGCAGCTGCAGTTTGCGCGCGTGCAGATCGGCGCGGCCGCGCATCGGTGAACGACTGCCTTCGAGCCGGATAGTGGTATTGATATTGCCGCCGGCCATACCGAAGCGCAGTGGATCAAGCAGCAGATCGCCTTTTTCCAGCGTCAGATGCGTATAGAGGTCACTGAGCGGCAGCTTACTGCTGTGCTCAATGCGCTTGCCGCTAAACTTCACATCGGCATCCATCGCATCCCAGCTTTTGGTTTCAAACTTATCGTAAGGCAGCACGCGATCGGCAGGCTGCGTGGCGGCTTCACCACGCTGCGCTTTCGCCCGCGCCGTTTTCTCACTGCCTTTACCGGAATCAACGCCAATCAGCGGGCCGAGATCGGCCATGCGCAGCTGACGGGAAGTGAGTTCGCCGCTCAGTTTCGGCCGGGGTTTGCCCTGACGATAGGTGAGCGATCCATGAATATCACTGTCACCGATGTGGCCATTAAATTTTTCATAGCGGAACAGCGCGCCTTTTGCGTCATTAAAGCGGGCAGTCAGATGACCGTCAGTTTCATAAGGCGGGGTATCAGGCAGCAGCACGCCGGTTAAGCCATAAAGGTTGGCCAGCGTATCGCCGGAAAAACGCAGACGCACATCCAGGCCGCCCAGGTTGAGCGGATCCTGCAGCGTGCCTTCCAGCCTCACTCGCGTGGTGCCGTTACGCAGATCGGCCTGCAGCGGAAACGGCGTGGTTTTACTGCGCAGTGAGAGCATGCCGCCAATTCTGCCTTCGCCGGAAAGCGGCTGCTGGTTATAGGTGCCTTTTGCCTGCCAGCCAAAAACAAAATCGCCGGCGCCTTTCTGCTTATCATCGCCGCCGGTAACCTGAGCATAAGGCACAGGTTTACCGAGTGAGTTGATATTTACCGTTACATCAGCTTTGTTGATCGCATCGCGGTAGCGCAGCTGCCCCTGATCAAACAGGATATTATCCATGCGGAATGACCAGGCTGAGGGAGCGGCGTCAGCCTCGCTGTTTTCGCTGCTGGCGAGCGTAAATGTCCAGTTATTCTTCTTGCTGGCGAGCTGTATCAGACGCGCGTCAGGCTGCTGCAGCTTAATCCAGGGCAGGTAGATCTCTTTGTGCAGCAGCGCCAGGGGCGCCAGCGTCGCATCAACGCGCTGCAGGTGTACCATCGTTACATCAGGAATGTCGGGTGGATTGCCCAGCATGATATCTTCAGCGTGTACCTGCGGCCAGGGGATCCAGCTGCGCCAGCCCGGCTCTGCGCGGTTACGCGCCCAGTGTACGCCAAGGTCGCCGCGTATCGCGAAAGGGCGGTTCAGCTCTGCTGAAACTTTCTGATTAATAGTTGGTTTCAGGCGGTTCCAGTCAAAGGTGGCAATCACCACTACCAGTACCACGATCAGTAACAGCAGAATCCCCGCTACCCAGCTGGCAGCTTTTCCCGTGCGAGTCATGCTTTTTCCTCCTTGTTTCCACGTCTCATTAAAGATAGTCGAGACGCAGCGTAACAACATCAGAGAAGCATCAACGGCAGCGATTCCAGCTGATTAAAAGGAAGCGGACGGGAAAAAAAGTATCCCTGAGCTGCAATAGCGGGAGAGGATTGTACCTGGCGCCACTCCTCTTCGGTTTCTACGCCTTCAACGATTACGCCGTTGCAGTAGCGATTAATAAGCGTCAGCAGCGTTGAAAAAAGGACCCGCCCCTCTTCTGACGCGCGCAGCAGCATAAAGAGTTCACGCGATAATTTGATGTAGTCATAGCGCAGTTCGGTCAGTGCGGAAAAGTTTGCCATGCCGGAGCCAAAATCATCCAGCCATAGCGGCCCCAGCTCCGGCATCTGCGCCACCATCTCCTCCTGCGGCAGCGCATGATGCTCAGTGAGTTCAAAGCGCACCCACGGCAGCCGGCCAATCAGTCGCCGGAGCGCCGGATGCTGCTGTATCGCCAGCAGCGTCGGTCCATCAATATTGACCGATGCCACCAGCTGGTGCCGGATAAAAAAGTGCGACCACGTCAACAGCAGCGTAAGTTGTTCATGTACCACATCCAGCCGCTGTTTTGTTGATAGCGCAGCAAAGTAGCTTTCCGGTGAAAGACGCTTTCCCGGCATAGCCACATGCGTCACGGCGGTCAGCAGCTCAATCGCCAGCAGGCGGCCAGATATCTGATAAATAGGCTGAAAAGTATAAGTACGCTGGCACTGCTGCCGGAAAAATGCGATATCCGGTTGCGTATGTTTAAGAGAAACGGGCAGCCGGTGTCCGGAATTCTTCATCACCATGGTTTTTTCCTGGTCGGTGGTGAGTGCCTGCAGAAAGCAACCCGGCGGCAAGTATCGGCTGGTTCCTGGATAACTTTATCGCTTTGTGCAGCCATATAGGGCGTCGAGTCTAACAGCGCGTCTCTGGCTTAATCGCAGAAACAGAGGATGCTTTGTCTGCTAAATCGTCACCGGATAGCGATTTAAGGACTTAAGGCAAACTGACGCGCCAGAAACCGGCCGCCGGAAGAGTTCGGAAAAGGCGCAGCCGGAGCTATTTCTCTGCTGAAATTTACCGGGACCGGTTTGAGTTAATACTCTCTTTTATCCTGTTCATTGCGCTTAGTGCGCCTCTTCCCTCTTTCGCACTTTATCTGAAGTGTGCATTTATTATCTTCTCTAAACATAACCGTTTAAATTCAGTGCATTAAAAGGCAATTCCCGCCTGCCAGGTATAGTCTGATTCTCGCTGGTTATCGCTTTTTCGGCTGGACGACAACGCAAAAGAAGACCATCTTTTAATCAATAACAGCAGGACGCTGTTCCTTCGGCCGCAGAAAAACAACGACTATACGCCCTGCTCAGGACAGATTTATGCACACAGAAATTATCAATATCTGGCCATCCGGTGATGCGCCAGGCGCCAGTGACTCCCGCGCTCAGCCGCAGATTGTTGACCTGGCTAAAGAGTATGAACCTTACGATCGCGCAGCAACCGGCGTGCGCTGCCCGGAAATGGCCATCTGGTATCCGGAAACCTCCAACGGGATCACCCTGCTGGTGGCACCGGGCGGCGGTTATCAGCGGGTGCTGATCGATCGTGAAGGCAGCGCGCTGGCCACGTTTTTTACCTCGATGGGCTACACGCTGGCCGTTATGACATATCGCCTGCCCTATGACGGGCATCATGAAGGTGCGGATGCACCGCTGGCCGATGCCCAGCGGGCGGTCCGCGTGCTGCGCGAACGGGCGCAGCAGGGGAAAAACGGCAAATATATTGTGATGATGGGCTTTTCCGCAGGCGGCCACGTTGCGGCCTCGCTGGGAACGCGGTTTAACGAGAAGCTCTATCCGGTGCAGGATCGTATCGATGCGCTCTCACCGCGCCCCGACGCTATGGTGCTGATCTACCCGATTATCAGTATGCGTGACGGCCTGGCACACGAAAGTTCCCGCACGCGCCTGCTGGGCGCATGGCCGGACCAGAAAAGTATCGATGCCTATTCGCTGGAGACGCGCGTGCACGCGCAAACGCCGCCAGCCCTGCTGATCCATGCGGCTGACGATGAAGCAGTTTCCGTTAACCACAGCATGCTGTTCTTCAGCGCGCTGCGTGAGCATAAAATCCCGGCCGAGATCCATTTTTATCAGAAAGGCGGGCACGGTTTCGGTATCCGCGGCGTGGCCGATCTGCCGCTGGCAAGCTGGCCAATGCTGGTCACCGAATGGCTGCGGGCGAAAACCTGACGTTGTTACGTCCCGTGCGTGCATCGGCCAGGGCGCCATTAATGGCGTCATCACGTCCCGTGTGTGCATCGGCCAGGGCGCCATGAATGGCGCCCCTACGGGGAATTTATCGTAAGGTAATTCATCACAGGGGGCGCATTTATGCGCTCCGGGCCGGCCATGTGCACGGGGTCATCGATAACATCATTGCGCCCCGTGCGTGCATCGGCCAGGGCGCCATGAATGGCGCCCCTACGGGGGAATTTATCGTAAGGTAATTCATCACAGGGGGCGCATTTATGCGCCCCGATCGGCGCTGTTTTCTGCTTTACTGCTTTCGTCCGGGGCCGGTGCTGCGGGTGCATCAGGCACTGCCATCACCTTATTCCAGCTCTCCTGCAACATCTTCACATTGGTCTCTGCTTCGCCCTGCGGCTGGATCAGTACCATAGTCAGCTCCTGCGTCAGCTGCTGACGCAGTTCCTGATTGAGCTGCTCGCGCGTTAACTCACTCAGGAAAGACTGCCGCAGTTTCTGATACTGCTCGGGAGCAATATCCACTACCGCGTTCTGCTGCGAGCGCAGGCGCTGCCCCATCAGAATGTCAGTATCCGTACGGGCGTAGGTGGTAAACAGCTTATTCAGCTCCAGCAGCTTCTGCGCCATAAGCGCATCAAATTCATCCTGCGGCAGCCCTTTATCGCGAACCACGGCCAGCGCTTTAGCGATCTGATTCATGTTTTGCGGCAGTGAGGCATTGGGGCTTTCCATATTAATGGAGCACTGCGCGCGCTGATAAAGCACGCGGCAGTCAAAGCCGACCTGCACATTTTGCGCTTTATTATCTGCAAGCGCGCGCTGCACATGCCAGAACAGCGCTTCACGCGCCAGATCGCTCTGCCAGTAGCGTTGCAGATACTGCGATTCGCGAATCGGCTGCCACGATGTATCCCATACCAGCGACAGTCGATCCTGCGCCAGAGAGCCATCAACCAGATTAACCGGCTGATGCGGCAGCGGTGACAGCGTGGGCAGCGGTGCCGGCGTATCGCGTTTTCCTTTCAGCGTTGCGAAGGTCTTGCCAATCTGCTCCGTGATAGTGCGGCTGTCGACATTACCGACCACATAGAGCGTCATATTATCTGGCGTATACCACTGCTGATAAAAACTGTTCAGCTGCGCGGGATCGACCGGGGCGCGCGGTGGCTCACCAGGGTCGTGCGCCAGCATGGTTGAGCCTTTCAGGCGGTAGCGCCACCAGACATCCTGCGTGTCAGAGGGCCAGGTGGCGATGGGATCGGTCGCGCTTAATGCCGTCGCGACCACCTGCTCATTAATGCTCATTTTACCCGCGGTCGCGGCCAGCCAGTTCAACGCTTCTTTAAGCAGTTCTGGCCGGTTGTTGGGCAGACTGAGGTTGTACTGGGTATAGTCGTATGACGAGATCGCTGGCGGCAGCGGGCGCTGCGGATCCATCGCCTGCTGCCACAGTGACCGCTGCTGATTGGTATCCAGCGCGGTGTTATGCACCATCGCCAGGCGCGGTAACAGGTGACTGAAACCGGTCTGCTGAGCGCTCTCCGCCAGTGAGCCGGTATTAACAACCAGGCGAAGCTCAATGCGATCGCTGGGACGTTGTGGTGTGGTCAGCAGCTGCCAACTGAACCCGTTGTCCAGTTTGCCCTCCTGCCAGGCGGGATCGGGCTGAAGTGTTTCGGCGTGCGCGCCGAAACCGGTCGCTGCAAGCAGCAAGCCGCCAACCAAAAGCCGAATTCTGGTGCCCTGCATGTGAACCCCTAATCAAACAGAAAAACGCTTGTTAGCACGGACTGACTGGCCACCGGGAAAGCGGCCCGCGCGGCGTATTGCCGCCGCGTTTATATAATGACAGTTCCTTTGACCACAGGATGGCCAGGAAGTCGCGCAACAAGGAAAAAAATCGGGAAAAAAATCAACGGGGTTTATTATGCAAATGCCCGCTGTCAGGGCAAGTGACAGCGGGCATTTAATCGGAAATTAACGCAAATTGTGGATTATGCGCCGGTATGAGAGACGTGACTGACCTTTTTGGCTGAAGAAAGCGTCTCTTTCATCTGGTTTTCATCCAGCTGACCCACCCACTTAGCCACCACCACTGTGGCAACGCCATTACCGACCAGATTAGTCAGCGCACGCGCTTCGGACATAAAGCGGTCGATGCCCAGAATCAGCGCCAGGCCTGCGACCGGCAGATGCCCTACCGCAGAGAGCGTCGCGGCCAGAACAATAAAGCCGCTTCCGGTAACGCCCGCCGCTCCTTTCGAGGAGAGCAGCAGCACCACCAGCAGGGTGATCTGATGGAAAATATCCATATGGGCATTGGTCGCCTGCGCGATAAACACGGCGGCCATGGTCAGATAGATTGAGGTGCCATCCAGATTAAACGAGTAGCCCGTTGGAATAACCAGCCCCACCACCGATTTTTTGCAGCCAAGGCGCTCCATCTTATCCAGCATGCGCGGCAGCGCTGATTCAGACGATGACGTACCCAGCACAATCAGCAGCTCTTCTTTGATATACCCAATAAATTTGAAGATGTTAAAGCCAGCCCAGCGCGCAATTGCACCCAGCACGATCACGACAAACAGGATACAGGTAATATAGAAACAGATGATCAGCTGGCCAAGCTGCACCAGCGAGCCGACACCATATTTACCGATGGTGAAGGCCATGGCGCCAAACGCACCGATAGGTGCCAGACGCATAATCATATTGATTACGCCAAAGATCACTTTGGAGAAGCTTTCGATAACGTTGAACATCACGGTACCGGCGCTGCCGAGGCGATGCAGTGCGAAACCAAACAGAATAGCGAACAGCAGCACCTGCAGAATGTTGCCACTGGCAAAGGCACCAATAACGCTGCCCGGAATGATATCAAGCAGGAACGCGATCACACCCTGCTGTTCTGCCTGCTGTGCATAAACGGCTACCGCTTTCGCATCCAGGGTGGCGGGATCCACGTTCATTCCTGCGCCAGGCTGAACCACGTTCACTACTACCAGTCCGATGATCAGCGCGATAGTACTGACGATTTCAAAATAGAGCAGCGCTACTGCGCCGGTGCGTCCAACGGCTTTCATGCTCTCCATGCCGGCGATACCGGTCACCACCGTACAGAAGATTACGGGGGCGATGATCATCTTGATCAGCTTTACAAAACCATCACCAAGCGGCTTCATCTGCGCGCCTAATTCGGGATAGTAATGGCCTAACAGAACGCCGATGCCGATGGCAACCAGCACCTGAAAGTAGAGGCTTTTAAACAGTTTCATAACAGGTGTCCAGGTAGAGACGGCATTCACCGCCTGTGTCAGGGAGAAACGCATGCGGCAAGCCGCCTGAGAGCGTAAAACCTTACCGATAAACTGAAAATAACACCCTGTTAACAGGATGAGTATCCCCTGACATTCCTTACAAAAGTTACAAAACTCTAACTATGAACTGAAACGCTTCAGCTGGCGCTGTGGCGCGGTTTCTGCAGAACAATCAATTGATAAGGTCACTATCACGTGCGTGAACAGCGCTGCAGCCAGCCCTGCTCAAAGGCGGTAAGCGGCAGGGCTTCGGCATACAGATAGCCCTGACCGATAGTGATGCCGCGCGCCAGCAGCCAGTCGCGCTGCTCCGCCGTCTCTACTCCTTCAGCCACAACATCGGCATCCACAATCTTTGCCACGGCGGCCACGATACGCACCATGGTGTCATCGTCCGGCAGCGCGGCGACAAAGCTGCGATCCATCTTCAGCTTATTAACCGGTAACGCTTTAAACTGATGCAGGTAATTGAGATTGCAGTAGCCCATACCGAAATCGTCCAGCGCAACGGCAACCCCGGTCTGCTGTAGCGCGAGCAGCAGCGCCATCGCCTGCTCAGCATCGCCTATCCCGGCGGTTTCGGTAACTTCCAGTACCAAAGAACCTGGCCGGATGCGATGCCGTTCCAGCAGGCTCTGCAGATGCGTCACCATGCCGCTGTCGCGCAGCTGCAGGGCCGAAATATTTACGCTCAGCGGCAGCGTAATTCCCCGTCGCTGCCAGCCGGCCAGAATGCGGCACGCCTCTTCAAACACCCAGCGACCGATGGCGGAAATCACCCCAATCTCTTCCGCGCTGGCGATGAACTCTTCCGGCAGCCCGTAGCTGCCATCCGCCATCCGCATTCGCAGCAGCGCTTCAGCACCCGTCAGCTCGCCGGTTGCCATGTTGAGCTGGGGCTGCAGATAAAGTGCAAATTCGCCCGCCTGAAGTCCCTGCAGAATGTCATGCTCCTGTGTCAGCCGCTTCTGCGCCCGTTCGGTCAGTACCGGATCAAAAAACAGGATCTGATTTTTCCCCTGATGCCGCGCTGACATCATGGCTGACGTCGCCCGATCCAGCTGCTCGCGTGCAGAGCACAGGCTCTCGTCAGAGAGCGACAGCCCGATACTGGCATTAGGTCGCAGCTGCAGTTGATACAGATTGACTGGCTGATTGATACGCAGCATCAGGTTGCGCGCCAGGCGCATCGCACGGAACGGGTTGTGCGCCCGCTTCAGCAGCAGCGCAAAATCGCTGGGCCCCGTCTGCGCCAGCAGCGTATGATCATCAATCGTGCTGCGGATTTTCTCTACCAGCGTCAGCATTAGCGTATCGCGCTGCTCATCGCTCAGCACGCCGTTGGCTTCCTGCAGCGTTTCGATACGAATAACCATGACGCTCCAGGGCTGCTGCCGGTGACGCTGCTGCAGATGCTGGTCGAGCAGCGCCAGGAACAGCGTGCGGTTAGGCAGATCCGTCACGGCAAAATGGGTGGTCAGCCGGCTCATCTCATCGTGAACAGACTCCAGCACCTGCTGATTGCGGTTATAGCTGCGGATCAGCATGCCTATCTCATCATCGCGGTGATTGCCGGGCAGCGTCAGCTTGTGTGTCAGGATGGCTGGCGGCGGCAGCTCCTGCAGCTCGCGTGAAATATCGCGCAGCGGGTGCACAACCAGACGGTTAATACACCAGCTAATGGCGACCGAGAGGATCAGCGCCATCAGCAGCCAGGTGGTGATCATGGTTGAGAGCGTACTGAGCAGAAACTGGTAAACGCGTGAGGAGTCCGCCTGAAGCACCAGATAGGCGATGGGTTTTGGCATGCCGCCCCGCTCTATCGCATACAGCGGCAGCGTAATCTGCACCGGCAGTTCAAACAGCCGGGCGACCAGACGCGGAACCGGCTTTTCCGGTGCAAAATCGGCGTGCAGCGCCTGAAACGCATTGGGCAGCACCACATCGGCCCGCGACAGAATACCGGCGGGTTTTAGTGTATTAAGGATATGCTCCGCCTGAGGGATGTCCGCTTTCAGCACCGCCTCTGAGAGCGGCTGGCGTACCGTGTGCGCCACATTCTCCATCTGCTGGGCGTAATCAACCCTGCGCTGCTGCACAAAGTGAAAGAGCTGGATAACGATAAAAATCGTGATCGTTACCAGCACAACCGCAGACACGGCTGCCATTTGCTTGATGGTTAACGAGCGACTGACGCGCAAAAAAATTTCTCCCGGCCGCAATGCCGCCATAATCCGGAGTGATAGTAGCCTGAATGCGCAGCAAGTATATCCCAGGTCTCAGACGTTGTACGCCGCGATAAGGGTGAAAATCATCGGTCGGAAGGGAGAGAGACGCGTTTTCAGTGTTTTGCCCGTTGCCGGGAGCGGGAGAACGCGAGCGCGCACCGCGCGCTCGCAGAAGAGCATTAACCTTTTTCCTGCCAGGCAAGCCACACTAATAGCTGCAGGCTGGCAGAGAAGTAGTTCTGTTCCGGCTGAATGCGGTCGCTGAGATGACCGGTCTGGTTCAGCGTCAAATCGCGTACCGCTGTCAGGCCACCTTCCATATTGTAAGGTGCCGGGCTGTTAGCCAGTACGTCGAACCAGGCCGGCGTGGTCTGACGCGGATAGCCCTGCCAGACGCGCTGAAAAGGCACCAGCCGCAGGCTCTGCGGATCGTACCACCAGATATTCAGCGGCACGCGAATCGCATCATAACTGAACCGGTTAGAGTACCCCACCGCCGGCGCGACAGAGCCATCCGCATTCAGTGCAACCCAGTCCAGCGGCAGCGCGGTTTTACCAAACTGCATCTCACCCAGCAGCGTCATGCCATCGTCAATGAGCGTGTTCCAGACGCGCAGATGGCTCTGCTGTGCAAACGCCTGCCAGGCAGCAAACAGGAAATAGGAGGGGTTCAGCACGACGTAGCTCGACTTATTAAAGCCGTTTGCGCCAGGCAGCATAACTTTGTGTCCGGCGTAATCGATCACGTTCAGCTTAATAATTGCCCGCTGAATGCGATCGGAATCCTGCTGATAATCCCCTCCCCACTTCTGAGCCGCACGCTGCAGCGCCCAGGCAATGAGCACATTACCGTCGCTGGCGTCGTTTTTGTCTGCCACCGGATCGGCCGCATCAGGCACATAACGCCAGTAAAACAGATCATTTTGCGGATTATGCAGGTGGGTACGCGTCCACTGCCACAGCAGATCAAAGGTAGCGCGATCGTTATTCGCTATCGCCAGCAGCATACCGTAGCCCTGACCCTCTGTATGGCTGACGCCTTTGTTGCCGGTATCGATAATCCGGCCGTCGCTGTTCAGAAAGCGGCTTTTATAACTGCTCCAGCCGTCTGCCATCGCCTGCGCGCTAAAAAATATCATCATTAAACAGAGCATCCACCGACGCCCGTGCCGCATTACATTCATTACCGCTTCCTATTGATATCGATACAGCAGCGTTGAGCCATTGTTGTTTTCCAGCGTCAGCGGTACTGCGGCGCTGCCGCCCTGATCGCGCAGCCATTGCGCATACAGGCCGCCCAGCACGGCGCCCATTGCCAGCCGCCAGCGTTCAGCCGGCAGCGTGTCGTGACCGGCTGGCAGCGCATGATGCTCAATCTGAATCGCATTTTCTGCCGGGTGCAGCTGCACAAAGCCCCAGTTGAAGCGGGCCAGCTGCAGATTCATCTCCCGCTCCAGATCCTGCACGGTACGTGAAGCCGGCAGCGGATAGCGCATCGCCAGCGTCTCCCCGGTGCTGGCCAGAAAAGCCGTGGCCTCATCGCCGCCGTTCTCCAGCACGCCCTCTGTCATTACGCAGACCAGGTCAAACCAGCCAGGCTGAGGCGACCAGGTCACGCGTGCGGTGGGTTGCTCGCTCATCAGTTATCTCCAAACATATAGCGGAAGTAGAGGTTGGCAGTGCTTTCGTTATAGTCGCCAAAGGTGTCATACCCCAGCTGCCCGCCAATCGTGACATCTTTATTAATCTTATAATCCGCACCGGCGTGCAGGTTGTAACCTATGCCGTTTTTACTTTCACCGCTGTAGTAAGCACTTCTGACAAAGCCGCGATCGGCCAGACTCTGCAGCTGCGACTGCAGCGCAGCATCGTCCGGGAAATAGGCGCTCTTATCCTGGCTGTAAGACTGATACCCTACCGATCCCCCGACGTTGACTTTCAGATCGTCAAACTGACGGCTGAAATCCACCGGGAATGAAACGGACGCATAGTTCTGCGGGCTGAAATAGCCGCCCTGACCATAACTGAAATAGCTAAGATTTTTGGAGAAATCCATCCAGGAGAGGTTCATCCCCACCTTCAGCTCGCGATCGTCGTAGTGGAAAGGCCGTACATAAACGCCAGCGGTTGCCTGAACGCTCTGGTTGCTCGCCACATTTTCGCCAATGTAGCTATAAGCGCCGCCGCCGGCATAGAGTCCGGCATCGCCGTTGTCATAGCTCAGCAGGGCATTCGCGCCATTTTTCGTTACGCGTCCCCAGCGTTTGCCGCTGGTTTTATCTTCTGCGCCCACATAGGAAAGCAGGCTGTCGGTCATGGCACGGCGTTCACCGGTCAGGATCAGCGTCAGGAAATCAGTCAGCTTCGGTGACCACTGGATCCCGCCCACCAGCGTGCTGAGATCCTGGCCCAGCGGCGTGCTGCCGAGATCGATTTTATAGCTGTCGCCCTTCAGCGCCATGTTCAGCTCAACGCCGGAAGCGGACTGCGAATCGGTAGCTGAAGCGGGTACGTCAGTGAGTTTTGCATCGCCTGCCGCCACCACATTGCCCTGCACCAGCGCATTACTGCCAAAGCGACGCCATGCATCCCCGCCAGCGCTGCCCGCCGTCAGTGAAACCGGCGTAACGGTAAAATCAAACCGCGATTCGCCAAACGGCACCGTGGAAAAGGTCAGCGGCGCTTTCGCTTCCGTCAGCTTACTCAATCCCGATTCGCCATCGCGTCCGCGTACCTGCATCTGGCCCTGTACCCAGGTCCCGGTTTTCTCCTGCAGCGCGTCCATCATCGTGTCAATCTGATGCAGCGTCTGATTCTGCTGCAGCGCGGGCGTATCGGCTGCCAGCGCAGTGTCTGCTGTGCGGCTTACGGTCGGTGCGTTCTGCCACGGCATGACGGCGCCATAGCTGGAAGATGAACGGCCAACCGGCGAGGTGCTGCGGTTAATAAAGGGATTGTCTGCCAGCGCCAGTCCGCCAACCGTGGGTACGCTGCCGCTTTGCGCGCCCTGCAGACCAATCATTTTACCGCGTGCGGTGCGCAGATAACGCATCGCTTCGCTGTGCTCACCGTTGGCTTCCGCTACGCGCGCCAGCAGCAGCAGTCGCTCCGGCGTCTCTTCATTACGCAGCCCGCGCGTCAGCGTATTTGCCCTGCTGATATCATTCTCTGCCAGCGCCACGTTAATGGCCCCGGTGCGCGCATCCTGCTGCGGCGTATCCTGCGTGATCAGATAGTCATAGACCACGCCCGCCTCTTTATTCATTTTGCCGGACTGATAGAGACGCGCCATGGCAAACATCAGATCGCGGTTTTGCGGATCCTGCTGCAGCGCACCCACCAGTTTGTCATAGGCCGCCGCATACTGTTTCTGCTCGCGCAGGCGATCCACTTCGTTGATCAGATAGCCGTTACGCACATCAGCCAGCTGCGCGGGCGTACTGCGCGCCTGCAGTTCAGGCGAGCTGAGAAAACGCTGCGCCTCACCGCTTAAGCCCGCCTGGTTGAGCACCGTGACCTGTGTAGCATAATCCCCGGCGTTGCCCTGCACGCCGCGCTGCATGTTGCTGCGTACCACCGCCACGGCGCTGGTGAGATCGCCCGCTTTCGCCAGTTTCTCCGCCAGATTGCCGGCGTCAACCGGATTAGCCGGCGGGGTCGCAGCCAGCGCGCGCAGCGTGTTTGCCGCCGCCGCATCCGAGCCCTGCGCCAGATACTGGTCAGCCGTGGCCATTTGCAGATTAAAGTTAACGCGCTGCGCCAGTTCGCGCATTGCGCCGGTTTTACTGCGATCGGGAATACGCGCCAGCAGCTGGCTGGCCTGCTGCCACGCGCCGCTTTCGCTGGCGTTGAGCGCACCGGCATAGAGTTCGCTGCTGGTCGCACCGTTGCGCATCACCGGCTGCATGACATTGGCCGCCATCAGCGTATTGCCCTGCGCGCGATAGAGCCGTGCCAGATCCAGACGCAGCCAGCCATCGGTGGGATAGCGCTGTACGCCGCTGGTCAGCGTGGCAATCGCGGCAGCGCTATTGCCTGCGGCCTGCTCACGTTTCGCCTGCGCCCGGATGGGATCGCTGTTGTTACCGCGTGGTGCCACGCTCTGCCGTACGCTGTCAGGCAGTGAGGCGAGCAGGCTGTTGGCTTCAGCGCTGCGATTCTGCTGACGCAGCACATAGAACAGCCCCTCTTTGGCACTGCGATTATCCGCATCACTTTGCAGGATCGCACGGTAGGTCTGCTCCGCCTGCTGCGGCTGATTGGTGCGGCGCTGCACATCGGCACGGAACAGTTTTGCCGCCACGCCTTTTTCGCCTTCGGCCTGGGTCAGCGGCTCGCTCAGCGCCAGCGCCTGCGCACTGTCGCCGCTTTTCAGCGCCTGCTGAGCGGCGGCAAGCTGCGCGTAAAAACGGGCATCCGCCGCCTGTTTCTGCCGCGCATCGCTCTGATCGCCACCCAGCTGTGCCGCCCGGTTCAGGTAGTCTGCGGCTTCAGCGTAGCGCCCGGCGCGCTGCGCAACATAGCCCATGCCCGCCAGCGCATCCGCATCCTGCGGGTTCGCCTGCAGCACTTTTTCAAAGCTGGACTGCGCACCGCTGACATCGCCGCTGTTCAGAGCCGTAAAGCCGGCACCCTTTTCCGCGCCGCCCACGTTTTTACGGTAGTAATCCAGTACCGCGTTATCCTGAGGATGACGCTGCTGCCAGGTCTGATAGAGCGCAGCGTCCTGAGCCTGCGGTGCCAGCCAGAGCAGCGCCTGACGCAGCGAGCGGTCAGCCTCTTTGTTGCCGTCAGCCATACCGGCCAGCAGCTCAATCCCCTGGCGACGGGTCGACTCCTGATAGGTCATCGCCTTGCCCAGCGCCAGCTGCGCACCGGTATCCTGCGGATGATCGGCGGCAAACTGCCGCAGCGCCTCAACCGCCTGCGGCAGCAGCGTGCGATCGCCAGCCATGGTCAGATAATATTCAGCGGCGACGCTCGGCGGTGGCTCGTTGCCGCTGAAGGTATTGCGCCACGTCTGCAGCGCTGCGGCGATGTTGCCGCTGCGCGCCTGCTGACGCGCCAGCGACAGCTGCGCCTGCGGAATACTCTGCAGCTGACGGGCGTTATCCAGCTCAGCCAGATGCGCATCGTTGGGCGAAACGGCACTCAGCCGCGCACGCCACTGCGCTGCCTCGGCGGTACTTCCGGTCTGCTGGGAGTAGAGCGCCAGCAGATAGAGCGCCTGGGTATTATTTGGCTCCGCCTGCAGGATTTTCTGCAGCGACGCCTTTGCCAGATCGTCATGCGCTTTCTGATGCCAGTAGGCAGCCTGGTCAAACAGCGCCTGCAGCGCAGGATTGTTGCTCTCTGCCGCCAGCAGCGGCTGAGAGAGCGTCAGCGCCCCACCCAGCAGCAGGGCGTGGCGGATGCCGGCACTCAGTATATTTTTATGCATTCTTTTTATCCTTACTTCCTGCCGGACTGACTGTCTGCTTTGGGATTAAGACGCTGCCATGCGTGACGCTTCAGCATGAGCCAGGCGCTGCTGCCGATCAGCACGGCAACCAGCAGCGCGGCCAGCGCCATCAGCACCGAGTGCTGGTTGGCGTACCACACCACCATCATGTACCACGGCATCTCACCGCTCGGAAACTGCGGGCCAACGCGGAAGCTGCGGATCCCGTTCTCATCGGTAATGATGGCGGTATCGCCGCGAATACCGGCGTTGATGCGCGCTGAGTTAAGATCGTCATGAAGGCGCAGCAGCTGCTGATCGCTGGTTGCCACCGTCATTACCACCAGCCGGTCGGCACTCCACGGCGAGCGATAGCTGACAAAACCGCGCCACGCCTCATTAGAGGAGAAGTAGCGATCGGCGTCCAGCTGCTGACGATACCAGTCGCCGGTCAGCCAGCCGCGCAGCTTCTCCATCAGGCCAGGCTCGTTAACGCTCAGCGTATTGCCACTGGTCTGCCACGGCGTGCCGTGCAGCATCTGCTGCGTAAAGGCACTGTGCTGCATGGTGCTGACCGCCAGTACATCATTCTGCTGCAGCCGGCTCAGGTTGGTGCCGCCTTCAGGCAGGCCAAACAGCACCTGGTTCTGTACCAGCGCAACGCCGGTTGCATTACCCGCGCGCGCCGCCATATCGAGCAGCGTGGCGATCTCCGCATCGCCCGGTTTCTCCGGCAGCAGCAGCGTGGTCTGCGAGAAATCTGCCAGGCGTGTGAACGGGAACGCGGCCCCGACAAAGTAAGAGAGATTTGGCAGCATGGTAAAGTGACGGGTGTGGCTCAGATCGATCCACGAATCCTCTTCAATGCGGCTTTTGATGTTGTTGTTAAGCAGTACGCCGCACGGCGCATCCGCTTTTGGCTTGATATTAAAGTAGAGCGCCAGCTGGTTATCGCCGTAAATCAGATACGGCTCCAGCTTCAGGGTATAGTGCTCCTGACGCGCATCGCCGCCCAGGCGGTGCCAGGCGCTCTCCAGCAGGCCGACTTTGTTAACCGTCAGATTACGCAGGAAAGTTCCGTTGAGAGCGACATTCAGGAACGAATTGTTTTCGTCGATCCAGCTTTCAGTGGGAAAACGGTAGTTCAGGTTGACAGGGATCGTATCGCCATCCCATAAAAACAGATCGGGCGCCGCGCGGAAGTTAACGCGCAGCGCGTCATGCCAGATACCGGTCGTGGTCAGGCTCTGATCTTTCCGCAGCAGTTCACTCAGGCGTACCGGGCGTGAGGTGTTGATCCAGCGCGGGGCATCGTAAGGTTTACGCTGGGCCAGCGGCTGCGGCTGCACAGCAAGCTGGCTGGCATCCGTGGTCAGCGGTTTGGTTGTCAGACGATTCGCCGCCTGACGCAGCTGTGCGTCATCACTGCCCACAATCAGCAGCAGTTTATAGACCGGATTATCAGGATTATCGATCACCTGCAGCAGCGGACCGTTGCTGGCTGGCAGCGTCACTATGCCGATTTTATCGCCCGGATGCCCGACCAGAATACCGTTGCGCTCTGGCAGTGCGCCGCGGCTCACCGGAAAGCGAATGCCGCGGTAGTCAGACTGAATGCCCATCCACGACGCCACCAGCGCGGCAGCGCTCACCGCATCCGGCGTCACGCTGCTGGCAAAACCAAAGGTCACGCTGGCGGGAGTCATACGCTGCGCATCGATAAACGGACGCGGGAAGTTGCGCAGGCTGGTACCGATGTTCAGCTGCTGGCCCTCCAGGCTCAGCGTGGTTTGCGGCAGAATTGTTACCTGATACTGCTGCGCGCTCTCTTTCTCGCACAGCAGCTTATCCGCATCGTTAATTTTAAAGCTGAGATTGTTATCTGACACCACCATGGCAGCCGGGATATCCAGCTGATAGTCGCTGACATCGCTGTCGCTGGAGCCGAGCGGCAGTGTGCCGAGCGGCTGTCCGTTCAGCATCAGCTGCAGCGAGGTGTTGCGCGCTGCCAGCGCTGATGAGACGCGCAGCGACAGGTTGAGACGCGCGTTGGTAACCACCTCATCACCGGGCAGGGTAAAGGTAATGCCCGACTGCAGCTGTCCTCCGGTAAGGGTGATGCCCTGTTTCTGGCCCATCTGCGCCACGGAAATCGTACTGCTTACCGGCTGGTTGAGGACGGCGCTTCCGGTATCAGCCGCAGGTGCAGGCAACTGAATTGCCGGCGCCTCAGTCTCAGCTGGCGCGCCGGCACTGTTTTCCGGCGCATAAGGGGCAGCCCCGGCGGCCTGCTGCAGCTGCTGATCGGCCGTGAGCCCTTCCGGCGGCGGCACGGCTGACAGCGCATTGCTATCCTGTGTGACCGCAGGCTCCTCAGCCTGAACCGGGGTAAGCAGCAGTGCCGTCGCCAGCGAACTGGCGAGCAGCGTTTGCGTTAATCTTTTCATGCTGCGCTGTCCTCTTTGGCCGCAGGCTGGTTATCACGCTTGTGCTTCTCGCGGCGATCTTTCCAGGTCAGCCAGAACAGCTCAAAAACGGTACGAATAATAGTGCCGATCGACACCAGCGGATTGTCCTGCTTGTACTCCGGCTGGATCCACGCATCCGCTCGCGCCAGCACCACGCGAACCAGCTCGCGGCGACGCGCCAGCGGCATCGCGCCAAAGCGCAGGCGAATCGTCTCTGCATCGCCGGAAATTTTACTGACCGGAATGGTGATGGTGCCGGACTTCAGCAGCAGATCGATCTCTTCAATCTCATCCTGTTCATGCCGGTTATCAGGCGCATCCAGCTGCGCACCGCCCATCGAGAGATCGCTGGTGCGGGTGCGCGACGAAATCCCGCTGGCGTAGTGGATCACAGCCGGGATCTGCACCTCAATACGAATGGTTTTACGCACCTGCTTGGTTTCGCGCGCCACGGCGATGGCCGCCATCAGAATAATCAGACTGAAAATCGCCCAGCCAACGTTGAGCGCGATAACCCAGGGATCGACCCCGAAATAGTCATGCGCCGTCGCGCGGACTACGCCGGCCACAATGCCGATGGAGAGCAGCGTCGCGACAATGACGTGTGGGCGTACGATATGAAAATCAAAGAAGCCCTGATCGAGCAGCCCGCCTTTGTCCGTTACGTTGAACTTGCCATGCTTCGGCGACAGCAGCGTCAGCAGGGTCGGGATCACCAGGTGGAAGCACATCACCGTTTCATAAATCTCTCCCCAGAAGGTATAGCGGAAGCGGCCATTCATGCGGGAGTTAACGTAGAGCGACATCACCAGATGCGGCAGCACATAGGCGAAGATCAGCGACGCCGAAGAGTGGATGATATTCAGGTTAAACAGCAGATAAGCCAGCGGCGCGGTAAGAAACGCCACGCGCGGCAGACCAAACTGAAAGTGCAGCATGGCGTTGAGATAGCAGAGGCGCTGCTGCCACTTCAGGCCGCGACCAAACAGCGGATTATCTACGCGGAAAATCTGCGTCATGCCGCGCGCCCAGCGGGTACGCTGAATAACGTGCAGGCCGAGGCGTTCCGTTGCCAGACCGGCCGCCAGCGGGATCGCCAGAAACGCTGAGCCCCAGCCGCGACGCTGCATTTTCAGCGCGGTGTGCGCATCTTCCGTCACGGTCTCAACGGCAAAGCCGCCAATCTCTTCCAGCGCGCTGCGCCGGATAACGGCACAGGAGCCGCAGAAAAAGGTCGCGTTCCAGTTGTCATTGCCCTGCTGTACCGGACCATAAAACAGCGATCCCTCATTAGGAATAGAGCGGGCGGCGCGCAGGTTGCGCTCGAACGGATCGGGAGAGTAGAAATAGTGCGGCGTCTGCAGCAGGGCCAGCTTCGGATCTTTCAGGAAGGGGCCGACCGTTGCCTGCAGGAACGCGCGCGTGGCGACGTGATCGCAGTCGAACACGCAGATCAGCTCGCCTTTGGTAATGGTCATCGCGTGATTAAGATTGCCCGCTTTGGCGTGCCGGTTGTCATCACGCGTGATATAGCCCACGCCCACGTCGGCGGCGAATACCGCAAACTCGCTGCGCTTGCCGTCATCCAGCAGATAGACTTTGATTTTATCGCGCGGGTAATCGATACACTGCGCCGCCAGCACGGTATCGCGCACCACATCCAGACTTTCGTTATAGGTCGGTACGTATACATCCACTGTGGGCCACAGGCGGGTTTCATCCGGCAGCGGTTCGATCGTACGCTTTAATGGCCAGGTGGTCTGCAGGAAGCCGAGAATTAAGATCAGCCAGACGTAAAGTTCAGCCAGATATAAACCAATGCCGAGAATAGCTTCGATCTCGGAATTAAATTCCAGCGTTTCGGTTGTGCGCCACCAGATATATCGGGTCGACATCAGCGCGGAAAGAATAACCATTACCACGGTTATTTTACGGCTTTTGCTGAAGCCCAGTAAAAACATCATCCCGATGCTGATTAAGCCAAAAATATATTGTTTCTGGCTGTCCATAGGCGTGATGATGATTACCGCCGCCACCGGCGCGAGCACCAGCAGCAGCAGGTAAAACCCGAGTTTACTCATGAGTCACCCTGAAAAAGCGTTATAAATTATCTGAGCCAGGCCTGAACCCGGCTATTAATACTGGCTGCGGATCGGTGCCTGAACTTCACCGTTACCGACCTGAATACTAAGCAAATTAGCAATGCGCTTTGCCACCAGTTCAATATCAAATGCGGCCGCGGAAGCGGGACTGAAATCGTAAACTGACTGCTGTGATGCATTCGCTTCCGCCACGCTTTCATCGCGGTGGACAACGCCAAGCAGGTTATCGCCCAGGCGCTGCTGCATAAATGACGTGACTTCCCGGCTGATATTGCGGCGATTGTCGCTTTGGTTCAGCACAAAATAGTGGCCATGTTTATTATTCAGCGGCTGACCAATCATGCGGTTATTTTCAATTTGCGGCAGCAGAGAGACGGATGCCGTATCCGCAAGCATTACCACTAAATGCATATCGGCAAGTTGCTGCATCGCTTTAAGCGCCGGTCCCGGACCGGGAGGAAAATCGGCCACAATCACCAGACCGGGATAATTCAGCACGGTGTCGAGACCGCGCCGCAGAAAATGCGTGTCGCTGGCAAGCTTGTGCTCAAAGCGTTCACGCTGCTCCTCTGTAACGTCGCCGTAGGGCAGCACAAAAATATTTCCGCCGGTGGTCAGAATCGACTGGCTCCAGTCAGCCTGCTCTTCAGAGCGCGCAACAAAGCCGCGGCCATCCTGCAGCGGGACGCCAAAATGCAGACGCAGCGCATTCTGCACATCAAAATCGATTGCCAGCACCTTGCTGCCGGCGCGCGCCAGACTCCATGCAAGGTTGGCCGCCATGGTGGTCTTCCCTACTCCCCCTTTTGGCGAGCACACACAAACTAACGGCATAACGCAATCTTCTCCAGTAGCGGTTTGAGGAGTGTTTCTTTGGACAATACAGCGGGTTCAGCCGGACGCGAGCGAAACAGCGTGCTGAAGCGGGCAGAGGCGGGCGGAGCGACAGGCGCTGCCGCTGGCGCTGCTGCGACCGGCACCGCGCTGGCAGGCGGCTGCGGGGCAGCGGAGCGGGCCATAACCGGCTCAGAAAGCGGAGGCGGAAACAGCGAGCCGGCGCGCTGCCGCTCCACAAGCGCCGCCGCTGGCATCGCTGCCGGCGCGCGCTTCGGCGGCGGCGGCGGAAACAGCGCACTGCTGCCCGGCGCGGCCTCGCGAACCGGCGCGGTGGCCGCCAGGCTGGTGAGCAGCGCGGCGCCGTTCTCAGCCGGAGCACGCGGAGCGGCAGGTATGGCTGGCGCGGCAAATGCCTCAGGCCCGACAGGCTGTGGCTGAGGCAGATCGATACGCTGCCCCTGGCCCAGCTCCGGTGCGTCATCTGTACTCAGCTGGCGCAGAATGGCCCACTGATGATGATCGGCGCTCTGCGCCTGACCCGACATATCTTTGAAATCGATATCAAGCGTCTGCGTTTTTTCTTTGAAACGCTGCAGATCGTCATAATTCTTCATGATCAGTGCCTGTGAAAGCAGAGGGAATTTTTTGGCGAATATAGCACACACATTAAAAGACGGTGAGAAAATTCTGATTATTAAAACCGCATATTTGATAAAGCTGCTTTATCTGTGTTTATAAAAAACCGGACGCTTTGCCGGCGGGAGATACGCGGCGAGAAGAGACTAATACATTGCCATTAACCAAAACGAAAAACCCGCTGCAATGCAAATAACTCTATGTAAAAAAAGGATATTTATGAATTCAGCGTTGCATAACCCCAGCGGGTAAGCCGGTAACGCCTGCGCGGTGATTTAAGAATTTGTCTTAGCACGCTGCGCGGGGAGCCCTGGCGCTGACAGTCAGATAACGTAATGTGATAGATTTCCGGTCTTATGCCCGGTTAACCTGATAAAGGTTAGCATTGCTGAACTGTTTTCGCTGAAAAAAAGAAAGGCTCCCGCGGGAGCCTTTTTTATCAGTGGCGTTAATCAGGGTGTTTCCAGCGGCTGGTTTTCATCCTGATCGACCGCAAAGCAGGCAACCTGCTGATCGCCATAGCGTTTGAGTTTTGGCTGCAGCTGCACGCAGGTGCCAAAACGGCGACGGCAGCGCGCGTTGAACGCGCAGCCTGGCGGCGGATTGAGCGGGCTGGGCAGCTCACCGGTCAGTTTAATACGCTCGCGCCGCTCATCCGGATTAAGACGTGGCGTGGCGGAAAGCAGCGCCTGCGTATAAGGATGACGCGGATTGCTGAAGATCGCTTCTTTACTGCCTTTCTCCACGCAGCGTCCCAGGTACATCACCATGACTTCATCGGCGATGTGCTCTACCACTGAGAGGTCGTGCGAAATAAAGACGTAGGAGAGGCCGAGGTCCTGCTGCAGATCCATCATCAGGTTCAGCACCTGCGCGCGCACTGAAACATCGAGCGCCGAAACCGGCTCATCCGCGATCAGGACATCCGGATCCAGCATCAGCCCGCGCGCAATGGCAATACGCTGACGCTGACCGCCGGAGAACATGTGCGGATAGCGATCGTAATGTTCGGTCTTGAGACCCACTTTCGCCATCATCTCCAGCATTTTTTCACGCCGCTCTGCTTTGCTCAGCGCGGTGTTAATAATCAGCGGCTCTTCGAGGATCTGGCTGATTTTTTTACGCGGGTTGAGTGAGCCGTAGGGGTTCTGAAAGATGATCTGAATTTTCTGCCGGCGTAGTTTTTGCGCCTGTGGATCGTGCTTCAGCAAATCCTGTCCGTGCCAGTAAAGCTCGCCTTCGGTCGGGGTTTCGATCATGGTCAGCAGACGGCCAAGCGTGGATTTTCCGCAGCCCGACTCGCCAACTACCGCCAGCGTTTTACCCCGTTCAAGGTTGAAGGAGACGCCATCAAGCGCCTTCACCAGGCGCTCCTGACCAAACAGGCCTTTCTTCACCGGGTAGTGTTTTTTCAGGTCAATCGCCTGCAGCAGATAATCCTGCTTCATGTTATCAGGACTCATAGGTCGGTCTCCCGGCATCATCCAGTGGGAAGTGGCATTTAGACTGGCGGCCCGGAATATCGCGCAGCGCAGGTTCTTCGGTACGGCAGCGATCGGTCACATAGGGGCAGCGCGGATTCAGCAGACAGCCAGAGGGGCGGTCATATTTGCCCGGCACCACGCCTGGCAGCGATGCCAGCCGCGCTTTGTCTGCCGCAAACTCCGGCAGCGCGCGCAGCAGCGCCTGCGTATAGGGATGACGCGGCGCTTTGAAGATATCCACAGCTTTGCCACTCTCCACCACCTGACCGGCATACATCACGATAATGTGCTGCGCCGCTTCGGCAACCAGCGCCAGATCGTGGGTAATGAGGATCAGCGCCATGTTCTCCTGCTTCTGCAGCGCCAGCAGCAGTTCGATGATCTGCGCCTGAATGGTGACATCCAGCGCCGTGGTTGGCTCATCGGCAATCAGCAGTTTAGGCTTGCAGGCAATCGCCATGGCGATCATCACGCGCTGGCTCATGCCGCCCGACAGCTGGTGCGGATAGACATCCAGCCGCGAAGCCGGATCGGGAATACCGACCTGCTCCAGCAGATCGATAGCGCGCTGGCGGCGGGTGCGTTTACTGCCGCCCTGATGCACCTTGAGCGCTTCCATAATCTGGAAACCCACGGTATAGCAGGGATTAAGGCTGGTCATCGGATCCTGAAAAATCATCGCAACTTCTGCGCCAACCAGCTGCCGGCGCTCTTTTTCAGAGATCTTCTGCAAATCGCGCTGGTTAAACTCCAGCTTCTCAGCCATGACGCGGCCAGGAAAATCGATCAGACCCATAATCGCCAGCGAACTGACTGATTTACCGGAGCCCGACTCACCGACAATCCCGACGACCTGGCCCTGCTCTATCTGATAACTGATGCGGTCAACCGCACGGAACGGTGTTTTTTCGTCGCCGAAATGCACCGATAACTTCTCTACATTTAATAACGCCATCTCGGTGCCTCTTTACTGCTTGAGTTTCGGGTCGAGTGCATCACGCAAACCATCGCCCATGAGGTTGAATGCCAGAACCGTCAGCAGGATGACCACTCCGGGGAAGGTCACTACCCACCAGGCACTTTGCGCATACTGCAGAACGTCGGAGAGCATGGTGCCCCACTCCGGCGTTGGCGGCTGCGCCCCCATTCCGAGAAAGCCCAGCGCCGCCATGTCGAGAATGGCGTTGGAGAAACCGAGCGATGCCTGCACAATCAGTGGAGCCAGGCAGTTTGGCAGAATATTGACGAACATCTGACGCAGCGTTCCCGCGCCTGCCACGCCGGAAGCGGTAACATAATCGCGGTTAACCTCCACCAGCACCGCCGCGCGCGTCAGGCGGATATAGTGCGGCAGCGCCACAAACGTCAGCGCCAGCGAAGCGTTGACGATGGAGGGGCCAAAGATGGCTACCAGCACCAGCGCCAGCAGCAGGCTGGGCAGCGCCAGCATGATATCGACCAGGCGCATAATGGTGGCATCCACTACACCACCGAGATAGCCCGCCATCAGGCCAAAGATCACGCCGAAAATCAGTGACAGCACCACAACCAGGCAGCCTACCAGCAGCGACAGGCGCGCCCCGAACATCAGGCGTGACAAAATATCGCGGCCCACATCATCGGTGCCGAGGATATAACTCCAGCTGCCGCCCTCCTGCCATACCGGCGGATGCAGCAGCGCATCGCGGAACTGCTCTGCCGGACCGTGCGGTGCCAGGAAATCGGCAAAAATCGCAATCAGCAGCATCAGCGTGATGTAAACCAGGCCGATGACCGCGCCCTTATTACGTTTAAAGTAGTGCCAGAATTCCTGAAACGGGGTCATCGGCTTTGGTGCGGCAGTTACGCGCGCGGGTTCAACAGCAGACATAGCTCCCCCTTATTTCTTATGTCGGATGCGCGGGTTAACCACGCCATACAGCAGATCAACCAGCAGGTTGACCAGAATGATCAGGATGGCAACCAGCAGCACGCCGCCCTGCACTACCGGATAGTCGCGGCGCTGCAGCGCTTCAATCAGCCAGCGGCCCAGACCCGGCCATGAGAAGATCGTCTCGGTCAGAATCGCACCGGCCAGCAGGGTACCGACCTGCAGACCGATAACGGTGACCACCGGCAGCATCGCATTACGCAGCGCATGCACAACAATCACCCGCATACGCGTCAGCCCTTTGGCGCGGGCGGTGCGGATATAATCCTCGCCCAGCACCTCCAGCATGGAGGAGCGCGTCATACGCACAATCACCGCCAGCGGAATGGTGCCCAGCACAATCGCCGGCAGGATCATATGCATGACCGCATCTTTGAAGTCGCCCTCTTCTCCCCACAAGAGCGTATCGATCAGCATAAAACCGGTCAGAGGATGGCTGTCGTCAAGGAAGATGGTATCGCTGACCCGGCCAGAGACCGGCGTCAGGTTAAGCTGCACCGATACCAGCATAATCAGCATGATGCCCCACCAGAAGATCGGCATGGAGTAGCCGGTCAGGGAGATCCCCACGGCGGTATGATCGAAAATTGAGCCACGCTTTACGGCGGCCAGTACGCCCACCGGAATACCCACGGCGATAGCAAACAGCATGGCGCAGATGCCCAGCTCCAGCGTCGCCTGAAAGCGCGGGACAAACTCCTCCCACACCGGAATGCGGCTCTTCAGGGAGATACCGAGATCGCCGTGCAGCACCCCATTGATATAGCTGATGTACTGCTTCCACATCGGCTGGTCGAGGCCAAACTGCGCCATCAGCTGTGCGTGACGCTCCGGAGAGATACCGCGTTCGCCCGCCATGATCAGCACCGGGTCGCCGGGGATCAGATGAACAAACGCAAAGGTCAGTAGAGTAATACCGATAAACGTCGGGATGACAAGGCCCAGACGTCGGAGTATGAATTGCAGCATAAGCCGGATTCTCAGTCATTCTCCCGCAGCGGAAAGTCGTCGCGGGACTACATTGCTCATAACGCGCGGTCGGCAAAGCCGGACGCGATGCAGGCAGCGCTTCAGTAAAAGTATTTGCCGGAAAAAAGTACGGGACGCGGATGGCAAAGAGCGTATCCGAGGGCCAGCAGGCTGGCCCTCACCGTGATAATCCGAAAGGGTTATTCCTGAATATCGACGTTTTCGAAGTGATGCTTACCTAACGGATCAACCACATAACCGCTCACTTTCTTGCTGACAGGCTCATAGACGGTCGAGTGTGCAATGATCAGCGCCGGGGCCTGATCGTGCATAACGACCTGCGCCTGCTTGTAGAGCGCAATACGTTTGTTGTGATCGGCTTCTGCACGCGCCGGCTGAATCAGATCTTCAAACGGCTTGTAGCACCAGCGGGAGTAGTTGGAGCCATCTTTGGCCGCTGCACAGCTGAACAGCGTGGCAAAGAAGTTATCCGGGTCGCCATTATCGCCGGTCCAGCCCATCATGACCGTCTGGTGTTCGCCTGCTTTGGCGCGCTTGAGATATTCGCCCCACTCATAGGTAACAATTTTGGCTTTTACGCCAATTTTCGCCCAGTCCGCCTGAACCATCTCCGCCATGCGGCGCGCGTTCGGGTTGTATGGACGCTGCACCGGCATTGCCCAGAGATCGATAGAGAAGCCATCCGCCATGCCTGCTTCTTTCAGCAGCGCTTTGGCTTTTTCCGGATCGTAGGCGTAATCTTTGATCTCGTCGTTATAGCCCCACATGGTTGGCGGGATCAGGTTTTTCGCTGCCTGCCCTGCTCCCTGATAGACCGCATCAATGATCGCCTGCTTGTTCACCGCCATGGTCAGCGCCTGACGCACTTTGGCGTTATCCAGCGGCTTTTTCTCTGTGTTAAATGAGAGATAACCCACGTTCAGGCCAGGCTGCTCCATCAGATTGATTTTGCCATCTTTCTTCATGCTGGCGATGTCCGCCGGATTCGGATAAGGCATCACCTGACACTCGCCTTTCTGCAGCTTGGCGTAGCGCACTGACGCATCTGGTGTAATAGAGAAGACCAGACGGTCGATTTTTGGTTTAGTCCCCCAGAAGTCCGGGTTCGCTTTGTAGAGAATGCGCGAATCTTTCTGATACTGCTGCAGTACAAACGGACCGGTGCCGACCGGATTGAGGTCGATTTTTTCCGGCGTGCCTGCTTTCAGCATGTTGTCCGCATACTCTTTGGAAAGAATAGAAGCGAAGTCCATACCGAGGTCAGCGAGGAAAGGCGCTTCAGGACGGGTCAGGGTGAAACGCACGGTGTGATCGTCAACTTTTTCAATTTTGCCGATCAGCTTCGGCATATCCATGCCTTCGAAATATTCATAGCTGCCGCCAGAGACGCCGTGGAATTTGTTGTTTTTATCGAGCTGGCGCTCAAATGAAAACACCACGTCATCGGCGTTAAACTCGCGCGTCGGTTTGAAATCTTTCGTGCTCTGCCACTTCACACCCTGGCGCAGGTGGAAAGTGTAGGTTTTGCCATCTTCGCTGACATCCCACTTTTCAGCCAGGCCTGGCTGCAGTTCAGTGGTGCCGGTTTTAAACTCAACCAGACGGTTATAAATCGGGACCGAGCTGGCATCATAGGTGGTGCCAGAGGTAAAGAGCTGCGGGTTGAAACCTTCCGGCGAGCCTTCTGAACAGTAGACAAGGGTCTTCGCCTGAACACCGGCAGCGACGGTCATCGCAATCAGGCTGAGACCGGCCTTCAGCATCCTGGATTTAGCCCGGGAGTTCATCATGTTTTGCTCCATTGTGATGTGATGTTGTGTGCATCGCCCGTCCTCTGATTTTTTTATGCGGTACGGGCAGGTCTGACAGCGACCAGAATGTGAGCGGTTATTGTTATTGCCCTGGCGGGGTAAACCAGCCAGATGCGTCCGTCTCTACATCTTACTGAGGCATCAATTTGTCAACAGTTGCAACGAACGTCAATACAATGTGGGGTTATTTACACAGAGTGTGAGTAAGTGCAAGCAACGATAAAAAAGAGAATTAGAGAGAGAAACCGATATATAAAGCGGTGAAAAAGCGTTCGATACCGCTGGATTATCTGGCGCTTGCGTCAGATAACAGTGATTATCACCGTTAAAAAACATCTTAAAGTTGTCGGTAAATGTTGAATATATGAACGATTCCCCGTGCGTTATGACGTTCAGGCAGCGAAATATGCTGGCGTAATGGCATAAGAAATCAGCAAAAAGCAAAAGCTGGTCATAAGCAGAATGTGTCGCGAATTAAGAGAGGTGCTTTGATGCAGCAAGGGATGAAGAGCGGTGTTGAGGGATAATAAGGTTTATCCCGGTAATGATTAATGGAATGCGTAAATTGATGACTTTGCCTGATCGCTGCCGGAATGTGAGTCTGGTTCAGAAAAGGTCAGTAAATCTTCAGTCATCGCCGAAGCCGGATAAAGGGTGAAATGCGGGGTCGTGGAGTAAAGCGTCACACGCCACGGATGGCGTGTGCCGGACAATCAGAGACGGGACAGCGTCTTTACGGAGCGGTCGCGTATTTCCCCCTGAGAGTGCAAATACGACAGACGAAAAAAAACCTGCTTTTCGCAAAGCAGGTTTCTTAAATGATGGTCGGCGAGAGAGGATTCGAACCTCCGACCCACTGGTCCCAAACCAGTTGCGCTACCAAGCTGCGCTACTCGCCGATGGGGGCGAATATTACTGCTGCGCCTTTACAGCGTCAATCCCTTTTCCCTTTAAAGCTGCCTGATTGCCTGAAAAGCAGGCAACCCGCGCCGGGAAAGCGATCCCAGCGCGGGCATACCGGTCAGAGATTGCTCTGTGCTTTAGCGGCGGGAGCCTGACACCAGTTGTTTGCCGGATTGATACCGCCATTGGGTGAGGTGTAGCCCAGACAGCCCAGTATGGTATCAAACAGCTCAACGTGACGATGCGTTTTACCGACACGCTGCTGCGCCTGCAGCCGCTCAAAGTTGCTGCGGTTAACCGGATCGTCCAGATATTTATCGGACGCCCAGACCATCATCGGCACGCGGAACTGCTCCGGCGGCGCCATCTCACGTGGGGTCCCGTGCAGGTGCATATTTTCACTGATCGACTCGCCGTGATCCGCCGCATAGAACACCAGCGCTTTTTTATCACGCAGCTGATCCAGCACGCTGTCGAGCATCGAGTCCACATACAAAATGGAGTTGTCATAAGCGTTGATCAACTGCGCTTTGCTGCAGGTGTCATCCACGCCCATGCACTCAGGCTGATAACGCGCGAAGCTGCGGGGATAGCGCTGCGAGTAAAGATAGTGTGAGCCTTTGGTATGCAGCACCACCAGATGTTTGCCTTTCGGGAAACGCTGCAGGGAAGCCTGCAGTTCCGGCACCAGCAGCATGTCGTCTACCGCTTTACCCTGATTACGCTTTTCAGAGCCGATCTGTTCGCGGAAAGAGAAATTATTCACATCGGCATTATCATAAAACCAGACCTCGCTCTGCATGGCGAACAGCTCAGAGGTGAAACCCAGCTCTTTCATGACGGCAAATACGTTCTGCTCTTTCAGGGTGCGACCCGGGTTATCCATCGTGCCGCCTTCGCGAACAAACATGCAGCGCAGCGAGAGCTTGGTTGCGGTGTCGCAGGACTCACCGCGAAACGCCACCAGGTTTTTCTCTTTGGAGAGCTTTGGCGTGGTATCGCGATCGTAGCCCAGCATCCCCATATGATCCCAGCGCGTGGTTTCACCGATCACAAACACGACGTAAGTGTCATCAATGCCTGCCGGTGCCACATAGGTAAAGTTTTTCGCCGGATCGAACAGCGCTTCGCTGTCCAGCTTTTCATCCACTTTAGTCCAGGTAAACAGCCCCAGAGCGGCAATCCAGTTAGAAGGCAGATAAGAGTGTGCCACTACCCCGCCATAGCTGGGCAGATCGATATTCGTGATCTCTTCCTGCGTTTTCTGCAGTTTGTCAAAGTAGCGGATCGGCAGCCATACCAGCGCCACGCTCAGCAGCATAATGGCTACCGGTTTCAGGCGCTGTCCCGGCGTTTTCAGCTGCTCAATCAGCGTCATACGCAGCCGGTTGCGCCAGATCAGCAGCAGCGGCAGCGCGCTGACCAGCACCATCCAGACAACAAAGTGCAGACCGATCACTTCTTTAGAGAGATCGATGTCGGTTGTCATAACCGAAGCCACGATGCCGTAGCCAATCACGACATTAAAAAAGGTCATGTAATATGCCGCGGCTACGGAAATCACCACCAGCAGACTGGCCAGCACGCGGTAAGCCCATTTTCCACCCAGCGAGAGCAGGCGCATCAGGAAAAAGGTAAGCAAAACAGCGGCCGTGACTTCAGCAACAGCAGAAAGCCAGTCGGACGGGGTTGATCTGGTTAAGAAGCCGTCAAAGCGGCGGTAAAAAATTGGCAGGTTTAGCAGGATGCCAAGATAAAGTGCGAGCAGCAGAGAGAGCTTCTGCTGAGTTAAGCTTTTGATATAATTCATTTAAATTTTCTGTTCCCGACCCGGTGTCGATTTATCACCGTTCCTGTGACTCTGTTCAGACAGCAAGGTTCGCTTTGAGAATGGAAAAGCGTGACGTATCGAGCAGGATCGGGACGAATCTGAACCGAAAATAACTGCGATGCCGTGTTAAGCGCAGCAGTAGAACATTTAACCAATGGTAAGACCAGATTTTTTTGTGCGGGCTAAAAGCGGGCGAATAAAAAAGGCTCCCGCAGGAGCCCGGTTAACCGCGTGCGTGCTTAATTAATGATGTTCAGCGTCACGTCGATATTGCCGCGGGTGGCATTAGAGTAAGGGCACACAATGTGTGCAGCATCGACCAGCTTTTGGGCTTCTGCAGCATCCATCTCCGGCAGGTGGATATTCAGCGTCGCTTCAATACCAAACCCGGTCGGAATCGGGCCGATGCCAACTTCACCTTCAATCCACGCCTCTTTTGGCATCGCGATTTTATCGCGACCGGCAACAAATTTCATGGCGCCGAGGAAACAGGCTGAATAGCCCGCCGCAAACAGCTGTTCAGGGTTAGTTGCCTCGCCACCGGCTCCGCCCATCTCTTTCGGCACGCCCAGCTTAACGTCCAGTACGTTGTCAGAAGAGGTTGCACGTCCGTCACGGCCACCGGTTGCTTTTGCTTTAGCTGTATAAACCACTTTCTCTAAAGACATACTTTATCTCCGTTCGCTATATAATAGCGCGCTACTTATCCGCGCTCATGTAAATGCTTTTCTATCCGCGCAGTCAGCCTGCGCGGTTCAGATTGGTTCGCAGCATATCAAGCTGCTCTTTCAGCGCTGTCATCGTCCCGGTGTCACAGGCCGTCGCACACTGCACCGCTTCCGGAATCGCAGCGGCGCGCGCCTGTAGCTCGCGCCCCTCATCGGTCAGCGTCACCACGACCTGCCGTTCATCCTGGCGTGAACGCTGCCGGCGTACCAGCCCGGCTGTTTCCAGCCGCTTAAGCAGCGGCGTCAGCGTCGCGGAATCAAGAAACAGCTGTTCGCCAATTTCTGATACCGTGACTCCATCCTGCGCCCAGAGCACCAGCATCACCAGGTATTGCGGATAGGTAATATTGAGTGCCGTCAGCTGCTGACGATAGACCTTATGCATGGCCAGATTCGCCGAGTAGAGTGCGAAACAGAGATGCTGATCAACCTGGAGTGGCGGCCGCTTCACTTTTTTGCCATCTTGATTACTGTTCATGCAGATCAATATAGATAGCGCGCTATATAATTGCAAGCTACTTTTCACGGGAGAGTGAAGATGCAGGATTCACTGGAAGAGCAGGCGCGTCGCTTTGCTACTGAGCTTCATGCGGCTGCAGGCCAGCGGCGTAAATACACCGATGAGCCCTATATCGTTCATCCACAGGCAGTGGCTGAACTGGTTCGCAGCGTCACCGATGATGAAGAGATGCTGGCAGCTGCCTGGCTGCACGATACGGTAGAAGACACATCCAGCACGCTACAGGATATTGAACAGCAGTTTGGCCAGCGCGTGGCCGGGCTGGTTGCGATGCTGACCGACAGCGCCCAGCCGCAGGCCAGAAACCGTGCGGCGCGCAAGCTGGCTCATTTCCGGCATACGGCGGACGCCTCGCCCGAAGCGCAGACAATTAAACTGGCAGATATTATCGATAATACCCGCGCGATAGTGCAGTTTGACCCGGATTTTGCGCGCGTTTATCTGATCGAGAAGCAGGTGCAGATTCAGCTGCTGTTGCAGGGCGATAAACAGCTCTGGCAGCAGGCGCATCAGAATATTAAACAGGGATTACAGCAGCTGTCGCAGCCTCCCTATAACGTTCCGGAAAGCTGGTTTGCCCGTCAGGCGGCTAAATTTGAAACGCTGGAATAAAAAACCCGCCGTGCAGGCGGGTCAGAGAACCGATAATTGTATTACTCAAGCAGCTGCCGTCCCAGATAGGGATTCGCCTGCAGCAGCTTCATCAATTTGCGTGCCGTAGCGGAGGGGCGCGTGCGCTGCGCTTCCCAGCTTTTTACTGATGAGACGCTCACCCCCATCACGCGGGCGAACTCATCCACCTGCATGCCGGTCATCTCACGTAAACGCTGTGGCTCGGGAACTGACACCGTGTTGAGTGCAATATCTGATACGGAAGGCTTAGCATCACGTGTCAAAACAATTTGCTCAAGACTGCTGAGTAATTCAACCATTGGATCTTTTAATTCCATAGAGAACTCCTTAAAACTCACTATGAAGCACGTGAAAGTAGAGAGGTAAGCATCAAATGATGCTGAAACCAGGCTTTATCAGGCTGCATCCCGCAGCGGTTTGGACGTTAGAGTTATAAAACCGTTACGGGACACAGCCTGCTGGACACTGCGAATGTGTCAGCGCAATGCAACAATTGCCGGGTTTCTTAGTATGGGTCAGAATTCAGGAATTGCCGTCTGTTTTTTGATTATTTTTTCATCTTGCTTATGGCTAAAACCTGCAGTAACTCTTAAGTGCCTGTCAGGTAAAAAGTTGCTGTCTGTCACACTCTGATCCCTGGCCTGAATAAAGCAAAAATAGCGCCAGATTTGCATTTCGCTCCCTGCAGGCGTTTCGCACCGCCGCTGCCGCATTTTTGTCTGCAAAATGTTCAATAATAGAGCAGGAACGCACCCGTCTGGTGCATATCTAAGGAAAGATGATGAATCATGCCAGCCTTACTGCGTGCACTCCTTCACATTGCACGCTGGTCAGGAACTGAAATGTGGCAGCGGTCTGCCACACAGCTGACGATTGCTGTGCCGTGCGGGCGCGCTGACCAGAGAGCATCACACTGCACGCCTTCGGTCATTGTGCAGGCCAGGCCATTGCACTATTCTTTAGGACCATTCTCAGCGATTCACACATTGCCATTTTGTCACGACAGGAGTTGAAACATGGCGTCAGGAACTTCCCGCATCTGGATGCGCACCGGCATGCTGTTCGCCAGCGCGCTGATCGTATTGCAACTCACCGCCTGCGGTGACAAAGAGGGCGATCAGCGTAAGGCGTTTAACGATTTTCTGCAAAATACCGTGATGCGCAGCGGTGAACATCTGCCGGCACTGAGTGAAAACCAGAAGCAGACCTTCGGTAACTACGCCAGTGACTATGCCATTCTGTATGGCTTTTCTCAGCAGGTGAGTCAGGCCACGGAACAGGGTATGCGTCCGGTCGTGGATGAGCTGGCTGCAATTCGCGTTCCGCAGGATTATCTGACCCGCCGCGATACCCTGCGCCAGGTGAGCGGCAATCTCAGCGTTCTGACGCAGCAGATCCAGAGCGCGAAAATGCAGGCTGACAGCAGCAAGGCGACACTTAAACAGCCCGACGACCTGAAAAAGTCGTATGACGCAGCCTATGCAAAAGTGGTTACACAGCCGGCAGGCACGCTGATCCCGCTGCTGCCCAAGCTGCAGGCGCTGAGCCAGAGCGCTGTGCAGACCGGTGACTATCTGCAATCGCAGGGAACGCGCGTCACGTTTAATGATGGCGGCGTACAGTTCCCGACGCAGGATCAGGCGACCCGGTACAATGCGCTGATGAGCGAGCTCTCTGCAAACGCGCAGGCGCTGACGCAGGCACAAAACGCCGTACAGGGCTCCTGGCAGTAATGCCGGTTACGGGCAGTATTACTACTGCCCGGTTCTCGCTGCGCTTGACGTTATAGCAGCCTGGCGCTTTATCTGCCCGCCTGTGATCTGGCGCAATTATGACCAGAAATTCTTTGTGAACTGAATCACACTTCCGCAATAAACCCGCACTACCAAAGAGTGAGGTTTATCACATAAAACCCGTTTTTTTNTTTTTCGGCGCCGCTGCTTTTTTATTCCGGCTTTGTGTGACCAGAGTCACATTACACCCCCCTGTTCACCCCGCTTTTGCGTGATATGGATCACACTAATTCCGAACGCTACGCACGCCCCTGAACAAGTGCTAGAGTCCGCCTGCATACAGTAATGCCACGGCCCCCGCCGTAACGTCTCAACAAAAACAAATGCGCGCTCTTATTGCAGCGCGTCTCAATAAGGGGTGGGTTTATGTCCTCATCAGTCAAGGTCAGAGTGCAGAGCTTTGGTCGCTTTCTGAGTAATATGGTGATGCCTAACATCGGTGCGTTTATCGCATGGGGTATCATCACCGCGCTGTTTATTCCAACCGGATGGATCCCGAACGAAACGCTGGCGAAACTCGTCGGTCCGATGATCACTTATCTGCTGCCGCTGCTGATCGGCTTCACCGGCGGCCGTCTGGTCGGCGGCGATCGCGGTGGCGTGGTCGGTGCCATTACGACAATGGGCGTCATTGTCGGTGCCGATATGCCGATGTTCCTCGGCGCGATGCTTGCCGGACCGCTGGGCGGCTGGGCAATCCGCGCGTTTGACCGTGCCGTTGACGGCAAGATCAAAAGCGGTTTCGAGATGCTGGTGAATAACTTCTCCGCCGGCATCATCGGTATGCTGCTGGCGCTGCTGGCGTTCCTGGCTATTGGTCCGCTGGTGCAGGGGCTGTCGCACATTCTCGCCGCCGGGGTTAACCTGATGGTGCAGAACAACCTGCTGCCGCTGACCTCTATTTTTGTTGAGCCGGCGAAAATCCTGTTCCTTAACAATGCCATCAACCACGGCATTTTCTCGCCGCTGGGTATTCAGCAGGCGAGCGAAGCGGGTAAATCGATCTTCTTCCTGATCGAAGCTAACCCGGGCCCGGGCATGGGCGTGCTGGTCGCTTATATGATCTTTGGTCGCGGCAGTGCCAAACAGTCAGCGGGCGGTGCCGCTATTATCCACTTCCTCGGCGGCATCCATGAGATTTACTTCCCGTATGTGCTGATGGCACCGCGCCTGCTGCTGGCGGTGATCCTGGGCGGTATGACCGGCGTATTTACCCTGACGCTGCTGAATGGCGGCCTGGTCTCTCCGGCGTCACCGGGTTCTATCCTGGCGGTGCTGGCGATGACGCCAAAAGGCGCCTATTTTGCTAACGTTGCCGCTATCGTGGCCGCTTTTGCCGTCTCTTTTGTTGTCTCTTCTATCCTGCTGAAAACCAGCAAAGTGAAAGAAGACGAAGATATTGAAGCGGCGACCCAGCGTATGCGTGACATGAAAGCGCAGTCTAAAGGTCAGCCGGCTGCAGGCGCGCCGGTGGTAGCTGACGCTAACAGCGTAGACGTGAGCCACGTGCGTAAAATCATCGTTGCCTGTGACGCCGGTATGGGTTCCAGCGCCATGGGTGCCGGCGTGCTGCGCAAAAAAGTTCAGGATGCAGGCCTCACCAATGTCTCGGTGACGAACAGCGCTATTAACGCGCTGCCGGGTGACGTTGACCTGGTGATCACACACCGCGATCTTACGGAACGGGCGATGCGTCAGGCACCGCAGGCGCAGCATATCTCGCTGAATAATTTCCTTGATAGCGCGCTCTACACCAACCTGACCGAGCGACTGGTTACGGTAAACCGCAGCGTGGCGCATCGCGAAACGGTGCAGTCAACGCTGGCAGACAGCTTTGATAACGAGAATACGCACCTGTTTAAGCTCGGGGCGGATAACGTCTTCCTCGATCTGAGCGCCAGCAACAAAGAGCAGGCGATCCGCTTTGCCGGTGAGCAGCTGGTAAAAGGTGGCTATGTCCAGCCAGAGTACGTTGAGGCGATGCTGGCCCGTGAAAAGCTGACGCCGACCTATCTGGGTGAGTCGATTGCGGTTCCGCACGGAACGGTAGAAGCGAAAGATCGCGTGCTGAAGACAGGCGTGGTGTTCTGTCAGTATCCGGCAGGCGTACAGTTTGGCGATGAGCCGGATGAGGTAGCGCGCCTGGTAATCGGGATTGCGGCCCGCAACAATGAGCACATTCAGGTGATCACCAGCCTGACCAACGCGCTGGATGATGAGAGCGTGATTGAACGACTGGCGCAGACCCGCAGCGTGCAGGAAGTGCTGGATCTGCTCTCAGGCAGCAGCGTCAAAGCGTAATCAGTCAGCAGTTTTTTCCCCGGGGCGGGCAGGCCCGCCCTGTGTCCGGGGCGGAAATGCCCGCCCTTTCGCTATTTGAGATGGGTCAATTTTATGAAAGCGTTACATTTTGGAGCAGGCAATATTGGTCGCGGATTTATCGGCAAACTGCTGGCCGATGCCGGCATCGAGCTGGTCTTTGCTGACGTCAATCAGGTTGTGCTGGATGCCCTTAACGCCCGTCACACCTATCCGGTTCATGTTGTTGGCGAACAGGCGAAAACGGAGACGGTCACCGGCGTCAGCGCCGTTAACAGCACCAGCGATGACATCATTGCGCTGATCGCTGAAGTCGATCTGGTCACGACTGCCGTCGGACCGCAGATCCTGGAACGTATTGCCGGCAGCGTGGCGCAGGGTCTGATCGCCCGTCACGATCGGGGTAATACCGCACCGCTTAACATCATCGCCTGCGAAAATATGGTGCGCGGCACCAGTCAGCTGAAGCAGCATGTGCTGAAAGCGCTGCCGGCGCAGCATCACGCCTGGGCAGAAGCGCACATTGGCTTTGTCGATTCCGCCGTGGATCGTATTGTCCCGCCTTCTGAAGCGGGCAGCAGCGATCCGCTGGAAGTGACGGTGGAGACCTTCAGCGAATGGATTGTTGATAAAACACAGTTTAAAGGGGCGCTGCCGGCGATCCCTGGCATGGAGCTGACCGACAATCTGATGGCATTTGTTGAACGCAAGCTCTTTACCCTTAACACCGGGCACGCTATTACCGCTTATCTGGGCAAACTGGCGGGCCATGTAACCATTCGCGATGCGATCCTGGATAGCCGCATTCGCGCCGTGGTCGAAGGAGCCATGCAGGAGAGCGGTGCGGTTCTGATCAGGCGCTACGGTTTTGACGCAGAAAAACATGCGGCTTACATCAGCAAAATCCTTACCCGCTTTGAGAACCCTTACCTGAAAGATGACGTCGAGCGCGTAGGCCGCCAGCCGCTGCGCAAGCTGAGCGCAGGCGACCGCCTGATCAAACCGCTGCTCGGCACGCTGGAGTACCAGCTGCCGCACGATAATCTGGTGCAGGGGATCGCAGCCGCGATGCACTACCGCAGCGATGCCGATCCGCAGGCGCAGGAGCTGGCCACGCTGATCGCGGAACAGGGCGTTGCAGAGACGCTGGTAAAAATTTCCGGACTGGAGCCGGAGAGTCAGGCAGTAGAGGCTGTGGTGAGCGCTTACAGCGCTATGGCATAATGCGCGCCCCCGGGTGAGCAAACCGGGCGCAACAGGGTTGCGCCCGCAGACGGTAGCTGAACGATGCAGGCAATGATGGAAGAGAAGCAGGCTTTTGAAAACCAGGTGCTTGAGCGCCTGAACGCCGGTCGTTCGGTGAGAAGCTTTCTGATTGCTGCGGTTGAACTGCTGGCAGAAGCGGTTAATCTGCTGGTGCTGCAGGTTTTTCGCAAAGATGATTATGCGGTAAGGTACGCCGTCGAACCGCTGCTGCTGGGAGACGGGCCGCTGGGCGAGCTGTCGGTACGTCTTAAGCTTGTTTACGGACTGGGCGTGATTACGCGGCAGGAGTATGAAGATTGCGAACTGCTGCTGACGCTGCGCGAAGAGCTGAACCACGACGCCAGCGACTATCGCTTTACCGATGACGAGGTGCTGGGTCCGTTCAGTGAACTGCACTGCGTGGTCGCCTGGCCGCCACAGCCCGACTTTACCCGCGATGATGAGGCGCTGCGCATTATGCAGCAGCAGCGTTATCTGCAGATGGTGCGATCCACCATGGTGCTCTCTTTGACCGAACTTATTTCCCGTATTTCGCACAAGCAGGCATTCAAAAAGCCCGCTGTCTGACCTCAGGCAGCGGTACATCGAACAGTCGTACTGCCCGCCCGGCCTAAATTAATGTATCCTTTCCCTGTTTTCCTTAATGAGTTTTTCCAATGAAAGAACAAGTCAAAGCCGAGATCAAACGCCTCAGCGATCAGCTGGACGCACTGAACCGCAAAGAACCCCAGCTGCTGGAAGCGGGTGACGCTGAAAAGCTGGGTGCGCTGCTGAAAGAGAAAGAGACGCTGGTGCAGGAGATTGAACGTCTGCGCGGCGTACGTGATGAAAAGCTGAGCAAAGAGGCGCAGCAGCTGCAGCAGCTGCCGTTCAGCCGTGAAATCACGAAAAAAGAGCAGGCCAACATGGGTGCGCTGAAGAAAAGCGTGCGCGGCCTGGTTGTGGTGCATCCGATGACCGCGCTGGGACGTGAAATGGGTCTGAAAGTCATGACCGGCTACGCAAAACAGCCGTTCTGAGGCTGTTCAGGCTGCACGGTCTGCGCACTGAGCGCAGCCGGCGGCCTGCTGAACCTGCTCTTTCAGGCTGTCGAGCAGCGTGTAGCGCCGGCGATATTCGGCGCGCTTTTTACTGGCTATCTCCTCCAGCGCTTTGCGCTCCATCTGCAGCGGCAGCGTAAAGCAGCCGTCGGCCCGCTCCTCGCCACCCAGCGACAGCCAGAACTCACTGTAGCTGGCAAAAAACTTATCCCCTTTACTGTGTCGATAGCGCAGGCTGCGAAACACATGCGTGGTGTCGCCAACGGCGGCTATCGCTTCTGCTCCACACGCTTCTGCCAGCAGAAACAGCGCTTCCATCAGCACGCGCTTGGGAAACAGACCGTGCGCCGCTTTGGTCGCTTCGCGGATCGCCTCCGACGGAATATGCTTGCGCGGCCCCTGCAGTCCGCCAATAAACAGCGTACACCGCTGCGGCTCGCCAATCAGCGAGAATGAGAGGGAGGCCAGCAGCATATTCTGATAGTGCAGCGTCAGCGTCAGCTCACCTTCGCGATCGTAATAGCCGGAGCTACAGGCAATCGTAAACTGCTCTTCATTTTTACCGCTGAGCTGTGCAACAGGCGTCCCGGCCGGATTCAGCATCAGCTGACGCAGAGCGGGATTATCCAGCTGTGCAACATGCTGGTAGTGCTGCACGATAGCGCGTGCGCGCTGCGCCACGTTAAACCGCGAACAGAGATAGGGACGATGCGGTTTAGCGGGCAGCAGGCCCTGGCTGGCCATCAGCTGCGGCAAAAAGGGCAGCTGTGCCAGCTGCTGCAAGTAGGTCAGCGTGGTAAACGGATAGAGCGCCGATCGCAACGCAAATTTGGTACGAAAGCGGCCGCTGTGCCAGAGATTATCAGGGCGAAGTTTGCCGCTGATCAGCGGAAAAAACAGCGCTGAAGAAGAGAGATTGCCCGATTCAGTGTGGGTAATTGTTGTCATAAGGAGCTTAACGTCTCGAAAAAACCTGCTGCAATGTTAAGCACAGCCGCTTCAACGATTCGTTAATGACCCCGCCCCGCCGGCACTAAACGGTTTGCTGTTTAGCCGGGGTTTAGGTTGCCGTGACGCAGATAAAAAAAACCGGCGACATCGCACCGGTTTTTTACGCAGAAATCCGCGCTGATTATTTTGCTGAAGCAAAACGCGCTGCTGCTTCGTCCCAGTTCACTACGTTCCAGAACGCTTTGATGTAGTCAGGGCGCTTGTTCTGATACTTCAGATAGTAAGCGTGCTCCCACACATCCAGACCAATGATTGGGAAGCCAGACGCACCGGCGATCGCGTCGCCCATCAGCGGGTTATCCTGGTTAGCGGTGGAAACCACAGCCAGTTTGTCGCCTTTTTTCACCAGCCACGCCCAGCCAGAGCCGAAACGGGTAGCCGCTGCTTTTTCAAACTCTTCCTGGAATTTCTCAACGCTACCGAAATCTTTTTCGATCGCCGCTTTCAGATCGCCCTGCAGCGTGGTGCCGGTTTTCAGACCTTTCCAGAACAGGCTGTGGTTAGCGTGGCCGCCAGCGTTATTGCGCAGTGGGCCTTTTTTGTCTGCTGGCAGCTGATCCAGTTTGGTAATCAGCTCATCAACCGGCAGATCGGCGAATTCGGTACCTTCCAGCGCTGCGTTAGCGTTGTTTACGTAGGTCTGGTGGTGTTTGGTGTGATGGATTTCCATCGTCTGCTTGTCGAAGTGCGGTTCCAGTGCGTCGTAGGCGTACGGCAGGGATGGCAGTGAATAACTCATGTTCTTCCTCTCCATTTAATGTTTTGCAGCATCACCTTACCAGTGTGCCGCGTAAGCAGTGGGATCATTATAGTTAAAATCATGATCCATAAAAGGGTTATCAATGCCGTAGAAATCATAAGGATTTGCGGTTCAGCGGCCTCAACCGGCTAGCGCAGCCGCTGCGGGTGGGTATAGATCGTTGCCCGTCCTGGCTTACTGAAGCCTACCAGCGTCAGATTGCTGCGCTGCGCTACCTCTACCGCCAGCTGGGTGGCGGCCGAGACCGCAAACAGGATCTCCACGCCGCACATGGCGGACTTCTGCACCATCTCATAGCTGGCGCGGCTGGAAACCAGTACTGCGCCCTGCTGCCATCCCTGCTGACTGCGCAGCCCCAGCAGCTTATCCAGCGCAACGTGCCGCCCGACATCTTCACAGCCGCCCGGCAGCAATCCCTCTGGTGAGAGCCAGGCAGCCGCGTGCGTACAGCCGGTAAGATTGCCCACCGGCTGATAGTCGCGCAGCCGCGCCAGCCCGCTATCCAGCTGAGCCAGGTCAAACGTCTGGGTAAAAGGCAGTGGCTGCAGCGGCTTACCAATCTGATCCAGCTGCTCAACGCCGCAGACGCCGCAGCCGGTTCGCCCCGCCATCGCCCGGCGCTGCGCTTTTAACGCCATAAACCGGCGGCTGGCGAGTTCAATCTGTACTTCAATGCCGTTGCAGCCCGGCACCACATCGATGCCATAGATCTCAGCCGGTTGTTCAATAATCCCCTCTGAAAGCGAGAAACCCAGCGCAAATGCCTCAAGGTTGTCAGGCGTTGCCATCATGACCACATGTGAGATGCCGTTGTAGACCAGCGCTACCGGCACCTCCTGTGCCAGCCAGTCAGTTTCGGCCGTTTCCGGCGTCCGGCGCTGCCACACTTCAGCCTGGCTTACGCCAGCGATCGTTTTCACAGGTTGCTCACCTGCCTGCTGTTTTGCTGTCACGTTATCTGTCTCTTATTGCACTCATCGAAAGCGGCGGGCCTCACGGCCTGGACGCTATACCGGCTGCCGGTTCAGAGGCTGAGCATGAACGTCGGCCAAAAATTTTTCTTCAACTTATGTGCTGGCCCTCTGGCTGCGGCCCGCAGCGGTCACAGAATCGCCTCTCCCTCCGGCTGCCGTCACCGGCAGTTAATCGTCCGTCAGCCAGCCGCCTGAGCGTCAGGCTGCTATCATCAGCGTAGTCGTGCTGCTTTCATTGTTGGCAGCGTTATCGCCAGAAAATAGAGGTGTTCCCTGATGAGTATTCGCATTATTCCGCAGAATCAGCCGGAAACACGCGAACCGCAGACCGCGGAACAGATCCCGCCGCTGCTGTTTCCCCGGCTGAAAAATCTCTATAGCCGTCGCGCTGCCCGCCTGCGCCATCTGGCGGCAAAAAATCCGCTGGGCGACTATCTGCGCTTTGCTGCGGTGATCGCTCAGGCGCAGGAGATTGTGCTGTATGACCATCCGCTGCGGCTCGATCTGCGTCCGCGTCTTGAAGAAAGCGCGCAGCGGAATGAGCCGCCGCTTGATATTCGCCACTATCCGCGCGATCGTCACTGGCAGCAGCTGCTGCATTCACTGATTGCAGAACTCAAGCCGGAGATGAGCGGCCAGGCGCTGGCGGTGCTGGAGAACCTGGAAAAATCGTCCGCCAGCGAGCTGGAAACGCTTGCCGGCGCGTTGCTGGCCGGGGAATTTAGTCGGGTCAGCAGCGACAAATCGCCTTTTATCTGGGCAGCACTGTCGCTGTACTGGGCGCAGATGGCCGCCATGATACCCGGCAAGGTGCGGACGGAACAGGGCGATCACCGGCAGTTCTGCCCGGTCTGCGGCAGCGTTCCGGTTACCGGTCTGGTGCATATGGATGTGGCGCAGGAAGGGTTGCGCTACCTGCACTGCAACCTGTGCGAAAGTGAGTGGCACGTCGCCAGTGACAGATGCTGCAACTGCGAGCAGACGCGCGATCTGCACGTCTGGTCGCTCGATAATCACCAGGCTGCCGTTCATGCAGAGAGCTGCGGCGACTGCGGCACCTATATGAAACTGCTCTGCCAGGAGCGGGATCCGGCGGTAGAGCCTGTTGCCGACGACCTGGCGTCGCTGGTGCTGGATGCGCGCATGGAGCAGGAAGGGTTTGCCCGCAGTAGCCTGAATCCATTTATGTTTCCCGGCGAATAGCTGGCCCGGGCGTTACTACTACGTACCGCGTTTTATACGGAGGCTTTGATGAAACTGATAGGCAGTTATACCAGCCCGTTCGTGCGCAAAATTTCAGTTATCCTGCTGGAAAAGGGCATCGTATTTGAGTTTATCAACCATACGCCCTGGGCCGAAGATAGCCAGGTGCCCCACTATAATCCGCTGGGAAAAGTACCGGCTCTGATCGACGAGCGCGGATTAACCTGGTACGACTCTTCTGTCATTGCTCAGGTTATTGAACTGCGTGATGAAGCGCCCGCCCTGCTGCCTGATGATGCGCTGCGCGCGCTGCAGGTACGCCAGCTGGCAAAGCTGGCTGATGGTATTAATGACGCGGCGGTGACCATTGTGCGGGAACAGATGCGGCCCGGCGCGCAGCAGTCTGAAGAGGTGCTGCTGCGCAACCGCGAAAAAATCCAGCGCGGTCTGGATGCGCTGGAGGCGGCTGCGGCGCAAGCGGAGTTGATCAACACCGGCACCCTGAATCTGGCGGATATCGCGACCGGCTGTATGATTGGCTATCTGAATTTTCGCCGCGTGCTGCCGAACTGGTGTGTAAACCGCCCGGCGCTGGTCAGGCTGGCGGAAACCCTGTTTCAGCGCGAGAGCTTCGCGCGTACCGTGCCGCCGGCAGGTTAAACGGCAATAAAAAAGGGACGATTGCTCGTCCCTTTCGTTACCGCAGCCTGCTACCGCTTACTGCAGCAGGGAAATATCTGCCACCTGCAGGAACAGCTGACGCAGCTGTGCCAGCAGCGTCAGACGATTCACGCGCACGGCATCATCTTCTGCGTTAACCATAACGTTGTCGAAGAAGTTATCCACCGCTTCACGCAGCTGTGCCAGCTCCACCAGCGCATCCTGATAGCGGCCTTCAGCAAACCAGGGCTGCAGCTTATCGCTCAGCGCAGTGACGAAGGTCGCCAGCTGGATCTCCGCGTTCTCTTTCAGCAGCGATGCCTGCACGCTGTCGTTCAGCGGATCGCTGGCTTTCGCCAGAATGTTCGACACGCGCTTGTTAGCCGCCGCCAGCGCTGAGGCTGCCTCCAGCGTGCGGAAATGCGATACCGCTTTCATGCGCGCATCGAAATCTGCCGGACGGGTAGGACGACGCGCCAGTACCGCCTGAATGGTATCAACGCTGTGGCCCTCTTCCTGATACCAGGTACGGAAGCGACCCAGCATGAAGTCGATCACTTCATCAACCACTTTCGCGTTGCTCAGCTTGCTGCCGTAGAGGCGCACGGCCTCTTCGGTCAGACTCTGCAGATCGAGCGGCAGATTCTTCTCGACGATAATACGCAGCACGCCCAGCGCGGCACGGCGCAGCGCAAAGGGATCTTTGTCGCCTTTCGGATGCTGGCCGATACCAAAAATGCCCGCCAGCGTATCCATTTTGTCTGCAATCGCGACGGCACAGGCCACCGGGTTAGAAGGCAGCGCGTCGCCGGCAAAGCGCGGCTGATACTGCTCATTGAGCGCTACCGCCACATCTTCCGCTTCCCCGTCATGACGGGCGTAGTGCATACCCATGACGCCCTGGGTGTCGGTAAATTCAAACACCATGTTGGTCATCAGGTCGCACTTGGAGAGCAGGCCGGCGCGGGTCGCGTGATTGACATCTGCACCAGTCTGCGCGGCGATCCAGCCTGCCAGCGCCTGAATGCGGTCGGTCTTGTCACGCAGCGTGCCCAGCTCTTTCTGGAATAGCACCGTCTCCAGACGCGGCAGATTATCTTCCAGACGCTTTTTGCGATCGCTGTTGAAGAAGAACTCCGCATCCGCCAGACGGGGACGCACAACTTTTTCATTACCGGCCACGATCTGCTGCGGATCGCCTGACTCAATGTTGGTAACGAAGATGAAGTTCGGCAGCAGTTTTCCTTCCGGGCTGTAGACCGGGAAATATTTCTGATCGCCTTTCATGGTATAAACCAGCGCTTCCGCCGGCACCGCCAGGAACTTCTCTTCAAACGTTGCGGTCAGCACCACCGGCCACTCTACCAGCGATGCAACCTCTTCCAGCAGGCTGTCGCTGAGATCGGCGACGCCGCCCAGCTGCTGTGCAGCCGCTTCCGCATCCGCCTTGATTTTTGCTTTACGCTCAGCGTAATCAGCCATTACTTTGCCGCGCGCCAGCAGCTGCTGCGGATAGTGATCGGCGTGCTCCAGCGTAAACTCCGGCTCGCCCATAAAGCGATGGCCGCGAATGGTGCGCGCTGACTGCACGCCCAGGATAGTGGCCGGGATCAGCTCGTCTCCCAGCAGCAGCGTCACGGTATGCACCGGGCGCACGAACTGGACATCGCTGGCGCCCCAGCGCATCAGTTTTGGAATCGGCAGCTTGCTCAGTGCGGTAGTGACCATTGCCGGCAGCAGCGCGCTGGCCTGCTCACCCTTCACCGCGGCGCGATGCACCAGCCATTCGCCTTTATCGGTGCTCAGGCGCTCAGCCTGATCGACCGTGATACCGTTGCCGCGCGCCCAGCCTTCTGCTGCTTTGGTCGGGTTACCCGCTGCGTCAAACGCAGCCGCGACGGCGGGGCCGCGCTTCTCAATCTCGCGATCGGGCTGCGCCGCCGCCAGCGCTGCGACTTTCAGCGCCAGACGGCGCGGAGCAGCAAACCAGCTGACTTCGCCGTGCGTCAGGCCCGCGCTGTCCAGCTCGGCAGTAAAGTGTGCAGCAAAAGCTTCCGCCAGGCTGCGCAGGGCTTTCGGAGGCAACTCTTCGGTGCCAATTTCCACCAGGAAAGTTTTATCGGTCATGGCTGCCTCTTACTTATTACGGTTGCACATCGGGAAACCCAGCGCCTCGCGTGACGCATAGTAGGCTTCCGCCACGGCTTTCGTCAGGGTGCGAATACGCAGAATATAGCGCTGGCGTTCGGTAACGGAGATCGCCTTGCGCGCGTCGAGCAGGTTAAAGCTGTGGGCCGCTTTCAGAATGCGTTCATAGGCTGGCAGCGGCAGCGGCTTCTCCAGCGCCAGCAGCTGCTGCGCCTCTTTCTCATACTGCTCAAAGCAGCTGAACAGGAAACCGACGTCGGCATATTCGAAGTTATAGGTCGACTGCTCTACTTCGTTCTGATGAAACACATCGCCGTAGGTGGTTTTGCCAAATGCACCGTCGCTCCAGGTCAGATCGTAGACGCTGTCCACGCCCTGGATATACATCGCCAGACGCTCCAGGCCATAGGTGATCTCACCCGTGACCGGCTTGCACTCAAGGCCGCCAACCTGCTGGAAGTAGGTGAACTGCGTCACTTCCATACCGTTGAGCCACACTTCCCAGCCGAGGCCCCAGGCGCCCAGCGTCGGGTTTTCCCAGTTATCTTCTACGAAACGAATATCGTGGATAGTGGGATCGATACCCAGCGCTTTCAGCGAGCCGAGGTAGAGCTCCTGAAGATTGTCCGGGTTAGGCTTGATCACCACCTGGAACTGATAGTAGTGCTGCAGACGATTGGGGTTTTCACCATAGCGTCCGTCGGTCGGACGACGTGAAGGCTGCACGTAGGCGCTGGCCATCGGCTCCGGGCCGATAGCGCGCAGGCAGGTCATCGGGTGTGAGGTGCCGGCGCCCACTTCCATGTCCAGCGGCTGGACAATGGTGCAGCCCTGGCGCGCCCAGTAATCCTGCAAGGTCAGGATCAGGCCCTGAAAGGTCTTGGTATCAAACTTTTGCATGTTGAATTCGCACGGGATACGGGTGAATTAAAAAGAGTTCGACAGTATACCCTTTGACCGGGCAATGTGCAGCCGGAAATCCTGAGGCTGTGCGGGCCGCGCGCGCTTTTGCCGTACAGAGGGCTCTGAATTACGGCGGCAGATGTTGTTGAGTGGCGGCACAGCGGCTACCCTTCCTCGCACCATCTGTACGCGAGGATCCCATGCCGCAAAAAATTAGCTGGATCGACAACTTACGTGCGGTCGCCTGCCTGATGGTGATCGTGATCCATACCACGACCTGGTATATCACCGGACCGATGGCGGTCACCGGCATAACCTGGGATGTGGCTAACCTGATGAACGCCGCCTCGCGCGTCTGCGTGCCGCTGTTCTTTATGATTTCAGGCTACCTGTTTTTTGGCGAGCGCAGCGCACAGGCGCGGCATTTGATACGCATTGTGCTTTGTCTGCTGTTCTACAGCGCGGTCGCGCTGGCGTATATCACCTGGCTGACGCCGATCAGTGAAGGCCGATCCATCATGAAGCTGCTGCAGAAGCCGGTGTTTTATCACCTGTGGTTCTTCTTTGCGATTATCGGTATCTACCTGCTTTCGCCGCTGATCCAGGTCAAAACGGTGCAAAAACGCTATGTGGCGCTGCTGGTGGTCGTGCTGGCGGTGGTGGCAAACCCGAATACGGTCAGCCAGTCAGTGGGCTCTTTTCGCTGGCTGCCGGTCAATCTCTATGTCAGTGGCGACAGCATCTATTACCTGTTATACGCCCTGCTCGGACGCGCTATCGGCTGTATGGAGACGGGCGGCCGCCGGATCGGCTGGCTGGCGGGGGGCGTTTTTATCGCCTGCGTGCTGGGTATTGCACTCGGTACAAAGCAGCTGCTGAAAATCAACGGCGCCTTTAACGACACCTGGTATCTCTACTGCGGGCCGCTGGTCTTTATCGCGGCCATCAGCCTGCTGGTTCTGTTTAAAAACAGCCTGAACCAGCGGCCGCTGCCGCTGCTGGCGACCATTTCTCGCTATTCGCTGCCGGTATATGGTTTTCACGCGCTGTTTATTCACTATCTGCGTACTCACCATTACGACGATATGTCACGCCCCTGGCTCGATTTGCCGTGGGTGTTTGGCGTCACGCTACTGGGCAGCCTGCTGCTGGCGATGGTGCTGAAGCGCATCGATACGCGACAACTGGTCAGCTGAAAGCGCTGTCCGGCTCGTCAGAGCTCATCGCGCACGCTGGCTGTTACCGGTCAGTCAGCGTGTTCTGCCAGTCATGAAACAGCGTCAGCCAGTTTCTTACCGGCAGCTTCAGTTTTTGTCCGGTACCGAAACCGTGCCCGCCCTGCTGGAACAGGTGCATTTCTGTTTTCACTTTATGCTCGCGCAGCGCGGCAAACATCAGCAGCGTATTCTGCGCTGAAGCCGTGCCGTCATTCAGCGCGTGAACGAGAAACGTCGGCGGCGTACGATCGCTGACGCGCGCTTCCTGCGACTGCTGCAGAAGGGTCTGCGGGCTGATGTTTTTGCCGTACATGGCGGCGCGCGTGCCCGGATGCGTTACGCCATCCTTAAGCGACAGTACCGGATAGATAAGGGCAGTGAAGTCGGGACGGGCTGAGACGCTGTCCTGCGCATCCTGTACCGGATAGTTATCAGCCTGCGGATCGTTACTGAGATTCGCGGCCAGATAAGCCCCCGCAGAAAAACCCATCACGCCAATACGATCGGCAGCAATATGATATTGCGGGGCGTTAGCCCGGATAAGTCGCAGTGCCCGCTGCGCATCCGCAAAGGCCGCCAGGCGATTCTGTGCGGTGCCGTCGTGCGGCATACGGTAAAGAAGAACGAAGGACGTATAACCCTGACGACTTAATAGCGTGGCGATATTAAGCCCCTCAAGATCTTTCATAATATAAGAAAATCCCCCACCGGGAATGATAAGCACGGCTGTGTGATTATTTTTCCCCGCTGGCGCTACATAAATCATTTCTGGCGAATTAACCTGCGTAACGGCACGATTATTATCAGCCGGGTTTTTACTGAAATTAATAAATTTATTCTGTGTTATGTTTTCGCCCGGCCAGATAGGAATTTCCTTAGAGGCAAAGGCCAGCGGAAGATAAAGCAGTAAAAACGCGCTTATCAGGCGAAAAAGGATCATTCTTCTGGCTCCATATTATTAATAAAAACAGTTACAAACGCACTTTAGCCTCGGCCTTTTCTTTCCCACTGCGGATCGGCAACTCTCTGAAAAGGAAAAATATCAGCAGCAGAATTTGAAAATAGCAGAAAGCGGATGAATAATAATCCCGGCAGTAATCTGATAAAATACCGGGCCAGGAAAAATTAGACTTTTCTCATGTTTACCAAAACATAGCCCTATGTTATAAGTGCATTTTAAACTATAAGAATCTGTGACCATGGGAATTTACTGGATCATAAGTCTTAGCCTGACTTTCGTCGCAATTGTCGAAATCATGTTAAGTAAAAATGAAAACACAGCACATATCAGGACGTGGCTTTATTTTATTGCTGTTGTAGTACTTTTTACTTTTGGCGGCATCCGTGGCCTGGGAACCGGCCTTGATGACTTCCAGTATCGCGACTTCTATGCACAGTTTCTCGATAAAATTGTTATCGAAGGCTTCTGGCGCGCTGTGGTCGAGTTTCGCTATGAGCCTGCTATTTATGCGATTGCCGGTGCAACGCGCATATTTACGGCCAATGCTGACATCTTTATCTTTGTTATCGCCTTCATTGCGGTATGCGTTAACGCGCACTACTTCCGCAAGCTGACGCCGCTGCCGCTGGTCGCACTGGCCGTCTACTCGGCGCACCTGTTTATCAACAAAGATATGAACCAGATCCGCTTTGGTCTCTGCTCCGCGTTTCTGCTCGGCTTTGTCTGGCATATGTCGCGTCGCAGTAAATCGGGTATGGTGACCACGTTTCTGCTGTCGTTTTTCTGCCACGCCACGGCCATTGTCGCGCTGCTTATTCCGATAGCGATGATTATCCGCAAAAACAAATATGTGCCGATTGCGATCGTCGTTATCAGCCTGCCGCTGGCCTTTATGGGCAGCTCAGCACTGATCTCCGCGCTCTCCAGCCATCTGGGTTCTCTGGGCGACAGGGCCATGGGCTATGCCGATGCAGAGTCGCGTCAGGAGCAGGGTATTCTCACGCTCTCGAACCTGAAGAACATTGGCTTTGTCTTTATCTTCAGCTACATGCTGCTGAGCGATAAAATCAGAAACGCCGACCCGGCAAAATTTAACACTTACTATATTCTGGCAATTACGTTTGCCATCGGCAGTGGCCTGCGTATGGCGCTGCAGGACTACGCCTCTGGTGGCCGCCTGGCAAACTACCTGCTGCAGGTTGAACCGGTGCTGATTTCACTCTGTATCTGGGAAACCAAAAAGCTGAGAAAGGTCATCGCCGTAGCGATAACCGTGCTGATGGTGCTCTACTATCTCTACTACAACACCATGGCCAGTAAGCAATCGATCGTCGGCTACGAGGTTTCGCGCAGCTTCCAGCTGTTCCGTTAATTGTTAAAAACGCTAACCAACTGGTTAGCGTTTTTTATTTATAACCGCTGTTTTCCACTATGCCAGGGAAATTCTGAATATCTTGCCGCGCTTATACATCGCTTGATTTTTCTATCGTTTAAAACTCTAATAGTTTACATCTGCCGCGGCAGAGCTTAACGCTTTTAATCAGAACACCATCCGGCACAGGCGCTTTAATTAGTATTACAGCGCGTAGTTATCCCATTAAAAAGAATGCTGATATGAACGAAAAAAATAATTTTGATATTGTCAGGCTTTCGCTCGCCTTTATCGTTTTGCTGGTACACTCAGCTGAAGTCACCAGAAATGCCGATATTCGTTTCCTTGCACATTATCTGAATAGCGATTTTGCTGTGAAAGGATTTTTTGCAATAAGCGGATTTCTTATTGCAAAAAGTTACTTAAGAAGCCGCTCACTGAATTCTTATTTTATTAAGCGCGCCCAGCGCATCCTGCCCGCTTATATATTTGTTATCCTGATGTGTTTTACCATTGGCCTGTGTCTGACAACGTTGCCGCTAATGGATTTTCTGAAACATCGTGAAACTATTAAGTACCTGGTGGCAAACTTTACCTTTTTGAATTTTATTCAGGCTTCGCTGCCGGGTGTGTTTACCGATAATCCAAACCAGCCGATGGATGGCTCACTCTGGACAATCAAAGCAGAACTGACGCTCTATGTGCTGTTACCGTTTATCGTTCCGCTGATGAAGCGTAATCCGCTGAAAGTCTGGGGCGCCATTTTCATCATCTCCTGCGCCTGGTTCTTCTATTTCACCTCTGTCTATAGCGGCCCCAAAGCAGATACGCTGGCGAAGCAGTTTGTCGCCCTCTCCTCGTACTTTTTCTTTGGCAGCCTGCTGGCGATACACAAGCCCGCTTTTGATCGGCTGAAGCTGATTACGCTGGTATCGATGGCGGCATGGCTGCTGTGCAAACGCAGCGAGTATGCATTTCTTATTGAGCCGGTCGCGTTCTCTTCAGTGGTGATTTTTTGCTGTACCAGTCTGTGTCGTGAGATAAAAATCAGCCAGTTTGGCGATCTCTCTTATGGCATGTACCTTTATCACTGGCCGATTATTCAGGTACTGCAGCACTTCGGTGTATTCAGCGCTAACGCCTTTGCTGGCCTGCTGCTGACCATCGTCATCACTCTGGCGCTGGCATGGACCTCATGGACCCTGCTGGAGAGCCGTTTCCTGAAGCGGGCGCATCACACACCGCCTTCTATCGTACCGCCGGCTGCTGCCCGCGACTGAATCAGCCAGCAGGCCACCTTCGGGTGGCCTGACCTGCGGTGGGGTAAAGAGAATGGTGCACGGCGTTAATAATCTGCCTGCTCATACTGCGTAATAACCGCCAGTGCCAGCCCCTGGGCCGGCTCAAGGCGCTGCGTCAGAAAATGGAGCGTCGTATGCGCATGGGTGAACGCCAGCGTACCGGCCTGCATCGTCTGCTTTACGGCCTCCCTGAAAACAGCTGAGCTGTTCCACGGCGCGTCAATAATGATACAGGCCGGGTTAACCAGCTGTATGACCTGACTCAGCGCAAAACCAAGATGCTCGCCCGCTTCGTTCATCAGCGGATTAAACAGTGAAGGTTCACTCTCACCCTGCTGCCAGCGCAGGCCCGGCTTGCGTTTACTCAGCTGCTGCTGAATGGCGGGCTGACCGATCAGCGTCTCAAGGCATCCCCGGTGGCCACAGCTGCAGAGCGGACCTTCGCGCTGCATCCGCAGATGACCGATTTCACCGGCGGTCCAGCTGCTGCCGGTAAACAGCGCGCCGCGATCGATCAGCGCGCCGCCCACGCCCTCCGCAATACGCAGATAAAAATGGCTCTGCGCCTTACTGAGCTGCAGCTGCTGTACAGAGAGCAGCGCGGCGGCCTTGACGTTATTGAGCACCAGCAGCGGCAGGCTGACGCAGCGTTGCAGCGGTGCCAGCACCGCCACGTTCTCCCAGCCAAGCGGTGCAGAGAAGTGCACAAAGCCGCGCTGTGAATCGATAATGCCCGGCAGACCAATTGCAATCCCTGTCAGCTCAGGATGCGCGGCGCATAATGTCTGACACACTTCAGCCAGTTCCTGCAGCAGCCGCTCCGGTGCGGCCGTTTCGGTGCGCCACGTCTGTTCCGCAATAACCTGTGAGAAGTAGTCGCGTACCTGCCAGTGGATCGTCTGTCGCGCGACCATGATGCCAGCGCTTTTCAGTTTTTCCGGCCGCAGGGCGATCTCAATTTTGGGGCGTCCTGCGGCCGCCACGCTGACCGGGCCCAGCTCGCGCACCAGCCCCTGCGCCAGCAGGTCGTCAATGATCAGTGAAACCGTATTTTTGCTCAGATCCAGCGCCCGGGCGATGTCCTGACGGGAGGTGATGCGGGTGGAGCGCAGCTGCGTCATGACCCGCTTCAGATTATTCAGTCGAAGTACCGCTGGTCCTTTACCGGCTGCTTTCATGGCGTCTTCACCTGAGGATGAAATACGGTTCAGTTTAGCAGCCCGGCATCGCCCGAGCGCACAGGCCGCCACGCAGTTTACCCGTTTCAGCTATCAATATTCATCACCGCGCACGCGGCTGCGGTAGCTCTCCCAGTCGAAGCGGACCCACAGGCTGTTTCCCAGCCGCATCCGGTCCATTACGCGCTCGCCCAGCAGGCTGTTCATTCCCGCCGGGTCAAGGTTAGAGAGCATGCCGGTAGGGCGCTTTGAAGAGGAGCGCCGATCAACAATCTGATTAATAATCACTTTTTCATAGCGCGATTCGCTCTGCATGCCGATTTCATCGATCACCAGCAGATCAACCTGAGTAAGATCCTGCAGCAGCCGCTCCTCCGTGATATCGCTGCCGCCGCTGAATGTACCCTTCATGCTGGACATTAAATCGGCCACTGTCACAATCAGGACGCTCCTGCCGCGAATGATCAGATCATTTCCGATCGCCGCCGCCAGATGGTTCTTTCCGGTGCCGGGCCGGCCGGTAAACACAAAGCTGGCAATACTGTTTTCAAATCCGGCCGCGTACTCGCGCGCCAGCGTCAGCGCTTTGCGCTGCCCGTCATTCTCTACGCGATAGTTGTCAAAAGAACAGTTCATATGCAGTTCGCGAATACCGGAGCGGCCCATGATGCGCTGCATCTTCATGGCGCGGTTCTCACGCACTATCGCTTCTGAGCGCAGACGGCCCTGCTCCTGATTCCACGCCAGCAGCTCAGCGCCATTTTTGAATTTCGGCTGCACCTCTTTCGGCATGATTTTTTTCAGGCGATTGAAAAGATCGGTCGGCGTTTTCATTACTCACCTCGGAAACCATCGGGAATATCGTAATCAGTATTGTCGATACGCGTAATATCGCGCTTTGGCTGGCCCCCATTGCCGGCACGATGCATCTGCACGCTGCGCGCCAGCTTCTGCTGCCACTGCACATGATGAAACGGCCGCCCTTCTGCCTGCCAGTAAGCCACAAAGGTGGCCAGCTCGGCGGGCGTCACCGGCTCGCTGAGCGCCACGCCCCATATGGCGGCCTGACGCTGAAAGTCGCTGTCGGGCTGCCAGCCCTGATACATGGCAAACTTACCCGCCGGGATAGCCAGCGCGGCGCTATCCGGCTGAAACAGAGTGTCATCCAGCGCGACATCGCTGGGCTGCCGGGCTGCCGCTTCCAGCGCCAGCAGCGCTGCCAGCCGCTGCGGCGTCAGCGCATAAAAAGCGGGTGCGTTATCCTGCAGCACGGCCAGCGTACCGTTATCGGCCTGATGCAGAGCGGCAAGCGGATCGCGGCAGAAGCTGTCCAGCCCGGCCAGCGTTGAAGATAAGATTTTTACGGACATGAAGAGACCTGACGTTGAGCATTTCGGGGCGCCAGATAACCCGGCGCCAGAGAGACAGTGTACCTGTTTTAGCACCGGGGATCGTCATAAAAGGCAGGAATTAGCGTGCAGCGCGACTTAGCACAGGCGAGACGCCATCGCGGGACAGAGACGCCTGCGGCTGCCACAGATAGCGCAGCGATGCGATAAGGCAGAGAGAGTAACCAAAAAGTTCGCAGCCCTCTTCGGCCATATTTTTTACGACCCGGTTATACCCCTCCAGCATCAGCTGCTGCCAGAGCTGATGCATACCGAACAGCCGGGAAAAGACCAGTATGGCCAGTAAGCCTGCGGCCATCATCTGCCAGCTGCGGTGCTGCAGCAGCGCAGCGAGGCCAGGCAGGATCTGCGCCGGGGTACGCAGCGCCAGCGCCAGTGACGCGGCGGTGGTCGCCAGCGCAAACCAGAGCCAGGCACCGTGCCGGATAAGATCAAACAGATAATCGAGTTCGCGTATCAGCATGCAACTGTAGAATCCACCCACCAGAATCAGCGCGCTGCGCTGCTCCGGTCGCTGCGACGCGGCGCGGAAGAACAGCGCAGCCAGCAGAGTCAGCATCACGGCCTGCGTGATTTCAGTAAACGACGTTTCGTGTAATGCGTTGTGCATCCAGGCGACGTCGATATATACCATCGCCATACAGAAAACCAGAAGCGATCCACTGATGAGAAAGGCCGCCATCTCGCGGCTAATAAGAGTAATATGTTCACGCATTATAATGTAACCAAATGATAAAATAATTAGCGTGCTTAGTATATTTCACCCGACTGATCGCGCTTCTCATTTGGTGCCGGTTTTCAGCCTTGCCGCTGAACGTTCGTAGCAGAAACAGGGAGCAGAGCATGCAGCGATGTGGCTGGGTAACCGCAGATCCGCTTTACGTGAGTTATCACGACCGTGAATGGGGGGTTGCGCAGCGAGAGAGGCGCGCCCTGTTTGAGATGCTCTGCCTTGAAGGGCAGCAGGCGGGTCTCTCCTGGATCACCGTGCTGAAAAAGCGCGAAAATTACCGCCGGGCGTTTCATGATTTCGATCCGGCCACCGTCGCGCGAATGGACGAAGCGGATATAGACCGTCTGATGCAGGAGAGCGGAGTGATCCGCCATCGCGGCAAGCTGGAAGCGATTGTGCAGAACGCACGCGCCCTGCTGGCGCTGGAAGCAGCAGGCGAAGATTTTTCCCGCTTTATCTGGTCATTCGTGAACGATCGCCCCATTTTGCACCATTATGCCGATTACCGGCAGGCACCGGTCACTTCCGAACCCGCTCTGGCACTCTCTAAGGCCCTGAAGCAGCGCGGCTTCAAATTTATCGGCCCGACAATATGCCACGCATTTATGCAGGCCTGCGGGCTGATTAACGATCATCAAACTACCTGTTTTCGCCATCCCGATAATCTTTAACGCAAAAACTTACATTTTCAGATTCGGCCTCACGAATTTCCCCATCTTTGAACGGCATAATAGTGGCTTTCCGGGACTGTTACCCATAAGTATATTGAGGGACTGATGATGAAAAAGCGTGCTCTGACGCTGGCCTTATTTGTAAGCGGCAGCCTTGCGCTGTCGGGTTGTACTACCAATCCTTATACCGGCGAATCGCAGGCGGGTAAGTCCGGAATTGGTGCGGGTCTGGGTGCCGTAGTCGGTGCGGGAGTAGGCGTGCTCTCCTCCTCGAAAAAAGATCGTAAAAAGGGCGCGCTGATTGGCGCGGCATCCGGTGCGGCGCTGGGCGGCGGCGTGGGGTATTACATGGATGTTCAGGAAGCGAAACTGCGCGACAAAATGCGCGGTACGGGCGTTAGCGTAACCCGTCAGGGCGACAATATTGTTCTGAATATGCCAAACAATGTCACCTTTGACTCCAGCAGCGCAACGCTGAAAACGGCCGGTGCCAACACCCTGAGCGGCGTGGCGATGGTGCTGAAAGAGTATCCGAAAACCGCCGTTAACGTTGTCGGCTATACCGACAGCACCGGTTCACGCGCGCTGAATATGCGTCTGTCGCAGCAGCGTGCCGAAAGTGTGGCCAGCGCACTGGTGCTGCAGGGCGTCGCGCAGAATCGCCTGCGCACGCAGGGCATGGGACCGGATAACCCGGTTGCCAGCAACAATACTGAAGAGGGTAAAGCGCAGAACCGTCGCGTTGAGATCACCCTCAGTCCGCTGAACTAAACAGCCTGCCGGCCTGCACCCGCAGGCCGCTTTTCTGACCCCTTCCGGAAATAACTGGAAACCCTTCCAGAAAACAGTATATACTGCCTCCGCTTTCTGAAGACTACACTGGCTTATACCAGCGTGACAAAAACTCAACCGGTCGGATACGCCCATGTCACTCAAAGCGATCGCTGCCGCCCTTGGCCTCTCTGTTACCACCGTCAGTCGCGCGCTGAACGGCTACGACGACGTGGCGGAAGCAACCCGGCAACGCATTCAGGATGAAGCACGCCGTCGCGGTTATCGTCCAAACATTGCGGCACGCCGCCTGAAAACCGGTCGGGCAAACGCCGTCGGGCTGGTATTACCCGTCAGTACCGCCTCGCTTAACGACAGCTACTACAGTGAAATGCTGCTGACGCTGGATCGGTGCCTGGCGCGTCAGGATATCGACCTGCTGCTGCTGCCGGATAAACCGCGCGATCAGCAGCGCAATTTACTGCGCATGCTGCGCAGCGGCGCACTCGATGCGCTGATCGTTACCCATACCACCCCGCACGACGCTCGCCTGCAACGCCTGCAGCAGAAAGGGTTTCGCTTCCTTACCCTCGGCCGCAGCGAGCTGCCGCAGCCCTACGCCTGGTTTGACTACGATAACTACGCGGGGGCGCAGCTGGCGGCGCGGCATGCTCTGCAGCAGGGGCTGACGCGTCTTGCCTGGCTCGGTACCGATGAGCCGGGCACCTATATCTTCGATCGCCGCCGCGGCTTTCTCGATACGCTGCGGGATGCCGCACAGCCTGCAGAATTTGTTGCGGCACTGCCGCCCACCCGCCGTGCCGGCCTGCAGCAGACGCTCGCCTGGCTGCGTCACCCTGCACCTCCGCAGGCCATTATCACCGACTGCAGCACGCTCGGCGAGGGTGCAGCCATTGCGCTTCAGCAGCAGCAGCGGCTCTCCGGTGCGCATGCGATCGCACTCTACGTCTATGACGGTCTGCCTCATGACTCGATTATCGACCATCCGGTTAATGTGATCCTGCAGATCTCTCAGCAGCGCATCGGCGAATGTGTGGCGGAGATGGTGCTGCAGCTGCTGGCAGACAGGCCGGTCACCGAACTGCAGAGACTCTGGCAGCCGGTTTTGCGCCTGGCTGCTGACGCCTGATGATGGCGCGCCGCGCGTGCTGTGATAGTCTTCGCCTGATTTAACTTTTCAGGAATATGTAATGAAAACCAGGCCACCACGCGCCACAATCAGCGATGTTGCCCGCACGGCAAATACCGGTAAAACCAGTGTTTCCCGCTATCTGAACGGGGAAGAACATCTCCTTTCGCCCGATCTGAAAACCCGTATTGAGCAGGCGATTGACGCGCTGAATTATCGTCCCAGCCAGATGGCGCGCGGCCTGAAGCGCGGCCGTACGCGATTAATTGGCCTGATCATTGCAGATATCACTAATCCCTATTCCGTGGATGTGCTGAGCGGCATTGAAGCGGCCTGCCGCGCCCGCGGGTTTACGCTGCTGATGTGCAACACCAATAATGAGGTCGATCTGGAGCAGCACTATCTGCAGCTGCTGAGCAGCTATCAGGTTGAGGGCATTGTGGTTAATGCGGTCGGCATGCATGAAGTGGTGCTCAACCGGCTGCAGCAGTCGATGCTGCCAATGGTGCTGATCGACCGCAAAATTCCTGATTTCGCCTGCGATGTTGTCGGGCTGAATAACCAGGAGGCAGCCTGCAACGCCACGCGTCATCTGCTGGATAACGGCTATAACGCCCTGCTGTTTCTCAGCGAGCCGCTGGGCAGCGTCAATACCCGCCGCGAACGCCTGCGCGCCTTTTTTGCCACCGCAGGCGCCGCGCCGGACGCCATCGCGGAGAATGCGGAAGTGCCGCTGCACCAGCCAGAACCTCTGGATCGGGCGCTGCTGGACTTTTACCAGCGGCATGCCGGCAGACGCGTCGCCGTGGTAGCCGCCAACGGTGCCCTGACGCTGCAGGTAGCCCGGGCGCTCCAGCGCCTGGAGCTGGTCTGGGGTAAAGATATCGGCCTGCTGGGGTTTGATGAACTGGAGTGGGCGGCGCTGGCCGGCGTTGGCATTACCACGCTGCGTCAGCCCACCTGGCAGATTGGCTATGCGGCGCTGGAGCAGGTGATCACCCGCATTGACGGCAGCGATGCACCGATACGGGATCAGGTTTTTTCCGGCGAGCTGATCGTGCGCGGATCGAGCCAGCCGCTACGCTGATCGCAGAAGCGAATGCTGACTTCGTGAGCAGGATCATAAATCCGCAGTCTGCGTCTTTCCTTTGGAACCGGTTCCATCTAACGTTTTCTCAACGATTGGGAGGCAGTTTGGTGCCCGGAGAGACGTGATGAGACCAGAAATTATTGTAGTGACCGCCGCCTACGGCGCGCATAAAATTGCCGAGCTTGGCGGGCAGAGCCGCCTGCTGCCGCTGATCAAAGCGGCCGGCGCTGATGGCGTTGAGATTCGACGCGAGCTGTTCAGCGACACTGAGCTGCAGCAGCTGCCGGAGCTGGGCCAGACGGCGCGTGAACAGTCGCTGCGGGTCAGCTACTCCGTCCCGGAATCGCTGTGGCTGGCAGATGGCGCACTCAACCCACGACTGGCACAGTTTTTCCACGAAGCGGAGCAGCTCGGCGCGCAGCGACTGAAACTCGCTATTGGCCACTTCGTTCAGCTGGCTGACCGCCAGCTGGTAGAAATTCTGGCGTCAACGTCCGTGACGCTGGTGATTGAGAACGATCAGACCGCTGACAGTACGCTGGCGCCCATGCTGCGCTTTTTTCACCACGCCTGCGACGCCGCCCTGCCGCTGGATATGACGTTTGACATGGGGAACTGGCTCTGGACCGGCGAGGATGCGCTGCAGGCTGCTCATCAGCTCAGCCGCTACGTCAGCTATGTGCACGTTAAAGCGGCCATTGCGCATCGCGACACATTCCGGGCGATTGCCCTTGATGATGCGGATGAGAGCTGGCGCACGCTGCTGCACGCCCTGCCCGCAGACGCACCGCGCGGTATTGAGTTTCCGCTGGAAGGCGGCGATCTGCTGGCGGTAACCCGCCACTATGTTGACCTGCTGCGTGCCGCGTAAGGAGCCTGCCATGACACAACCTTCTCAACTTGATGTCGTCACCATTGGCGAAGCGATGGCGATGTTTATCGCGCAGCAAACCGGCGATCTCGCGGCGGCAGAGCGCTTTATCAAGCGTATTGCCGGCGCCGAACTGAACGTTGCCATCGGTCTGGCGCGTCTTGGCCTGCAGGTTGGCTGGGTCAGCCGCGTGGGAGATGACAGCTTCGGACGTTTCACGCTGCAGCAGCTGGCAAAAGAGAACGTTGATCACCGCTGTGTGACCACGGATGCCCGCTACCGTACCGGTTTTCAGTTGAAAGCGCGCGTCGACGACGGCTCCGATCCGGAAGTGGAATATTTCCGCAAAGGATCGGCGGCAAGCCACCTCTCGCCGGACGATTTTAATCCGGACTATTTTGGCAGCGCGCGCCATCTTCATCTGAGCGGCGTGGCCGCTGCGCTCTCTGATTCATCGCTGGCGCTGCTGCAGTATGCAGCGCAGACAATGCGGGCACAGGGCAAAACGATCTCTTTCGATCCCAATCTGCGTCCGGTGCTGTGGCGCAGCGAAACAGAGATGCGCCAGCAGCTTAATGCGCTGGCAGAGTATGCCGACTGGGTGCTGCCGGGTGAAAAAGAGGGCTATATCCTGACCGGCTATCGCCAGCCGGAAGCGATTGCTGATTTCTACCTCGATAAGGGCGTAAAAGCGGTGGTGATTAAAACCGGCTGCGACGGCGCCTGGTATAAAACGGCACAGGGCGAAAAAGGCGTTGTCGCCCCGGTGCTGGTCGACAACGTGGTGGATACCGTAGGCGCAGGCGATGGCTTTGCCGTAGGCCTGATTAGCGCCCTGCTGGAAGGTAAAACGCTGCCGCAGGCGATTCTGCGCGGCAATAAGATCGGATCGCTCGCTATTCAGGTAGCGGGAGACAGCGAAGGTTTACCCACCCGCGCGGCGCTGGGTGATTACTGAGTTACTGCGCCGGCACGATACTACTTACCTTACAACACTATTATTCTGAGGCGCATCCACGGAATGTGCCCGCCTCAACCAGAGGAGTCACGCATGAAATCGCAGACAATCGCGCCAAAACGCTGGTGGTATATCATGCCCATCGTGTTTATCACCTACAGTCTGGCGTATCTGGACCGGGCGAACTTCAGCTTCGCCTCTGCCGCAGGCATTAATGACGACCTCGGCATTACCAAAGGCATGTCATCGCTGCTGGGCGCGCTGTTTTTTCTCGGCTACTTCTTCTTTCAAATCCCCGGTGCTATCTATGCCGAGCGCCGCAGCGTAAAAAAACTGATTTTCTGGTGCCTGATCCTGTGGGGCGGCTGCGCTTCGCTGACCGGGGTCGTCAGCAATATTCCGATGCTGGCAGCGATCCGCTTTATCCTCGGCGTGGTGGAAGCGGCCGTGATGCCCGCAATGCTGATCTACATCAGTAACTGGTTTACCAAATCGGAGCGCTCGCGTGCCAATACCTTTCTGATCCTCGGCAACCCGGTTACCGTGCTGTGGATGTCGGTGGTATCCGGCTATCTGATCAACGCTTTTGGCTGGCGTGAAATGTTCATCATCGAAGGTTTTCCGGCGGTGATCTGGGCTATCGCCTGGTGGTTCCTGGTACAGGATAAACCAGCGCAGGCCAAATGGATGAGCGATGAGGAAAAAGCCGCGCTGCAGGCGCAGCTGCAGAAAGAGCAGGAAAATATCAAAGCGGTGCGGAACTACAGCGAAGCGTTTCGCAATCGCAACGTTATCATCCTTTGCATGCAGTATTTTGCCTGGAGTATTGGCGTATACGGCTTTGTGCTGTGGCTGCCTTCCATTCTGCGTAACGGCACGCAGATGGGTATGGTGGAAGCGGGCTGGCTCTCAGCGGTGCCTTACCTGGTCGCCACTATCGCCATGGTGGTGGTGTCGTGGGCATCCGATAAAACGCAAAACCGTAAACTGTTTGTCTGGCCGCTGCTGCTGATTGGCGCACTGGCGTTCCTTGGCTCTTATCTGGTAGGTCCGGGCAATTTCTGGCTCTCCTATGCGCTGCTGGTGATTGCCGGCGGAGCGATGTATGCCCCTTACGGTCCGTTCTTTGCCATCATTCCGGAAATGCTGCCGCGCAACGTTTCGGGGGGTGCCATGGCGCTGATTAACAGCATGGGGGCGCTGGGTTCCTTTATCGGTTCATGGATTGTCGGCTATCTTAATGGAGCAACCGGCAGCCCGGCCGCATCTTATATCTTCATGGGTTCAGCCCTGCTGGTTTCGGTCTGGCTGACGCTGATCGTCAAGCCCGCCGCAAACAAAACGCCGCCGATTCATGGGGCGAAGCACGCCTGAAAGCGTAAGAGATGACTTCTCCGGGCGGCCCCTGTCGCCCGTCACCTATTTCTACAGGAAGCGATTCATGAAACCTGCTGTGATCCTCTACAAAAGCCTGCCTGACGATCTGCGCCGCCAGCTCGATACGCATTTTCGCGTTACCGAAGTTAAAGATGTTTCACCGGAAACGGTACACCAGCATGCGGACGCGTTTGCGCAGGCAGAAGGTATCATCGGTTCCGGCGGCAAAGTCGATGACGCACTGCTGTCGCAGATGCCGGCGCTGCGCGCCTGCTCCACCGTCTCCGTCGGCTATGACAACTTTAACGTTGACGCGCTGAATCAGCGCAAGGTGCTGCTGATGCACACCCCGACGGTCCTGACCGAGACCGTCGCGGATACCATGATGGCGCTGGTACTGAGCACCGCACGCCGTGTGGCCGAGCTGGATAAATGGGTTAAAGAAGGCAACTGGAAAAAGAGCATCGGTCCGGATCTGTTTGGCACCGACGTTCACCACAAAACCATGGGGATTTTAGGCATGGGCCGTATTGGCCTGGCGCTGGCGCAGCGCGCCCACTTCGGTTTTGGTATGAATATTCTCTATAACGCCCGTCGTCAGCATGAAGAAGCGGAGAGCCGCTTTCAGGCCCGCGCCTGCGATCTGGAGACGCTGCTGAAAGAGAGTGATTTTGTCTGCATCAGTCTGCCGCTCACCGAACAGACGCACCATATGATTGGTGCCGCGCAGCTGCAGCTGATGAAGCCCGGCGCAATTCTGATCAATGCGGGTCGCGGCCCGGTCGTGGATGAGCAGGCGCTGACGGCAGCGCTGAAAGCGGGTACCCTGCTGGCGGCCGGACTGGACGTTTTTGAGGTGGAACCCGTTCCCGCTGAGGCAGAGATCCTTACCCTGCCAAACGTGGTAACGCTGCCGCATATTGGTTCAGCCACGCATGAGACGCGCTACGGCATGGCGCGTGATGCGGTTGAAAACCTGATTGCTGCGCTGATCGGTACACCGGATAAAAACTGCGTTAACCCGCAGGTTCTGCGCTGATGCGACCGCTTTAGCCATTGCGCCCGCCAGCGGCGGGCGTTATGGTGGTTTTCTCCATTCGCTTTCACAAAATTTTTACTTCCTATGTCCTTTTCTCAGTTCGGCGACAAATTTACGCAACCCACCGGTATCTCCCGTCTGATGGAAGATATGGGAGAGGGACTGCGCACACCCGGCACCATCATGCTGGGCGGCGGTAACCCGGCACAGATCCCGGCAATGAACGACTATTTTGACCAGCTGCTGCTGCAGATGCATAAAGATGGCACGCTGAGTGAGGCGCTGTGCAACTATGACGGGCCGCGCGGCAAAGCGCAGCTGCTGGCATCGCTTGCCACCCTGCTGCGCGAGCAGTTTGGCTGGCCTGTTACGGCGCAAAATATTGCGCTGACCAACGGCAGCCAGAGCGCGTTTTTCTACCTGTTTAATCTGTTTGCCGGACACCGCGCCGACGGCAGTAAAAAGCGCGTGCTGTTTCCGCTGGCGCCGGAATATCTCGGTTACGCTGACGCCGGCCTCGAAGAGGGGCTGTTTGTTTCAGCGAAGCCCACCATCGAGCTGCTGCCAGAGGGGCAGTTTAAATATCATGTCGATTTCGACCATCTGCCGCTGCATGAGGATATCGGGCTGATCTGCGTTTCGCGCCCGACCAATCCGACCGGCAATGTGGTTACTGACGATGAGCTATTGCAGCTGGATGCGCTGGCACAGCAGCACGGCGTGCCGTTGTTGATCGATAACGCCTACGGCGTACCCTTCCCCGGTATTATTTTCAGCGAAGCGCGCCCGCTGTGGAATCCCAACACCATTCTCTGCATGAGCCTCTCCAAGCTCGGCCTGCCTGGCGCACGCTGCGGCATCATTATTGCCGATGAGAGCACCATCGGCGCACTGGGCAATATGAACGGTATTATCAGCCTGGCGCCCGGCAGCATTGGTCCGGCGCTGGCAAATGAAATGATTGTACGCGGCGATCTGCTGCGCCTCTCTGATGAGGTTATCCGGCCGTTTTATCAGGCTAAGGTGGCAGAGACGCTGGCGATCCTGCGTCGCTACCTGCCGGAAGATCGCTGTCTGATTCATAAACCGGAGGGGGCGATTTTCCTCTGGCTCTGGTTTCGCGATCTGCCCATCACCACCGAAGTGCTCTATCAGCGTCTCAAGGCGCGCGGTGTGCTGATGGTGCCGGGCCACTTCTTCTTCCCGGGGCTGGAGCAGGCGTGGCCGCATACGCATCAGTGCATGCGCATGAACTATGTACCGGAAGCAGCGAAAATTGAGCAAGCAGTCCGGATCCTGGCGGAGGAGCTGGAGCGCGCGGTCCGCGAGGCCGAAAGCGTCACCTGCCCCGCAGACGGAAACCAGATTTAACCGCCCGAAACCGGCTACAGCCTGAGAACAGGAAGCCCTTATGTCCGTGAAAGATATGCTGTTAGCGCTGTGCGTCGTTGTGGCGTGGGGCGTCAATTTTGTGGTGATCAAACTCGGGCTGCAGGGCATGCCGCCTTTTCTGCTGGCGGGACTGCGCTTTGCCCTGGTGGCGTTTCCGGCCCTGCTGTTTGTAAAGCGTCCGGCTATTCCGCTGCGCTGGCTGGTGATCTATGGCATGACGATCAGCTTCGGGCAGTTTGCTTTCCTGTTTTTAGCCATCAAGCTTGGCATGCCTGCCGGAGTAGCCTCCCTGGTGTTGCAGGCGCAGGCGTTCTTCACACTGCTGCTCGGCGCGCTGCTGCTGGCTGAGAAGCTGCGCTGGAATCATATTACCGGCATCGTGATTGCGACCCTGGGGATGTATCTGCTCGCCAGCGCCGGTATGGCGGGCCAGACGGCAGGTGGCATTACCCTGACAACCATGCTGCTGACGCTGGCGGCGGCGGCCTCCTGGGGGCTGGGCAATATCACCAATAAAATCATTCTGCGCAATCACCGCGTGCCGGTGATGTCGCTGGTGGTGTGGAGCGCGCTGGTGCCGGTTATTCCCTTTTTCGTCTGCTCCTGGTGGTTTGAAGGCAGCGCGCTCATCGTGCACAGCCTGCAGGGGATCTCACTGCAGACTATCCTGGCGCTAATCTATCTGGCTTTCATCGCCACTATCATCGGTTATGGCATCTGGGGCCGGCTACTGAGCCGCTATGAAACCTGGCGCGTCGCGCCGCTGACGCTGCTGGTGCCGGTGGTGGGTATTATCAGCGCGGCCGTTGTGCTGGATGAGGCGCTGACCGCGCAGGAGCTGCTGGGCGCAGCGGTAATCGTTGCCGGTCTGCTGATCAATGTCTTTGGCGGCCTGCTGAGCCAGCGACTGCTCTCCCGCGCCTGACTCTGACCAAAAAAAACGCCGCATTGCTGCGGCGCTTAAGGCTTTTGTGCTGGCCTTATTTCAGAATTTCAATCCGGCGCGGTTTCGCCTCTTCAGGAACGATGCGCTCCAGATCGATGCTCAGCAGACCGAGTTCGAGACGCGCATCGCGCACCACAATGTGATCGGCCAACTGGAATTTACGCTCAAAATTGCGCTCGGCGATGCCCTGATAAAGATATTTGCGCTCCGGCTGCTCTTCAGGGTGCGCGCCGCGTACCACCAGCATATTGTCGTGGGCGGTGATATCCAGCTCATTTTGGGCAAAGCCTGCTACCGCAATCGTAATGCGATAGTGGTTTTCATCCACCAGTTCGACATTGTAAGGAGGGTAGCCTCCGTTCGCCTGGTTCTGGTTGGTTTCCAGCAGATTAAACAGACGATCGAAACCAATGGAAGAACGATAAAGTGGAGAGAGATCAAAGTTACGCATAATAAGACTCCTGATAATCAGCAAGTTTTGGCAACCTTCCACTATGGACAGGTTGTCCGGCCTGGCAATGTCCCATGCGGCAACAGTCATACGGCCGTAATGTGAAAATGGGTATGGTAGCGATCTTTTCAAGGGCCACCGGCGTGATTTTTTTGCAGCAAAACCGGTGAGATGACATACACTCAGGAAACCCTGCACCTGCACTGAAAACAGGGCCAGAGAGCGCTGATAACGACAGGTGACATATTGCTGCCAGGGATGCAGCCATGACTGAAGGGATGATGACAATGAAGATGATAAAACGTTTTCCGCTGACCGGACTGCTGGTGTGCTGTGTGATAACCACCTCCGGCTGCTCCAGCATGATGTCGCACTCCGGCGGTAGTCAGGGTTACTATCCTGGCACGCGCGCCAGTGCCAAAATGCTGACTGATGACGACACGGGCTGGGTGCTGAAGCCGCTGGCGCTGATCGATCTGCCCTTCTCTGCCGTACTGGATACGCTCTTGCTGCCGTGGGACTACTTCCACGCCGGTGAGGACAAACGCAGCTCCTCACCGCGCGAACGCGTGCTGCAAAGTGAAAGAGAGGCCAATACCCAGGCGAGCCTCGCTACGGCTGCTGCGATGCCGGCATCGCACTGACGCAGAACAGCTGGCGCCAGCCTTCCACTTCACGCATATAGGCGATCTGTTTGCCATCCGGCGACCAGACCACCGCGTCGCCGCTCAGCGCAGCGGCAGTGACCGGCGTCAGTGGCGTACAGTGACCGTCTGCCATTTCACAGCGCATTACGCGGCCGGCACAGATAAAGGCGACGGCATCACCCTGCGGATGCCAGCTGAACGCAGACTGGATACTGCTGCTGAGCCGGGTGATCTGCCGCGGCTCACCGCCGTTGGGCGACACGCTCCAGAGCTGAATAATGTCCTGCTCATCGGCCAGCAGAAAGGCAATCGCGCTGCCGTCTGGCGCCGCGCGCAGCCAGTGACGCGGCTGCAGCGCCAGACCCCGGGTATGCGTCAGCCGCCGCTGCTGCACCCCTGCCGGCGGTGCCGGCAGCCGGGTATCGCTGCCCTCCAGCGGCGAACTGCCGGGACGGGCGTAATCAGCCAGCGCGTCCGGTAAATCCACGATAAACACCTCCGGCACCTTCTGCCCGCTGGCGCTGCGCGTGTCGCCGATAAAGGCGATAGCCCAGCGTTGCCAGCTGCCGTCAGCTTTCTGATAGCCGCGATCGCCTATCCAGCACTCTTCATAAGCGCGATCGATCGCATTGCTGCCGGGCTGCGGGTCGCGCTGCGTCTGGCTGATCAGCACGCAGTAGTGGCTGCCATCATACTCACGCGGATGTTTTTCAGCCGGGCAGACCGGATGCAGCGGCACGGCCACGCCGACGTTGCGCAGATCCTCGCGGCTGTCGCGCTCATGCATCACATGATCGTTGTAAGTAAAGCTGAGGCGGGTGCCGTCCGGGCTAAAGACATGCACATGCGATCCGCCGCGCAGCGCGCCCGGCGTATAGGGCGCGGTGATATCGCAGGCGTCCAGCGTCTCCGCATGGCCATCCTGCACGATCACGCCACGGCGATGGTGAAAATCGTAATGCCAGTGCGCATCGGGATGTTCCGGGCCATGAATAAAGACGTAGCGCGGCGGCAGATCGGGGCTTACGGTCACCACCCCAACGTGAGCCCCGTCGCGCGCCTGATAAAGAAGCTCAACGGCGCCCGTAAAGACGTTAACCCGCTCAATGGTCAGGCCGGTAAAAGAGGCGCCGGAGGGGCGCACATCAAACGCCAGCCACTGGCTGTCGGCGGTCCAGACGTTGATATTGGTCAGCTGGTGATGACGCTGCGCGAAGGTAAGCTGTTTTTCTGACATGGGATGCTCTTACAGATAACCGATGCTGATACGGTACGCGATTCCCTGCCGGGGCGCAGCAGTTTTGCGGGGATGCGCGCTTCCATGCGCGCCTCGCCGGATCAGCCAACGCGTTTCACGTCGCCGACCAGCAGAATATAGGAGAGTGCGCCCACCAGCGCCACGGCGGAGATATACACCAGAGCCGGGGCAAAGCCATAATCCTGCGCCAGATAACCGACCACCAGCGGAACTGTGATACCGCCAAGTCCGCCGATAAAGTTGAACATGCCGCCGGTCAGACCAATCAGGCGAACCGGTGCCAGCGAAGATACCAGTGACCAGGTGATTGAGGCGAAACCGTTGCCGAAGAACGCCAGCGCCATCAGCACCATAATCCACACGGGGTCATTGGTGTAGTTAGCACCCATGATGCAGGTTGAGATCAGCAGGCCGCAGATGATTGGCATTTTGCGTGCGAAGCCGATTGAGCGTCCGCTGCGCACCAGCCTGTCAGCCACGATACCAGACAGGATCACGCCGAAAAAGGCGGCCAGAAACGGTACGGTTGTCATGAAACCGGCGGTTAATGCGGCAATATGCTTCTCCTGGGTCAGGTAGTTAGGGAACCACGTCAGGAAGAACCACAGCGTTGAGGTCACCGCAAACTGACCGAGGTACACGCCGCACAGTTTACGGTGAAACACCAGTTTCCAGTCGGCGGCAGTAAGCCGGGGGCGCGCTTTTTTCTCTGACGGCGCATCACCGTCAACCATTGCGCCACCTTCGCGAATATAGTCCAGCTCGGCCTGATTGATCCCTTTGCTGTGTCTGGGTGCCCGGTACACTTTGATCCACACCAGCGACCAGACGATGCCGATTCCGCCGGTAATGATAAACACCCAGTGCCAGCTGAGCAGCTCCTGGATCCAGATCAGCAGCGGCGTCAGGAATGCCAGTCCGACAAACTGTCCGGAGGTGTAGAAGCCAACGGCAGACGCACGCTCCTGCTCCGGAAACCAGCTGGTTACCAGGCGATTATTTGTCGGGAATGCCGGCGCTTCAAATACACCGGTAATCGCACGTAAGCTAATCAGCGATAATAAGCCCGTGGCAAATCCCTGAAATAATGTCGCCACCGACCAGCCGAGGATGGCAATAAAATAGGTCAGCCGCGAACCCACGCGATCGAGAAACCAGCCTCCAGGAATCTGGCAGAGCGTATATAGCCAGGCAAAGGCGGAAAAAACATAGCCCATTTCCGCTTTGGTAATACCAAACTCCTCCTGAATATGGGCTGAGGCTACCGCTAAATTAGCGCGGTCCACATAACAAATAACCACGGTAATAAAGATCATTAACAGCGTAATATAACGCCGCCGCGTTGGTCTGGCCTGAACAGCAGAGAGATCCATGGTGTTTCTCCGTCATGATGTTGTTCGCAGGGCGCAGCAAGGCGCACCGCAAACAATGCAGGGTAAGATAGTCAGATGTAATCCGCCGTAGCGGTAAATATGCCGTGCCGTCAGTAAGGCTGAGGGGTAGCCTGAGCCTTATTTGACTGGCACTTTTTTAAAATATTTATAAATTTTTAACAGCCTGAAAAATCTGGCCTGACGCAGGGTGATTATTTTAATCAGTCACCCGCGCAAAGGCGCGCAGCAGAGCAGCGATTACCATTCAGCCACAGAACCGTCCGGGAGGCGCCATAGCGGATTACGCCAGTCCGGCGCATTTTTACTGCGCTCAATCACCAGCTCTTCATTAATTTCCACGCCAAGACCTGGTTTATTCGACGGATAAAAGTGGCCATCATCCATTTTAAAATCGTCTTTATTAATAACGTAATCGAGCAGTTCGGCGCCCTGATTGTAGTGAATACCCATGCTCTGCTCCTGGAATACCGCATTACGCGATACGAAGTCGACATGCAGACAGGCCGCGAGCGCAATCGGGCCCAGCGGACAGTGCGGCGCCAGCGCAACATCATACGACTCGGCCATGGCGGCAATTTTGTAGCATTCGGTGATGCCGCCAGCGTGCGACAGATCGGGCTGCAGAATGGCCAGCCCGCCCGCTTCCAGCACGCGTTTGAACTCAAACCGCGAGAACATCCGCTCACCGGCAGCGATCGGCAGGTGAGTCTGCGCAGCCAGGCGCGGATAATATTCCGCCTGCTCGGCCAGCACCGGCTCTTCAATGAACAGCGGACGATAGGGCTCCAGCTCTTTGATCAGCACTTTTGCCATCGGCGCGCTGACGCGGCCGTGGAAATCGAGGCCAAACTCAATCTCGCTGCCGAATGCTTCGCGGATTTGCGCCACGGTATTGACCGCCGCGTCGACTTTGCGCGAGTTATCGATAATGCCCATCTCTTCGCAGCCGTTGAGCTTGAAGGTATCAAACCCGATGGCGCGCAGTTTCTGAATGCCGTCGATGACCTCCGCCGGACGGTCGCCGCCTACCCAGCTATACGCTTTGATACTGTCGCGTACCAGACCGCCCAGCAGCTGATATACCGGTACGCCAAGCGCTTTGCCTTTGATATCCCACAGCGCCTGATCGATGCCGGCAATGGCGCTCATCAGAATCGGACCACCGCGGTAAAAGCCGCCGCGGTACATCACCTGCCATAAGTCGTTGATGCGCGCCGGATCCTGCCCGACCAGATAGTCTGACAGCTCATGCACCGCTGCTTCGACGCTGCGGGCACGTCCTTCAATCACCGGTTCACCCCAGCCGGTGATGCCCTCATCGGTTTCGATTTTCAGGAACATCCAGCGCGGCGGCAGGCGATAGGTCGTGAGTCGAATAATTTTCATTGTACAGCGTCCTTGTAAGCAGCAATAAATGCGCGGGCCTTCTCTGCCGTGCGTGACAGCGGCTGGCCGGCGCGATAGAGATCGCTGCCCAGACCGGCGCCGATGCAGCCTGCAGCCATAAACTCATGCAGATTTTCGGGTGTAACGCCGCCAACGGCAAACACCGGTACTTCCGGCGGCAGGACCGCTTTCAGCGCTTTGATATAGCCGGGGCCAAAGGCTGAAGAGGGGAAAATTTTCAGCGCCTGTGCCCCCGCCTTTAACGCGGTAAAGGCTTCTGAAGCGGTAACACAGCCGGCTGCCACAATCATGCCCTGCGCGACCGCCTGGCGAATCACGTCCGCATCCGTATTGGGCGTAACCACCAGCCGACTGTTCAGCGTGGCCAGCCTGTCGACCTGTGCCGTTTCCAGCACCGTTCCTGCGCCAATCAGCGCGCTATCGCCAAACGTTGTCACCATCGCACCGATGCTTTGCGCCCAGTCAGGCGAGTTCAGCGGAATTTCGATGGCATCAAAGCCAGCCTCAATGAGCGCACCGATGTGCGCTTCAGCTTCATCCGGTGTAATGCCGCGCAGAATAGCAATCAGCGGCAGTTTAGTGGGCCAGGACATTCGCAATACTCCTCATTCCATGCTGGAATGCAACATCGCCTTCCAGCGTAACTGAATCCCGGTTAATAAAAGACAGCGCCTGCTGATAACGCTGCGCCAGCGTGTGGCCGCCAATAATGGCGATCGGCTGTGGTGCCGCAGCCATGCGCTGCGTCATCAGCGCCACTTCATGACCAATTAACAGACCGGAAAGAAACTCACTGACATGACGGCGATCGCGGGCACCCAGCACATGCGCCGCGCGCACTTCAAACAGGCGGGCAATAACAGACGCATCCTGACACCCTCTTTCCACCCCCTGCATAAATGCCGCCTGAGAGGTTTCCTGTTCGGGCAGACCGGCACCAATCAGCGACTGCTGCAGCAATAAATGATGCAGCTCACCGGTCATAACCGTACGGAAGTCCAGCACCCGATCCTGTTCCAGCTGAACCCATTTGGCATGCGTGCCGGGCATCACACACAGCGCTACCGACTGCAGCGTTAGCGCACCCAGCAGCTGCGTCTCTTCACCGCGCATCACGTTGTAGTTATCATCACGTTCAACGCTCAGTCCCGGCACAATCCACGCTTTTTGCTCCACATGCGTCAGGTGAGCGTGCAGCGCATTCAGGCTGGCCGGACAGGGCAGATAGGGAACCGACAGCCAGCCGGCATTGCTGCCGACCATGCCGGCCATGATCACCGGTACCTCATCCACGGGCCAGCCAGCGGTGATGCTGGCAAAGACCTGCGCTGGTGTCTGTCTGCCGAGGCGCGTAATGCCGGCGGGGGAACGGCGTTGATCAACGCAGACGCCCTGCTGATAATGCCAGGCGCGTAAATTCGTTGAGCCCCAGTCAATAGCGATATAGCTGGTCACAAAATCTCTCTCAGTCGGGCCGTGGAGCTGGCAATCATCGCTTTTGCTGCACGTTCCGCAGCGTCACCATCCTGATGACGAATAGCGTCGTACAGCGCTTTATGTTCAGCTAATGTGCGCGGCATATTGCCGGCGTCCGCCATGTACGTCTGCGCAAATACCGCTTTCTGGAGCTGGCTTATCGCCACGTTAAGCTGCTGCAGCACCGGATTATGTACTGAGCCCATCACCGCTTCGTGATAGCGAATATCCGCGTCGTTAAACGCTTCGCGATCGAGATGGTTTGCCACCATATCGTTATAGGCCTGTTCGATAGCGGCCAGATCGGTTGAGGTCGCCCGCTCGGCTGACCAGCGCGCAATCTGCGGCTCAACCAGCACGCGTACTTCGTTCATGGCGGCAATCAGGCGCGGATCCTGATCGTGCGCCAGCGCCCACTGCAGTACATCGCTATCGAGATAATTCCACTGATTGCGCGGGGTCACGAACGCACCGCGGTAACGCTTCATCTCCATCAGGCGCTTTGCGATCAGCGCACGATAAACCTCGCGGATGATGTTGCGGGAGGTCCCGAACTGTTCGCACAGCCCTGCTTCTGCGGGCAGCGCCGCACCCGGCACATATTTACCGGCGACAATCTCTTCACCCAGCGTATGGATAATGCGCTCTGTTTTGCTTAGCTGTTGTTGTGTCATGGGAGTCCGGTATATGAAGGGCATCAGCCCGTCAGATTACTGTGTTCCTGGTTTGAAACCTAACGGCTGCCTGATCCATTGCGGACGATTGTAGTACTACATGTGCATCTCGTACTACAATTCAGATCACAAAACAGACAATCAATGCGGATTTTACCGATTAGCAGGCTCTGCCGGCTCGTTATGACGCGCACAGCGTCAGCTTTTAACCACGGCAATGAGGAAGCCTGAAAAGCGCGGCGGTTCTAAGAAGGAGGTTGTGCCGGTGCGGCAGGCCATACGACCTTCCACAATCGGCACAGAGATATCGCGGTGAGGGGGATTATCTGCGGGGATCCCGTAGCATGCCGGGAATCATATAAACGGGCTGAGGTTACAGCACCAGCTCTTCTATAGCGTGCGCAACGCCATCTTCCATATTGGTTTTAGTCACGAACTGAGCGATCTTTTTCACTGAGTCAATGGCGTTGCCCATCGCCACGCCGGTGCCGGCATACTCAATCATCGCCAGATCGTTCTCCTGATCGCCAATCGCCATCACTTCTGACTGCTGCAGGCCGAGTTTTTCCGCCAGCATCTTCACGCCATAGCCTTTGTTCACCAGCGGGTTGAGGATCTCCAGAAAATAAGGCGCGCTTTTCAGGACGGTGTAGCTCTCCTGCATGCGTACTGGCAGCCCGGCGATCGCTTTATCCAGCAGCGCCGGCTTATCGATCATCATAATTTTCGGGAAGCGCGTCGCCGGATCCATCTCTTCAACCGCACGATAGCGCACCGGAATACCGGTCAGGCTGGCTTCATGGATGGTGTATTCGCTGATGTCTTTATTGGGGGTATAGAGGGACGATTTGTCGAACGCCTGAAAATGCACGCCGAGTTCGCGCGCCAGCTGCTCAATATAGAGGTAATCATCAAAGCTCAGCGTTTTCTCAGCCACCACGTCACCGCTGTCGGCCTTGTGCGCCAGCGCGCCGTTATTGCTGATGCAGTACTGACCCGGCTGGCGCAGATCCAGCTCCATCAGATAGCGCTCAACGCCGACAAACGGGCGGCCGGTCGCCAGCACAATCGACACGCCCTTGTCGCGCGCGCGCCCAATCGCTGTTTTTACCGCCGGAGTGATTTCGTGCTGCGGATTGAGCAGCGTGCCGTCCATATCGATCGCAATCAGTTTTATCGCCATAACGTCCTCGGTTAATTCAGGGTCTGACTTTCATGCTAGCGCGATTCAGCTCGCATTGACCAGCTTATCGATGCAGCGGATCGCAGATGCGGTGGGCGGCAGATTCCGGATCGCTATGCTGGCTATATGCAGGGGGCTGAATAGTTGACCATATAAGTGATTGCTTATAAATTTATATAAGCAATCACTTATAGGACGATTGCAGTATGTGGGAAATTATATTTTCCAGTCACTTTAAAGACTGGTTGCTATCACAGGAAATAAACCTGAAAAAGCGTCTTGCCGCAGCGCTTCTGAACCTTGAGCACTACGGGCCCCTGCTGCCCAGGCCTTATGCCGATACCGTTAACGGTTCCAGTTATCACAATATGAAGGAACTCAGAATTCAGTATGCAGGCCGGCCAATAAGAGTTTTCTATGCTTTTGATCCTGAAAGAAAAGCGATTGTACTCTGTGCTGGCAATAAGCGTGGAGATAAGCAGTTTTATCAGCGCATGATTGCCCTTGCAGACCAGATTTTCACCAACCACCTCGAACACACTGAGGACAGGAACACATGAGCGACCTGAAGAAATTTCTCGATACGACATTTTCTGCCGCTGAGAGAGTGGAAATTCAGCAGCAAGCTGATGAATTAATACTGGAAACCGGCCTGCAGCTATTAAGGGAAGAATTGCAGTTGTCGCAACGGAAAGTGGCTGAAGCCATGGGTGTGAAGCAGCCGCGGATCGCACAAATTGAGCAGGGCGGAGCCGATCAGCGGTTAATCACGATTAAACGTTATATCGAAGCGATGGGCGGCAGGCTGAGTCTGGTGATTGAGATGCCGGATGGTTCAGGAGAAAGGACGCTGCGGATATAAAAAACCCCTCCCGGGCGGGAGGGGTCAGAGCGTATCAGATATCGATATTCGCGGCTTTCAGCGCGTTCTCTTCGATAAAGGCGCGACGCGGCTCCACCGCATCGCCCATCAGCGTGGTAAAGAGCTGATCGGCGGCAATCGCATCCTTGATGGTAACGCGCAGCATACGGCGGCTATCCGGATCCATCGTGGTTTCCCACAGCTGCTCCGGGTTCATCTCGCCCAGCCCTTTATAGCGCTGAATAGAGAGACCACGACGCGACTCTTTCACCAGCCACTCAATCGCCTGCTCGAAGCTGGCAACCGGCTGACGACGTTCGCCGCGCTCGATATAGGCGTCTTCTTCAATCAGGCCGCGCAGCTGCTCGCCCAGTGCACAGATTTTGCGATACTCCGGACCACCAATAAATTCGCTATCCAGCGGATAGTCGGTGTCCACGCCGTGGGTGCGCACACGCAGCACCGGCTCAGCCAGCTGCAGCTCACGGTTTTCGCGCACCTGTGCCACATAGGTGCTGCCGTGCGCTTCACGCTCATTGAGATACGCCACCAGCGTCTCCAGCCAGCTGCTGACGGCAGCGGTATCTTCCAGCCCCGCCAGCGTTGGATGGTAAACCAGCGCGTTCAGCAGTGCCGCCGGGAAGCGACGCTCCATGCGTTTGATCATCTTCTGCGTACTGTTGTACTCCGCCACCAGGCTCTCCAGCGGCTCGCCGCCCAGGGCAGGTGCGCTGGCGTTGGTATGCAGCGTAGCGCCATCCAGCGCGATGGCAATCTGGTACTGATCCATCGCGTCGGTGTCTTTAATGTACTGCTCCTGCTTGCCTTTTTTCACTTTGAACAGCGGAGGCTGCGCAATATAGACGTGGCCGCGCTCAATGATTTCCGGCATCTGACGGTAGAAGAAAGTCAGCAGCAGCGTGCGGATGTGCGAACCATCAACGTCCGCATCGGTCATGATAATGATGCTGTGATAGCGCAGTTTGTCCGGATTGTACTCATCGCGACCGATGCCGCAGCCCAGCGCGGTGATCAGCGTGGCGACCTCCTGCGAAGAGAGCATTTTATCGAAACGCGCTTTCTCTACGTTGAGGATTTTACCCTTCAGCGGCAGAATCGCCTGGTTTTTACGGTTACGTCCCTGCTTCGCCGATCCGCCTGCAGAGTCACCCTCCACCAGGTAGATTTCAGAGAGCGCCGGATCGCGCTCCTGACAGTCTGCCAGCTTGCCCGGCAGGCCGGCCAGATCCAGCGCGCCTTTACGGCGGGTCATCTCACGCGCACGGCGTGCTGCTTCGCGCGCGCGCGCCGCATCGATGATTTTGCCTACCACAATTTTTGCATCCGCCGGGTTTTCCAGCAGATATTCGCTCAGCAGTTCGTTCATCTGCTGCTCTACCGCTGATTTCACCTCGGAGGAGACCAGCTTATCTTTGGTCTGCGAGGAGAACTTCGGATCCGGCACTTTCACGGAAACCACGGCAATCAGGCCTTCACGCGCATCGTCACCGGTGGCGCTGACTTTGGCTTTTTTGCTGTAGCCCTCTTTATCCATATAGGCATTGAGCGTACGCGTCATCGCCGCACGGAAACCGGCGAGATGCGTCCCGCCGTCGCGCTGCGGAATGTTATTGGTAAAGCAGTAGATGTTTTCCTGGAAACCATCGTTCCACTGCAGCGCCACTTCCACACCGATGCCATCTTTCTCAGTAGAGAAATAGAACACGTTAGGGTGAATCGGGTTTTTGTTGCGGTTCAGATATTCCACAAACGCCCGGATGCCGCCTTCATAGTGGTAGTGATCGCTCTTGTCATCACGCTTATCCTGCAGGCGAATAGAGACGCCGGAGTTCAGGAACGACAGCTCACGCAGGCGCTTGGCAAGAATGTCATACTCAAAATCGGTGACGTTGGTAAAGGTCTCGTGGCTTGGCCAGAAGCGCACGCGCGTACCGGTTGTCTCTGTGTCGCCGGTAACCGCCAGCGGCGCCTGCGGCACGCCGTGCACGTAGGTCTGCTGATGCACTTTGCCGTCGCGACGAATGGTCAGCTCCAGCTTCTGCGACAGGGCATTGACCACGGAAACGCCAACGCCGTGCAGGCCGCCCGACACTTTGTAAGAGTTGTCATCAAACTTACCGCCGGCGTGCAGAACGGTCATGATCACTTCCGCCGCTGAGACACCCTCTTCCGGGTGAATACCGGTCGGAATACCGCGCCCGTCATCCTGCACCGACACGGAGTTATCCGCGTGGATAGTGACCACAATGTCACTGCAGTGTCCGGCGAGCGCTTCGTCGATGGCGTTATCCACGACCTCGAATACCATGTGATGCAGACCGGTGCCGTCATCCGTATCGCCGATATACATACCCGGGCGTTTGCGTACCGCATCAAGCCCTTTCAGGACTTTGATACTTGAGGAGTCATAAGAATTCGACATCAACGTTTCTCGCTCATTTAATCTTCAGGTTGAACCGCTATTTTACCCTGTTCCACGCGGAACATCTTGCCCTTTTCGTCGCTCATATCGATTACATGCTCTGTGCCAATAGCACTGACAAACACCTGAGCCTGCGTGGCTTTCAGCCGCTCAGCCAGCAGTCGCCGGCGCGTGTCATCCAGCTCGGAGGCGAAGTCATCAATCAGGTATAAACAGCGACGTCCGCTGCTGCGCGTCAGGTACTCACCCTGCGCTAAACGCAGGGCGCACATCAGCAGCTTCAGCTGTCCGCGTGAGAGTAAATCTTCTACCGGCGTCCCTTCAGCACGAATGCGGAAATCCGCTTTGTGCGGGCCGCTGGCGGTGTAGGTAAGCGCGCGATCGCGCTCAAAATTGCGCTCCAGCAGATCGCCATAGTCGCTCTCTTTATCCCAGCCGCGCTGGAAAGAGAACGACAGGGCAAATTCAGGCAAAAACTGGCTGCAGGTCGCGGTGATCTCACTGGCGATGGCCGCGCTGTACTCCGCGCGCCAGGCGCTGATCTGCGCGGCCAGCGGCACCAGCTCCTGATCCCACGGACGAATCTGGCTGTAGCGTGAGGCCTGACGCAGCGCCGCGTTACGCTGCTTCAGCAGGCGACGCAGATTGCTCCAGGCGATAAAAAAACCAGGATAAGCATGAAAACAGCCCCAGTCGATATAGGCTCTGCGGTATTTGGGGCCGCCGTTGAGCAATGTAAACCCCTCAGGCGTAATCAGCTGCATCGGCAGCAGCTGCGCCAGCTCGGCCACTTTATGCCCGTCGCTGCCGTCAATCCGCACCTTGCTGTCGCCGGCGCGGTTTTTGGTCAGCCCCACCGCCAGCGCGCGTTCACCGCTGCCATCAATACGCCCGTGCAGGACAAACGCCTCCTGCTCGTGACGGATCACCCGCCCCGCCTGCAGGCTGCGAAACGCCCGTCCGTGACCCAGCGTATAAATCGCCTCAAGCACGCTGGTTTTACCGCTGCCGTTGGCACCGACAAGAAAGTTAAAGCCGGGTGCGAGGTCCAGGTCAGCCTGCTCAATATTACGAAAATCTTTAATCAGAAGGCGGGTTAAAGCCATGACGTGTTCCGGGGATCAACGTAGGGGAGCCATTAATGGCTCCCGAAGTGGTGCAAAAATCCGTCAGGTCGGCATAAATGCCGCCCCTACAATCTCATCGGCATGACGACGTAGGCCGCGGCAGGACTCGCTACATCTTCAATCTGTACGCTGGAAACAGAGTCGGTAAGCAGCAGACGGACGTTCTCGCACTTCAGCGCATTCAGCACATCCAGTACGTAGCTGACGTTAAAACCAATCTCCAGCTCGGTGCCGCTATAAGAGACATCGAGCATCTCTTCCGCCTCTTCCTGCTCCGGGTTATTTGCCGTGATTTTCAGCTGATTTTCAGTAATGTAGATGCGTACGCCGCGGAATTTTTCATTGGACAAAATAGCCGCACGGGCAAACGCTTGCTTGAGCAGATCGCAGCCCGCCTCCAGCGCCTTGTCCGGATTTTTGGGCAGAACGCGCCGGTAGTCAGGAAAACGACCATCCACCAGCTTAGAGGTGAAGATGAAATCGCCTACGTGCGCCCGGATGTTGCTGCTGCCAATCTGCACGCGCAGCGGGTTCTCGCCGCCGTCCAGCAGGCGCACCAGCTCAATGACGCCTTTACGCGGTACGATTACAGAATGGTTTGGCAGCGCCTGACCAATCGGCATGGCGCAGACCGCCAGACGGTGACCGTCGGTTGCAACGGTACGCAGCTCTTCACCTTCGGTCTCAAACAGCATACCGTTGAGGTAGTAACGTACATCCTGATGCGCCATTGAGAACTGCGTGGCTTCAATCAGCCGCTTCAGCGTGGCCTGCGGCAGCGTAAATTCGACCTCGCTTTGCCAGTCATCCAGGTTGGGAAAATCGCTGGCAGGCAGCGTTGACAGTGAAAAACGACTGCGCCCGGAACGCACCAGCATGCGATCGCCTTCCAGCGTAACGCTGATTTCAGCGCCTTCCGGCAGGCCGCGGCAGATATCAAGGAATTTACGCGCCGGCACCGTGGTGGCACCAGGCTCGTGGGCCTGATTCAGCGCCACGCGCGCGACCATTTCCATTTCCAGATCGGTTCCGGTCAGCAATAACGACCCTTCATTTACCTGTAGCAGCAAATTTCCGAGGATCGGCAGCGTCGGACGTCCGCCAAGCGGACCACTTACCTGTTGCAGGGGTTTCAGCAACTGCTCACGTTCAACAATAAATTTCATATGCGTCAGGAAGATAATGTTCGGATAAGGTTAGAGAAATCTTCTTTGATGTCGTGGCTCTCTTCACGCAGCTGCTCAATTTTCCGGCAGGCGTGCAGCACGGTGGTATGGTCCCGGCCACCAAACGCATCGCCAATTTCTGGCAGACTGTGGTTGGTCAGCTCCTTTGCCATCGCCATCGCCATTTGACGCGGTCGCGCCACAGAGCGCGACCGGCGTTTCGACAGCAAATCCGCCACTTTGATTTTGTAATATTCCGCTACGGTTTTCTGAATGTTGTCGATGGTAACCAGCTTCTCCTGCAGCGCCAGCAAATCGCGCAGCGCTTCACGCACGAAATCGATGGTAATGGCGCGTCCGGTAAAGTTGGCATTCGCGATCACGCGGTTCAGCGCCCCTTCAAGCTCACGCACGTTGGAACGCAGACGTTTGGCAATGAAGAAAGCGACTTCACCCGGCAGGCGGATGTCGTTCTCATCTGCTTTTTTCATCAGAATGGCCACGCGCGTTTCCAGTTCAGGCGGCTCAATGGCTACGGTCAGACCCCAGCCAAAGCGTGACTTGAGACGATCTTCCACGCCGTTAATCTCTTTGGGATAACGGTCAGAGGTGAGAATGATCTGCTGATTGCCTTCCAGCAGCGCGTTGAAGGTGTGAAAAAACTCCTCCTGCGAGCGCTCTTTATTGGCAAAGAACTGAATATCATCGATCAGCAGCGCGTCCACGGAACGGTAGTAGCGTTTGAACTCTTCAATTGCATTGTTCTGCAGCGCTTTTACCATGTCCTGCACAAACCGCTCTGAGTGCATGTAGACCACTTTAGCGTTGGGTTTGCGGGCAATAATGCCATTGCCGACCGCATGCAGCAGGTGCGTTTTACCCAGACCCGTGCCGCCATAAAGGAACAGCGGGTTATAGGCGCCGCCGGGATTATCTGCCACCTGGCGTGCCGCCGCGCGCGCCAGCTGGTTTGATTTACCCTCAACAAAGTTGTCGAAGTTATGACGGTTGTTCACGTTCGAACGATAGGTCACATCCGCAGGTGCCGGTACGGAATCCCAGCTTGGACGCAGCAGCTGCGCCGGTGCGGGACGGGTTTCCACCGGTGCCGGCGCGCTGACGGTGCTGGCCAGAACCGGCTGTGCAGCAGCAACCTGCGCCACAGGACGCGTACCCACTTCAAATCGCAGCAACGGCACATTTGCACCGCAGAATTCGTTCAGCAGCGCATTAATACTGTTGAGGTATTTATCCCGAACCCAGTCGAGTACAAACCGATTTGGTGCATACAAGGCCAGCGTATTGTCGTTTAATTCAGCCTGCAGTGGACGTATCCACATGCTGAATTCGGTGGCAGGTAATTCATCCTGCAAACGGGCAAGACACTGTTGCCAAAGCGTAAGTGACACGGCGGACTCCACTCGTACAAAATCGATAAGAATTTCAGGCGCTAATAATAGAAACTGTCTTTTTTGACACAGGCGGTCAGAAAGCGCCTGCGACCGCTGTCTGCGGTAGTCATCCCCGGCGATCGCAGTGAGGATCGTCAGCGGAAGGGCGGATCATAGCGCAAAGCGCACCAGAGATCTTCCCTTTCTACACAGTTTTGATCCAATTTATCCACAGGGTGTAAAACCTTTGAACAGTTTATCCGTTCTGGCAAAAAAGCAAGCGAAGATCGCGCAGCAGACGCGAATTTTTCAGCCGCCGTCGCGTTTTTTTCCTGTGGATAGCGTGTGCGATCGCAAGAAGATCCTGGACGATCCTTGCGCTTTCCTTTACAGGCCGTATAATTCCCCACCCGGCATTGGCACGTGGTGCATTAATGCCCGGAATCGCGGTGTTTCCGGGTATTCAGGTCCCGCGACCAGCGAAGTAAATTGACTCCGGACTGTACAATTATTACAATCCCGCCTCTTTATTAAAGACACATTGAGGCGTCGGTCGCTTTACTGCCCCGAAAACGCGTCACCCAGTGAAATTTTTCAAGTTTAGGTAGAAATCGCCATGAAACGCACTTTTCAACCGTCCGTACTGAAGCGCAACCGTTCACACGGCTTCCGTGCTCGTATGGCAACCAAAAATGGTCGTCAGGTTCTGGCACGTCGTCGTGCTAAAGGCCGTTCTCGTCTGACCGTTTCTAAGTAATAAAAGCTAACCCTCGTGGTTCAGCTCGCATTTCCCAGGGAGTTACGTTTGTTAACTCCCGCTCATTTCACTTTCGTCTTCCAGCAACCTCTTCGGGCTGGCACGCCGCAAATCACCATCCTCGGCCGCCGCAATTCGCTGGGGCATCCCCGCATCGGTCTTACCGTCGCTAAAAAGCATGTAAAGCGCGCGCATGAACGCAACCGGATCAAGCGATTGACCCGGGAAAGTTTTCGTCTGCGTCAGCATGAACTGCCTGCGATGGATTTTGTTATTGTTGCGAAAAAGGGGATTGCTGACCTCGATAACCGGGCACTGATGGAAGCGTTGGAGAAACTATGGCGTCGTCACTGTCGCCTGGCTCGCGGCTCCTGATCGCACTGATACGCGTTTATCAACGCGCTATCAGCCCTCTGCTGGGACCTCATTGTCGGTTCCATCCCACCTGTTCGCAGTACGGGATTGAGGCCCTGCGCCGTTTCGGCGTGATAAAAGGCAGTTGGTTGACGATTAAACGCGTATTAAAATGCCACCCGCTAAACCCGGGTGGCGACGATCCTGTGCCGCCAAAAACCTTTGATACCAGAGAACATTAACGATGGATTCGCAACGCAATCTCTTTCTCATCGCTTTTCTGTTCGTGTCTTTTATGATCTGGCAAGCCTGGCAGACGGACCACGCTCCGCAGCCACAGCAGACCCAGACCACGCAGAACACAAGCAGCGCAGCGGGTGATGCCGCCACTTCCGGCGTGCCGGCCAGCGGTCAGGGCAAAACGATCACCGTTAAAACTGACGTCCTGTCACTCAATATCAACACGCGCGGTGGTGATATTGAACAGGCTCAGCTGCTGACCTATCCGGATAAACTCGGCTCCGACGCGCCATTCCAGCTGCTGGAAACCACGCCGGCATTTGTTTATCAGGCGCAGAGCGGCCTGACCGGTCGTAACGGCCCGGACAACCCGAACAATGGCGCGCGTCCGCTTTATACTGCCGCACAGGATAGCTTCAATATGGCCGATGGCCAGACTGAGCTGCGTGTGCCGCTGAGCTGGACTGGCGAAAACGGTGTGGTTTATACCAAAACCTTCATCTTCAAGCGTGGCGAGTTCGCGGTTAACGTTGACTACAACATCAATAACACCTCACAGCAGCCGCTGGAAGTGGCGATGTTTGGCCAGCTGAAGCAGACCATCGACCTGCCCAAGCATCGCGACACGGGCAGCAACAACTTTGCGCTCCACACCTTCCGCGGTGCCGCCTACTCCACCAGCGAGGCGAAATATGAAAAATATAAGTTCGACACCATCGCTGATAACGAGAATCTGAGCACCACCACCAGCAACGGCTGGGTTGCGATGCTGCAGCAATATTTCGCCACGGCGTGGGTGCCGCGTACCCAGGGTAATAACACCCTGTATACCAGCAACCTCGGCAACGGCGTAGCGGCGATTGGCTATAAGTCAGCGCCGGTTACCGTTGGTGCAGGTGCACAGCAGACGCTGGGCGCAACGCTGTGGGTCGGCCCGGAAATTCAGGATAAGATGGCTGCGATTGCGCCGCACCTTGACCTGACCGTGGATTACGGCTGGCTGTGGTTTATCTCTCAGCCGCTGTTTAAGCTGCTGAAGTTCCTGCACAGCTTTATCGGTAACTGGGGCTTCTCCATTATCGTCATCACCTTCATCGTGCGCGGCATCATGTACCCGCTGACCAAAGCGCAGTACACCTCGATGGCTAAGATGCGCATGCTGCAGCCGAAGATTCAGGCGATGCGTGAGCGTCTGGGCGATGACAAGCAGAAGCAGAGCCAGGAAATGATGGCGCTCTACAAAGCGGAGAAAGTGAATCCGCTGGGTGGCTGTCTGCCGCTGGTGATTCAGATGCCAATCTTCCTGGCACTCTACTACATGCTCTCCGGCTCGGTAGAACTGCGTCACGCACCGTTTGTACTGTGGATCCATGACCTCTCTGCACAGGACCCGTACTACATTCTGCCGGTGCTGATGGGTATCACCATGTTCTTCATTCAGAAGATGTCACCGACCACCGTGACCGATCCGATGCAGCAGAAGATCATGACCTACATGCCGGTGATCTTTACCGTCTTCTTCCTGTGGTTCCCGGCAGGTCTGGTGCTGTACTACATCGTCAGCAACCTGGTCACCATTCTCCAGCAGCAGCTGATTTACCGCGGCCTGGAAAAACGGGGCCTGCACAGCCGCGATAAGAAGAAAGCGTAACCTTCAGCCCGGCTGAGCAACAGGTATAATCAAGGGGCGGCATTTATGTCGCCCTGTTTTTTTTTNTTTTTCAGCCCGGCACAGCGCGGGCAAGAGGACGATCATGAGCCACAGCGATACTATCGTTGCGCAGGCAACCCCACCGGGCCGCGGCGGCGTCGGTATACTGCGTATCTCAGGCACCCGGGCAGCAGATGTTGCGCAGGCGCTGCTGGGTAAACTGCCAAAGCCGCGCTATGCCGATTATCTGCCCTTTACCGATGCAGATGGCAGCGTGCTGGATCAGGGCATTGCGCTGTGGTTTCCGGGTCCGAACTCCTTTACCGGCGAAGATGTGCTGGAGCTGCAGGGGCACGGCGGACCAGTTATCCTGGACCTGCTGCTGAAACGTATTGTCGCCCTGCCCGGCCTGCGTATTGCGCAGCCAGGTGAGTTTTCTGAGCGCGCATTTCTGAATGACAAGCTCGATCTGGCGCAGGCTGAGGCGATTGCCGATCTGATTGATGCCAGCTCGGAACAGGCGGCGCGCTCGGCAGTGAACTCGCTGCAGGGCGTGTTTTCACAGCGCGTAAATGCGCTGGTGGAGGCGCTGACCCACCTGCGCATCTATGTCGAGGCCGCTATCGATTTCCCGGATGAGGAGATCGACTTTCTTTCCGACGGTAAGATTGAAGCGCAGCTTAATGCGGTGATCGGCGACCTGAATGGCGTACGCGCCGAAGCGCGTCAGGGCAGCCTGCTGCGTGAGGGCATGAAGGTAGTGATTGCCGGACGCCCGAATGCAGGTAAGTCGAGCCTGCTGAATGCGCTGGCGGGACGCGAAGCGGCTATCGTTACCGACATTGCCGGCACCACGCGCGATGTCCTGCGCGAACATATCCATATTGATGGAATGCCGCTGCATATCATCGATACCGCCGGACTGCGCGAAGCCAGTGATGAAGTCGAGCGCATTGGCATCGAGCGCGCCTGGCAGGAGATTGAACAGGCCGATCGGGTGCTGTTTATGGTCGATGGCACCACAACGGACGCCACTGAAGCGGCGGCTATCTGGCCCGACTTTGTGGCGCGCTTACCGGCGGCGCTGCCCATTACCGTGGTGCGTAACAAAGCGGATATGACCGGTGAGACGCTGGGACTGAGTGAGATGAACGGTCATGCTCTGATCCGCCTGTCAGCCCGGACCGGCGACGGCGTGGAAACGCTGCGCGATCATCTGAAGCAGAGCATGGGCTTTGCCGGCAACATAGAAGGCGGATTTCTTGCGCGCCGCCGCCACCTGCAGGCGCTGGAGAGCGCCGCCACGCATCTGCAGCAGGGGAAAGCGCAGCTGCTGGGCGCGTGGGCGGGTGAGCTGCTTGCGGAAGAGCTGCGGCTGGCACAGCAGGCGCTGAGCGAAATTACCGGCGAATTTACCTCTGACGATCTGCTGGGCCGTATCTTCTCCAGCTTCTGTATCGGGAAATAAGCGCGTACCGCTCTTTGCCAGTCAATCATACATCTTTGTTATTTGGCTCCCTTTCTCCTTTACAGTATAACGATAGAGGCTGCGTTAAGCGCAGCCTCTATTATTCATGCTTAAAATCGGGCCTGCACCGCAGCCTGAACAGGAGAGAAACATGAGTACACCGCTCGACAGCGCGGCGCTTGATGCGCTGTTTACTGACGCCCGCACCCACAGCCACTGGCAGGATAAGCCGGTTTCACAGGCGCTGCTGCAGGAGCTTTATACCCTGACGGCTCTGGGCCCGACCTCCGCTAACTGTTCACCAGGCCGCTTTGTATTTGTGACCTCCGCGGAGGGCAAAGCCCGGCTGAAACCTGCCCTCTCCTCAGGCAACGTGGATAAAACCATGTCGGCGCCGGTAACGGTGATTGTCGCGTGGGATCCGGAGTTTTTTGAGCAGCTGCCAAAACTGTTTCCGTTTGGTGACGCGCGCAACTGGTTTACCAGCAGCCCTGAGCTGACGAAAGAGACCGCGTTTCGTAACAGCAGCCTGCAGGCAGGCTACCTTATCCTCGCTGCGCGTTCGCTCGGTCTGGATGCCGGTCCGATGTCCGGCTTTGATCCCGCCAAAGTCAATGCCGCTTTCTTCAGCGAAAGCAAATGGCAGGTGAACATGCTGATCAATCTTGGCTACGGCGACGCAGGTAAACTGCATCCGCGCCTGACGCGACTCGGTTTTGATGAAGCCACCACCTTTGCCTGAAAGCTGGCAACCTGTCTGCGCTCTGCCGGTCGAGCCGGCAGAGTCTCTTTTCCGCCTTATCCCGTGCTGATTTTCAGTCTTATCTGAATTTATCGCTCTGCCGGGAAAGCCGGATGCAAACACCTAAGAAAATTCTTACAATGCCGCTGATGATTATTCGCCCATTTTCACGGAGCGACAGATGGCTGGTCATTTTGTGCGCTGGACAGGCACCACACCCCTGCCGGTAACGGTTTCACGCATCACTCAGGATGTACTGGATAACGCTGCCCGTCTGCCCGACCGGCGGCGCGCGCGTTTTCTTGCTGCCCGCGAACTGCTGGCGCAGCTGATGCTGCGGATCTACGGAATCGATCGGCTGCCACCGCTGAGCGTCAGCAGCAGCGGACGCCCCTGCTTTGCCGATCCGAACCTGCCTGACTTCAGCATCTCCTACACAGGCCATATCATTGGCGTACTGCTGGCGGAAGAAGGGGGACGTGCCGGACTGGATATGGAGATTGTCCGCGCGCACAGCCGGCAGACGCAGGAAGCGCTGATGCAGGAACTCTCCTCTGGTGAAAAGGCGTGGATCAATGCACAGCAGGATTTTATGGAGGCGGCCACGCAAATCTGGACGCTACGTCAGAGCGTGCTCAAGCTGACCGGTGAAGCGCATCGGGGCCTCTCTTCGCTGCGTCTGCATCCGGCATCAGGCCGGTTGCGCTCCACGCTATTTCCCGATATTCAGGCGGTCTGTGACGCCGAGCCGACGCTGGTCTGGTCATGCGCACTTTCACCCGGAACCGGGCATCTGCGACTGTGGGAGATTGACGCGCAGCAGCAGTGGGTTGCGCTGCGGGATATTGAAATGAATAAGCCAAACCTGGATCCACATACGCTGCGCCTGACCAGTCTGCCCGGCGAACGCATAGCCGGGCAGCAGGAGATGCGGCAGCTTTGAATCGGGTGGCCGCACAGGCCACCTGAAGCGTCAGTGCGCGTCGATAAACGCGATTTTCAGTGCAAACAGCAGCGCAACCACCACCACGCAGGGGCTGATTTCACGCCAGCGTCCGGTGCCCAGCTTCATCACGCAGTAGGCGATAAAGCCCAGCGCGATCCCTTCTGTAATTGAGAAACTAAACGGCATCATCGCCGCGGTGACAAAGGCCGGCACCGCTTCGGTGAGATCGTCCCAGCGTACGCGCGACAGCGATGCCGTCATCAGTACTCCGACATAGATCAGCGCGCCCGCCGCCGCATAGCCCGGCACCATCGCCGCCAGCGGCGACAGAAATATTGCCAGCAGGAACAGCAGCCCGGTGATGACCGCCATCAGCCCGGTGCGGCCACCAATGGCAACGCCTGACGAACTCTCAATATAGGCCGTCACCGATGACGTACCCGCCAGCGCACCCGTGACGGAGCTGATGCTGTCCACATACAGCGCCTGCTTCATACGGGGAAAGGTGCCCTTTTCATCGGTCAGACCCGCTTTATCCGTTACGCCAATCAGCGTACCGGAGGAGTCAAACAGATTGACCAGCATAAAGGAGAAGATCACGCCTGCCATGCCGATATTGAACGCGCCTTTGATATCCACCGCGCCCGCCACCGCAGAGATTGACGGCGGTGGCGAAAAGAAACCGGTAAACCTGACATCTCCCAGCGCAAGCCCGATGCTGGTCGTGACCACAATTGAGACCAGCACCGCCGCGTGAATATTACGCGATGCCAGAATGGCAATAATGAAGAAGCCGAGCGCGCCCAGCAGAACACTGTGCGACGTCAGATCGCCGACGGCCACCAGCGTCTCCGCGTTTGGCACAATAATGCCGGCATTTTTCAGCCCCATCATTGCGATAAACAGGCCGATACCGGCGGTGATGCCGGTGCGCAGGCAGAGCGGTATATTAGCTATCATCCAGTAGCGCACGCGCAGCAGCGTCAGGATCAGCAGCCCCAGCGCGCCCCAGAAAATGGCGCCCATCCCTATCTGCCAGGAGTAACCCATTGCCCCCACCACCACAAACGCAAAAAAGGCGTTCAGGCCCATCGCAGGTGCCAGCGCAACCGGCAGATTCGCTATCAGCCCCATCAGAATGCTGCCAAAGGCGGCAATCAGACAGGTAGTGACAAACACCGCCTGGGTATCCATACCGGCAGCGCCGAGGATTTGCGGGTTAACAAAGACGATGTAAACCATCGTCAGAAAAGTGGTGAACCCGGCAATCACTTCGGTGCGTATCGTGGTTCCGTGTTCCTGCAGTTTAAATATGCGCTGCAGCAGGCCCTGAGTCTTCATTTTGCTGTTCCGCTGAAAAATTTATCGCCGCGTATCCTATAGGCTTTATTCCGGTAAAACACGGAATTTTCGCAACCGGTTGCCTGCTGCTGCCTGTGGCAATCCAGGCTAGAGTAAAAGCTGAAGCGTTATCAGAAGGATAGTGGGCGATGACAGTGGAGTGTGTATTCTTTGATTGTGACGGCACGCTGGTTGACAGCGAAATGCTCTGCACGCAGGGCTATGTGAATACGTTTGCCCGCTACGGCATCACGCTGTCGCTGCAGCAGATGTTTGAGCGGTATAAAGGCGTAAAGCTTTACGACATTATTCGCGACATCAGCGAAGAGTATCATCAGGCGCTGCCGGTAGCAGAGGTGGAGCACGCCTATCGCATTGAAGTCGCGCGCCTGTTTGAGCAGGAGCTGCAGCCGATCGGCGGTGCGCCGGAGCTGGTGGCGCGGATCCGCGTTCCGGTGTGCGTGGTCTCTAACGGACCGGTAAAGAAAATGCAGCATTCGCTGGGTCTTACCGGCATGCTGCCGTGGTTTACCGATCGCCTGTACAGCGGTTATGACATTCAGGCATGGAAACCCGATCCGCAGCTGATGTTCCACGCCGCAGAGCAGATGCAGGTGCCGATTGAACGCTGCATTCTGGTGGATGATTCCGAAGCGGGCGTTCGCGCCGGCATTGCGGCAGGTATTCCGGTGTTTTACTACTGCGCCGATGCGCATAATCCCGCAATCGATCATCCGCTGGTGACGCGTTTTGATGACATGGCGCAGCTGCCTGCGCTGTGGCAGGCGCGCGGCTGGACGCTGCTATCAACCGGCGAGGTTCTGTAGGGGGCGGCATCGCCTGACACCAGGGCGGCATTAATGCCGCCCCTACGGATGCCCCTGCAACCTTCTGTAGGGGGCGCATTTATGCGCCCCTGGTGTGCGGCAAACGACATCGCCTGACATCAGGGCGGCATTAATGCCGCCCCTACAATATTCTGTAGGGGGCGCATTTATGCGCCCCAGGCATACGGCGGCGGCATCGCCTGACGCCAGGGCGGCATGAATGCCGCCCCTACGATGCCCCTGGAGAAGTTCTGTAGATGGCGCATTTATGCGCCCCGGGCGTAAGGCGGCGGCATCGCCTGACATCAGGGCGGCATGAATGCCGCCCCTACGATGCCCCTGGAGAAGTTCTGTAGGGGGCGCATTTATGCGCCCCGGGCATACGGCGGACGGCATCGCCTGATAACAGGGCGGCATTAATGCCGCCCCTACGGATGCCCCGGGAGAAGTTCTGTAGGGGGCGCATTTATGCGCCCCGGGCATACGGCGGACGGCATCGCCTGATATCAGGGCGGCATGAATGCCGCCCCTGCGATGCCCCTGCAATATTCTGTAGGGGGCGCATTTATGCGCCCCAGATATACGGCGGCGGCATCGCCTGATACCAGGGCGGCATGAATGCCGCCCCTACGGATGCCCCTGCAATGTTCTGTAGGGGGCGCATTTATGCGCCCCTGATATACGGCGGCATCGGCTGACACCAGGGCGGCATTAATGCCGCCCCTACGGATGCCCTGCAATATTCTGTAGGGGGCGCATTTATGCGCCCCGGGCGTGACGATTGCGTCTGAGGCTGCCCCTGGCATGCGCGCAGGCTATCAGCCTATCGCGCCCAGCGAATCTTCATTGCTTTGCTTTTTAGGCAGCAGAAACAGCGTGGCGAAAATATCCAGCAGATAAATCAGCGCCAGCAGCGTAATAGCGGCGGTGAAGGAAATCTGCGTAGCCAGCGCGCCAATTACCAGCGGACCAAAACCGCCGACGCCGCGCCCGAGGTTAAACAGCACATTTTGCGCGGTAGCACGCGCCTGCGGCGGGAACGTATCGGAGATCAGCGCGCCATAGCCGCCAATCATGCCGTTAACAAACATCCCCATGATGGCGCCGGTAAACAGCATTACCGTCGGATCGCGCAGCTGCGCGTAGACCACCACCATCACCACGGCACCGAACTGGTACAACAGAAAAATTTTCCAGCGGGCGAAGCGATCGGCCAGTACGCCAAACAGCCAGATACCCAGGGTCATGCCCACTACCGTCACCGCGGTCCACAGCCCCGATTTTGTCAGGCTGAAACCAAAGCTGGAGGAGAGATAGCTCGGCATCCAGATCATCAGACCGTAATAGCCAAAGTTCTGTACCGAACAGAGGATAAAAATACCCAGGCTCGCTTTACGAGTGGCGTGGTCAGCAAACAGCAGCTTTATGCGGGCGGTAAACGAGAGGGCCGGTACGTTTTTCACCTCTCTTGTAAAGCTCTCCGGCTCACCCATACTGCGCCGCAGCACGAATGAGAGCAGTGCCGGCAGCATACCCACCAGAAACATGCCGCGCCAGCCAATCACGCTGAGCAGCGGCGGCGTAATAAAGGCGGCCAGCAGCACGCCGAGCTGCCAGCCGATGCCGACCCAGGCCGACGCCCGGTTGCGCTTCTCCTGCGGCCAGGCTTCGGCAATCAGCGCCATACCGATACCAAACTCGCCGCCCAGCCCCACCCCGGCCAGAGTCCGGTACGCCAGCAGATCCCAGTAGCCCTGCGCTACCGCGCACAGGCCGGTAAACAGTGAAAACATCAGTATCGTTACCGTCAGGATACGGATCCGGCCATAGCGATCGCTGAGATGACCAAACAGAATACCGCCGATCACTGCACCAATCAGCGTCCAGGTCACCAGCGAGCCCGCCTCTGACGGGTCAAGCATCAGTGACACGCTGATGGCCGGCAGCATAAAACCGAGGATCAGCAGATCAAATCCATCCATGGCGTAGCCGCTGATTGCGGCCAGCATCGCTTTAGCCGGCGTTACGGCAGGTTTAGCAGAGCGGGAAAGGGACATAAAAGAGCACCTGGCGAAAAAAAGTGCGCCAAGTATAAAGAGCGGGCGGCGGAGTGACTAATCAGAAATGGTAATGGCTGCCGCACAGGCAGCCGGAGGAGAGGGTCAGGTAGGGCGATTGCTGCCGTCGTCGCCGGAGAGCAGTTCATCCAGCCGGTCGCCGCCAACGTGACGGAAATCCTGCCCCTTAACAAAATAGAAGATAATTTCGCAGATATTCTGACAGCGATCGCCGATACGCTCGATCGCGCGCGCGCAGAACAGGGCGGTCAGCACGCTGGGGATCGTGCGCGGATCTTCCATCATGTAGGTCATCAGCTGGCGCACGATGCCTTCATACTCTTTATCCACTTTTTTATCTTCACGGTAGATGGTGATGGCAGCGCTGAGATCCATGCGCGCAAACGCATCCAGCACGTCATGCAGCATCTGCACCGTGTGATGACCCAGCGACTCCAGGCTGACCAGCAGCGGCAGATGCTGCTGACCAAACTTCTCCAGCGCGGTGCGGCTGATTTTTTCCGCCACGTCACCAATACGCTCTAGTTCAGAGATCGCTTTGATAATGGCCATGACCAGTCGCAGGTCGCTGGCGGTAGGCTGACGCTTGGCGATAATACGCACGCACGCCTCATCAATCTCTACCTCCATCATATTGACCTTCTGGTCGCCTTCAATCACCCGGCGTGCCAGCTCCGCATCCTGATTATGCATGGCGGTAATGGCGTCGGTGAGCTGCTGCTCCACCATGCCGCCCATGATCATCACCTGCGTGCGAATATGCTCCAGCTCGGCATTAAACTGACCGGAGATATGTTTATTAAGATTTAAATTATCCATGAGTCTCTCCTGAATCAGCCGTAACGACCGGTGATGTAATCTTCAGTCTGCTTCTGCGCGGGTTTGGTAAACAGCGTATCGGTGTCGCTGAACTCAATCAGCTCGCCAAGATACATAAACGCCGTATGATCGGAGCAGCGGGCGGCCTGCTGCATGTTGTGCGTCACAATCACCACGGTGTAATCCTGCTTGAGCTCGGTGATCAGCTCCTCAATGCGGCCGGTGGAGATCGGGTCCAGCGCCGAGCAGGGCTCATCCAGCAGCAGCACTTCCGGCCGGATAGCGATACCGCGCGCGATGCAGAGACGCTGCTGCTGCCCGCCGGAAAGACTGTAACCGCTCTGATGAAGCTTGTCTTTGGTTTCGTTCCACAGCGCGGCTTTAGTCAGCGCCCACTGCACGCGCTCATCCATATCCGCGCGCGACAGCTTCTCAAACAGGCGCACGCCGAAGGCGATATTGTCGTAAATTGACATCGGAAACGGCGTTGGCTTCTGAAAGACCATGCCGACGCGCGCGCGCAGCAGGGCGATATCCTGGTGCGACGCGAGAATATTATCGCCATCCAGCAGGATCTCACCTTCTGCGCGCTGCTCCGGGTAGAGTGAATACATTTTATTAAACGTGCGCAGCAGCGTGGATTTCCCGCAGCCCGACGGACCGATAAACGCGGTGACCTGATTGCGGGCAATATCCAGGTTGATATCTTTCAGCGCGTGGAACTTACCATAATGAAAGTTCAGATTACGCACCTGGATTTTACCGGCAGAAGGGGTTGCCATACTCATTGCTCATCTCTCTTATGCAGCGCCGCCAGAGCCGCGCCGGAAAATTAGTGTTTGCCTTTGGCGAAAATCATGCGGGCAACAATGTTCAGCAGCAGCACGCACAGCGTAATGATCAGCACGCCAGCCCACGCCAGGCTCTGCCATTCGGCAAACGGGCTCATAGCGAACTTGAAAATGGTGACCGGCAGGTTGGCCACCGGCTGCATCATGTCAGTGCTCCAGAACTGGTTAGAGAGCGCGGTAAACAGCAGCGGAGCGGTTTCACCTGCGATACGCGCAATCGCCAGCAGTACGCCGGTAATGATGCCGGAGACAGACGCTTTCAGCGTGATGGCTGAGATCATCTTCCACTTTGGTGTGCCCAGCGCGTATGCCGCTTCGCGCATGCTGTCCGGCACCAGCCGCAGCATATTCTCGGTGGTACGGATCACAATCGGGATCTGCAGCAGCGCCAGCGCCGCAACGCCTGCCCAGCCGGAGAAGTGCTGCATCTGTGATACCACAATGGTGTAGACAAATAGTCCGACCACGATAGAGGGCGCGGAGAGCAGAATGTCGTTAATAAAGCGGATCACCTCTGCCAGCCAGTTTTTACGGCCATACTCCGCCAGCCAGATCCCGGCCATAATGCCCAGCGGCGTCCCGAAAAAGGTGGACCAGAAAATCAGCAGGCCGCTGCCCGCCAGCGCATTTGCCAGCCCGCCGCCGGCGGTGTTGGGCGGCGGTGTTGATTCGGTAAACAGCGACCAGCTCAGCCCATCGACACCTTTAGTCACCGTGGTGAACAGGATCCAGATCAGCCAGAAGAGGCCAAACGCCATGGTCAGCAGCGACAGCGTCAGGGCGATTTTATTTTTTGTACTGCGCCACGCCTGCATTTTGCGGCGCGACGCTTCCAGCTCAGTACGGCTCTGCATTTCAATTGCGGTCATGAACGGGCCCCTTCACTTTTTGCCAGCCGCAGGATCATCAGCTTCGAGATCGCCAGGACGATAAAGGTGATCACAAACAGGATCAGGCCCAGCTCCATCAGCGCAGCGACATGCACGCCCGATTCCGCTTCAGCAAACTCGTTAGCCAGCGCTGAGGTGATACTGTTGCCGGGCATAAACAGCGAAGCGCTGTCGAGCTGGTAGGTGTTACCGATAATAAAGGTCACCGCCATGGTCTCTCCCAGCGCCCGCCCCAGTCCCAGCATCACGCCGCCGATGACGCCGTTTTTGGTAAACGGCAGCACGATACGCCAGATCACCTCCCAGGTCGTGCAGCCGATGCCATACGCGGACTCTTTCATCATCACCGGCGTCTGTTCAAAGACGTCGCGCATTACCGAGGCGATATAAGGAATGATCATAATCGCCAGGATGACGCCTGCGGCCAGGATACCGATACCAAACGCCGGGCCAGAGAACAGCGTGCCGACGATGGGAATGTTAGCGAGGACGTTGCCAACCGGCGTCTGAAAATATTCGGCAAACAGCGGCGCGAAGATAAACAGGCCCCACATGCCATAAACAATGCTCGGGATGGCCGCCAGCAGTTCAATGGCGGTGCCCAGCGGACGACGCAGCCAGCCGGGTGCCAGCTCGGTCAGAAACAGTGCGATTCCGAAGCTTACCGGTACCGCGATGATTAATGCGATCAGTGAGGTCACCAGCGTGCCGTAAATCGGCACCAGAGCGCCAAACTCTTCGTTTGGTGCATCCCAGGTTTTGGTCCAGAGAAAGGCGAAGCCAAACTTCTGAATGCTGGGCCAGGAGGAGACGATCAGGGAGACAATAATGCCACCCAGCAGCAGCAGGACAATCAGCGCAGAGAGTTTAACCAGCGCGCCAAAAATCATGTCGCCTTGCTTACCCGGTGCTTTGAATGCCGGCTTGGTAGCAGCCATAAAATTCTCGGTTCTCAGAGGATATGCAGGGCGACCAGGCGGCCGCCCCCGGGATACTCAGCCAGTAGCCGAGCCTGACAATGGCTTACTGCCAGAGCGCTTTGCCGCTGCTGTCTTTGATATTCGCTTTCCATGCCGCACGGATCTGCGTCACCACGCTCTCCGGCAGCGCCGCGTAATCCAGCGCCGTTGCAGTTTTGCTGCCGCCTTTATAGGCCCAGTCAAAGAACTTCAGCACTTCCGCGCCCTTCTCCGCATTAGCCTGATCTTTGTAAATCAGGATAAAAGTGGTGGAGGCGATCGGCCACGCGTCGTCACCTTTCTGGAACGTCAGGTCCTGAGCAAACGAGCTGCTCCAGTCAGCGCCTTTGGCGGCGTTGGCAAAGCTGCTTTCACTCGGCGCCACCGGTTTGCCATCCGCATCCAGCAGTTTGGTGTAGGTCAGGTTGTTCTGTTTCGCGTAGGCGTATTCGACATAGCCAATTGAACCCGGCAGACGCTGCACGAAAGCGGCCACGCCATCGTTGCCTTTACCGCCAAGACCGGTTGGCCAGTTAACGGTGTTGCCTTTGCCTATTTTGCTTGCCCAGTCCGTGTTCACTTTGGTCAGATAGCTGGTAAACACAAAGGAGGTACCGGAGCCGTCGGCGCGGCGCACGACGTTGATATTGGTGTCAGGCAGTTTCAGGTTCGGGTTCAGCTTAGCGATCGCCGGATCGTTCCATTTTTTAATGGTGCCGAGATAGATGTCACCCACGGTTTTGCCATCGAGCGTCAGCTCGCCCGACTTCACACCCGGAATGTTCACGGCCAGCACCACGCCACCGATAACGGTCGGGAACTGGAACAGGCCATTTTTCTGCAGATCTTCCTCTTTCATCGGCGCATCAGAAGCACCGAAATCCACGGTTTTTGCGATGATCTGCTTTACGCCACCCGAAGAGCCGATCCCCTGATAGTTGATTTTGCTACCGGTGGCCTGCTGATACTCTGCTGCCCACTTGGCATAAACCGGGGCCGGGAAGGTCCCGCCAGCGCCGGTCAGATCGGTGGCGGCAAACGCAGAAACTGCGCTGACGGCGAAAGTGGCGGCGAGGATTCGGGCTACGGTGCTACGCATCAGTGTCATGTTCCCTCCGGGGGAGTATAAATCAGGCTTAACGCCGTTTTAGTTGGAGTCAGTGATTGCTGCTGGAGGGAAAATAGGACAGTTTGATGACAGTGAAATGTACGAAATATGACAGTTTTATGACGAAGATAAAAACCGGGCGGGCCCGTTGCAGGCCCGCCCGGCTTAGCGATTACTCAACGGTAACCGATTTTGCCAGGTTACGTGGCTGGTCCACGTCGGTGCCTTTGATCAGCGCCACATGATAAGAGAGCATCTGCAGCGGCACGGTGTAGAAGATAGGGGCAATCACGTCCTCGACATGCGGCAGTGAGATAATTTTCATCCCTTCACTGTCGCTGAAGCCCGCATCGCCATCGGCGAAGACATAGAGCAGGCCGCCGCGTGCGCGCACTTCTTCGATGTTGGATTTCAGCTTTTCCAGCAGCTCATTGTTAGGTGCGACCACGATCACCGGCATATCGGCATCGATCAGCGCCAGCGGGCCATGCTTCAGCTCACCGGCCGCGTAGGCTTCGGCATGAATATAGGAGATCTCTTTGAGCTTGAGCGCGCCTTCCATGGCGATCGGGTATTGATCCCCGCGGCCAAGAAACAGCGCATGATGCTTGTCAGAGAAATCTTCTGCCAGGCTCTCGATGATCTTATCCTGCGCCAGCATCTGCTCAATACGGCTAGGCAGCGCCTGCAGCGCATGCACAATCTCATGCTCCGTTTCCGGCTTCATGCCGTGCAGACGACCCAGTTTTGCCACCAGCATCAGCAGTACCGTCAGCTGCGTGGTAAAGGCTTTGGTGGAAGCCACGCCAATTTCCGTGCCCGCTTTGGTCATCAGCGCCAGATCGGATTCGCGCACCAGCGAAGAGCCGGCGACGTTACAGATAGCCAGTGAGCCAAGATAACCCAGCTCTTTGGAGAGGCGCAGCGCCGCCAGCGTATCGGCGGTTTCACCCGACTGCGACAGGGTGATCAGCAGGCTGTTTTTGCGTACTGCGGATTTGCGGTAGCGGAATTCAGAGGCGATCTCAACGTCACACGGGATGTTTGCCAGTGATTCAAACCAGTAGCGCGATACCATACCGGAGTTGTAGGAGGTGCCGCAGGCGATGATCTGGATATGCTCTACTTTGCTCAGCAGCGACTCTGCATGCTCACCCAGTTCGCGCAGATCGACAATCCCGTCGTGGAAGCGGCCCGCCAGCGTATTTTTGATAGCGTTGGGCTGCTCGTAGATCTCTTTCTGCATATAGTGGCGATAGATACCTTTATCGCCCGCGTCATACTGCGCGTTTGATTCGATCTCCGCGCGCTGCACCTGATGGCCTTCGCGATCGATGATAGTGACTTCACGGCGGGTAACCTCGGCAATATCCCCCTCTTCCAGGTAGATAAAGCGGCGGGTAACCGGCAGCAGCGCCAGCTGATCGGATGCGATAAAGTTCTCGCCCACGCCACGGCCAATCACCAGCGGGCTGCCGGAGCGCGCGGCCACCAGCACCGACGGATCGCGGCTGTCCATGATGACCATGCCGTAAGCACCGCGCAGCTGAGGGATCACGCGCAGGATCACCTCACGCAGCGTGCCGCCCTGCTTCTGCTCCCAGTGCACCAGATGCGCTACCACTTCGGTGTCCGTCTCGGAGGCAAAATGGTAGCCACGTTCAATCATTTGCGCGCGCAGCGGCTCATGATTTTCGATAATGCCGTTATGCACCACGATGATCTGCTCTGAGACGTGCGGATGCGCATTTGCCTCTGAAGGTTCACCGTGCGTAGCCCAGCGGGTGTGGGCAATACCGGTACCGCCAATCAGCGGCTGCTGATCTGCGGCCTCCGCCAGATTAGCCACTTTGCCAACGCGACGCAGACGCGTCACGTGCCCCTGACGATCGACGACAGCCAGACCGGCTGAGTCATAACCGCGATACTCCAGACGACGCAGACCTTCCAGCAGGATCTCTGCAATGTCACGCTGCGCTACTGCTCCAACAATTCCACACATATTCGTTTCCTGACTTCATGGCTTTCGGCCATTGCGTTGTCATCTGACCTGATTTCCGGCTGCGCCGGTTCCCCGAGCCTTGTAGAGAGTGGGGATATCGTTATGGCACTGCTAAACGGGCCGATCTTTGCCGGTCCTTAAAATTTATTTTTTCTTCACCGGGCGCTGCCAGCCCGCTTTCTGCTGCTGTTCTTTGCGGTTGTAGACCAGATCGGCGGCGGTGACATCTTTCATTACCGTGGTACCGGCGGCGATAGTGGCGCCAGCCGCAACGGTGACCGGTGCTACCAGCTGCGTATCCGATCCCACAAATACGTTATCGCCAATGATGGTTTTAAATTTGTTAGCGCCATCGTAGTTGCAGGTAATGGTGCCGGCGCCGATGTTAACGCCCGCGCCGATTTCCGCATCACCCAGGTAGGAGAGATGACCCGCTTTGGAACCTTTGCCAAGCGTGGCCTTTTTCATTTCCACAAAATTGCCGACGTGCGCCTGTTCAGCCAGTTCGCTGCCGGGACGCAGCCGGGCAAACGGGCCGACCGTGCAGGCGGCGGCCAGCGTCGCATCTTCAATGACAGAATAAGGGCTGATCTCACAGTCATCGCCCAGAACGCTGTTTTTGATCACGCAGCCGGCGCCAATTTTTACCCGGTTGCCCAGCGTGACATCGCCTTCAATGATGACGCCGATATCAATTTCCACGTCGCGCCCGTGTGCCAGCGTACCGCGCAGGTCAAAACGCGCCGGATCGCGCAGCATCACGCCCGCCAGCAGCAGTTTTTCCGCCTGCTCCTGCTGAAAAGTGCGCTCCAGCGTAGCCAGCTGCAGACGATTATTTACGCCTTCCGTTTCACTGATACGCGCCGGATGAACGGTATTGATCACGCGGCCTTCCTGATGCGCCATCGCGATGATATCGGTGATATAGAACTCACCCTGGGCGTTGTTGTTATCGAGCTGTGCCAGCCAGCGCCGGAGATCGCCGCCGTTGGCTATCAGAATACCGGTGTTGATCTCCTGAATAGCCAGCTGCTCAGCAGACGCATCTTTCTGCTCAACAATGCCGGTTACAGTCATGTTTTCGCGCACGATGCGGCCGTAGCCGGTGGGGTTATCCAGCACCACGGTCAGCAGCCCGATACCGCCTTCGGGCTTCGCCGCGCGCAGCTGCTGCAGCGTTGCCTGCGAGATAAGCGGCACATCGCCATACAGCATCAGAATATCTTCGTCATCGGCAAAGAAGGGCGCCGCCTGCTGCATGGCGTGCCCGGTACCGAGCTGTTCCGCCTGCAGCACCCAGTTCAGGGCGTTATGCGCCAGCTTCTGCTGCAGCAGTTCACCCCCGTGACCATAAACCAAGTGAACCTGTCGGGCCCCAAGCCCGGTGGCGGCATCTATAACATGCTGCACCATGGGTTTACCTGCCAGGGTGTGCAGAACTTTAGGCAGATCGGAATACATACGGGTGCCTTTGCCAGCGGCCAGGATCACCACACTCATCGCGCTTACAGACATAATTTTCCAGACTCAATTTAACTTTCGAAAGTGTAAGGTTTACCCCTGAGATTACTACATTTTTCTCATGGCGAAATTAGCGGAAGAGGATGAGCGGCGGAAAGTGGCCAGCACGGGTCGCCGGGGAAGGCATAAGATAAGGGCGTTGTGCCATTTTCGGGCGCCATAAATGGCACCCCTGTGGGGTGCTTGTGCGGTTTTGGACAGCGTGTGTATTTATGCGCACCGGCATCTGATCGCCATAAATGGCTTCATACATGGCCATCCGTAGGGTGCGCATTTATGCGCACCGGCATCTGATTGCCATAAATGGTTTCATACATGGCCATTCACAGGGTGCGCACTTATGCGCACCGGCAGCAGGCAAAAAAAATGCCAGCCCCGGAGGGCTGGCATTTCATGACGCATAAAGCCTGATTACATCGCTTTTTTGGTCAGCTCGATAACACGCAGTTTCGCGATAGCTTTCGCCAGCTCTGCAGAGGCCTGAGCATAGTCCACGTCGCCGTGGCTGCTGTTCATGTGCTCTTCTGCTTTACGTTTCGCTTCCAGCGCGCGCGCTTCGTCAAGGTCTTCACCACGAATCGCGGTGTCGGCCAGAACGGTCGTGCTGCCCGGCTGTACTTCCAGCACGCCGCCGGAGAGGTAGATATACTCCTCGTCGCCGTGCTGCTTCACGATGCGAATCATGCCAGGCTTGATGGCGGTCAGCAGCGGGGCGTGGCCCGGGTGGATACCCAGCTCACCTTCGCTACCTGACACCTGGATACGCTGTACCAGACCGGAGAACATCTGCTGCTCCGCGCTGACCACGTCCAGATGATAAGTCATAGCCATACCATTCCTCCCGGGAAACCGTTATTACAGTTTCTTCGCTTTTTCTACAGCTTCTTCGATAGCGCCGACCATGTAGAACGCCTGCTCTGGCAGGTGGTCGAATTCGCCTTCCATGATGCCTTTGAAACCACGAATGGTATCTTTCAGCGTCACGTATTTGCCCGGAGAACCGGTGAAGACTTCAGCAACAAAGAATGGCTGAGACAGGAAGCGCTGGATCTTACGCGCACGTGCCACCAGCAGTTTATCTTCTTCAGACAGCTCGTCCATACCGAGGATGGCGATGATGTCTTTCAGCTCCTGGTAACGCTGCAGCAGTGACTGTACGCCACGTGCGACGTCATAGTGCTCCTGACCCACGATCAGTGGATCCAGCTGACGGCTGGTAGAATCCAGCGGGTCAACGGCCGGGTAGATACCCAGAGAGGCGATCTGACGGCTCAGCGTAACGGTTGAGTCTAAGTGAGCAAAGGTGGTTGCCGGAGACGGGTCAGTCAGGTCATCCGCAGGAACATAAACGGCCTGTACGGAGGTGATTGAACCGGTCTTAGTAGAGGTAATACGCTCCTGCAGCACACCCATCTCTTCAGCCAGCGTTGGCTGATAACCTACCGCAGATGGCATACGACCCAGCAGTGCAGATACTTCAGTACCTGCCAGGGTGTAACGGTAGATGTTGTCGATGAACAGCAGAACGTCACGGCCTTCATCACGGAATTTTTCCGCCATGGTCAGACCGGTCAGTGCTACGCGCAGACGGTTACCCGGCGGCTCGTTCATCTGGCCATACACCAGCGCTACTTTATCGATAACGTTGGAGTCAGTCATTTCGTGGTAGAAGTCGTTACCCTCACGAGTACGCTCACCCACACCAGCAAAGACCGAATAACCTGAGTGCTCAGCCGCGATGTTACGGATCAGCTCCATCATGTTTACGGTTTTACCTACGCCCGCACCACCGAACAGACCGACTTTACCGCCCTTAGCGAACGGACACATCAGGTCGATAACCTTGATACCGGTTTCCAGCAGTTCCTGCGAGTTTGACTGTTCTTCATAAGAAGGCGCGGCGCGGTGAATAGAGGAGACCTCTACTGCGCTGCCATCTTCTTCTGTCAGGTCGCCTTTCATGTCGATAGGCTCGCCCAGCACGTTCATGATACGGCCAAGGGTCGCTTTACCAACCGGAACCTGAATAGGTTTTTTCAGATCGATTACTTCCAGACCGCGCTTCAGGCCGTCAGAAGAACCCATGGCGATAGTACGTACTACGCCACCACCCAGCTGCTGCTGAACTTCCAGCACCAGACGAGTATCACCATTCTTAACCTCGAGAGCGCTGTATACCTGTGGTACCGCGTCCTGAGGGAATTCGACGTCAACTACGGCGCCGATAATCTGGACAATCTTTCCAGCTGCCATCTTGAATCCTCTACCTAATACGAGAATATCCGGCCGCGATCGGGCGACAGGATATATGCCTGGTTAAACCGCGGAGGCTCCCGAGACGATCTCGGTAAGTTCCTGGGTGATGCTGGCCTGACGAGCTTTGTTGTAGACCAACTGCAGCTCTTTGATCAGGTTTCCGCCGTTATCGGTTGCGGCTTTCATCGCTACCATACGCGCGGCCTGCTCACTGGCCAGGTTTTCCACCACACCCTGATAAACCTGCGATTCGACATAACGACGCAGCAGCGTATCGAGCAGCGCCTTCGGATCGGGTTCGTACAGGTAATCCCAGGTCTTCGCCTTCATCTCTTCTTCACCTTCCGCTGGCGGTAACGGCAGCAGTTGGGTAATGGTCGGAGTCTGAGACATGGTGTTGTTAAACTTGTTGCTGACGATATACAGCTTGTCGATACGGCCTTCATCGTAGGCCTGCAGCATGACTTTTACCGGACCGATCAGATCGGACAGCGCAGGCTTATCGCCCATGCCGGTAACCTGAGCCACGACGTTGCCACCGACGGAGCCGAAGAATGAAACGCCTTTTGAACCGACAATCGCCAGATCGCTCTGAACGCCTTTGTCTGCCCAGCCTTTCATTTCAGCCAGCAATTTTTTGAACAGGTTAATGTTCAAACCACCACAAAGCCCGCGGTCAGTCGAAACGACCAGGTAGCCGACGCGCTTAACGTCGCGCTCATCCAGGTAAGGGTGCTTGTATTCCAGATTACCCAGTGCAAGGTGACCAATCACTTTGCGCATGGTATCTGCATACGGACGGCTGGCCGCCATGCGTTCCTGCGTTTTACGCATTTTGGAGGCGGCGACCATTTCCATCGCTTTGGTGATCTTCTGCGTGTTTTTTACGCTTCCGATCTTGGTACGTATTTCTTTTGCGCCGGCCATTAGCTTCTCCTCAAAGCCTTGCGGCCTGTCTTTTCAGACAAGCCGCCAGACATTACCAGGACTGGGTTGCTTTAAACGTTTCGAGCAGGCCTTTCAGCTTCGCTTCGATATCGTTGTTGTAGTTACCCGCCTGGTTGATTTCAGCCATCAGCTCAGCGTGTTCGCGATCGGCGTACGCCAGCAGAGCGGCTTCGAAGCTGCCGATTTTCGCCAGTTCAACGTCGTTCAGGAAGCCGCGCTCAGCAGCAAACAGCACCAGACCCTGCTGCGCAACGGACATTGGCGCATACTGTTTCTGTTTCAGCAGCTCGGTCACTTTCTGACCGTGGCTCAGCTGTTTACGCGTTGCATCATCCAGATCGGAAGCGAACTGAGAGAACGCTGCCAGTTCACGATACTGTGCCAGCGCGGTACGAATACCACCGGACAGTTTCTTGATGATCTTGGTCTGTGCAGCACCACCAACACGGGATACGGAGATACCCGGGTTAACGGCTGGACGGATACCGGAGTTGAACAGGTTCGACTCCAGGAAGATCTGACCATCAGTGATCGAGATAACGTTGGTCGGAACGAACGCAGAAACGTCACCAGCCTGGGTTTCAATGATTGGCAGCGCGGTCAGAGAACCGGTCTGGCCTTTCACAGCACCGTTGGTGAAACGCTCAACGTAGTCAGCGCTTACGCGTGATGCACGCTCCAGCAGACGAGAGTGGAGATAGAACACGTCGCCCGGGAATGCTTCACGGCCTGGTGGGCGGCGCAGCAGCAGGGAGATCTGACGGTAAGCGATAGCCTGCTTAGAGAGGTCATCGTAAACGATCAGCGCATCTTCACCGCGGTCGCGGAAGTATTCGCCCATGGCACAGCCAGCGTATGGAGACAGGTACTGCAGCGCAGCAGACTCCGATGCAGAAGCCACAACCACGATGGTGTTAGCCAGCGCGCCGTGCTCTTCCAGCTTGCGAACCACGTTAGAGATGGTTGACGCTTTCTGACCAATCGCAACGTAGACACACTTGATGCCTGAATCACGCTGGTTGATGATGGCGTCGATAGCCATTGCAGTCTTACCGGTCTGACGGTCACCGATGATCAGCTCACGCTGGCCACGGCCGATTGGAATCATCGCATCGACAGATTTGTAACCAGTCTGAACAGGCTGGTCAACAGACTGACGATCGATAACGCCTGGTGCAATCATTTCAACCGGCGAGAAGCCGTCGTTGTCGATTGCGCCTTTACCGTCGATAGGTGCACCCAGGGTGTTCACCACGCGACCCAGCAGGCCACGGCCAACCGGTACTTCCAGAATACGACCGGTGCACTTAACCTTCATGCCTTCGGCAAGGTCAGCGTACGGGCCCATAACGACCGCACCAACCGAGTCGCGCTCGAGGTTCAGTGCGATAGCGTAACGGTTGCCCGGCAGGGCAATCATTTCACCCTGCATAACATCGGCCAGGCCGTGTACGCGGATGATACCGTCACTTACAGAAACAATAGTACCTTCGTTGTGAGCTTCACTCACGACATTGAACTGAGCAATGCGCTGCTTGATCAGTTCGCTGATTTCGGTGGAATTCAGTTGCATATGCTCCAGTCCCCTTAAGACTGCAAGACGTCTGCCAGACGGTCAAGACGGCCGCGCACGCTGCCATCAATCACCAGGTCACCCGCACGGATAACCACACCTGCCAATACAGACTTATCAATTTTGCAATTCAGCTTAACTTTGCGTGACAGACGTTTTTCCATCGCGGTGCTGATTTTGGTCAGCTGGCTGTCACTCAGCGCACTGGCGGAGATTACATCAACTTCGGCTGTCGCTTCATAAGCGTCACGCAGTTGAATAAATTGCTCCAGTACGTCTGGAAGCGCTGTCAAACGTCCGTTCTCCGCCATTACCTTGATCAGGTTCTGAGCGTGTTCATCAAGTTGATCACCACAGACTGCATTGAAAGAGGCAGATAGCGCTTCAGGTGCTAAGGCACCGGAAAGTACTTCTGCCATCTGTTCGTTGCGAGCCACTTCTGCGGCAAACGCCAGCATGGTCTGCCAGCGTTCGATACTTTGATGCTCAACAGCAAAGTCAAAAGCTGCTTTGGCGTAGGGGCGAGCTACAGTAATCAGATCAGACATCAGCCCCTCCCTCCTTACAGTTCAGCGACCAGTTTATCAACGATGTCGCTGTTAGCAGCTTCATCCACGGAACGTTCGATGATTTTCTCGGCGCCAGCTAATGCCAGCAACGCGACCTGTTTACGCAGCTCTTCACGTGCACGTGAGCGCTCGGCTTCAATTTCTGCCTGCGCCTGAGTGACGATGCGGTTACGTTCAGTTTCAGCTTCAGTTTTGGCTTCGTCCAGAATCTGGGCACGGCGTTTGTTCGCCTGCTCGATAATGACCTGAGCTTCTTCCTTCGCTTTTTTCAGCTGGTCGGTCGCATTGGCCTGCGCGAGATCCAAATCTTTCTTCGCGCGTTCAGCAGAAGCAAGGCCTTCAGCAATTTCTTTCTGGCGCTTTTCGATGGCAGCCATGATCGGTGGCCATACGTACTTCATGCAGAACGCGACAAACAGGATGAACGCGATGGCCTGGCCGAGGATTGTTGCGTTAATGTTCACAGCACAATGCCTCTTATTAAGTTAACGTGCTCTGCCGCTATCATTGATAAACGGCAGAATCTGTTCCTCATCACACCAGGTGCCATGAGTGAACAATGGCTACAGGCTTTAGGCGACAGCAAACATCACGTAGAGACCCAGACCAACAGCGATCATCGGGATTGCATCCACCAGACCCATTACAACAAAGAACTGCGTACGCAGCAGAGGGATCAGATCCGGCTGACGCGCTGCGCCTTCCAGGAATTTACCTCCGAGGATGCCGATACCGATCGCAGCACCGATTGCCGCCAGACCCATCATCACAGCGGCAGCCATGTACAGCAGATCCATATTCAGGTTTTCCATGACAGTCTCCAGTTTGTTTCAGTTATGCTTAAGTTGTTGAGAAAAAAATCAATGTTCTTCAGATGCCATCGACAGATAGACAATCGTGAGGACCATGAAAATGAAAGCCTGCAGCGAAATAATCAGGATGTGGAAAATGGCCCATGGCACATTCAGCACCCACTGCGACCACCACGGCAGCAGACCGGCAATCAGGATAAAGATCAGCTCACCCGCATACATGTTGCCGAACAGTCGCAGACCGAGTGAAACCGGTTTTGACAGCAGGCTGACACCTTCAAGAATCAGGTTGATGGGGATGAAGATCGGGTGATTAAAAGGCTGCAGAGTCAGCTCTTTAGCAAAGCCGCCTACCCCTTTCATTTTGATGCTGTAGAACAGAATCAAAATAAATACGCCCAGCGCCATAGATAGCGTGATGTTCACGTCTGCTGACGGCACGACGCGCAGCGCCGGCAGGCCCAGATAGTGCTCACCGATAAACGGCAGCAAATCAATAGGCAGCAGATCCATGAAGTTCATCAGGAAGACCCAGACAAAAATTGTCAGAGCCAGCGGGGCGATAACTTTACTTTTACCGTGGTACATGTCGCGAACGTTGCTATCAACAAAGCCGACAACCAGCTCGATAGCCGCCTGCATTTTCCCTGGCACGCCGCTGGTGACGCTTTTCGCCACGCTGCGGAACAGCACAAGGAACAATACTCCCAGTGCAACAGAGAAAAACATGGAGTCCAGGTTTAACGTCCAGAATGTTGCTGGCGCGTCGTGTGCATTCACCAGCTCGAAAGTACGCAGGTCCATCTGAAGATGCGTCAGATGATGTCCTATGTATTCCTGCGGCGTTGAGATTTCTCCTGCGGCCATGATGCCTCTTACCCTTTGTTGTTAATTACAGCCGGTGCGACGATTTGCACCACCAGCACCGATAACCAGGTGATTGCGAGTGGCCAGAAGACCGCTCCGAACCCACCCAACGCCACAGCGAGAAAAATAACGGTGGCGAACACCTTAAGAACTTCACCCAGGGCGAAACTCCAGGCGACACGCCCTTTAGCCGGTGTTTGATCCTGCAGACGCCAGGCTAAAAACGTGAACAGTATGTTTGGCAGCCAGGCTGCCACACCACCCGCGATAGCAGAGGCGCCCCAGGTGACGTCTTTCAGAGCAAACAGCGCACCGATTACGACAAACGTCACCAGCTGGACAACCAGAACGGCTCGGGCTAATTTCACACTGTAAAGAGACACTGACATGACGCTTAACTCTCCTGCCCCGAACGGGGTATGTCGCGTGTCGTATAAGACTGCCTTTGCCGTTTTGAGTCAAGCAGCAAAAGCCGTGCAAATTATACGGGCCGCACCTGCGATTTCAATCGCTAAGTAGCGAAAAGGTGAACAATTATTTAAATTTCTTTCTGAAGGGCTATTTTTCCAAAGATTCATAACCCGGAGAGCCGTCAGCGACGTTGCCGTTTTCTGGCTCAAGCGAGATATAAAGCGTGCTGCAGATCACATAATAAACAACCAGACGCTGAAAAATTTATCAGAATGCATAATCCGCATTAATAATCAGGGTGTTTTAAACTTTTAAAATCATAGCCTTATAAATTTAAATCTGCTTCAGCTCACTCTTTTCCGATAAAAACATCCGGTTGACACTGCGGACAGAATTAAAATTGAAATAATAATATTACGCCCGCCGATTTATTGCCGTGTCATATTTCCCTGCGTGATAATCGAAAGCAGAAAACAGCCGTTATCATGTGACATTAGTGGCAATAAAATGTGAATTAATCGTTAAATGTAACAACGCTTTTCGGATAATTACGGCGAAGGATGTTAACGCCTTTCCCCTCCCCTGCCGAATAAACGCGTGTGTCACCATGCGTTCAACCGCTGTTTTTTTATTCAGCCCTGACGGTGGTGCGGCTGCCAGAAGCTGAATAAAACCCTGCTTTTTGCAGGCTTATTGCTGCGAAATCACCACAAGATGACGCTCGCCTTCCAGTTCCGGAACGCGTAAGGCTTCAATTTTTTCTACACTAAAGCCTGCTGGCAGCGAAGCGATCTCCTCATCCGGACGCACGCCTTTCAGGGCATAAAAGCGTCCATGCGTTCCGGGCAATGCGCGGCACCAGGTGAGCATATCTTCCAGTGAGGCAAATGCCCGGCTGATGACGCCATCAAACGGTGGATCTGCCGGGAACTCTTCAACCCGGCTCTGTACCGGAGTAATGTTAGTGAGTCCTAACTCATGCTGTACCTGGCGCAGAAAGCGAACCCGCTTACCCAGGCTGTCCAGCAGCGTAAAATGCGCCTGCGGACGGACAATGGCCAGAGGAATACCCGGCAGTCCTGGCCCGGTTCCCACATCAATAAAGCGTTCCCCCTGCAGATGCGGCTCTACCACCACGCTGTCGAGGATATGGCGTACCAGCATTTGCTGCGGATCGCGCACTGAGGTCAGGTTATACGCTTTATTCCACTTATGCAGCAGCTCCACATAGCCAACCAGCTGCTGTTTTTGTTGATCGGAGAGCGAAATATTTGCTGCGTCAAGCAGCCGGGAGAGTTTGTTAATCACAGCGAGGTTTCCGTTAACAGGGGCAGCCGAAGCTGCCCCGGTGGTCAGTCAGGCGCTTTTACGCAGCAGACCCTGTTTTTTGAGATAGATCAGCAGAATTGAGATCGCAGCTGGCGTGATGCCGGAAATACGCGATGCCTGACCAATAGAGGTCGGCTTATGGTCGTTGAGCTTGGCGATCACTTCATTTGACAGGCCATTGACCTGACGGTAATCGAGATCCACAGGCAGCAGCGTGTTCTCATTGCGCAGCTGGCGGTCTATCTCCTCCTGCTGACGCGCAATGTAACCCTCATATTTAACCTGAATTTCAACCTGCTCGGCTGCCTGTTCGTCAGGCAGTGCCGGACCATAGTCCGCCAGCGTCATCAGTCGGGCATAGGTCATCTCCGGACGACGCAGCAGATCCTCTGCGCTGGCTTCTTTCGTCAGCGGTGCGCTGATGATGCTGTTTACGTCAGTCACATTTTCTGACTTCGGATGCACCCACAGGCTGCGCAGACGCTGGCGCTCCTGCTCAATCGCTTCCAGCTTCTGGTTATAGCGCGCCCAGCGCGCATCATCCACCAGTCCCAGCTCGCGGCCCGTTTCAGTCAGACGCAGATCGGCATTATCTTCGCGCAGCATCAGACGATACTCGGCGCGGGAGGTAAACATGCGGTATGGCTCTTTGGTACCCAGCGTGCAAAGGTCGTCGACTAGCACGCCGAGATAAGCCTGATCGCGGCGCGGTGCCCAGCCCTCTTTGTCCGCAGACTGCCGTGCAGCGTTAAGGCCAGCCAGCAGACCCTGGGCTGCAGCTTCTTCATAACCGGTGGTGCCGTTGATCTGGCCGGCAAAGAAGAGACCGTGGATAAACTTGCTCTCCAGCGTGGGTTTCAGATCGCGCGGATCGAAGAAATCGTACTCGATAGCATAGCCCGGGCGCACAATGGTGGCGTTCTCCAGCCCTTTCATTGAACGGACAATCTGCATCTGTACATCAAAAGGCAGACTGGTTGAAATTCCGTTCGGGTAGATTTCATTGCTGGTCAGCCCTTCCGGCTCCAGAAAGATCTGGTGGGCGTTGCGATCGGCAAAGCGCATCACTTTATCTTCGATAGACGGGCAGTAACGCGGACCAATCCCCTCAATGACGCCCGCATACATCGGGCTGCGATCGAGATTATTACGGATCACATCATGCGTCTGTTCGTTGGTATAGGTGATCCAGCAGGGAACCTGCTGCGGATGCTGTGCCACGCTGCCCATAAACGAGAACACCGGCATCGGCGTATCACCGTGCTGTGGCGTCAGTACAGAGAAATCGATCGAACGCGCATCAATACGCGGTGGCGTACCGGTCTTGAGACGGTTGACGCGCAGCGGCAGCGCCCGCAGCCGTTTTGCCAGCGGGACAGAAGGCGGATCGCCGGCGCGTCCACCGCTGTAATTATCAAGACCGATATGAATTTTGCCATCGAGGAAGGTGCCAACGGTCAGCACCACGCTTTTAGCCCGGAATTTCAGCCCCATCTGCGTGACGGCACCTACCACCCGATCGTTTTCGACGATCAGATCGTCAACCGCCTGCTGGAAGATCATCAGGTTGGGCTGGTTCTCCAGCGCGGTGCGTACCGCCTGGCGGTACAGTACACGGTCTGCCTGAGCACGCGTAGCGCGCACTGCCGGACCTTTGCTGGCGTTTAGTATCCTAAACTGGATACCTGCCTGATCGATTGCCGTGGCCATCAGGCCGCCGAGGGCGTCCACTTCCTTTACCAGGTGTCCTTTCCCGATACCACCGATTGCCGGATTGCAGGACATCTGTCCCAGCGTGTCGATGTTATGCGTGAGTAACAGCGTCTGCTGACCCATTCGGGCGGCCGCCATAGCGGCTTCGGTACCCGCATGACCACCACCGATTACGATGACGTCAAAAGGATCTGGATAAAACATGAAGTGGGTCCTCGTTAAAGTTCAGACAGGGATCGTTGCCCTGGGCGGTGGATTCTACTGAAATTATGGTTCAGGCGAAAGCGGCGGATCCTGCGTGTTTATAGAAAGGATCTTTACTCTTTTATATGATCTTCTTGTTAGATCTCTTATTAGGATCGCCAGTTTCTGTGGATAACGTGGCAAACCCGTTATTTTACATTAGCCTGGGAAGGATCGTTTGTTGTGAAAGATCGGTGATCCTGATCCAGATAAGCTGGGATCAACTTTGCTGGTTATCCACAGATGAAAAAATCATCAGCGGTTATTCCTGGGATAACTACCGGTTATACGCATGATTCAGGCTGGTTTATCCACAGGAGATTGGAAGGATCCGGAAGAAATACAGTGTAATCGTCTGGGGATCGTGACTATTTCCCGATCCCCTGCCGGTTACGATCCGTCAGATCTGCTCAATCCAGCCAGCGACCCAGGCTTCAGCGGCATCTTCCGGTATTTCATGCTCAAGCATGTCGATTTCCAGCCGTTCCCCGATGCGCGTTGCGCCCAGCGCGATCAGCTGAGCCTCCAGGGTTTTGATTGCGCCACAGAAAAGATCGTATTCGCGGTTGCCGATGCCTGCTGCGCCAAAGCGCACGGCGGAAAGATCGGGCTTTTCAGTCTGCAGCGCCTCATAAAAGGGCAGCAGATTGTCCGGCAATTCACCGGCGCCGTGTGTGGACGTTACCACCAGCCAGATACCCGAATCAGGCACCTCATCAAGCGCCGGGCCGTGCAGTACGCTGGTTTTGAAGCCCGCATCCTGCAGCTTCTCTTCTAAATGTTCTGCGACATATTCGGCACTGCCAAGGGTACTGCCGGTGATTAAGGTAATATCAGCCATGATCGTCTCCCGCACTAAAGGCAGGCATTGTACGCTGTGATCAAGCCGTGATCCACCTGTGGAAAACAGGGTTAATAACAGAAAGCATCCGCCGACAAACCGGATACCGCACCGGATCCCTGCTGCATAACGTTATGCACAGGCTGGTGCGGTTCAGGGCTTGATGGTACGCATGATCGGGTTTTGCAGCGAGATCAGCGTCTCAGTGGACTGGATCTCATCAATAGTCTGGATCTTGTTGATCAGCACCTGCTGCAGCGCATCGATAGATCGGCACATGACCTTAATAAAGATGCTGTAGTGACCGGTGGTATACCAGGCTTCAACCACCTCATCCAGCGCCTCAAGCTTGCTGAGCGCTGCCGGATAGTCGCGTGCGCTCTTCAGAATGATGCCAATAAAGCAGCAAACATCGAATCCCAGCTGGCGTGGATCGATTTCCACGCGCGTACCGAGAATAATGCCGGCCTGACGCATTTTCTCAACGCGAACATGAATCGTGCCGGGGCTGACATTGAACTGCTTTGCCAGCTCTGCGTAAGCCGTGCGGGCGTTCTCCAGCAGCGCATTGAGTATGCCGCGGTCGAGATTATCCAGTTGCAGATGTTCTGCCATCATCCTTCCTCTTAAATTCGTCTTCGCTGAACAGAGGTGAATGTGCAGGAATTTAGCGGGGCAGGCAAGATGCAGACTGCGGGCATGCCGCAGTCTGCACGCTTTTAGCGCTTACGCCAGAGCGTAAGCTGCGCCTGGGTGTGCTGAAACTTGCGTGCGGTTTCGCGGATCACGAAGGGAACATCCTGCGGCGGCGCGATTTCATCAAACTCGTCGCGCAGAAGCCGCTGCAGTGCCTGGCAGGTGGTCAGCGCTTCGCCGTTTTCGCGGATACCGCCCAGCCAGTTCTCTTTCGGCGTGAACTCCTCAAGCCAGGTGTAAGGTGAAGAGATCGCCAGCACGCCGCCCTGACGGATCATCGGTGCGATATCCTGCAGGAAACGCTTTGGCTGACGCAGACGATCGATCAGATTGGCGGCCAGCACCAGATCGTACCGATCCGGCTGCGGCTTCAGGTTACAGGCGTCACCCTGAACGAATTGGATCCGCTCCGCCTGCTGCCGGTCAGTGCCGATCTCCTTCAGGCGCACCTGGCGATACGCCACCAGCTCGCCCTCCTCCGGTACTACATAGCGGAAATCCTCACCGGAGGTGAGCTGCAGCGCCACGTCGATAAAGCGTGCGGAGTAGTCCATGCCGGTAACGGCAGCAAAGTGACGCGCCAGAGCAAAGCTGGCGCGACCGGTGGCACAGCCGATATCCAGCGCATGCCCGCGCTGATGGCAGTGCGGCAGCACCAGCTCAATCAGTTTTTCGGCATAATTTTCCACGCCGTAGTAGCCAGGCCCGTACTGGAAATCGAGATACTGCGACACCATGCCGTCGGTTTCATACGGGTTAAGCTGCATACTCTCCTGATGCGCCGACACCACGTAACGGAAGCCGGCATGCTGGAAAAAGTGGCGGCGAAACGCGTAGCGCGACGATTTTAACGCCTCATTACCGGTTGAGATCCAGCTGCCGCCTTTGATGATGGCATGCTTGCCGTCAAAGGTCGGCGTGGAAAAATCGTCATACAGCGGATGGACGCGAAATCCTTCAAAGCCATTGATGGGCGTGGTGGTCCACTGCCAGACGTTCCCCACCAGATCAAAGAACGCGCCCTGGGAAAAATGATCCACCGGACAGGAGGAGGCCCAGTACGCGAGGTTGATATTACCGGGCGCCTGCTCCCAGTCTGGCTGATCGCCGCTGACCTGTTCGCGCAGCAGCATATATTCCGCCTCACACGGCAGCTGAATTGTCTTACCGCTTTTGTCTGCCAGCCAGCGGCAGAAGGCGGCCGCTTCCAGCTGATTAACTTCAGCCGGCCAGTCCCACGGCATCGGGACTTCCTGCGTCATCAGGCGCAGGCGCAGCGCGTCAGGTTGGGCGATATCACCGACCCAGAAGGTAGGCATCTGCGCTCCGGCAAACGTGCGCCAGCCCTCTCCCTCTTCATCCCACCAGCGCGCCGTCTGATAGCCACCGGCCGCGACAAACTGATAAAACTCCGCGTTGCTGACCAGCATTTTGCTGGCCTGAAAGGGTCCGAGCTCGGTTTTCTGATGGCCATACTCATTGTCCCAGCCATAAGTCTCATCCGTTTTTCCCTGCAGCACCGATCCACCCGCCAGCGCAATCAGACTGTTTTCCGGCACCGCGGCGCGATCGTGACGCGCCAGCGGGCAGGCAGGCCAGGCGGGCTGCGGCTGCACCCACTCCAGCGGCAGCTGGCGGATCAGCACGCTGGAGGTTTCCAGATGGATGCGCTCATGCTCAATGCCCATCAGGATCACCCAGGCCGGACTCTCCCAGCCGATCGGCAGCTCAAGCGGCATCGTACGGATAAAATCAGTCACCAGCGCTTTCACTTTGCCGCGGTAGTCGCGCACTTCTGCCACACCGGGCCAGTCGTAGTGGGCGTCATTAAGATCGTCCCAGCTCATCTCATCCACACCAATCGCCATCATCGCCTCAATGCGCGCGTCAACACGCCGATCGAGATAGCGTCCCGCCATCAGCTTGTTGATATAGAAAGATGCGGTATGGCCAAAATAGAAAATCAGCGGATGGCGCAGCGAAATCGCTTTATTAAACCAGGCACGCTCATCGCTCAGGCAGTCGAACAGGCTTTCATACAGCGTCCAGGTCTGGGTGAAATAGGCGAGCAGTTCGGCACGTTTCTCTTCAGCGGTGCCACCGGAAAGGCGCAGGGTGCGGGTCGGAGCAGGCAGCTGGCAGGGCAGATCGGCAATTGTCACAGTGAACTCCATAAAGCTGAATAAACACAGCGGGTCATTCACTATAGCAAACAGGCGTGTCTGTCAGATGAATCAGCGCGTCCAGCGGCGCAGCAGGCGGCTTTTCAGCCCGGTATCGAAGCGCCAGATATGATCGAAGATACGCAGAATGCCGGGTTTGCCGTGCGCGGACATCGCCACAGCGTGAAACCGCTGCTGCTGCATCCGCTGTCGCTGCTTTATGGTTTTAATCAGCTCTTCCGGCAGGCGCTGGGCGATAAAGTCCGATACGATCACCGCATCCGCCTCCTGCCACTGGCTGCCTTCCATGCGCTGCACCACGGCACTCAGGCAGGCCGTCAGATCGGTACCGCCGCGAAAACGCTGGCTGAGGAAACGAATCGCCTGTTCAATGCCGTTATCGGCGGTCAGCTCATAGCCGACCACTTCATGGGCAAACAGCATAATGTAGCAGCGACGCCGATCTGCCAGGGCAATTTTCAGCAGCGCGAGGCAAAAGGCCTTGGCGCAGCGTTCATTAAAACCGCCCATGGAGCCGGACGTATCCACACAGACAATAAACGGACCGCGCGGTTCTGTTTCATGCTGCTGATGGCTCACCGGCCGCAGCGCGGTTTTTTCATGCCAGGCATCACCCTGCAGGCGATAGGTCAGCAGGCGTTTTTCTACCAGGCGCCGGTAAAACTCCAGCTCCAGTTCGCTGATACTGAGCGCGGCCAGTTCCGGTGGCAGCAGGCGCAGCACATCATCGCTCTGATGAATGCCGCTGACCTCTTCCGGCACGTTATCTGGCTCATGCACCAGCTGATGAAACGCTTCCAGCGGCGCATCGCGTGACGGCACCGATTTGGCTTCGCGGCTGCGGCCTAACTGCTGGGCCAGCTGCATCAGCTCCGGCTGCTGCGCCAGAAACTCACCATATTGCACAATCAGTGTGTAGTCGCCTGGCTGCAGCGAGGCTTTACTGAGATCCCACAGCCGGCCGGCGGCAGCCTCATCTTCATCGCTCAGCACCGGCGCCAGCTGGCCGCTCAGTGCCATACGCTGCTGCAGTTCCGCCAGCAGCCGTTCACGCTGCGCCTCCAGTAACGTTTCATTCAGCGTCAGCGTCTGCAGCGTCAGGCTCAGTCGCCAGCGCTGCAGGAACAGCCGGTGCTGCGCGTTGCTCAGTTCCGGGCCTTCATTACGCTGCAGCAGCGTCCCGGCTTCGGTGAGAAAAGGAGAGGGCAGCTTCTGCAGCTGCTCAAGGAGGTGCGGCAGCTGAGCGCTGAAATCACGGCTGCTGAGCAGCTGTAACTGCTCAAACAGCTGAAACTCTTGCGCCAGCACGGCGGGCACCGGCGTCGCTCTCATCTGCCCGGCGATTTCAGCGCGCCAGCGCGGCAGATCGCGCAGCATCGCCTGCTTCATGCGGGGAAATTTTTCGAAAAACAGCGTCAGCTGCGGTGTGGCCAGCAGCGCCAGAAGCAGCTCATCAATCAGCTCCGTTTCACCAATTGAGAGCAGCGTGCTGAGTGTCTCCAGCGAGATCATTTCCGCGCCTGTTTCAGCTGCTCTGCCACATCCTGCAGGCTGGTCTCAATGCGTGCCAGCCAGTCATCGCTGATAAACAGACAGCGCTGATGCTGGCTGAACAGCGCCCGCTGCGCCCGCAGGCGGGCCTCAAGCGCATCATATTCATCAACGATTTCCGGCGGTAGCGCCTGCAGGCTCGCCGCTCCGGGCAGCGTCAGGCGCGCAGACTGCAGGCTGACATCGCGTAACGTCAGGCAGTGATGGGTATCGACCACCAGATCGAGTGACTGTGCAAAGCCGATGCCGTTCAGCTTGCCGCGTATATCTCCGCCTTTCAGCAGCCACTGTACCAGGGCCTCACGGCTTACCACTATATGGCTGACCTGCATATCGTGCAGCGTCAGCGGCTGCTGCAGCATCAGGGTCAGCTGTTCGCCGGCAACCGACTCCGGCAGCTCATAATGTGGCTTACGGCTGAACATGCCGCTGTGTTTCTCCAGCGTCAGCGCCTGCGCCACGCTCTGCTGCTGCTGCAGCTGCAGACGCTGCGCATTGATCTGCTGCAGCCGGTGCAGCATCGCCTGCTGCTGCCAGGCGTGCTGCGTCATCAGCGCATCCATTTCCCGGTCCAGCAGCGTCATCGAAGCGATGTCGTGCCAGAGGCAATCTTTCAGCAGAACCAGATCGATAGGCGCAATCGCCGTGCGCCCGCTATAAAAGGCGCTGGCCTGCAGCAGATGAATCGCTTTTTTCCAGCGGCGATCAGAGATGTAGGGCGCATCCGGCAGGTTTTCCAGCTGCTGACGCAGCTGATAGATAAGCTCAAACACATCGTCAGGCAGCTTTACCTGACTGATGCCCTTTTGCCATTGCAGATACTCTTCATCGCTGATGCAGAGCGACTCCGCAACCGGATTGACGTTCTCATCCTGCTGGTGGGTCAGCATGCTGCGAAAATTTTGCTTCTCATGTACGTTATCGAGCCACAGGCGGATCAGCATGCGGTCATAGAGCGCTTCAAGGCCGCTGTCAGCTTCCGGCAGCTCGTTTGAAGCGGTCACCAGCAGACGCATCGGGATCGCCTCTTCGCAGTCGCCGTTCCGGAAGCGGCGTTCGTTAATGGCGGTCAGCAGCGTGTTCAGAATGGCCGGACCCGCTTTCCAGATCTCATCCAGAAAGACAATCTCCGCATCCGGCAGATAGCCTCTGGTCAGACGCTGATAGCGGCCCTCATCTTTCAGTGCCTGAATCGACAGCGGGCCAAATACCTCTTCCGGCGTGGAGAAACGGGTCATCAGATATTCAAACGCGCGGGCGTGCTGGAAAGCATATTTAAGGCGACGGGCGATCAGGCTTTTGGCAATGCCGGGTGGGCCGAGCAGAAAAACGCTTTCGCCGCTTAACGCTGCCAGCAGGCAGAGGCGAATGGCATGGTGCCGTTCATACAGCCCTTTTTCCAGCGCATTACTCAGTCGGGAAATTCTTTCTGCCAACAGATGGGGTTGAGCCATAATCACATCATTGTCCTTCTGAACCTGGTGCCGTTACGGTCTGGCGAGCGCAATACTCTACTGTTTATCATGCTTGAATGCGTTGATAGCCGTCAGCTTTTTTTTTTCAGAAGGTTGTGTCAGCACAACGTGCGGTTTTCAGCCCGTTTTCTGCAGGATTTTCGGCGAAAAAGCAGATTACGCTGCGTATTATCATCAGCGCTGTCTGTTGGTTTCTGCCAATTATGTGCATACTGTGCGCTTTTTGATGGCCTGAGTCGCAACGGCTCCAACACAAGACACCCTATGAGCTCGGATAAGAAACAGTCTCTTAGCGCCGTCACGCTGGCTGCAATCGGCGTGGTCTATGGCGACATTGGCACCAGCCCGCTGTATACCTTACGTGAATGCCTTTCCGGCCAGTTCGGCTTTGGCGTTGAACGCGAAGCGGTATTCGGCTTTTTATCGCTGATCTTCTGGCTGCTGATTCTGGTGGTTTCGCTGAAATATATCAGCTACGTCATGCGCGCGGACAATGCGGGTGAAGGCGGAATTCTGACGCTGATGTCGCTCGCGGGTCGCCACACCGGCGCGCGTGCCACAGCCGTTCTGGTGATCATGGGGCTGATTGGCGGCAGCTTCTTTTATGGTGAGGTGGTGATCACCCCGGCCGTATCGGTGCTCTCAGCGATTGAGGGACTGGAGATCGCCGCGCCCGGTCTCGACACCTGGATCGTCCCGCTGGCGATTGCCGTGCTGACGCTGCTGTTTATGATCCAGAAACAGGGCACCGGTATCGTAGGCAAGCTGTTTGCGCCGGTTATGCTGGTATGGTTTCTGGTGCTGGCCGTGCTGGGCGCGCGCAGCATCCTGAATAACCCTGATGTACTGCACGCGATGAATCCTTACTGGGCGCTGCACTTCTTCGTTCAGTACAAGTCGGTCTCCTTTTTTGCGCTGGGTGCGGTGGTACTGGCGATCACCGGCGTCGAAGCGCTCTATGCGGACATGGGACACTTCGGCAAATTTCCGATCCGTCTGGCGTGGTTTGTGGTGGTGCTGCCTTCGCTGGTGCTGAACTATTTTGGCCAGGGTGCGCTGCTGCTGGCGCATCCGGAAGCGATAAAGAACCCGTTTTTCCTGCTGGCACCGGACTGGATGCTGATCCCGATGCTGCTGCTCGCCACGCTGGCAACGGTTATCGCCTCACAGGCGGTGATCTCCGGCGTCTTTTCCCTGACGCGTCAGGCGGTGCGGCTCGGTTATCTGCCGCCGATGCGCATTGTTCACACCTCTGAAGAGGAGTCAGGACAGATCTACATTCCGGTCATTAACTGGCTGCTCTACGCCGCGGTGGTGATTGTGATTGTTGGTTTTGAGCACTCCAGTAATCTGGCGGCGGCCTACGGCATTGCTGTGACCGGCACCATGGTGCTGACGGCGATCCTCTGTGCCACGGTGGCGATTCAGAACTGGCACTGGAACCGCTATCTGGTCATGCTGATGCTGGCCGCGATGCTCTGCATTGATGTGTCGCTGTTCTCCGCTAATCTGATTAAAGTCTTCTCCGGCGGCTGGCTGCCGCTGACGCTGGCGCTGATGATGTTCATCATCATGACGACCTGGAAAAGTGAGCGCTTTCGTCTGCTGCGCCGCATGCATGAGCACGGCAATTCGCTCGATGCGATGATCGCTTCACTGGAGAAATCACCGCCGGTACGTGTACCGGGTACGGCGGTATATATGTCGCGTGCGCTGAACGTGATCCCCTTCGCGATGCTGCATAACCTCAAGCACAACAAGGTGCTGCATGAGCGCGTGGTGCTGCTGACGCTGCGTACGGAAGATTCACCTTATGTGCATAACGTACGCCGGGTCACCATTGAACAGCTGTCGCCTACGTTCTGGCGTGTGGTGGCGAGCTACGGCTGGCGCGAGACGCCAAATGTGGAGGAGATTTTTCACCGCTGCGGTCTGGAGGGGCTTAACTGCCGGATGATGGAGACCTCATTCTTTATGTCGCATGAATCGCTGATCATCGGTAAGCGGCCCTGGTATCTGCGCCTGCGCGGCAAACTGTTCCTGACGCTGCAGCGTAATGCGCTGCGCGCGCCGGATCAGTTTGAAATCCCGCCTAACCGTGTTATCGAGCTGGGTACGCAGGTCGAGATTTAGCGCCGCTGCGTTGCCGGATTAGCGTGATGCGCAGCCCCTGCGGCACGGCGTGACTGAAGTGCAGCTGCAGGTCGTGCAGCTGCGCAATATTTTTCACAATCGACAGCCCCAGGCCGCTGCCGCTCTGGACCTGGCCGGGCGGGCGCCAGAAGCGTTCGCCGAGCCGCGCCAGCTGCTCGTCCGATACGCCCGCACCATTATCTTCAACCACTATGCTGTCCGTCTCCAGCCGCAGCGCTATCCGGCTCTGTGCCGGCGCATAGCGCAGCGCATTATCCAGCAGATTACGTATCATCAGGCTCAGCAGCAGCGGATGACCGTTCATCACCGGCGCGGCATCGCTGGTCAGTGTGATTTCTGTCTGCTGCGCTGCGGCCTGCGGCAGATGTTCAGCGACCAGCGCCTGCAGCAGCGGGAGCAGCGCGACCGGCTGAAACTCACTGCGCAGATCGTCCGCTTCAACGCGCGACAGCGTCAGCAACTGATCCACCAGCCGGGTCGCACGGATGATACCGCTATCGAGCTGCTGCAGCGCCCGCCGTCGCACCTGCTCATCATCTTCGGCCAGCTGGATCACCTCACTTTGCACGCGCAGGGCAGCCAGCGGGCTGCGCAGTTCATGGGCGGCATCGGAGGTGAAGCGACGCTCGCGCTGTACCAGCTGCGCCGTGCGTCCGAAGAGATCGTTGAGCGCCGCTACCAGCGGCTGTACCTCACGCGGCAGATGCGTAACCGGCAGCGTGGTCGCGTCATCCGGCGCACGCTGCTGCAGCCGGTGCGCCAGCTGCTTCAGCGGCCGCAGTTCATACCACACCAGCAAGAGCAGCAGCAGCAGCATAAACGGCATCGCGACAAGCCACGGCAGCAGGGTGGCGGACGCCAGATCGCGCGTCATATCATCCCGGTACTCCTGCTCCTGCCCCACTACCACGCGATACTGTTTATCAGGTGACGTCAGCCAGAGCAGACGCCAGCGCTCATCGTCGTCACGCAGCTGCCCGTCGCGAAAGCCGTCGCGTCGCGTATCAAACGATAACCCGCGCCCGTTCTCGCCGTCGCTGAGCAGCGGCGTACCGTCGGTGCGGAACACCGCAAATGCCAGGGCGTCATCATCCTGATCGCCGCGGTGATGGCGTAAAAGGGCTTTGGTTCGGGGTAATACAGCCTGATGCAGGCTGGTGGGATCGAGCGCCAGCAGCCGTTTGGCAAACAGCATCTGCTGGGTATCAAACAGTTCATTAACCGTGTCGCGCGTCTGCTGCCACGCGCTCCAGCCGGCGCTGGCTCCGCACAGCAGGATCAGGAGCACAAAACCTGTTGCCAGGCGTACAAACAGGCTCATTCTGCCGCTCCCAGCGTATAGCCAATACCGTGCACGGTGCGGATAAACTGACTGCCCAGCTTTTTGCGCAGATGATGAATATGTACCTCAACCGCGTTGCTGGAGACATCGTCGTCCCAGCTGTAGAGCTTCTCTTCAAGCTGGCTGCGCGTCAGCACCTGCGCCGGATGACGCAGAAACAGCTCCAGCAGCGCCAGTTCCCGGCTTTTTAATTCAAGCGGTTCGCCATTCAGCAGGACGCTGTGGCTGGCTGGCTGCATCACAACATTGCCGTGCCGCAGCTCCGGCTGCAGCTGACCATGCCGGCGGCGGATCAGCGCCTGCAGGCGCGCAGCCACTTCGGTAAGGGCGAACGGTTTGCAGAGATAGTCATCGGCGCCCAGCTGTAAACCCTGTACGCGCTGGTCGAGCGCGTCGCGCGCGGTCAGGATCAGCACCGGAATATCCGCGCCTGCAGCGCGCCACTGGCGCAGGATCTCCAGCCCGTCGCGTTCCGGCAGCGACAGATCCAGCACCACCGCATCCCAGGGCGCCGCGCCCAGCGCCTGATAGCCCGCTTCGCCGGATATAAACCAGTCGACGCTGAATCCCAGTTTCGTCAGGCCAGCCTTTAGCCCGTCACCAATCAGCGTGTCATCTTCGATCAACAAAATGCGCATTGTGCTCTCCCCCGGCTACAGGCGAGTTATACGAAGCCAGCCGGGCCTTGTACAGCGCAGCAGCGCAATTTTCAGCTATTTTTCATGCAACGGCAAAAAACAGCGCTTCTTAAGATCCTGTTAAGAACTCTCTGGTCTACTGCTGATATTCCACCTGTTCACAGAAATGAGGTAACTAATGAAAACACGTATCGCGTTACTGACCCTGATTGCCCTGGCCACCGCACCGGTACTTGCTGCGCCGCAGGGCGGCTTTATGGATCCCGCTGCGCCAGCCGCACAAAGTAACAAAGCGGGCGGTTTTAAAGCGGGTGAAGCCAGCGTCGTGACGGTAAAACAGGCTGAAGAGATGAAAGATGACAGCTGGATCACCGTGCGCGGGACGCTGGAAAAGCAGACTGGCGATGAAGATTATCTGTTCCGCGACAGCAGCGGCACGATGAAAGTGGAAATTGACCACAAGCGCTGGAACGGCGTGACCATTACGCCAAAAGATCGCGTCGAACTGACGGGCGAGCTGGATAAAGATTTTAACGCCACTGAGCTTGACGTAAAACAGGTTCGCAAGCTGCCATAACTCTGCTGTGAAGCCACTGCCTGAGTGGCTTCATTCATTCTGGTGGGGGCCATATCATTATGCTCTCCGCCACTCAGCACTCCCTTACCCAAATTTTCCCGGCTGACAGCGAAACGTTTCGATGACGATCACACTTCCGTGATGGTGTCATTGCGTTACTATGCTGCTTTTATACACTGCTCCATAGCGAAACGTTTCGCTGTGGAGTGGATGAAATGAAAAAAGGTCGCCTGTTACACGCTGAACTCTCTCATGTGATTGCCCGCCTCGGGCATACCGATACGCTGACTATTGCGGACGCGGGTCTGCCTGTTCCGCACGGCCCTCTGCGTATTGACCTGGCGTTAACGCCCGGTACGCCCCGATTTTTACAGGTTGTGGAGGTAGTTACACAGGAGATGCAGGTAGAAAGCGCCCTGATTGCGGAGGAGATAAAAGAACACAATCCGCAGCTTCACAGCCAGCTGCTCGCCGTGCTCGAAGCGTTGCAACAGCACCAGGGGAATAGCATCACCGTCCGTTACATCAGTCATGAACAGTTCAAACAACAGACGCAGCGCAGCCAGGCGGTCATTCGCAGCGGAGAGTGTTCTCCGTATGCGAATGTCATCCTGAGCGCTGGCGTCACCTTCTGAGGCCGCTATGCAACCATTACTGCAACTTAAAGGAATCGAAAAGTCGTTTCCTGGCGTAAAGGCGCTGAATGGTGCCTCGCTGGCGGTCTATCCGGGGCGTGTTATGGCGCTGGTGGGCGAAAACGGGGCTGGTAAATCCACCATGATGAAGGTGCTGACCGGCATCTACACCATGGACGCCGGGTCGCTGCAGTGGCTGGGCGAACCTGTTGCCTTCTCCGGCCCTAAAGCGTCGCAGGAGGCAGGCATCGGCATTATTCATCAGGAACTTAATCTGATCCCGCAGCTGAGCGTGGCGGAGAATATTTTCCTCGGCCGGGAGTTTGTAAACCGGTTTGGTCGTATTGACTGGAAAAAGATGCATCGCGAGGCAGAGGCGCTGCTTAAGCGCCTCAACCTGCGTTTCAGCAGCCACAAACTGGTGGGCGATCTCTCAATTGGCGACCAGCAGATGGTAGAGATTGCCAAAGTACTCAGTTTTGAATCGCGCGTCATCATCATGGATGAGCCGACGGATGCGCTAACGGATACCGAAACGCTGTCGCTGTTTCACGTTATCAATGAACTGAAAGCGCAGGGGTGCGGCATCGTCTATATCTCGCACCGTATGAAAGAAATTTTTGAGATCTGCGATGACGTAACCGTCTTCCGTGACGGGCAGTTTATTGCCGAACGCGCCGTCAGCGATCTGAGCGAAGAGCAGCTGATTGAGATGATGGTGGGACGCAAGCTGGAAGATCAGTATCCCCGTCTCGATCAATCGCCCGGTGAAATCCGCCTGCAGGTTGAAAAGCTCTGTGGCTCAGGCGTGGAGGATGTCAGCTTTACCCTGCGCAAAGGCGAAATTCTGGGAATTTCAGGGCTGATGGGGGCCGGGCGAACTGAACTGATGAAAGTGCTGTATGGCGCCCTGCCGCGTCGCAGCGGCAGCGTCACGCTCAATGGCCGTACTGTGACCGTACGTTCGCCGCAGGAGGGGCTCGCCAGCGGTATCGTGTATATCTCTGAAGATCGTAAGCGCGACGGACTGGTGCTCGGAATGTCGGTAAAAGAGAACATGTCGCTGACGGCGCTGCGCTATTTCAGCCACGCCGGCGGTAATCTGAAGCATGCGGAAGAGCAGCTGGCGGTAGGCGATTTTATCCGCCTGTTCAATGTAAAAACGCCCTCAATGATGCAGCCGATCGGCCTGCTCTCTGGCGGTAATCAGCAAAAGGTGGCGATTGCCCGCGGCCTGATGACCCGTCCGGACGTGCTGATCCTGGACGAACCTACGCGCGGTGTCGATGTGGGTGCCAAAAAAGAGATTTATCAGTTAATTAATCAGTTCAAAGCGGAAGGGCTGAGCATCATCCTGGTGTCATCGGAAATGCCGGAAGTACTGGGCATGAGCGATCGCATTCTGGTGATGCATGAAGGCCATATCAGTGGCGAATTTTCCCGCGAGCAGGCTACCCAGGAATCCCTGATGGCGGCGGCGGTCGGTAAGCAACACAGCGAGGATTTAGTCGTATGAGTACCCACACCCTACCTGCCAGCCGCCGCTGGTTCAGCAAAAGCTGGCTGCTGGAGCAGAAGTCACTGATTGCGCTGATTGTGCTGATCGCCGTGGTCGCCAGCCAGAGCCCGAACTTCTTTACGCTGGCCAACATGTTCAACATTCTGCAGCAGACCTCGGTCAACGCCATTATGGCGGTGGGGATGACGCTGGTGATCCTGACGTCAGGCATCGACCTGTCGGTGGGATCGCTGCTGGCGCTTACCGGTGCGGTTGCCGCGTCTATTGTCGGCATGGAGGTCAATGCGCTGGTTGCCGTTGCCGCTTCCCTGGCGCTGGGCGCGTTTATTGGCGGGATCACCGGCGTGATAGTTGCGCGCGGCAAGGTGCAGGCGTTTATCGCCACGCTGGTAATGATGCTGCTGCTGCGCGGCGTCACGATGGTTTACACCGACGGGAGTCCGGTGAATACCGGCTTCAGTGAAAATGCCGATCTGTTTGGCTGGTTCGGTATCGGTCGTCCGCTGGGGATCCCGACGCCGGTATGGTTGATGGCGCTGGTGTTTGCGCTGGCGTGGTACATGCTGCACCACACCCGTCTGGGCCGCTATATCTATGCGCTGGGCGGTAATGAGGCCGCTACCCGGCTGTCAGGCATCAGCGTTAACCGCGTCAAAATTACCGTTTATGCACTGAGCGGCCTGCTGGCGGCGCTGGCGGGCACGATTGAAGTCGCCCGCCTCTCATCAGCACAGCCTACGGCTGGCACCGGTTATGAGCTGGATGCGATTGCTGCGGTGGTACTGGGCGGCACCAGCCTGGCAGGTGGTAAAGGCCGTATTATGGGTACGCTGATTGGCGCGCTGATTCTGGGCTTCCTGAATAATGGCCTGAACCTGATGGGCGTATCTTCCTACTACCAGATGATTGTTAAAGCCGTCGTGATTTTACTGGCGGTGCTGGTAGATAACAAAAGCAGTAAATAACTCTGACCCTCACACAGGATCCTGTAAATGAAAAAATTAACGGCACTGGCCGTCATTCTTGGCGCCACCCTGAGTGCCGGCGCAATGGCTAAGGATACGATTGCGCTGGTGGTTTCTACCCTCAATAACCCCTTCTTTGTCTCGCTTAAAGATGGCGCTCAGAAAGAAGCGGACAAGCTTGGCTACAACTTGGTGGTGCTGGACTCCCAGAACAACCCGGCAAAAGAGCTGGCTAACGTGCAGGATCTGACCGTTCGCGGCACTAAGCTGCTGCTGATCAACCCGACAGATTCCGACGCTGTTGGCAACGCCGTAAAAATGGCTAACCAGGCAAATATCCCGGTGATCACGCTGGACCGTATGGCAGCACAGGGCAAGGTAGTGAGCCACGTCGCCTCTGACAACCGCTTTGGCGGTAAAATGGCGGGTGATTTTATTGCGAAAAAAGTGGGTGACGGCGCAAAAATCATTGAGCTGCAGGGCATCGCCGGCACATCAGCCGCGCGCGAGCGCGGTGAAGGCTTTAAACAGGCCGCTGACGCACACAAATTTGCTATTCTTGCCAGCCAGCCGGCTGACTTCGATCGTACTAAAGGGCTGAACGTGATGCAGAACCTGCTGCAGGCGCATCCGGATGTGCAGGCGGTCTTTGCACAAAACGATGAGATGGCGCTGGGTGCGCTGCGTGCGCTGCAGACGGCTGGTAAAACCGATGTGCTGGTGGTCGGATTTGATGGTACGGCTGACGGTGTGAAAGCGGTAGAGTCCGGTAAACTGACCGCAACCGTGGCGCAGATGCCGGACAAGATTGGTATGATTGGCGTGGATACCGCAGACAAAGTGCTGAAAGGTGAAAAAGTGCAGGCGATCAACCCGGTTGACCTGAAACTCGTCACTAAATAAAACCAAAGAAAAGCGTGGCCTCGCGTCACCCTCAGGGTGACGCAACTTCCTGGATCTCTCCCTATGAGTAAATGCGCAAAACTGGCGGTAATGGGCAGCATCAACGCCGATCATATCCTGAACCTGAGTCACTTCCCGCGCCCCGGTGAAACCGTTATCGGTAAGGCGTATCAGATTGCGTTTGGCGGTAAAGGCGCTAATCAGGCGGTGGCAGCCGGACGCGCGGGTGCTGACATCGCCTTTATCGCCTGTGTAGGCGGCGATGACACGGGCGAACGCATCTGTGAGCAGCTGCAGCGCGACAATATTGATATCGCGCCGGTTGAAGCCATCCCGTCAGAGGCAACCGGCGTGGCGATGATCTTCGTCAACGGTGAAGGTGAAAACAACATCGGCATTTATGCCGGCGCGAACGCCGCGCTGACGCCAGACTATGTGCAGCGTCATCAGCAGGTGATCGCTGACGCTGAGGCGCTGCTGATGCAGCTGGAATCCCCGCTGGAAAGCGTGCTGACGGCAGCGCAGCTTGCGCGACAGCACGGCACGCAGGTGATCCTCAATCCGGCGCCTGCGACCAGGCTGACGGATGAACTGCTGGCACAGATTGACATTATTACGCCTAACGAAACCGAAGCGGAGATCCTGACCGGGATTGCCGTTACCAGTGACGCTGAGGCCGCACAGGCAGCGCAGGTGCTGCATGCCAAAGGGATCCGCACCGTGCTGATTACGCTGGGGCGGCGCGGCGTATGGCTGAGCGAACAGGGTAACGGCGAGCGCATTCCCGGTTTTAACGTACAGGCCGTTGACACCATTGCCGCAGGTGACACTTTCAACGGTGCTTTTATTACCGCGCGGCTGGAAGGCATGGCAATGCATGATGCGGTACGGTTTGCGCATGCGGCAGCGGCGATTGCCGTTACGCGGCCCGGTGCCCAGCCAGCTGTACCGTGGCGCCGAGAGATCGACGCTTTCCTGCAGCAACAGGGATAAGCGCTTGGCTACCATGAAAGATGTTGCCCGTCAGGCGGGCGTCTCAACCTCTACCGTTTCGCATGTAATCAATAACAATCGCTTTGTCAGCGAGCAGGTGCGCGAAAAGGTTGAACAGGCGATCCGTGAGCTGAACTATGCCCCTTCGGCGCTGGCGCGCAGCCTGAAGATCAGGCAGACGCGTACTATCGGTATGTTGCTGACGGCCAGCAGCAACCCTTTCTATGCTGAGGTCGTGCGCGGCGTGGAAAACAGCTGTTACGAACGCGGCTATAGCCTGATCCTGTGCAATACCGAAGGGGATGAAGAGCGCATGAATCGCAGCCTGGAAACGCTGATGCAAAAGCGCGTGGATGGCCTGCTGTTGATGTGCACGGAGACGCATCTGCCTTCGGCTGAGATCCTGAACCGTTATCCCTCGGTGCCGATGGTGATGATGGACTGGGCACCGTTCGAAGGACGAGGCGATATCATTCAGGATAATGCCTTACTGGGCGGCGAAATGGCGACCCGCCATCTGATTGAACGAGGCTACCGGCGTATTGCCTGTATTGCGGGACCGCAGGACAAAACGCCGGCGCGGCTTCGCCTTGAAGGCTTTCATAAAGCGATGGCGGCGCACGGTTTAACGGTACCTGATGGTTATGTGGTTGACGGCGACTTTGAGTTCCAGGGCGGATTCAATGCTATGACGCAGCTGCTGGCGCTGGAGCCGGTACCGGAGGCTGTGTTTACCAGCAACGATGCGATGGCCGTTGGCGTCTATCACGCGTTGTATCAGGCGGGCCTGCAGGTACCGCAGGATATTGCGGTTATGGGATATGACAACATCGAACTGGCCCGCTATCTGACACCGCCGCTGACCACGGTACATCAGCCAAAAGATGAGCTGGGCGAGCTGGCGATCGATACATTGATTCACCGCATGGGCGCCCCCGACGCCAGCCAGCAAACGCTGGTGCTGACGCCGGAGCTGGTGGAACGCGGTTCTGTTTAAGCGGTTTTCTTTTTCTTTTCCCGATTGGCAATCAGGTTACGCCCGTCGCCCGACCGCAGTAACAAAAACGCGGCGGCAGAAAGCACAGTGATTGCGCCCATCGTCAGAAACGTAGCGTGGAACTGCTGCACGGTCGTACTTTCAAAATCCTGGTAAAAGCGCAGCACCGCCGCGCTGACCGCGACACCAAAGCTGATAGAGACCTGCTGCGTTACCGCCAGTACGCTATTGCCGCCGCTGGCGTTGTCATCATTCAGATCGGCCAGTGTAATCGTGTTCATCGCGGTGAACTGCGTTGACATCGCCATGCCCAGCATAAACAGTGCTATAAGCAGCATAACCGCGCCCTCACCCGGCGACTGCAGCGAGAAGCTGGCGATCAGGATACCGATAATGATGGTAATGCCCACCAGGGTGCGGCGATAGCCAAAGCGGCGCAGCACCTGCGTCACCGTCGATTTAGCCAGCAGCGAGCCTACCGCTGTAGGCCCCATCATGCAGCCTGCAATAATGGCCGGATAGCCAAAGCCCACCTGCAGCATCAGCGGCATCAGAAAGGGGATACAGCCGGTTCCGAGACGCGCTGCAATATTGCCGAGGATACCGACAGAAAAGGTACGGGTGCGGAACATCGGCAGACCAATCAGCGGTGCGGGATGGCGCCGCGCATGCATTATATAAAGAAGCAGCAGTGCAAAGCCGCCAGACAGCACCAGTAACGCCTGCCATGACGCAACAATGCGCTCGCCGAAAAGCTCAATGCCCACTGAGATCAGCACCAGCCCCAGGCCGAAGAGAAGAAAGCCAAAAAAATCGAAGCGGCGCTTGGGCGTGGTGAAATCCGGCATATATTTACGCGCGTAAAAAATACCGGCAATACCAATGGGAATATTGATCAGGAAAATCCAGTGCCAGCTGGCGTAGGTAACCAGCAGGCCTCCCAGCATCGGTCCGAGGATAGGCCCGACCAGACCCGGCATTGTCACAAAGTTAAGCACCGGCAGCAGTTCACTGCGCGGATAGGCACGCAGCAAAGCCAGACGCGCCACCGGCATCATCATAGCACCGCCCACACCCTGCACAATGCGTGACACCACCAGAATAGACAGCGAACCCGACAGAGCACAGGCCAGCGATCCCAGCGTAAACAGTGAAACGGCAATGATAAAAATACGGCGCGTGCCAAATCGATCGGCCAGCCAGCCGCTGACGGGTATCAGCATTGCGACAGTCAGGGTATAGCTGATAACGGCGGATTGCATAGCAAGGGGGGAGCGTTCAAGGCTGGTGGCAATGGCCGGCAGCGCTGTATTTAGAATGGTTGCGTCGAGTGCCTGCATAAAAAACGCCATTGCGGCTATCCACGGCAAGCCAGCCATACTGCGCGCAGAACGAATCATCGAAAATCCTTCTATTAGTGATGCTGGCAAACAGCATTATCAGAAAAGAATAGCATTGCAGTTACAGGCGATGACGTTGATTTGTGCCTCTTACGAGGCCATTTTGGCCATTAATTGGTCATATAATGCCTGTTTTTAACGCTTTCGCTCAAAAAAGAGACGCTCAGCTATTTTTTTGCAATAAACACTTGTCACCCGGCGAGAACTCCCTATAATGCGCCACCACTGAGACGGCAAAGCGGCAACGCAGACGAACTCAGCAGGGCGTGAAGCG
>NZ_VWUF01000004.1:0-239156 GCF_008631385.1 Pantoea sp. M_9 | reverse complement strand
GGGGAAGCGCCATCCGGGTCCGCCGAGGGAGGGCACGGTTCCGGGATGAGCCGACAGGACGTCGGCGAAAGGGCGCGGTGAGCAGGAGCGAATGGCGCCCGGTCTCAGGGAAGCGGGCGTGAGCGAGGGAACCGCGCAGCGGCGGACGGGGCTGGCGCAGGGCCGGGGAGTGCAGAGGACGCGGCCAGGCGTCCTCTGCCCGGTCGCCGCGCCGGGACACAGGCTGCTGCCGCAGCTGACGGCGAACGGAACCGGCGCCATACCCCGTGGCGAACGGAACCGGCATCAATGCCAGCCCCGCCGCGCCGGCGCCATGCCCCGTGGCGAACGAAACCGGCGCTTAACCCGTAACCGGCGCTTAACCAGCAAAAAACACCACTTTGCCCCGCTGAAAGGTGGCCTGCACCGGCGCAATCCGCGCCACGGCTTCAGCAGAGCAGCTGGCTGACACCAGCATCATACTGGCTTCATCCTGCAGCGCAGGCCACTGCCGCACGCCCTGATTAGAGAGCGGCAGAATACCCCCGGTTGCAATATGCAGCGCGCGGCTTAGCCCGTACTCATCAGAGCCGCGGTAAAGCTGAGCATAAAGATTCGCTTTTTCCAGCATGCTGCCGGTGCCAAAAGGGGACCAGTGATCGACCACACTGTCAGTGCCGGTCATGACGTTGACGCCTGCTGCCTGCAGCTGCGGCAGCGGCATGGTCAGTCTGCCGATCGGAATGGTGGACGCCAGGCTAATCTGCTGCTCCGCCATGCCCGCAATCATCCGATCCAGCGCACTTCCCTCCAGCGTGGCCAGTGCAAAGCCGTGGCTCAGCGTTACGCGTCCTTTAAGCTGTGGATGACGGGCAACGGTATCAATCATGTACTGAATAGCCGCTACGCCCGCTGCGCTGGTCTCGTGCAGATGAATATCCACGCCGCGCTGAAAGTCGAGCGCTATCTGAAACATTGCATCAAGCGACGCTTCCATTGCGCCATCAACGCTGGTCGGATCGAGGCCGCCCACATGCGTGACGCCTGGCTGCATCGCCTCGCGCATCAGCCGATCAACCTTAGAGTGCAGCAGGCCGTGTTGCGGAAAGGCGACAATCCCGCAGCGGAAATCGGGATGCTGCGCCAGCGCCTGCTGCAGGTGCGCCAGGCTCTGCAGGCCGCTGACCGGATCGATGTTGCAGTGGCTGCGCGCTTCGGTAGTGCCTTTGCTCTGCAGCAGGGCAATCAGTGCTTCGGCCCGCGCCTGTGAAGTGGGGAGCAGCTGCGGGATTAGCACCTCTTCCCGGGCAATCATATCCATAATGGTTTTGCCCTGACGCGGGCGCGGAGCCTGCCACGGGCCGCCATAAAACGTCTTATCGAGATGGATATGCATATCGCGGGTGCGGGGCAGCAGCAGCGCGCCCTGTGCATCCCACTGCGGCAGCGCAGCGTTACGTGGTGTACTGGCTGGCTCAATCGCGACAAACAGCCCCTCTTTAATCGTGAGGTTATAGTACGCGGTGCGGGTGGCAATCACCTCGCCGCCTTCGCGTTCAAACGCCTCTTCAAGGCGCACGTTGCAGAGCTGATAGTGGGCAGCGTCAGGCGGGGGTACCGCGGTCTGACAGGCTGGAAAGGCGGGTAACGGCGCGGCGCGACTCATACCGGCAGCCAGCAGGCTTCCGGCGGCGGTCAGACGAACGCCCTGGCTGAGAAAAGAACGACGGCTGGCAGAGGTAACGGGCATAGAAGGCTCCGGATCGCAGGGAAAATCCTAATCTGACAAATCTGCCGCGCCGCCGCTGCGATATTTGCCACTGCCCGGCAGTGGAAAAATCACTGCCACTGCAGATGGCAGAACTCAGCCAGCGCCTGCGCCAGCGTCTGCTGCAGCGCATCCTGCGGCAGTCGGCAGAACAGCGCCAGCTCAAAATGCGTAACCGGCGGCAGGCCCTCGGCGACGCCCAGCACGCGATGGCCGGGAAGACGGCAGCTGGCGGGCAGCAGCGTCAGGCCCAGTCCGGCTTCGCTGGCGCTGGCGAGCGCCGCCAGGCTGGCGCTGCTGTAGCTGATGCGCCAGCTGCGCGCCAGCTGGTCCAGCGCCTGACACATCTCCTCCCGGTAGAGCCCCTGCTGCGGAAACACCACCAGCGGCACCGGCGCGCGGGTAAAACAGGGATGAGCCTGGCTATCGAGCCAGAGCAGCGGTTCAGGACGCGAGGCGAGGGGGCGCTCGCCGCCGGGCTGCTTGATGAGCATGATATCCAGCTCTTCGCGCAGCCATGCACGGTGCAGATCAACATACATGCCGCTCATGACATCAAGACGCAGCTGCGGATGCGCCCGACTGAAATCCGCCAGCAGCCCGGCGGTCGGTGCTGCAAAATCCTCCGGTACGCCAAGCCGCAGAACGCCATCTCGCCAGGTATCGCCCATGACATCCCACGCTTCACCGTTGAGCGTAATGATGCGGCGCGCGTAGGCCAGCATCTTTTCACCCTCTTCGGTCAGCGTAACCTGATGTGAGGTGCGTACCAGCAGTGCTTTGCCAAGCATCTTTTCCAGCCGGCGCACCTGCTGGCTGACGGTGGACTGAGAAAGATGAACCCGCCCGGCGGCACGGGTAAAGCTGGCGGTTTCGCATACGGCAACAAAGCTCAGCAGCTGCTGAGGCGTGAACATAGGCTGGCGATTCATTTTTCCACTGTTCGCTATGGCATTATTTTATTTCCCAATAGTAATCGCTGCTGCGATGCTGGCAACCTTTTCACACTGAGAGTGTTTATGAACAGAAACTCCCTGTGGCTGACGCTGGCCGCCCTGATCCTGGCCGGGCTGAATATGCGTCCGCTGCTGACGTCAGTCAGCCCGCTGCTCGGTCAGCTGCGCCGGGCGATCGGCCTGTCACCGCTGGTGGCGTCGCTGCTGCCGGCGGTGCCGATGATCATGATGGGCGCGGTGGCGCTGCTGAGCGCATCGCTTTTGCAGCGTATTACGCTGCAGCGCCTGCTGCAGGCAGGATTGCTGCTTCTGCTGCTGGCGCTGCTGGCGCGTGCGGCTACCGGCAGCGGCAGCGGGCTGGTCGCCAGCGCACTGGTTGCGGGTCTCGGTGCTGGCGTGGTGCAGATGGCGATGCCGGGTGTGATTCGCCAGCGTTTTGCACAGCGCAGCGCTGCCGTAACCGGGCTGTGGGCGGGCGCACTGATGGGCGGCGGCGGGGTGGCGGCGGCGCTGACGCCCTGGATCAGCACCAGAATTGGCTGGGCGCTGGCGCTAAGCAGCTGGGCCTTACCGGCACTGCTGGCTCTGCTGCTCTGGCTGCGGGTAAGGCTGCCAGCGACGACGGCGCAGCCGGCTCCGGCGTTGCCCCCGCTGTGGCGCATGCCGCGCGCCTGGTCGCTGGCGCTCAGCTTTGGCCTGGTAAACGGCGGCTACGCCACCTGCGTGGCGTGGCTCCCGGACGCGTATCAGCAGGCCGGCTGGAGTGAACAGGCGGGCGGTTCACTGCTTGGCGTGATGATCCTGTGTCAGGTTATCGGTGCGCTGCTGATGCCGCTGCTGGCCCGCCGCACCGACCGGCGTCCGCCGCTGATTTTCAGCCTGCTCTGTCAGCTGGCGGGTATGGCGGGCCTGCTGGTTGCGCCGCAGTTCGCCCCCTGGTGCTGGGCCGCAGTGGCCGGGTTTGGTCTTGGTGCCGCGTTTCCGCTGACGATAGTGCTGGCACTTGATCATCTGCCACACCCGCAGACGGGCGCGCGCCTGGTGGCATTTATGCAGGGCGCCGGGTTTATCATTGCCGGCTGCATGCCGTTTGTCGCCGGCCAGCTGCAGGCGTTCAGCGGCAGCTTCTCCAGCGTCTGGCTGATGCAGGGCACAATTACGCTGGGCCTGATTGCGCTGAACCTGCGTTTTCATCCGCACAGCTATAGCGGAGCATTTACGCATGTCTCACGCTGATTGGTCCTACCAAAAGCGTTAAAACCCTTTTGTCGGGTCACACTGCTGCAAAATTCTCCCGCAATGCGTTGCTTTCAGTTAACAACGCATTAACTATCTGACGCCATAAGCCCGGTTTACTGAATGCGGTCCGACCACTTTCAGCGCGTCACGGGCACTGTCGCACGGTGCATGTTCTGCTGCACCGTGCCGGTCTGGATACTCTGGAGAAAACGGCATGCAGGTATGGCAGCAAAACTATGACCCGCTTAATAATCTGTGGCTATCCAGCCTGGTCGCAGTGGTCCCGATTGTTTTTTTCTTTTTTGCGCTGATTAAACTCAAGCTTAAAGGCTACCAGGCGGGCACAGCGACCGTTGTGCTGGCGCTGCTGGTGGCACTGCTGCTGTATGGCATGCCGGTGGGGCAGGCGCTGGCGTCGGCGGTGTATGGTTTTTTCTATGGCCTGTGGCCGATCGCCTGGATCATCATTGCCGCCGTGTTTGTATATAAGATCTCGGTTAAAACCGGCCAGTTTGACATTATCCGCGCGTCGATCCTGTCGATCACGCCGGATCAGCGTCTGCAGATGCTGATCGTTGGCTTTGCCTTTGGCGCGTTCCTGGAAGGGGCTGCAGGATTTGGTGCCCCGGTGGCGATTACCGCTGCGCTGCTGGTCGGGCTGGGCTTTAAACCGCTCTATGCAGCGGGCCTCTGTTTGATTGTCAATACCGCACCGGTGGCGTTTGGCGCGATGGGGATTCCGATTATTGTGGCCGGTCAGGTTACCGGACTGGACAGCTTTCAGATTGGCCAGATGGCCGGGCGGCAGCTGCCGTTTCTGACGCTGATTGTGCTGTTCTGGATCATGGCGATTATGGATGGCTGGCGCGGGGTGAAAGAGACCTGGCCGGCGGTGATGGTGGCGGGAGGATCGTTCGCCATTGCTCAGTTCCTGAGTTCCAACTTTCTCGGGCCGGAGCTGCCCGATATTATCTCATCGCTTGCTTCATTGATCTGTCTGACACTGTTTTTACGCCGCTGGCAGCCGGTCCGCATATTCCGTTTTGAAGAGCGCGATGCAGCTGACGCCATGCCCGGGGCGCAGCGCTATACGCTGGCGCAGATTGTGCGCGCCTGGATGCCGTTCCTGTTCCTTACTGCGACGGTGACGCTGTGGAGCATTCCGCCGTTCAAGGCGCTGTTTGCCAAAGGCGGCGCGCTCTATGACTGGGTCTTTACCGTGCCGGTACCGCTGCTGCATGAGCTGGTGGCGCGGATGCCGCCGGTGGTAAGTCAGGCCACGCCGTACGCTGCGCTGTTTAAATTTGATGTGGTTTCAGCAACCGGCACGGCGATTCTGGTTGCGGCGCTGCTGTCGATCCTCTGGCTGCGGATGAAACCGCGCGCGGCGCTGCAGACGTTCGCAGAAACGCTGAAAGAGCTGGCGCTGCCAATCTACTCTATCGGCATGGTTCTGGCGTTTGCCTTTATCTCTAACTACTCCGGTCTTTCTGCTACGCTGGCGCTGGCGCTGGCGCACACCGGGCAGGCGTTTACCTTTTTCTCACCGTTTCTCGGCTGGCTGGGCGTGTTTCTGACCGGATCGGACACCTCCTCTAACGCGCTGTTTGCCGCCCTGCAGGCGACCACGGCTCAGCAGATCGGCGTATCCGATATTCTGCTGGTGGCCGCCAATACCACCGGCGGCGTAACCGGCAAGATGATATCGCCGCAGTCGATTGCGATCGCCTGCGCGGCGGTCGGGCTGGTGGGGAAAGAGTCCGATTTGTTCCGCTTTACCGTGAAACACAGCCTGATATTTACCTGTATGGTCGGGGTGATCACCACGCTGCAGGCCTACGTGCTGACGTGGATGATCCCGTGAGCGCGCCGCTGCGCGAACGTCTCAGCGCCTGGATCAGCGCGCAGCAGCTGACGCCCGGCATGCGGCTGCCGGGCGAGCGCCAGCTGGCGGCGCTGCTGGGCGTTTCGCGATCCTCCCTGCGCGAGGCGATTCAGCAGCTGATTAACAGCGGCGTGCTGATCAGCAAACGCGGCGGCGGCACCTGGCTGTGCCAGCCGCCGGAGCCCTGGTCAGAACAGCGTATCGTCGAGCCGATGCGCCAGCTGCTGGCGGCCGATCCCGACTACCGCTGGGATATTCTGGAGGCGCGTCACGCTATCGAGGCCAGCACCGCCTGGCACGCTGCGCTGCGCGCAACGGAAGCGGATAAAGAAAAACTGCGCTACGCCTTTGATGCGCTGCTGCGGCTGAACGACTGCGGCGATCCCGATCTCGCCGCGCAGGCCGATCTGCGTTTTCATCTCGCCATCGCAGAGGCTTCACACAATCTGGTCTTACTGCAGACCATGCGCGGCTTTTTCGATTTGCTGCAGTCATCGGTACTGCACAGCCGTCAGCGCATGTATACCCAGCCGGTGATTTTTAACCGCCTTAATGAGCAGCATCAGGCGATGTTTGATGCGGTGATGGCAGGCGATGCCGCCGCCGCGCGTCAGGCGGCGATGGATCACCTCGGCTTTGTCCATACCACGATGAAAACGCTGCATGAAGATGAAGCGCGTCAGGCGCGCATCACCCGCCTGCCGGGTGAAACGGCAGCGACCCGTAAGGAGAACACCTGATGATTATTTCTGCTGCCAGTGACTATCGCGCCGCAGCGCAGCGCATTTTGCCTCCGTTCCTGTTTCACTATCTTGATGGTGGTGCTTACGCTGAGCATACGCTGCGGCGCAACGTGGCCGATCTCTCTGACGTCGCGCTGCGTCAGCGGGTGCTGAAAAATATGTCCGCGCTGAGTCTGGAAACCCGGCTGTTTAATGAGACGCTGGCGATGCCGGTGGCGCTGGCGCCGGTGGGGCTGTGCGGCATGTATGCGCGCCGGGGGGAGGTACAGGCGGCGCGGGCGGCGGCACAGAAGGGGATCCCCTTTACCCTCTCTACCGTCTCGCTCTGTCCTATCGAAGAGGTGGCGCCAGCCATCAACCGGCCGATGTGGTTTCAGCTCTATGTACTGCGCGATCGCGGATTTATGCGTAACGCCCTGGAGCGCGCCAAAGCGGCCGGCTGCACCACGCTGGTGTTTACGGTCGATATGCCCACGCCGGGGGCGCGCTATCGCGATGCACACTCCGGCATGAGCGGGCCGCACGCCGCGCTGCGCCGCTACTGGCAGGCAGCAACCCACCCGCAGTGGGCGTGGGACGTCGGGCTGCACGGCCGGCCTCACGATCTGGGCAACATTTCAGCTTATCTCGGCAAGCCCACCGGTCTGGAGGATTACATTGGCTGGCTGGCTAACAACTTCGATCCCTCTATCTCCTGGCAGGATCTGGAGTGGATCCGTGATTTCTGGGAGGGGCCGATGGTGATTAAAGGCATCCTGGATGCGGAGGATGCGCGCGATGCGGTGCGCTTTGGCGCTGACGGCATCGTGGTCTCCAACCACGGCGGACGGCAGCTCGATGGCGTGCTCTCGTCAGCGCGTGCGCTGCCGGCCATCGCCGATGCGGTTAAAGGTGATATCACCATTCTGGCAGACAGCGGCATTCGCAGCGGTCTGGATGTGGTGCGCATGCTGGCGCTCGGTGCCGACAGCGTGCTGCTGGGACGCGCCTTTATCTATGCGCTGGCGACGCACGGGCAGCGCGGCGTGGAGAATCTGCTGACGCTGATTGAAAAAGAGATGCGGGTCGCGATGACGCTGACCGGCGCAAAATCGATCGCGGATATCACACAGGATTCGCTGGTGCAGGCTAACGCCCTGCTGAGCGAGGCGGGTTTACAGCCCGCGCGTCCGCGCGCGGTGCGCTGAGCCAGGCAAAACAGAGCGGGTTGTCTATACTCAGTGCTGTCCACTAACAGGAGGAATGACATGACCATTCACAAGAAAGGATCGGCCCATTGGGAAGGTGACATCAAAGGTAAAGGTACCGTCAGCACAGAGAGTGGCGTACTGAATCAGCAGCCGTATGGTTTTAATACGCGCTTTGAAGGCGAGAAAGGGACCAACCCGGAAGAGCTGATTGGTGCCGCACACGCTGCCTGTTTCTCCATGGCGCTGTCGCTGATGCTGGGCAACGCCGGCCATAAGCCGGAGAGCATCGACACCACCGCCGATGTCTCGCTGGACAAAAAAGGCGAAGGCTTTGCCATCACTAAAGTGGCACTGACCAGCACTGTGTCGCTGCCGGGCGTGGATAAAGATGCCTTTGACGAGATTATTCAGAAAGCGAAAGCAGGCTGCCCGGTATCGCAGCTGCTGAATGCGGAAATCACGCTGGATTACACGCTGAATAACTGATTGCGTCACGCGCAACGGTTAATGTTTTAACGATGCGCCTGTGGGCGCATCGTTGTTTCTGCACTCAGGCATACTCTGCATCATGCAGCGCTTCGCGTACGTTACGCAGGCTGCTGCGCGCAATACGATACGCCTTGCGCGGATCGCCCGCCACAAACTCAAACGTGGGTGAATAGTAGAAGGGAAGCCAGCCATCGAAGCCATTTTCCCACTCCCAGCGCACCGGGCAGGGCCAGAGGATACCGTCATACAAAATGTAATAAACCCAGCGTCCGGCAGGACGGCGGGGGCGCGATTTCTTCATGGGATTCACAACGATGATAGTGTAAAACAGCTTATATTTTGAACCTTATTGCCAGCGCTTGCAATGGCGACTGGCTAAAATGTGAGCAGTATAGTAAATCCTGGCCTCAATTCAGCGATGAACCTCGCCACACAGCAAGACCACGTTGGGACGGACTTTATAGATGCGATTGGCCATGGTTTCACAGGCCGCTTTTGTCGGATAAATACGCTCTGATACCGGCAACGCGTCACAGGCATCGTGCCCGCAGGCACTCACTAATAAAACAAAACCAATCAGCATAACCGGGCTCCTTTAACACCTTCGCGCTGGTACGGAATGTGTGGCTGTGTGTTCCCTTTTTTGATCCAGTATAGACAATTGGCTCACAGGTCAATGAACACCCCGAGCGGCTTTTTTATCCGAACGGTCTGCCAGCAGCGCGCTGCGCATCCAAACCCGGCATAATCCAGGCTAAACTGTGCAGCTGACCCCTTTTAAACGAGTGAGAAAAGCATGTCTGATATTGCCCATCCTGCCAGCAGTCCAAAACAGGCTGCCCTGCAGCTGGTTATCGAGCTGGTCCGTGCCGGAAAATTAAGCCCTCTGCATGGCGATGCGTCAAATATGATCTCCATTTATGAGCAGTTCAAGAGTCACTTTGAAGCGGATAAACATAAAGATTCTGCTATCTCCTGACAAACTCAGCCGTCCGGCACGTTCTGCTGCAGCGAACCAACGCTGCGGCACCGGCCAGACGGCTGTTTCATACGATTATGCCCCTGGCCCTGTATAATCACTCTCCTGCACTATTTCTCTGCCAGTTAATTTATCCGGATTGAGTTTTGATATTTCTCACACTTTCTGTATCCAGATCTGAAACCGGTTGCAGAAAATCTTCTGGCTGTGTATTCGTTAATTAAACATCATTCAAAGGAAACGATCATGCCAAAGATTTTACTGTGCTGTGCCGCCGGAATGTCCACCAGCATGGTGGTGCAGAAAATGGAAAAAGCGGCAAAAGAGCAGGGTGTTGATGTTGAGATAAAAGCCGTAGGTATAGAGGAGTTTAATGAAGAAATTCAGGGTGTTGATTGCTGCCTGCTGGGCCCGCAGATCAAATATAAACTGGCTGATTTCGCTCCAATAGCCCAGCAGCTTAATAAGCCTATCGCCGTCATAAATAGCATGGATTACGGCATGATGAACGGCGAGAAAATATTAGCCGATTCATTAAAGCTGATTCACGCCTGAAAATAACGCCCGCACTCAAATAATTCTTACGCCTGCGCAGCTGCTGCGCAGGTTAATTCTCTTGTTGCCTGTCGCAAGGAGCTTGCTCATGAGCAGCATCAGTGAATCTTTATTTGGCGTCATTGAAAACCGTATCAGTCCATTCGCCGGACGCCTCTCCAGCCAGCGTCACGTTATCGCGATCCGCGATGGCTTTATCGCTTCTATGCCGTTTCTGATTGTCGGCTCGTTTATGCTGCTGTTTGCTCATCCGCCATTCTCTGCCGACAGTTCATGGGCTTTCGCACAGTGGTGGCTGGGTATGGTGCAGGCGCATGAAGCGCAGATCATGATGCCCTACAATATGACAATGGGCATTATGGCGCTCTACATCGCCAGCGCTATCGCCTATAACCTGGCCACCAGCTACAAAATGAATGGTTTTATGGCGGCGAGCCTGTCGCTGATGGCTTTTCTGGTGGTGGCCGCTCCCCAGAGTGATAAGACACTGCCGGTAGGCTCGCTGGGCGGGGAAGGGATCTTCACCGCGATTCTGGTGGCGCTGTTCGCCACGGAAATGATGCATTTCCTGCAGAAACACCATATCGGCTTTAAGCTGCCCGAGCAGGTTCCGCCGAAAATCCGCCAGTCGTTCGATCTGCTGATCCCAATTGTCGCCATTTTCCTTACGCTGTTTCCGCTCAGCCTGTGGGTGCAGGCGCAGTTTGGCATGCTGCTGCCACAGGCGATTATGGCCATCTTCGCGCCGGTCATCTCCGCATCTGATTCACTGCCTGCAGTACTGATTGCGGTGCTTTTGTGCCATATGCTGTGGTTTGCCGGCATTCATGGTGCGGTGATCGTAGGAGGCATTCTGCAGGCGTTCTGGCTGACCAATCTCGGGCTGAATCAGCAGGCGCTGAACGCCGGTGAGCCGGTCATGCACGTGTTTATTGAACCTTTCTGGCAGTTTTTCATTGTGATAGGCGGATCGGGTTCCACTATGGGGCTGGTGCTGCTTTATCTGCGCAGCCGTTCAGCGCACCTGCGCTCAATTGGCAAACTGAGCATTGTGCCCAGCATGTTTAACATCAACGAGCCGGTGATATTTGGCTCACCGGTGGTGATGAACCCTATTCTGTTTATTCCGTTTCTGCTTGCGCCGCTGGTTAACGCTGTAATCGCCTGGACCGCCACCAAAACTAATCTGATTAATCATGTTATCTCACTGGCGCCGTGGACCACGCCCGCTCCGATTGGCGCCGCCTGGTCAACCGGCTGGGACTGGCGCGTGATCGTGCTGATTGCCGTGCTGGTGGCGATTGCCACGCTTATTTACTACCCGTTTTTCAGGATGTATGAGCGCCAGCTGCTGCAACAGGAGCAGGAGCAGGCCGCCGCGGCACAACTGGCTAAGGAGTCATAATGGAAATTGATGAAACCACGGTAATGGAGCTGATTATTCAGGCGGGAGAGGCGCGCTCCTGCGCCATGCAGGCGCTGCGTGCGGCGCGTAAGCAGGCGTGGAGTGAAGCGGACGCACAGCTCACGGCCGCCACGCAGGCGGCGAAAGCGGCGCACCGTATCCAGACCGAACTGATTGGTGCTGATGAGGGCTGCGGCAAAATTCCGGTCAATTTAATTATGGTACATGCCCAGGATCATCTGATGAACGCCATGCTCTGTCGCGAACTGGCAGAAGAGATCATTCAGCTGCGTCGTGAACTGGCGGCGCAACAGTAAGGAGCAGCTATGCAGCATCATAATCCCGGTGCGTTTCCGGATGGATTTCTCTGGGGCGCATCAACGTCGGCGTATCAGGTTGAAGGCGCATGGAATACGGATGGCAAAGGGCCGTCAGTCATCGACCACGCGCGCTTCAGCGATAACGTCACTGACTTTACCGTCTGCAGCGATCACTATCACCGCTTTAAAGAGGATATTGCGCTGCTGGCTGAAATGGGACTAAAAACCTATCGGTTTTCGATAGCCTGGAGTCGTCTTTATCCCGACGGCGACGGCGAGCTTAATCCGGCTGGCGTGGCGTTTTACCAGCAGCTGATTGATGAAATCTGCCGGCACGGCATTGAACCGCTGGTCACGCTCTACCATTTTGACCTGCCGTGGGCGCTGCAGCAGGCGGGCGGCTGGTCAAACCGTCGCACCGTCGCAGCGTTTGAGCGCTTTGCCGTCACCTGTTTTGAACACTATGGCAAGCAGGTAAAATACTGGCTGACCATCAATGAGCAGAACATGATGATCCTCAAGGGCGAGGTCATCGGCACGCTGGCAGAAGGCACCGAAGATGTGCAGCGCACCCTTTATCAGCAGAATCACCATATGATGCTGGCGCAGGCGCAGGCGATGATCGCCTGTCATCAGCGTCTGCCGGGCGCTAAAATTGGTCCGGCACCGAATATCTCCTGCGTTTACGCCGCCAGCTCACGGCCGGAGGATGTACTGGCCGCCGATAATTTTTCAGCCATTCGTAACTGGCTCTATCTCGATCTTGCGGTGCACGGACGTTACAACGCGGTAGTGTGGGCCTTTTTGCAGCAGCGTGGCTGGCTGCCGGAGATTGCGGCGGATGATATGGCGATCATTGCAGCGGGCAAACCCGATTTTATCGCGTTCAACTACTACGCCTCCGCTACCGTCAGCGCTGACCTGCCGGATGCGGCACGCGGTGAACTCAACAGTAAGCAGAAAGCGGATCAGCAGATGGCGGGCATCGACAGCACGGTGTATGTCGGCTGCAATAATCCGCATCTGGCGCAGAATCAGTTTGGCTGGTATATCGATCCGGTCGGCTTTCGCATCACCGCCCGCGAGATCTACGCGCGCTATGCGCTGCCGCTGATTGTCACGGAAAATGGCCTGGGCGCCTTTGATACGCTGGAGGCGGGCAACAAAGTACATGACGATTATCGTATCGCCTACCTGCGCGATCATCTGCGGCAGCTGCGGCTGGCGATTGCGGATGGCGTGGTGCTGTTTGGCTACTGCCCCTGGTCAGCGATCGATCTGGTCAGTACCCATCAGGGGATCGGTAAACGCTACGGCTTTATCTATGTAAACCGCGATGAGCATGACCTGAAAGATCTGGCGCGCTATCGTAAAAAGAGCTTTTTCTGGTATCAGCAGCTTATTGCCAGCAACGGCGCTACGCTCGACGACGCGGTCAGCTACTGATCGCGCCGCGCGGGTCCGTCAGCAACCGACGCGCGTTCAATCAGCCGCCCGCTAAAGGGCGGCAACACGCTGACCGGTTTCCCCTCCAGCATGGCGACCAGCTGCGCCAGCGTGTGCTGGATCATTTCAGCAACCGGCACATGTACCGTGGTCAGCGGCGGCAGAAAAAAGGCGGCCATATTGATGTCATCGAAACCCACCAGAGAGACATCCTGCGGCAGCCGTTTTCCAGCCTCGTGCAGCGCCAGTGCTGCGCCCATCGCCATATCGTCATTACTCGCCATCAGCGCGCTGAACGCGATCTGCGACGCCAGCAGCTGCTGCGTGGCCAGCTGACCGCTGAGCGAGGTCCATGCGCCCTGGATGACCCGGCCAGGCTCAAAAGGCAGCTGATGGGCTGCCAGCGCCTGCTGATAGCCAGCCAGCCGCGCGGCCGCGGTGGGCGAGCCCGGCAGGCCAGTAATAAACGCGATATCCTGATGCCCGCGCTGGATCAGATACCGCACGGCATCAAAGGTATTCTGCTGATGGGTGGCCCAGACGCAGTGTTCTGCATGCTGCGTCAGCTGCCGGTTCACCACCATAAACGGAATGGCGTGCTGCTCAATCAGCGCTTCCAGCGCGGCCGTATCCAGAAAGCGTGGATAGATAATGATCGCGTCGCAGCGCAGATCGAGCAGAAATTCAATGGCCGCCCGCTCATCGTCGGCGCTGGTCTTACCGTCAGCCAGAATCAGCTGCCGCCCGTAGTTATTGGTCAGGGTGGCGGTCTGGTAAAGCAGCTCGCTGAAGTAGGGGCCGTTGAACAGGGAGTGGGTGACAATCAGACCAATATTCTGTGACTTCTGCGTTGCCAGGCTGCGTGCCAGCAGGTTAGGACGATAGCCGGTCTCTTCGATCGCCTGAAACACTTTCTGCTGCGTCGCTTTACTGACGTAGCGCGTCCCCGCCAGCACGCGCGATACGGTGGCTTTAGAGACGCCGGCTTTCCGGGCCACATCCAGCATTGTAATCATTTTTCCGTCCCATCATCCCTTTACGTGTAAGCGTGATAGTAACTGAAAATGCGCGGCGGCAGAGGAGCGCTCAGGTAAACAGTGAAGCCGATCAGGCAAAGAACCAGGCGGGCAGTATCGCAATCAGATTATTCAGCGTATGCAGGAAGATAGGCAGGGCCAGGTTATTACTGCGCAGGCGTGCATAGCAGAGCAGCAGCGAAAAGAGCGTCAGCGCCACTAGCGTTTCCCAGTGTACATATTGCGTATGCAGCGCCGCAAACAGCAGCGACGTCAGCAGCATGCAGGCGAAGCGGCTGCGGGGCGCCCACAGCAGAAACGCCTGCAGCAGGAAGCCGCGAAACAGCACTTCTTCAAATACCGGCGCCAGCAGGACTGCCGTCAGCAGCAGGATCAGCATTGAGTTGCGCCCCTGCTGGCTCTGCTCAATCAGCCAGCCTTCCGGCTGTAAAAACTGCGTCTGAGCCACCATCAGCAGAAACAGGGCACCAATAAACAGCAGCGTCTGCAGAGGGCGCAGGGCTCCCAGCGGAATATCGTTGCGCCGCTGACAATAAAAGCGGTAGAGCGGATAGATCACGGCGAATTCAAACAGGCAGAGCACCGGCACCAGCAGGCCATCATTACGCAACGCACTATAGTTAGGAAAGAGCGTAATCAGCATCGTTACGAGGTAGTAGACAACAAAGCAGCCCGCGTAAAACAGGGTTAAGGTAACTTTGTCGGATTGAGTATCCATAGGCGACTCAGCGGGCAGGGGGAATGGCATAGTAGCAATGGCGCTGGGTGCTGTCGAGGTGCGCGATCTCAGATTTCAGTACCACCTGAGCTTTACAGTGAAAACCAGGCACGGCGGGCAGATACCCGACGGGTGTGCCTGGCCGTCACCGGCCAGCGCGTTAGCGAACGCGCACGGCGACAAACGTCATCAGAATGGCGCAGCCGATAAAAATCATGAGTTCCATAGTAAGCCTCCTCAGATGATTCTTAGAAATGATAGTTTTTTTCTGAGCAAAAGTGAGTCATTTAGTGCGATTAATCCTAAACTGGCCGCGGAAAATAGCCGTTTCCGGCGCTGAAACGGGCATTTTTTTCGGCCGGTAGCGTTCGTTTACGCGCCGTGCTTTGCTACTCTCAGAGGCGACGTTGTTATCTGTTCAGAAGGAGAGAGTTGTGACGCATTGTGGAAAAGTCCTGTTGCTAACGGCTGTCATGGCCTTGAGCGCCTGTCAGTCTGCCGGAAAAACCCGTAGCCAGGCTGCGGCCAGCGTGGACCCGGAAACCGATCAGTGCCGTGCATCGCAGTATCAGCACTTTATCGGCCAGCCGCTGACTGCGATCGGTAGCCAGAAATTTGCGGGTCCGGTACGCGCAATCCCCTGGAACGGTGCCGTCACCATGGACTTCAATCTGCACCGGCTCAATTTTATGGGCGATAAAGAAGGAAATATCACCCGCGTCTACTGCGGCTGACACCAGACGGACACATGACTGTCATCGGGTTGTCATGCCCGACGGCGAGGATACTCTGACAAACAGAGATCGCCTCGTCATATCAGACATGCACTGTTCGTCTTGTTTCTTCCCGCTGCGGCGGGAATTTTTTTAACGGGCAAACGCACGACGGCAACGAGAGGTGATAATGAGAAAAGTTTCAGGTTTTCTGCTGGCTGCGCTGCTCTCCCCGCTGGCGCATGCATCCGGCGAAGCCGCCTGGCAGCAAAATGAGCAGCAGGGCCGCCAGGCGTGTCTGCTGGCCAGTACGCTGGCGCAGGCGAAAATTGTGGGTAAGCCGGTACAGTTTGATGACCGCGCCGGTTATGACGCTCTGCTGCTGCAGGGGCGCTATCCGCAAAAACACATGAAAAATCGCACCGGACGTGAGCTCTGCCTCTATCATCGTCAGAGTGGCAGAGCCGTGGTCAGTGAGGCCGATCAGCTGCGGATAGCAAAATAAACAGTGGCTCAGGCGCCTGGCTCGCTGCTGCCCAGTAGCTGTGCCAGCAGCGTCCGGTAGCTCTGCAGACGCTGCTCATCGCCCTCAAACTCCAGCTTCTCAATGACCCGCGCCACAACCGCTTTACTGGTCGCAGGCTGCCCTTCGGCCATCAGTTCCCGCATAATAGCTGCCAGCAGATCGCTCTCATGCGGCAGGTGCCAGGCAGGCGTGTTGAAATAGTCGGTAATCGCCCGACTGGCGCTGTCAGGATAGGTTCTCATGGCTGACCTCCGCAGAGACAACATGGCGTGCCGCCAGAAGGCGGCAGCAACAGAACCTGAACGGCATGCCCGCAAACGTGGCCGCGCGTCTGGTTATTTTTTAAACATAGTTGCGCCCCTTAAGCTTGTCAGTAACGCTTCGTCATATTTTTTCACAATTGTTGATTGTCCTGATGCAGCGTCAGCGTCATCTGCCAGCGCTGCTGCGTCAGCAGAAACTCCGGACTGACGCTGGGGCTCCAGGAGTCATCGCCGCCGACTCCCATATGAAAACCATCAAGATGCAGCCAGCAGCCCGCCTCCGGTTGCAGCAGATGACGATGTGACGTATCGCGCAGCTGCTCAAGACTGTAGCGGCTGAGTGAAAAGGCAAAATCACCGCCGATCTGCCAGCTGCCGCTGTCGAGCTGACGGGTGCCGCAGCGCAAACCATTTTCCCCGGGGAAAACATAATTGGTGGTGAGATCGGCAAGCGGCAGCTGCCAGCGGGAGAACTGCGCTGCCAGCTGGCGATCCGGATAGTTTTCGTGAGGACCCAGACCCAGCCAGCTGACCTGCTCCGGCGAGTGCGCCAGCTGGCAGCGCCAGCCGATACGCGCCGGCGGTGGTAATCCGGCGGCCTGCTCCACCGTCAGGGAAAGCGTAACCTCACCGCGGGCGCTGATAAAGTAGCGCTGGTGCGTGGTAAAGCAGACCTGCTCCTGCGCGCGCCACTGATGCCAGCTTTCAATCTGTACCCCGTGCGCCAGGCTGTCGGCCTGCATCGCCAGCAGCTCCGGTTCAAGCTCTTCGTAGCCGGCGCGCCGCCAGCGCTCGACCCAGGCGTTGGGATCCACGCTGGCTGCTTCACTGGTGCCGATATCGTTGTCAATTGGCGCGCGGACAAAGCAGGGCTGCAGCGGTGTCAGCAGGGTCTGCTGCTCACCCACCAGCCACGCAGTCAGTTCACCGCTCAGGCGCGAGAAGCGCCAGCGCTGCTGCGCGATCGCCACTTCAATCTCCTCCGGCTGCATAAGCAGCTGCGGCGCACTGTCGCCGATCGCCGGCAGGCGCAGCGGCAGCGCGGCAGGCAGCTGCCACTGATCCCACGCCACGCGGGCATCAGCGTCGGACCAGGCGGTAGCTTCCGGCTGGTGCACCGTAACATTCAGCCACGCGGCACCCTGCAGGCCTGACGGCAGCGCAATCTCAATCTGCTGACTGCCCTGCGGCGCAATATCGAGCGGCACCGTGCCGGTCGCGACCGGCACGCCATCCTGCTCAATGCACCAGCGCAGCTGCTCGTTATCGCTGTGCCGGAACAGATATTCACTGGTAACGGTGATGCGGCCCGGCTGCGTGACGTCGTGCTCAAAGCGGAAAAACTGCTGCGCGCGCTGCGCCTCAAACAGGGCGGGGTGCGGCGAGCGGTCAGCATAGACCAGACCATTCATGCAGAACTGACGATCGTTAGGGGTGTCGCCAAAATCGCCGCCGTACGCCTGCCAGGCATTACCGCTGCTGTCGTAGCGCGTCAGGCTCTGATCGGCCCAGTCCCAGACAAAGCCGCCCTGCAGACGCGGAAATTCACGAAACGCCTGCCAGTATCTGGCAAAGCCGCCAAAGCTGTTCCCCATCGCGTGCGCATACTCACACAGAATCAGCGGGCGCTGTTCACCCGGCAGGCCAATCCATTTTTTCAGCGACCACTTGGGCACGGCCGGGAAGGGCTGATCCTGATCGACCCGCGCATACATCGGGCAGATAATATCGGTTGCATTGCTGTCTGCGCCGCCTCCCTCATACTGCACCGGACGCGTTGTGTCGCTGCTTTTAACCCAGCGGTAGAGGGCGTCATGCGTGCTGCCATGTCCGGATTCGTTACCCAGCGACCAGATAATAATGCAGGCATGGTTGCGGTCGCGCTGTACCATGCGCGTCACCCGCTCGCTGAAGGCGGCAAACCAGCGCGGATCGTCAGAGAGCCGGTTCATCGGCTGCATACCGTGCGTTTCAATATTTGCTTCATCCACCACATAGAGGCCGTAGCGATCGCACAGGCGATACCAGAGCGGATGGTTAGGGTAGTGGGCGCAGCGCACCGCATTGAAGTTATGCCGCTTCATCAGCACGATATCGCGGCGCATGCTGGCCTCATCCACCACCTGACCGCGTTCCGGATGGTGTTCATGGCGGTTAACGCCGCGAATCAGCAGCGGCTGACCATTCAGGCAGAGCTGGCCCTGCTCAATGCTGACGCGCCGGAACCCGATATCATACGCTTCCGCTTCCAGCACCTGATGCTGCGCATCCAGCAGGGTGACCACCGCGCGGTAAAGGTGGGGCGTCTCCGCGCTCCAGAGCCGTGGCTGACTCACCGGCAGCCGTAGCGTGGCCCGCTCCGGATAGCGTCCGCGCTCATCGATGATGGCGCTGCCGGGCGCCTGCTCCTGCGTGCCGACGCAGGTATCGCCCAGCCACAGCGAGACGCGAATATGGCAGCCTGCCAGCGCGGTCTGACTGGCATCAAGCTTGACGCTGACGCGCAAATCGCCCTGCGAATACTCCGGGCTGAGCGCGGTTTCAAGCTGGATATCCGCGAAGCGGACGTCAGGTTTATGCAGCAGCGTCACATCGCGGAAAATGCCGCTCATGCGCCACATATCCTGATCTTCCAGATAGCTGCCGTCACACCAGCGCAGCACCATCACCGCCAGGCGATTTTCGCCTGCCTGCAGCGCAGCGCTGAGGTCAAACTCCGCCGGCAGACGGCTGTCCTGAGAGTAGCCAAGCCAGTGTCCGTTACACCACACAAAGCAGGCCGAATTAACACCGTCAAAAATAATGCGCGTCTGGCCCCGCTGCAGCCACTGCTCATCAACGGTAAATGTGAGCGAATAGCAGCCAGTAGGGTTGGCCTGCGGCACAAACGGCGGATTAACCGGAATAGGGTACTGCACGTTGGTATAAACTGGCGCATCATAGCCGTACAGCTGCCAGTTAGCCGGTACCGGAAGCGCCGCAGCATCCGGCAGATCCTGCTGCAGCCAGCTCTCCGGCACCGCTTCAGGCTGGGTAAAATAGCTGAATTGCCAGTCACCGTTCAGCGACTGCAGGGAGGGCGACGGGCGATCATCGCGGGCGGCCTCTTCATCGCGCCAGCTGGCAAAGGGCGGATGGGTATCGAGACGGTGCAGGCTGGTGATAACCGGATTTTCCCAGTCGCGACGCGCCAGGATAGCCGCTAAAGAGAGCGCAGAAGTCATGATGATATCTCTGAAATTGTAATGCGCTCACATTGATGCAAATAGCATCAGCTGTAAAGCGTTGGTTGCTGAAACCGTGACAAAAAAGCAGAATCTGCAGCAGGCTGCCGGCAGCAGCAAAACGTTTCGCCATTAGACGTTGAATTGTTACGCTTTTTTAAGGCTTATTTATTCACAAAAGTGAGGAAAAGCGCTTGTTGTTTTCTTCTGCTCAGTGCTAACGTCAGCACTCCTTTCCTTATCGAGTTCATTGCATGAAAAATCTGATTGCAGAACTCCTGCTCAGGCTGGCGGAGAAAGAAGAGGCGTCCAAAGATCTGGTGGTACAGATCGAGGCGCTGGAGATCGTGCTGACTGCCATGCTGCGCCAGCTGGATGCGGAACAGCACCATCAAATCGCCAGCGCGATTAAAAATGCGATGCCGCCCGCCGCGCCGGTTGCTGAGAGCGCTGATGCGGTACTGCTGCGAAATTACATCGAAAAATTACTCAAATATCCTCGCCAGTGAGCCTGCGTAAGCGATTTGCCGCTGTTTCGCTGATTTTCGTGCCAGACTGATAAAGTCCCCCCTACACGGAGATCCCGGCAATGAAATATTCGTTACTGACTCTGACTGGCGCTGCTCTGCTGTTTACCGTTAGCAGCGCAGGCGCCGCTGAAAAAACGCCGCAGCAGGAAAAGATGACGCGCTGTAATCAGCTCGCCGCCACGCAAAATCTGAAAGGCGATGAGCGCAAAACCTTTATGAGCGACTGCCTGAAAAAAGAGAGTAAGCTCGGCAATATGACGCCGCAGCAGCTGAAAATGAAAAGCTGCAACAGCGCAGCCGGGGAAAAAGATCTCTCGGGTGATGCGCGCAAAACCTTTATGAGTAGCTGCCTGAAAAAAAGCGCCTGATAATAAAAGCGGCATCTGATTAATGACTTAGCTGCCGCTTGCTTTATTTTTCCTGCCAGTTTCCCACGCTTTGCCACACTTACTCTTTGCAGGGGTTTGTCATCCCGCATCCGAAAATAATAAAGGAGCAAGGTGTGAGCTATCAATCTATCACAGAGCTTAACGCGCTGGCGCAGCAGCAGCCCGTGCCGTTCAGCGTGGGCGAGACCGACATTATTTTGATCCGCGATGGCGATCAGGTGCAGGCGTTTCAGGCCAAATGCCCGCACGCCGGCGCGCCGCTGGCGGAAGGGGCGGTCTGTGACGGCAAACTGATCTGCCCGTGGCACAAAGCGGTATTTCAGCTGCAGGATGGCAAAATGTGTGAACCGCTGGCGCTGGCCAACCTGACGCGTTATCCGGTGCGGATCGAGCAGGGCAAGGTGCTGGTCAGTGAGCAGCCGCTTCCTGAGGCATCCGCACCCGCTGCGGCAGATAGCGAGCCGGTCTATGTCATTCTCGGCAGCGGAGCGGCGGGCGCCGCGGCGATCTGGACGCTGCGCGATGAGGGATTCAGCGGACAGATTATTCGTATTGAGCGAGAGGCCGCGGCCCCGTATGACCGTACCGCGCTCAGCAAGTTTGTGCCGTCGGGCAAAATGGCTATCGATGATGTCCCTGCGCTGCTGCAGCAGGATGTGCTGGGGCCGGTCGAACTGCTGCAGGATGAGGTGGTGCAGCTGCAGGCGCGTGCAAAAACGCTCACGCTGAAAAGCGGAGAGCAGGTGAGGTTTGACCGGCTGCTGGTGGCGACCGGTGGCGTGCCGCAGGCGCCGGATATTCCCGGCCGGGATCTGGCCGGCGTTCACCTGCTGCGTTCGCGCGATCAGGCTGAGGCGCTGCTGAACGATGTTGATGAAACGCAGGAGCTGGTGATTGTCGGCAACAGTTTTATCGGTATGGAAGTTGCCGGAGCGCTGCGCAGTCGTGACGTAAAGGTCACCGTGGTCGCCCGCCAGCGTCTGCCGTTTGTAAAACAGTTTGGCGAAGAGATAGCGGAGCATTTTTATGCGCTGCACCGCAGTAACGGCGTTATCTTTGAGCAGGGCGAGCCGGAGGCGCTGGAGGGGGAGCGTGAAGTCACTGCGCTACGCCTGAAAGGAGGCAAAACATTGCCCGCGCGGCGGGTGCTGCTCGGTACCGGCGTCAGCCCCGCAACCGGGTTTGTGCATGACTTAACGCTGCAGGAGGATGGCAGCCTGCTGACCGATCGCCAGCTGCGGGTGACGGATAGCGTCTGGGTCGCCGGCGATATTGCCACCTATCCCACCGCTGATGGCGAACAGCGCATCGAGCACTATCGTGTGGCTCACCAGCAGGGGCGGATTGCCGCGCTGAATATGCTGGATAAGCAGATTGAGTACGACCGCGTACCTTTTTTCTGGACGGCGCACTACGGCACCCGTTACGAATATCTCGGGCATGCTGAAGAGTGGGATGAATATCGTCTGCTGGGTTCGCTGGATGACCAGAGGTTTATTGCATTCTACTGCCAGCAGGGGAGAATTGCAGCGGTCTGCTCGGCCGGATTATACACGCTTACCGCTGCGCTAATCGAACAGATGCAGCAGCCGCTGACGCTGGCGCAGGGCGTGGCGCTCTATGAGCAGTATACCGCGTAACTGCCCGGCTTAATTCCGGTCCTCAGTTCAGAAAAGAGGACCGGGACGACGGCAGAAGAGGACTGCGATTACGCTTTGCTCAGCGCCTCTGACTTCGCCATACAGCGCTGCATGGCGTTCATCACCGCCGCGCGAAAACCATTCTCTTCCAGCGCTTTTACCGCCTCAATCGTCGTGCCACCGGGCGAGCAGACCTGATCTTTCAGCTCAGCAGGATGTGTGCCCGTCTCGATGACCATCTGCGCAGCACCTTTCACCGCCTGCGCGGCAAACTCATACGCCTGCGCGCGCGGCATGCCGCCCAGCACGGCCGCGTCGGCCATCGCTTCAATAAACATAAATACATATGCCGGAGCAGAGCCGCTGACGCCCACAACCGCGTGGATCAGATACTCATTGACCACGGCGGCTTTCCCGAAGCTTTCAAAAATAGCGACGATATCGTCCACTTCCTGCGGCTCCACCAGCACGTTAGGTGTCACCGAGGTCATGCCCTCATTGACCAGCGCCGGCGTATTGGGCATCACCCGCACAATTTTGCGATCGTGACCCAGTACGCCAGCCAGCGAATCCAGCGTCACGCCTGCGGCAATTGAAACTACCAGCGCATCCTTTTTCATCACGCCCGCCAGATCGCTGAGCACTTTCAGAATCACATTAGGTTTGACCGCGCCAAACAGGATATCCGCCTCGCGCGCCAGTGCTTCTGCGCTCTCCGCCGCGCTGATCCCGTACTGCTGCGCCATCTGCTGGTTGGTTTCCGCTTTGCGGTCCCATACCAGAATATTGGCGGGGGCGATAAGCCCGCTGTTGACCAGGCCGCTGATGATCGCCCGGGCCATATTGCCGCAGCCGATAAAGCCGATTTTTTTCTCCAGCATCGCTCTCTCCTTAATCATATTGATTTCGCTGCGGGTTAGCTTACGTCAGCGGTCGTGAATAACAAGTGCCGGTAAAATATCGATTGCCTTTCCTGACCAGCGCGGCAAGATTGCGCCTGTTATTCATTACAGGGAAACCATTATGTCAATCTGGGTCGATGCTGACGCCTGTCCGGTAGTCATTAAAGAGGTACTTTACCGCGCTGCCGAACGGACAAAAGTGACGGTGACCTTTGTCGCTAACCAGCCGCTGCGCGTGCCGCCTTCACCCTTTCTGAAGACGCTGCAGGTCGCGGCCGGTTTTGACGTGGCGGACAATGAAATTGTGAAGCGCGTGCAGCCCGGCGAGCTGGTGATCACCGGCGACATTCCGCTGGCGGCGGAAGTGCTGGAAAAAGGGGCTGCTGCGCTGAATCCGCGTGGTGAGCGTTACTCGCCTGATACTATCCGGCAGCGCCTGACCATGCGCGATTTTATGGAGACGATGCGCGCCAGCGGCATTCAGAGCGGCGGCCCGGCGGCGCTGAGCCCGCGTGACCGCCAGCTGTTTGCCAACGAACTCGACAAGTGGCTGCGTCAGCGCTGATCAGACAAAGCTGTCATCATCATCAAAGCCGCCGTTGTCAAAATCATTCAGATCGCTGTTGTCGGCAAAGCTGTTGTCATTCCAGCTGCTGTTGTCATTGAGAAACGCACTGCTGCTGTCGTTGCCGTTGAACGTATCCAGGTTCTCATCCACCTGCGGCAGCGCCGGTTCGTTGATAATATTCACGATCTCTTCCGGCTGCGAATGATGAAACAGGCTGGTGAGCATATCCGCCATCACCACGCCACCTGCCACGCCTACAGCCGTCTGCAGCGCGCCGCCGAGAAAGCCAGTGCCGCGGGCCGGTGCGGCCGGCTGCTGCGCATATTGCGGGGGCGGGCTGTTCCAGCCAGACTGCTGCTGCTGCGGTTGCTGCTGACGCGAACCGCCGCCAAATAAACCGGAAAGAAAGCCGCCGCTCTGCTGCGGAGCCTGCTGCTGTGCCTGGTTGTTTTCCAGCTCGGTGATGCGGGCATTCAGCTTTTTCAGTGCAGCCTCCTGAATCAGAATCGCCTGGGCCATGTAGTAGGGCGCGTCGGGCTGGTTCTGCAGATGCTGACGGATAAGCTGTTCCGCACCCGCATCGCGCGGGCCACTCTGCTCACCGGCCTGTTTTAACCGGCTAAAGAGATTTTCAATGAGTTGCTGTTCCTGATTTTGCATGGTGAACCTCCGTTGGCGTTAAGGCTATCTATATGCGGGCAGGGCGCGCGAAAGTAAATCACTGACGTGGTAAGCAAATGTTGCCCGCGTACACCGCCCGGGTGATGCACAAAATGCGCATGCTTTTTCGCTTTAAATTCAGTGAGCTAATTATAGCAGCCGCCAGAGTGCGCGTAATTTGTGCTTCGAAACTGGCTGCTGAAATAAAATCCGGATATTATGCGACGCATTATTGACCTGATCGCCTGCCGGCGCGGCAGAGCACGGCGGAGAATAAGCCCGGATGTCATTACCCATCTATCTTATCGGCGCACGCGGATGCGGCAAAACCACTATCGGCCAGGTGCTGGCGCGCATGCTGAATTACACCTTCTGCGATACCGATCACTACCTGCAGCAGGCCGCGCAGCGCAGCGTGGCTGAAATTGTTGCCAGCGAAGGCTGGGAGAGCTTCCGCGCGCGCGAAACCGAGGCGCTGCGCGCCGTCACCACGCCGGCAGCGGTGATTGCCACCGGCGGCGGGATGGTGCTGGCTGAAGTAAACCGCCGCTTTATGCGCGAGCAGGGACATGTGATCTGGCTCAGCGCACCGGCGGAAGCGCTGGCGAACCGGCTGCAGCAGCAGCCTGAAACCGCGCAGCGGCCCACGCTTACCGGCCAGCCAATTGCCGAGGAGATGGATGAGATCCTGCGCCTGCGCGCGCCGCTCTATCAGCAGGCGGCCCACTATCAGGTTGATGCCATGCAGCCGCCGGAGCAGGTTGCAGAACAGATCATACGTTCGCTCGCGCTGGCCCGCGCCAGCTGATTTTTATCAGAAAACTCCCGCTTTGCTGGCATCAATGCATGCTGGTCTATACTCAGTTACAGGCAGCGGATCGCCACTGCCGTGTGGAACACTGATAAGAGAGGGAAAACGATGCCATCCAGACCACCCTATCCGCGTGAAGCCCGTGTCGTGGCCGTCGAAAAAGGGCCAGAAGGTAAAAAAGTTACCTGGTATGAACTGCGTGCCGATCATCCTAAAGAGAACTCCCTGATCAGCGAGCATGAATCTGAGCAGGAAGCACTGGACGCGAAAGATCGCTACGAAGATGTGGAAAAAGAATAAGCCGCACTGGCAGGGACGCCAGTGAATTCTCCGCACTCTCCTGAATTTTCCTGCCGCTGCGCCAGCAGCGATTTATTTGCGTGACACCCTGAGGGCTCCCCTTGTAATCTGCTGATAACCTTCATGTGCTGCGAGGAAAAAGCATGCTCAATGTCAGTGATTATTTCGACGGAAAAGTGAAATCGATCGGGTTCGACAGCGTGACCATCGGCCGCGCCAGCGTAGGCGTTATGGCTGAAGGCGAGTACACCTTTGGCACCGGCCAGCCGGAAGAGATGACGGTGGTGAGCGGCGCACTGAAAGTGCTGCTGCCGGGTGAGGCGGAGTGGAAGTGGTATGAGGCGGGCAGCACATTTAATGTCCCCGGCCACAGTGAGTTTCATCTGCAGGTAGCTGAGCCTACCTCCTATCTCTGCCGCTACCTGTAAACGGCGCAAGAGAGACAGAGCTGCAACCTTCAGGCTGCAGCTTTTTTTATGCCTGATTAACGCGGTGCTTCGCCGCCGAGCGCGTCGGTCAGGCTGGCGATCAGCGCCGCGAGTTCGCCGGTCATCAGCGTAAAGTCAGCGTCAAAGCGCAGAGCGAAATCCTCGCGATCGATATCATCATTCTGTTCACGCAGCGTATCGCTGAATTTCAGGCGCTTTACTGAACCATCATCAGCAATCACAAACTGAATTCGCTCCTGCCAGTCGAGCGCCAGTCTGGTCACCACTTTGCCCGCTTCAATGTGGTTGGCGATCTCATCGGAGATCAGATCCTGCTTTTTGCAGCGGATCACACCGCCATCCTCCAGCAGCGCTTTCAGCTCCGCCTCATCCATCAGGGCGTAGCCTGCAGGCAGGTCGCCGCCGCGCACCCACTCCGTCAGCGTCAGCTCAATCGGCTTCTCCATGGTCAGCGGCACGACCGGCAGCGAGCCGAGACTTTTGCGCAGCAGCGCCAGCGTATCTTCCGCTTTTTTGGCGCTGGCGCAGTCAACAGCGATCAGGTTATTGACCGTATCGATCCACATAAAGGTCTGGCTGAAACGGCTGAAAGCGCGGGGCAGCAGGCTGTGCAGCACTTCATCTTTCAGCGAATCTTTTTCAGTTTTCTTCAGCTTGCGGCTCTGCTCCGCCTCCAGCTTCTCAATTTTGGCATCCAGCGCCTGCTTCACGACCGGTGAAGGCAGAATTTTCTGTTCGGTGCGGGCGCAGATCACTATCTGTCCGTTGACCTCATGGGCCAGCGCTTCCCCGCGGTTACCCATCGGCGATACCCAGCCGGTCTGAGCCATATCCTGACTTCCGCACGGTGAGAACGTAAATGCATCAAGCTGTTTTTCCAGATCGTCTGCGGACAGCGGAAGGTCACGATTCAGACGATAAACCATCATATTTTTAAACCACAACATCGGGATTCCTTACCGTGGGTGCGATCGGGCGCACAAGTCTCAAACAGGGAGCGCGCATGATAGCGAAACCTGCGCCGGGTTTCATTGCCTTTCCCGAATCGCCCCTCTACTGTATCTCCACCCCATGTGAATAATGAGGAATAACCCGTGCGTATCGGTATCGATTTAGGCGGCACCAAGACAGAGGTTATTGCTTTATCGGATGACGGCACGCAGCTGTTCCGTCATCGCGTGAATACCCCGCGCAACGACTACGCTGCTACGGTCGGCGTGATGGCGGATCTGGTACGTCTGGCCGAAGCGCAGACCGGAGAGCGGGGCAGCGTCGGGGTCGGTATTCCCGGCTCGATTTCGCCCTATGCGCAGCGGGTGAAAAATGCCAACTCCACCTGGCTGAACGGACAGCCGCTGGATAAAGATCTGGCGCAGGCGCTGAGCCGGGAGGTGCGTATTGCCAATGATGCAAACTGTCTGGCGGTCTCTGAAGCCACCGACGGCGCCGGCGCCGGTCAGCCGCTGGTGTTTGCGGTGATCATCGGCACCGGATCCGGCGCGGGGATCGCCATGAACGGCGTGTCGCGCATCGGGCTCAATGGCAACGCCGGCGAGTGGGGGCACAATCCGCTGCCGTGGATGGATGCCGATGAGCAGCGCTTTCAGCAGGAGGTGCCGTGCTACTGCGGCTTACGGGGATGTATTGAAACCTTTGTTTCCGGAACCGGTTTTGCCACTGATTACCAGCGGTTAAGCGGGCAGACGCTCAGCGGTGCGGAGATTATGCAGCTGATTGCGCAGCAGGATCCGCTGGCGGAGCAGGCGATGAGCCGCTACGAACAGCGGCTGGCGAAAGCGCTGGCGCAGGTGGTGAATCTGCTCGATCCCGACGTGATTGTGCTGGGCGGCGGAATGAGCAATGTGGACCGTCTGTACCAGACGCTGCCCGGCCTGATGCAACCCTGGGTGTTTGGCCGCGAGTGTGAAACGCCAGTGCGTAAAGCGCTGCACGGCGACTCCAGCGGCGTTCGCGGCGCAGCGTGGCTCTGGCCGCTGGAGGGACAGGCGACGTTATGACTTATGCGGCGCAAAGCCAAACCACGCCGGCTGGGTGCGATCGGGCGGCGGCGGCAGCGCGGCGGACTGGCCAACCAGCTGCCAGGCGCGCAGGCACAGCGCCTCATCACCCTGCGTCTGGGTAACGGCAAAGCGCCCGCTGGCCTGCCACTCCAGCCGCAGCCAGCACTGCTGTCCGGCGTAGTGCGCCGCATCGCGAAACTGCTGGTTAAGCTGATGCTGAACGCTGCGCGTCCAGTGGCAGGAGGCGCTTTCCGGTGCCACGTCCGGCTCGCACAGGTTGCTTAATGCGGCTGGCGGGGCGGCAGGCGTACGGGCGCAGCCAGTCAGCGTCAGTGCTGCCAGCAGCAGACCCGCTGCGGCGGCGATAAAATCTATTCTCATAACAGAGCCTGAAAAACGGGAGCCAGCCGCTGAGTCTACCGCGCGCCGGGCGGAAAGCTATGGCATTCCTCTGACTCTCTGCAGAACCAGAATCAGTCGCAGGTTACGCTCCCGGCAGCTGCAGCTTGCTGTATCCCAGGCCATTCATTTTCCGTACCCGGATCTGGACCGGAATACGCTCTTTCATCGCCTCTACGTGGCTGATCACGCCAATGGTTTTCCCGCTGGCGTTAAGCGCATCCAGCGCGTCGAGCGCGGTATCGAGCGTCTCAGCATCCAGCGTGCCAAACCCCTCATCAAGGAACAGAGATTCGATGCGGGTTTTGTGACTGACCAGATCGGAGAGCGCCAGCGCCAGCGCCAGACTCACCAGAAAACTCTCACCGCCTGAAAGCGTCCGGGTATCGCGGGTTGCGTCCGCCTGCCAGGTATCCACCACCTCAAGCTCCAGCTCATCGCTGAGGCGTCGCTGCAGCAGATAGCGTCCATGCAGGCGATCGAACTGACGATTCGCCAGCCAGACCAGATGATCCAGCGTTAACCCCTGCGCAAACCGGCGGAACTTGTCACCTTTGGCTGAACCGATCAGATCGTTGAGGCGGCTCAGCTGCACCAGCTCAGCCTCATCGGCGGCGATCTCTGCCAGCAGCGCCTGCTGCTGCTGGCGCAGAAGCGCATCACTCTGCAGCTGCTGCTGCGCCTCTCCCTGCTGGCGCGCGTTATCACGCAGCGCCAGGCGTAATGTCTCCAGCTGCTGGCTGAGGGCGGCAGCCTGTTCATTGCTGAAGCCGGCGGGGCGCTGCTGCTGATGCTGCGCCAGCCGCTGGTCCAGCTGTTCATAGCGGGCAATCTGCTGTAAACGCTGCTGCTCCAGCTGCTGCAGCCGGGCGCGCAGCTGCAGCAGCGCCTCTTCCGGCAGCAGCGCCGCGTGCAGTGCCGCTTCATCAGCAAACTCGCTCTGTCGCAGTGCCTGGCTGAACTGCTGTTGCGCCTGCTGCAGGCGCTCCGTCAGCGCGGCCTGCTGGCTGTACGTCTGCGCCAGCTGACCCTGCAGGCTATGCAGTCCGCTTTGCGCCTGCTGCCACTGCTGCAGCCCCCCTGCCAGCGCCTGGTCCAGCTGCTGCAGTAGCGTGTGCTGTTGCCGGCGCGCCTCCGTTACGCTGCGCGTGCCAAACAGCTGGCTGCGCTGCTGCTGCAGATCCTGCTGCTGCTGCTGCATCAGCGTCAGAGCGTGCTGCAGGCTCTCCTGTTGCTGCCGTTCACGCTGCAGCGTCTGCTGCAGGTTATGCTGTTCACTTCCCGCTCTGGCGATCTGCGGCTGCAGAGAAGTCAGTAACTGCTCACTCTCTTGCCAGCGCTGCCAGCGCTGCTGCTGTGCGGCAAACCAGCTGGCGCGTGCGGCGGGTTCCGGCAGGCGAAGCTGATGGGCCGCGAGCTGCTCCGTCAGGCGCGCCGCAGCGTGCTGCAGCGCCTGCTGCTCATCTCTGAGCCGCTTCTCCAGATCGGCCAGCTGCTGCTGTGCGCTCTCCCGCTGCTGCTGTGCAAGCTGCTGCTCCTGCAGATGCTGCTGCCACCGCTGCTGCTGCTGCAGATAGGCATCTTTAGCCTGCTGCAGCACTGCTGCTGCCTCTTCACGCGCCTGCAGCTGCTGTTGCTCCGTCAGCTCCTGCGCCTCCAGCTGCTGCTGCCAGGCAGTGAACTCTGCATGCTGCGCCGGCGTAAAGTTCAGTCCCAGCGGAGTGCACAGCGCCTGCCACCGGGTATCAATGGTGGCCAGCTGGCGATCCAGGTCAGCCAGCTCCTCTTCCAGCGCCTGCTGCTGCTGCAGAGAGAGTTTCTGCTGTTCGCCCTGTGCCGTGCCTGCCTCTTTCAGCTGCGCCACTGCCGTCTCCAGCGCGGTCAGCCGCTGCTGATTCTCATCCGGCCGGAGCTGCTGATAGTCCGCTACCGCCGGGTGCTGACAGGAACCACACAGCGGGCAGGGGGTGTCAGGCTGTAATCTGGCGCGCTCATCAGCCAGCCGGGCAATGGTCCGCTCCAGTTCGCACAGGCGACGCAGATCGAGCAGCGCCTGATGCTCACGCTTCCAGCTGTCGCGCAGCTTCTGCAGCGTCTCTTCACCCTGCCGGTAACTCTGCTGCAGCTGCGTCAGCCTGGCAGCCCGCTGTACGCGCTGCGGTTGCAGCGATTGCCACTGCGCGGCCAGCAGCGTCAGCTGCTGACGCGGGGCGCGCTGCTGCTGGTAGCGGGCAAGGGCATTGCGCAGATCGGCGCTGCGCTGCTGATTTTCCAGAGAGGTCAGCGCCTGCTCAGCCTGTTCGCGCTGCTGGCGGCTCTCCGCTTCCGCCTGCGCTAATGGCTTAGCCGCCTGTTCACGCGCTGCCAGCGTCTGCTGCAGCAGCGCCAGCTGCTGCTGTTGTCGCTGCTGCTGTCCGGCAAGCTGCGTCGCCGCCTGTTCACGCTCCTCAAGGTGCCCGATATCAGCCTGCCAGCGCGCCAGCTCCGGTCCCCAGCCGGCGGTCGCCGCTTCGCGCGTGCGCCACGCCTGCTGTTCAGCCAGCTGCAGCTGTAAGCGTTCACTCACCTGTTGCTGCTGCTGTAGCGCCTGTTCGCTGCGGCCGACCGCCTGCTGCTGCTGCGTCAGCTGCTGCTGCTGTTCACTCAGCTGCTGCGCGGTGCGCGCTATCTGCTGATCGAGCGGCAGCACCTGCTCCGTCAGCAGCGTTTCGAGCTGCTGTCCGGCTTCCACCGCCTCATCACGCCTCTGCAGCGCCTGCTGATAATCGCGTTCCGCCTGCTGCAGCGTGGTTTCAGCCTGCTGCTGCTGCGCCTGCAGCTGCCGGACCAGCTGCTGCTGTGCATCACTGTCGCGCTGCAGCTGTTCACGCAGCTGCAGTCCGGCGCGCAGCTTCTCTGCCGGCTCGGCGCGCGCCAGCTGCTGGCGCTCTGCGGACGCCTGCTGCCACGCCTGTTCCGCTGCCTGGCGCGCCGCGTCAGCGTGCTGCTGCTCCTGCGTCAGCTGCTGCGCCTGCGCCAGCCACTGCTGCTGCGTCTGCGCCTGCGTAAGCTGTGCATTCAGCGCGCGCTCCTCCGCGCTTAAAGTCTCCAGCTGCTCTGTGAGCGATGCCCGCTGCGTCTCATCCAGCAGCGTAATGCCGCCGGCGCGGGCGCGCAGCGTCTCAAGCGCGCCGCGCGCCGCGCGCCAGCGTTCAAAAATATGAATGGAGATATCGCCATAAATCTCGGTACCGGTCAGCTCCTCCAGCAGTTCGGCGCGCTCGCCGGGGCGGGCGTTCAGAAATGCGGCAAACTGACCCTGTGACAGCATCATTGAGCGGGTGAAGCGGGCAAAATCGAGCCCGGAGAGCGACTCTATGGCTTTCAGCTTATCGCCGACTTTATCCGCCACGATCTGATTATCAGCGACCCGCGCCAGCTCCACGCGCGGCGCCTGCAGCTTGCCGTCAGCCTGACCGCGCGCCCGGTTCTGGCTCCAGAAGGCGCGCCAGGCTTCACCTTTAATTTCAAACTCAACTTCAGCCAGACACTCGGCGGTGTCGCGCGTCATCAGCTGATTCTCACTCTGCGACAGCCCGCCAAGGCGCGGCGTCTGGTGATAGAGCGCCAGGCAGATCGCATCCAGCAGCGTGGTTTTGCCGGCGCCGGTAGCGCCCGTGATGGCAAACAGGCCGTTGCTGGCGAACGGCTCCTGGCGGAAGTCAATCAGCCATTCACCGCGCAGCGCGTTGAGATTTTTAAAACGTAGCGTCAGAATTTTCATGCGGACGGATCCTCCAGAGCGGCCAGCGCGCTGCGAAACAGACGGGTCAGTCCGTCACTCTGCTGCGCGTCCAGCTCTGACTCCTGTGCCAGGCGACGGGCAAAAACCTCTTCGACTTTTAGTTCGCTCAGCGTCTCATTTGTCAGCCGCTCCAGGCTGCGCTGACGCAGCGCGCGGCTGCGGCGTACCAGCAGCACCTCTACCGGCAGCGTGGCCGTGAGCTGTTCAATACGCCGCTGCAGATCGGTGAGGTACTCCTGCGTGGTGATCTCGATATCCAGCCATACCGGCAGCGATCCCTCATAGCGGGCAAACTGTGCCAGCTGCGCCTCAATCTCTGCCATCGATCCTTTTAGCATCTGCATCGGCTGAAAGGCGGGTATGGTCAGCGCGGTTACGCTCTCCAGCGTGCGGCCAAAATCGAGCAGCCAGACGCTTTTATCACGTCCGCTCTCATCAAAACTGAGCGGGATCGGTGAGCCGCTGTAGCGAATATGTTCCGTGCCGGCAATCCGCTGCGCGCGGTGAATATGGCCGAGTGCAATGTAGTCTGCGGGCGGAAACGCCTGCGCCGGAAACGCATCCAGCGTGCCGATATAGATATCACGTACCGCGTCGCTTTTGGTCACGCCCACGGTAGTGAGGTGGCCGGTAGCGACGATTGGCAGCGGCTTATCCAGCCGCTCTCTTTCTGCCATGGCGGCGCTATAGCAGTGCTGATAATGCTGCTCAATCGCCTGCAGCAGCGATAACTGCTTGTCGCGCCCGGACTGACCGGCCCGGCTGCGCAGAATATCGCGCGGGCGCAGATAGGGAATGGCGCACAGCAGCGCGCCCGGCGATCCGTCACGCTGCGTCAGCGTCAGCACCTGCTGTTCGCCGCCGGGGGTGGCGCTGGTGATCACCCGGGTGTTAAGGCAGGCCAGCAGTTCGCGCGACTCATTCAGCGTGGCGACCGAATCGTGATTGCCCGCCAGCACAACCAGCTGACAGCCGCTGGGCTGCAGCGCGACCACGAACCGGTTAAACATTTCACGGGCGTAACTGGGGGGCGAACCGGTATCAAACAGATCGCCTGCCACGATCAGTGCATCAACCTGATGCTCAGCAATTTGCCGGAGCAGCCAGTCAAGAAAAGCCTGGTGTTCGGCGGCGCGACTCTTGCTGTAAAAAAACTGACCGAGGTGCCAGTCTGCGGTATGAATAATGCGCATGGGGTGTCCTGCCTGAAAGCTGACGGCCAGTATAACGGCTTCGGGCATAAAGGAAAAAAGACGTTTTTGCCGGTGCGGGGGTGGTTTTTATCTCTTGCTTACCCGCCGGGTTTTTCATAAAAGTGTCATAAAACTGACGCATAATGACGCCGCATATCCCAGTGACATCCCGTCACACTCGCAGGAGCAATAATGGCCAAGCGCATTTTGGTTGTGGAAGATGAAGCGCCCATCCGGGAAATGTTATGTTTTGTGCTGGAACAGAACGACTACCAGCCCATTGAAGCGGAAGATTATGACAGCGCGATTAGCCGGCTGATTGAACCCTGGCCCGATCTGATCCTGCTGGACTGGATGCTGCCTGGCGGCAGCGGCATTCAGTTTATTAAACATCTGAAGCGCGAGGCCATGACGCGCGATATCCCGGTCATGATGCTGACCGCGCGCGGTGAGGAAGAGGATCGCGTGCGCGGGCTGGAAGTGGGCGCAGATGATTACATCACCAAGCCGTTCTCACCGAAAGAGCTGATGGCGCGTATCAAAGCCGTCATGCGGCGCATCTCCCCGATGGCGGTCGAAGAGGTGATTGAGATGCAGGGGCTGAGTCTCGATCCCTCCTCACATCGCGTGATGTCGGAGACCACGCCGCTGGAGATGGGACCAACCGAATATAAGCTGCTGCATTTCTTTATGACGCATCCGGAGCGGGTCTACAGCCGCGAACAGCTGCTGAACCACGTCTGGGGCACCAACGTCTATGTCGAAGATCGCACCGTGGATGTGCATATTCGTCGCCTGCGTAAAGCACTGGAAATCTCCGGCCACGATCGTATGGTGCAAACCGTACGCGGAACAGGGTATCGTTTCTCTGCCCGCTACTAAACGGAGCCTGCTACCGTGCTGGAACGCCTCTCCTGGAAGCGATTACTGACCGAGCTGGCGCTGGCCTGTCTGCCTGCGCTGCTGCTCGGCCTGCTGTTTGGTTATCTGTCGTGGTGGCTGCTGGCAGCCGTCTCAGGCGTTCTGGCCTGGCACTTTACTAATCTGATGCGGCTCTCCCACTGGCTGTGGGTCGACCGATCAATGACGCCGCCCACCGGGCGCGGCAGCTGGGAACCGCTGTTTTATGGCCTCTACCAGATGCAGCTGCGTAACCGCCGCCGCCGCCGCGAGCTGGGAAACCTGATCAGGCGCTTTCGCAGCGGCGCGGAGTCGCTGCCGGATGCCGTGGTGCTGACCACTGAAGAGGGAACCATTTTCTGGTGCAACGGCCTCGCCCAGCAGCATCTGGGGCTGCGCTGGCCGGAGGATAACGGCCAGAATATTCTCAACCTGCTGCGCTATCCCGAATTCTCCCGCTATATCCGCCAGCGCGACTTTGCCCGGCCGCTGACGGTAGTGCTGAATAATCAGCGGCACATGGAGTTCCGCGTGATGCCTTACAGCGAGGGGCAGTGGCTGATGGTGGCGCGCGATGTGACCCAGATGCATCAGCTGGAGGGCGCCCGCCGCAACTTTTTTGCCAACGTCAGTCATGAACTGCGTACGCCGCTCACGGTGCTGCAGGGCTATCTGGAGATGATGGACGATGAGGCGATGAATGCGCGCACGCGCAGCAAAGCGCTGGGTACAATGCAGGAGCAGACCCGGCGCATGGACAGCCTGGTGAGGCAGCTGCTGACGCTGTCGCGCATCGAAGCGGCTCCGGCGCTCGATCTCAAAGAGCGGGTTGATGTACCGGCCATGCTGCATCTGCTGCAGCGCGAGGCGGAAACGCTGAGCCAGGGGCGCCATGTTATTCACTTCCATACCGATCCTCATCTGCGCGTACTGGGTAACGACGAGCAGCTGCGCAGCGCTATCTCTAACCTGGTCTATAACGCGGTTAACCACACGCCGGAAGGCACACATATTCATATCAGCTGGCTGCGCACGCGGCAGGGAGCGGAGCTTAAAGTCTGCGATAACGGTCCCGGCATCAGCGAAGAGCATCTGCCGCGCCTGACGGAGCGCTTTTACCGCGTTGATAAAGCGCGGTCGCGTGCCACCGGGGGCAGCGGACTGGGGCTGGCGATCGTCAAGCATGCGCTGAGCCATCACGGTGCACGGCTGGAGATCAGCAGCCGGCCGCATCAGGAGACCTGCTTTCGCTTTCTGCTGCCGTCGCGTCTGATTGTGGAAGAGGCCGCGCAGGAGCGGGCGGGGTAATCTGCGTTGCGCCGTTTTCGCAGGCTTGCCACAATAGCGCTCTTCTTCTCTCTGACGGCGGCTCCATGCTGAAATCTCTGCTGTTCACACTTCTGCTGCTCTTCTCTGTGCTGGCGCAGGCGCAAAAAGCGATGCTGACCGGCAACCTCAGCAGCGCCGGGTCAGATACGCTGGGCTACCTGATGACGCTGTGGGGGGAAGATTTCAGCCTGCAGGCGCCCGGCGTCAACGTTCAGGTACAGGCGGCGGGCTCTTCAACCGCGCCAACGGCGCTGGCTGCGGGTGCCGCACAGCTGGGCGCGATGAGCCGGCCGATGCAGAACGATGAACGACAGCTGTTCATTGCCCGCTACGGCTATCCGCCGCTCGCCGTACCGGTCGCCATGGATGCGCTGGTCGTGGTGGTGAACCAGGCTAATCCGCTGCAGCGTATCAGCCAGCCGCAGCTTGATGCGCTCTATTCTGTTACCCGCCTGTGCGGCGGCACGCAGGTTCCGCAGCGCTGGGGCGATACGGGCGTGACAGACGATAACTGGGCGCAGCGGCGCATTCAGCGCTTTGGCCGCAACTCCGCCTCCGGCACCTGGGGGTTCTTCAAACAGCAGGCGCTCTGTCGCGGCGATTTTCGCGCTGACGTGGCGGAGTTTCCCGGTTCAGCTGCCGTGGTGCAGGCGGTTGCGACCACGCCAGAGAGTATCGGCTACGCCAGCTTTGGCTTTCATCTCAGCGGCGTGAAGATAGTGCCGATTGTGACGCGAACCGGCGAAAGCATTATGCCCGATGCCGATACCATCCGCAGCGGCCGCTATCCCTGGTCCCGGCCACTCTATATCTACGTGAATAAACCGCCGGGCAAGCCGCTGCCGCCGCTGGTGGCGGCGTTTCTGCATCAGGTACTGTCGTCGCAGGGCCAGCGGCGAGTGGCGGAAGCGGGCTATTTACCTCTCTCCGATGCGCAAATCTCCGCTGCACGGGCGGCCATTGAGTAAGCAGAAAGCGCGTGCACAGGAAAATGAATTTTCTTCATGTCTGCTGAAAATTCTTCCGTTGCCCCGGGCGCGGAAGCGTGGCACTCTTTGGACATATAGCCATCCAGATGGCTGAAATAACCAGAAGAAATTATACCTGACCGCAACTACCGGTCTGCAAGGAGAATCTATGCCCGCTCAGCACGCCCCGTTCCGCGCCGATACCGTCGGCAGTTTTCTGCGTCCCGCTGCGATCAAACAGGCGCGCGAACAGCACGCCCGTGGTGAGATTGGCGCTGAGCAGCTGCGCGAAGTGGAAGACCAGGCTATTCGCGATGTTGTCGCGCAGCAGCGTGCCAATGGCCTGCAGGTTGTCACCGACGGCGAGTTCCGTCGCGCCTGGTGGCACTTCGATTTCTTTGGCGATTTGAATGGCGTAGAGCTGTTTGAAGCGGAGCAGGGGATCCAGTTCAACGGCGTGCAGACCAAAGCGCACGGTGTAAAAGTCACCGGTAAAGTCTCGTTTAATCCGGCGCATCCGATGCTGGACCACTTCCGCTTTCTGCAGAGTATCGCCGGCGACGCGGTCGCTAAAATGACGATTCCCAGCCCGAGCGTGCTGCATTTCCGCGGCGGTCGCAAGGTTATCGACGCCACGGTTTACCCCGATCTGGATGCCTACTTTGCCGATCTGGCGCAGACCTATAAAGACGCCATTGCCGCATTTTATGCTGCCGGCTGCCGCTATCTGCAGCTCGACGATACCGTCTGGGCCTATCTCTGCTCCGGGGAGCAGCAGGAACAGATCCGCGCACGCGGCGACGATCCGCAGGCGCTGGCCCGCACTTATGCGCAGGTGCTGAACGCGGCGCTGGCAGATAAACCGGCCGATCTCACCGTCGGGCTGCACGTGTGCCGCGGTAACTTCCGTTCTACCTGGATATCAGAAGGCGGCTATGAGCCGGTAGCGGAGATCCTGTTTGGCGGCGTGAATATCGACGCCTTTTTCCTGGAGTATGACAACGAACGCTCCGGCGGATTTGAGCCGCTGCGCTTTATTAAGCCAGGTCATCAGAAAGCGGTACTGGGTCTTATCACGACCAAAACCGGCGCGCTGGAAGATCCTGAACAGGTCAAAGCGCGGCTGCAGGAAGCGGCGCAGTATGTCAGCCTCGATCAGATCTGCCTCAGCCCACAGTGCGGCTTTGCTTCCACCGAAGAGGGTAATAGCCTGAGCGAAGCGGAGCAGTGGCAGAAGATCCGTCTGGTGGTGGATATTGCTAAACAGGTGTGGTGAGAGTGTAAAGTTGTGCAGACAGGCGCGTAAATCGCGCCTTTTGTGCATCCGGAACCGCACTTATGCAAGAACAACTTTCGCTTTGTCTGAATTTTAAACAAATCATCTGAGGCGTTTAGCGGCTATTTCGCCCATATTCACTGCCTGCATACGCTTATGCGCGATATCCTTCTGGTTTTTCGATCCTGTATTGTCTTTCTCCGCTATAAACGTTTTAATTTGCGCCGTTGTCGATTCATCCCTCTGTGAACAGAAGAAAAGCAGATTAAATCACCTGCGCTGTCTCGATTCGGCCCGCATTTCGCACTGGGTAATCCAGCTAAGCCATTGTTATCGCGCAATCAGGGGACAACACAAACTCAACTTCCACCGCAACATCAGCTACAGGCACGACAGAAGTTATGACATACCGTTTAACCTCGAGGGACATCCTTGCGCTGGGCTTTATGACCTTTGCCCTGTTCGTTGGCGCAGGCAACATTATCTTTCCACCAATGGTGGGAATTCAGTCTGGTGAACACGTCTGGGTCGCCGCACTCGGCTTCCTCGCGACCGCGGTCGGCCTGCCGGTCATGACCGTGATCGCGCTGGCGCGCGTTGGCGGCGGCATCGATGCGCTCAGTTCGCCAATCGGTAAAGCAGCGGGTCTGCTGCTGGCAACGGTCTGCTATCTGGCCGTGGGCCCACTGTTTGCGACGCCGCGTACTGCGACCGTTTCGTTTGAAGTCGGTATCGCTCCGCTGACCGGTGACGGCCCGCTGCCGCTGTTTATCTATAGCCTCATCTACTTTGCGCTGGTGATCGGGATCTCCCTCTATCCGGGCAAGCTGCTGGATACCGTCGGACACGTGCTGGCGCCGCTGAAAATTGTCGCGCTGACCATACTCGGCGTTGCCGCGCTGGTCTGGCCGGCGGGCGGTATTGCGCCTGCGACGGCAGACTATCAGCGCGCGGCGTTCTCTACCGGTTTTGTAAATGGCTATCTCACCATGGATACGCTGGGCGCACTGGTGTTTGGTATCGTGATTGTGAATGCGGCGCGTTCCCGCGGCGTTGAAGATGCGAAACTGCTGACGCGCTACACCATGCTGGCTGGCCTGATCGCCGGTGTCGGACTGACGCTGGTCTATCTCAGCCTGTTCAAGCTCGGCTCCGGCAGTGCCGGCCTGGTTGACCAGAATGCCAACGGCGCCGCCATTCTGCACGCTTACGTACAGCAGACGTTTGGCAGCATGGGCAGCTTCTTCCTCGCTGCGCTGATCTTTATCGCCTGCATGGTAACGGCCGTTGGCCTGACCTGCGCCTGCGCTGAGTTCTTTGCACAGTATCTGCCGCTCTCGTACAAAGCGCTGGTGTTTATTCTGGGCCTGTTCTCGATGGTGGTGTCAAATCTGGGGCTGAGCCATCTGATTCAGATCTCCATCCCGGTGCTGACAGCAATTTATCCGCCCTGTATCGTGCTGATAGTGCTAAGCTTCACCCTCAACTGGTGGAACCGCAGCTCGCGTATTATTGCGCCAACCATGCTGGTCAGCCTGCTGTTTGGCATTGTGGATGCAATCAAAACCACCAGCTTTAAAGAGATACTGCCGCTGTTCAGCCAGCATCTGCCGCTGGCCGACCAGGGACTCGCCTGGCTGCCGCCTTCGCTGGCAATGATGGTGATTGCTGCCGTGGTAGATCGCGTTAAAGGACCACAGCAGGTAGTTGTCCGGCAGTAAACGACACGGCTGTTCATTCCGACCACGGGCTTGCCCGTGGTTTTTTCATTTTCACAGGACCTGTTTGTTATGCAAGAAACCAACACGCTCAAACGCGGACTGAGCACGCGCCATATTCGCTTTATGGCGCTGGGATCGGCAATCGGCACCGGGCTGTTTTACGGCTCGGCGGATGCTATCAGGATGGCGGGACCCAGCGTTTTGCTGGCCTATATTATTGGTGGCGCGGTGGCCTATATCATCATGCGCGCGCTGGGGGAGATGTCGGTTAACAATCCGCAATCCAGCTCCTTTTCGCGCTATGCGCAGGATTATCTCGGTCCGCTGGCGGGCTACATCACCGGCTGGACCTACTGCTTTGAGATCCTGATTGTGGCGATCGCGGACGTCACCGCGTTTGGCATCTATATGGGCGTCTGGTTTCCGGATGTGCCGCACTGGATCTGGGTGCTGTCGGTAGTGCTGATTATCGGCGCCATCAACCTGATGAGCGTGAAGGTGTTTGGCGAAGTAGAGTTCTGGTTCTCCTTCTTTAAGGTCGCCACCATTATCATCATGATTGTGGCGGGCTTTGGCATGATTTTCTGGGGCATCGGCAACGGCGGAACGCCGACCGGGATCCATAATCTCTGGAGCAACGGTGGCTTCTTCGCTCACGGTATTGTGGGTATGCTGCTCTCGCTGCAGATGGTGATGTTTGCCTATGGCGGTATCGAAATCATCGGTATCACCGCCGGTGAAGCGGATGAGCCCGCCAAATCGATTCCGCGCGCGATCAATTCGGTGCCGCTGCGTATCCTGGTGTTTTATGTGGGTACGCTGTTTGTCATTATGTCGATCTATCCGTGGAATCAGGTCGGTACCGAGGGCAGCCCCTTTGTGCTGACGTTCCAGCACCTGGGTATTGCAGCGGCGGCGTCAATTCTTAACTTTGTCGTGCTGACCGCTTCGCTATCTGCCATCAACAGCGATGTCTTTGGCGTGGGGCGTATGCTGCACGGTATGGCGCAACAGGGCCATGCGCCTAAAGTGTTCCAGAAAGTCTCTTCGCGCGGCATCCCGTGGGTGACGGTGGTGGTGATGATGTTTGCGATGCTTATCGCCGTCTATCTGAACTACCTGATGCCGGAAAAAGTCTTCCTGGTGATCGCCTCGCTGGCGACCTTTGCCACGGTCTGGGTATGGATCATGATCCTGCTGTCGCAGATTGCATTCCGGCGCAAAATTGGCAAGGCGCAGGCGGCGCAGCTGCAGTTTGCCGTACCGGGCGGCAGTGCCACCACCTGGGCAGGCGTGCTGTTTCTCGCCTTTATCATTGCGCTGATTGGCTATTTCCCTGATACGCGAATTTCACTCTACGTGGGCTTTGCCTGGATTGTGCTGCTGCTGCTGGCGTGGCCGCTGGTGAAAAGGCAGAAACGCTGAGCGTCAGGCTAAAAAGAAAAGAGTCGCCCTGTGTGGCGACTTTTTTTATGGGAAAAAAAGTATTCGGCGCATCCTGTCGCCGAAAAATAGAACCAAAACGGAAAAATAGGTCAAAACTAAGGGATGATTGACGCACTCAGAATACGCTAAATTTCATAGCGTTATGTCACAGCGGACAAATATAGAATTATCGCAGTTCAGCCCTAAAAACGCTTCAGCAGAACGAAGAGGCGGCCGGGAAACTGATAAGCCCGCATGGCGGGCTGAACAAAGGTGCAACTGATTCAGGGAGCCCACGTGACGGGGGCGAGGGCGCTGCTGTCGATTTCTTTTCTGAGCTGAGCCAGCGTCGATTGATAAGGACAGAGCGTGCCGATAGCGCTGTCGTGACAGTCTGGCTGATGCCACTCTGCCTGCAGTAAAGGGTGCTGGCGATCCACCGGCGCGAGCTGGCGCAGCGCATCCAGGCTCTGCGCCTGAAAATAAATGCGCAGCCGGCGGCTGTTATCACGCGTATTGCGCCATCGCTCAAACACCAGGCTGCTGCCCGGCGGGATATTACCGCGCGCGTAGCCCGGCAGCTGCCAGCTGAAATGCATCAGGGTGCGCACCATCGCGATATTGGTATCGTGGGCCACCAGCAGCAGCCAGCGGGTATCGGGCGAGCCGGGGCGATCTTCGAGCGCCGCAATCGCCGCATCGAGCAATAGTGAGCCGCGCTTTTGTGCCAGATAAGGGACATCGTTACTCAGATCGTAATTGGCGGTGAGCAGCGGCAGCAGCGCCGTAATCTGCTGCGCGCTGTTCAGGCGCCCCTGCGCCAGCGCCTCCGGCGGCAGATTTTCACTCCAGCCGAGACGCAGCGTTTCCACCATGCTCGCCATCACGCTTAATCCCTGAATATAGCTGTGGCCGCTCCGGGTCTGCTTCAGCTGCCACGGGCGCGAAAAAAAGCGGCAATCGCCGTCGCAGACCGCCGCATTCAGCTGCCGGATCGCCGGCTGCAGTCGCTGCTGCAGCGCAGCAAGGTCGCCAGCCCGTGCGGCAATCGCTGCCTGCTCGCGGGCAGGATCGGTCCGGGCAAACGGAAATTTATCGCTCTGAAACAGAGGGTCCGGCCCATCAGCGACAACGTGCACCGGCACACCGCAGCCGGGAAACGCGCCGTCAGTCAGCGCCTGAGCCGTGGCCCGCGTGCGCTGCAGCGGGCTGGCGCGCACATAAATTTGCCGGCTGTCAGGGCAGCCCGCGTGGAGCAGGCCCGCCTGACGGTAATAGTTACCCTGCCAGCGTCCTTTATTCACTACCGCGCTGTAGCCGTGACCGGTAAGTTCACCATCTGCCGTGCTCCAGCGCGGCCAGGGGCGCTGCGTGGCCGCTTCAATCTCTGCCCGGTTAGCCGCCGTCGGAGGACGTACGCCGTGCCGGCCGATCTCCACCACCTTTTCCAGCTGCCAGGGATCGGCTGCGGTGGCGAGCAGCGGCAGCAGCAGCAATATCAGCAGCGATTTCACGTCAGCGACTCCGCCAGCAGCGCATTGATCTGCGGCCAGAGCGTGGCGTTAGCCAGCAGTACCGGATTGCCCTGCGTCAGGCCATTGTTCTGCTCATAACGGTTGGTCTCTCCACCTGCCTCCCGCATCAGTATGATGCCGGGCAGACCGTCCCACGGCTGCATACGCGCTTCGTAATAGCCGGTCAGCCGCCCGGCCGCCGCCCACGCGCTCATCAGCGCACCGGAACCGTTGCGGATAAACATGCCGCCCTGCTGCAGCAGCGCGCTGATAAAGTCGAGCAGCGGAGCCGCAGGCTGACTGGTGGAGCAGCCCAGACCAAACAGCCCCTGGCTCAGCTGGCTGGCGCTGTGTGCCCGGATACGCTGCTCATTCATCCATGCGCCTTTGCCCCGGCAGGCGTGAAAGATCTCCTGATGATTGGGATCGCAGACCACGCCAATAACCGGTTCGCCTTCACACACAATCGCCAGCGCCACGCACCAGTTGTGCAGCCCGCTGAGAAAGTTGCTGGTGCCATCAATCGGGTCAACAACCCAGATAAAGCGTGCCTGTCCGGCGTCTCCGCCGCTCTCCTCACCGATAACCGCGTCTTCAGGAAAGCGTTCAAGGATAAGGTGCCGGATTAACTCCTCAACGTTGCGGTCAGCTTCACTGACCAGATCCTGTAAATCCTTCTTATATTCTGCAACCAGCTGGTTACGCTGCTGATACCACGACATGGCGCGACTGCCAGCGGCTCTGGCGACCTCGCAGGCAAACTGATAGCGCGCCTCTAATTCAGTTAACGTAGCTGATGACATGTTTCCCTCTTATCATTTTCTGGCTGGTGTAGTAACCAGACGTGCCTGAACAGGCGGAATGGTGGTGTGGCCGGGTCTGGTAAAGTTAAGAAAGGCTTCATTAAGCCGCAGATATATGCGGCTGGCAAGAGGGGAGAAGAGGTATTGGCGCGGATTACGGATTCAGAGGCGCTGCGCGCGAGCATCCGCTATCAGACGCGGATAGAAAGCAAAAAACAGCGCTTCCAGCGCGTCGTAGTGTTCAACAAAATCCTGATAGGAGTCGCGCAGTGCCGCAAGACGGGGACGGCGATATGCCATGCCGCGCAGCACCCGCTCCAGCCGCGCCGGTTCTGCGTAGTGTTCAAACCAGCGTTCGCGCCACATCACCGCGTTGAGCTCAATAAAGCTTTCTGGCGTTCCCGCCAGCTGCGGCACAATGTGCTGCTGCGCGGCCTCGCTAAAGGCGGCGAGTGAGATATCGGGCTGAAACTGCTGCCAGTGGCGCGCAAGAAAATGATCCCAGATCACATCAAGCGTAATCGGGGCTACGCGCCGCGTTTCCGGACGAAACCACTGCCGGGCGGTACGCACTTCAGGCAGGTTGTCCGTCAGCACATCGATACGGCGGTGCAGAGCGATCCCCGCTGCGACCGGTGCCGGCCACTGCGCCTGAACGTTGCCGCGCACAAAGTCGGCCAGCAGGTTGCCCAGCAGCGAGCTTTCTGCCAGCGTGGCAAGATGAAGGTGAGCAAGAAAATTCATGCGCTATTATAGGCAGAATCGCGTCTCTGCAGCCAGTTGTTCAGAATTTCCCACTTTTCCGCTAAACTATGCCGCCTGTTTTTGAGTCCGGAAAAAGTTATACATGCGTGTCGCCGATTTTAGCTTTGAGTTGCCCGAATCCCTGATTGCCCACTATCCCCAGGCGCAGCGCAGCGGATGCCGTCTGCTATCCCTTGATGGCCCGAGCGGCGCCCTGACGCACGGTGTCTTTACCGATGTGCTGGAGAAGCTTAATCCCGGCGATCTGCTGGTGTTCAATAATACGCGGGTGATCCCGGCGCGCGTCTATGGACGTAAAGCCAGCGGCGGCCGGATTGAGATGCTGGTAGAGCGTATGCTGGATGACAAGCGGGTGCTGGCGCACGTGCGCGCCTCAAAGGCGCCAAAGCCGGGCGCTGAGCTGCTGCTGGGCGATGATGAGAGCGTAAAAGCGACCATGGTGGCGCGGCACGACGCGCTGTTTGAGATCGCCTTTACCGATGAACGCGCGGTGCTCGATATTCTCAATAGCGTAGGCCATATGCCGCTGCCGCCCTATATCGATCGCCCGGATGAAGAGGCCGATCGCGAGCTTTACCAGACGGTATACAGCGCCCGTCCTGGCGCGGTGGCTGCGCCAACCGCCGGGCTGCACTTTGATGAACCGCTGCTGGAGGCGCTGAAAGCCAAAGGGGTGGAGATGGCGTTTGTGACGCTGCACGTTGGGGCGGGGACCTTCCAGCCGGTGCGCGTTGAAAATATCAATGACCATATCATGCACTCGGAATATGCAGAGGTGCCGCAGGATGTGGTTGACGCGGTGCTGGCCTGTAAAGCACGCGGTAATAAAGTTGTCGCGGTGGGGACCACGTCGGTACGCTCGCTGGAGAGCGCCGCGCAGACGAGTCAGGATGCGCCACTGGCGCCTTTCTTTGATGATACGCAGATCTTTATCTATCCGGGCTATCGCTACCAGATTATCGATGCGCTCATTACCAACTTCCATCTGCCGGAATCGACGCTGATCATGCTGGTTTCTGCGTTTGCCGGTTATAAAAACACCATGGCGGCGTACCAGAGCGCGGTGGCCGAGCAGTACCGTTTCTTTAGCTACGGGGATGCAATGTACATCACCCGTAATCCGCACGCTCCTGACGAACCTGTCGGAAGCACACACCCTTAATGTTCCGGTGCCGCCTGCGGGTGGCGCGGGTTCAGCCGGGTAAATCAGACTGTTTCTCTGATGAGGTTAATGTGAAATTTGAATTAGATACCACAGACGGACGCGCGCGTCGCGGACGTCTGGTTTTCGATCGCGGCGTGGTTGAAACCCCGGCATTTATGCCGGTGGGCACGTATGGCACCGTTAAAGGCATGACGCCGGAAGAGGTGAAAGAGACCGGTGCGCAGATCCTGCTGGGCAACACCTTCCATCTCTGGCTGCGTCCGGGTCAGGAGATCATGAAGCTGCACGGCGATCTGCATGACTTTATGAACTGGCAGGGACCGATTCTGACCGATTCGGGCGGCTTCCAGGTATTTAGCCTGGGTGATATCCGTAAAATCACCGAAGCGGGCGTGCATTTCCGCAACCCCATCAACGGCGATCCGATCTTCCTCGATCCGGAAAAATCGATGGAGATCCAGTACGATCTCGGCTCCGATATCGTGATGATTTTCGACGAGTGCACGCCATATCCGGCTGACTGGGATTATGCAAAACGTTCGATGGAGATGTCGCTGCGCTGGGCACAACGCAGCCGCGATCGCTTTGATTCGCTCGGTAATAAAAATGCGCTGTTCGGGATTATCCAGGGCGGTGTTTACGAAGATTTACGAGATGTCTCCGTCAAAGGTCTGGTAGAGATTGGCTTTGATGGGTACGCTGTGGGCGGCCTCGCGGTGGGTGAGCCTAAAGAGGATATGCACCGTATTCTGGAACATGTCTGCCCGCAAATTCCGCAGGATAAACCGCGCTATCTGATGGGCGTCGGAAAGCCAGAAGATCTGGTGGAAGGCGTACGCCGCGGTATCGATATGTTTGACTGCGTCATGCCTACCCGCAACGCGCGCAACGGTCATCTGTTTGTTACCGACGGCGTGGTGAAAATCCGCAACGCGAAGTATAAAGATGACACCGCACCGCTGGATGCGGAGTGTGATTGTTACACCTGTCGCAATTACAGCCGCGCCTACTTGCATCATCTTGATCGCTGTAACGAAATACTGGGCGCACGCCTGAATACGATTCACAATCTGCGCTATTACCAGCGTCTGATGGCGGGTTTACGCCAGGCCATCGAAGAGGGTAAATTAGAGCACTTTGTTAGCGAGTTCTACCTACGGACGGGCAAAGCGGTTCCACCGTTAAACGTCTGATTATTCTATCAATGAGGGAAATTAAATGAGCTTTTTCATTTCTGACGCCGTCGCAGCAGCGGGCGCTCCGTCACAGGGAAGTCCGTATTCTCTGGTGATCATGCTGGTGGTTTTTGGTCTGATTTTCTACTTCATGATCCTGCGTCCGCAGCAGAAGCGCGCCAAAGATCATAAAAAGCTGATGGACTCCATCTCGAAAGGGGATGAAGTGCTGACCAACGGCGGCCTGGTGGGTCGTGTCACTAAAGTTGCTGATACCGGTTATATCGCTATCGCCCTGAACGACACCACTGAAGTAGTGATTAAACGTGATTTCGTGGCCGCCGTCCTGCCGAAAGGGTCGATGAAGGCGCTGTAATTTTATCTTCCCGAAGGGAACTGCCGTGTTAAACCGTTATCCTTTGTGGAAGTACATCATGCTGGTCGTCGTTATTCTCATCGGCCTGCTGTATGCGCTTCCTAACCTTTATGGTGAGGATCCGGCCGTTCAGATCACTGGTGCGCGCGGAAGCGCCGCCAGTGAGCAGACGTTGGATCAGATCCAGAACGTACTCAAACAAGACAACATTCAGAGCAAATCCCTCGCACTGGAAAATGGCGCTATTCTGGCGCGTTTCGATAACACCGATGTGCAGCTGCGCGCGCGCGAAGCGCTTACAACTGCGCTGGGTGACGATTTCGTGGTAGCCCTCAACCTCGCTCCGGCCACGCCGCGCTGGCTCACTCTGCTGGCAGCGGAACCGATGAAACTCGGCCTGGACCTGCGGGGCGGGGTGCACTTCCTGATGGAAGTGGATATGGATACCGCACTGGGCAAGCTGCAGGAGCAGAATGCAGACGGCCTGCGCAGCGATCTGCGTGAAAAGAATATTCCTTATACCAATGTCAGCAAACTCGCTAACTACGGTGTGGAAGTGCGTTTCCGCGACGCTAAAAGCCGCGATGACGCGATCGGCTACCTGACGCCACGCCACCGCGATATGGTATTCACCAGTGCGGGCAGCGATGCAATGCGCGCGGTGATGACCGATGCGCGCCTGAGCGAAGCGCGGGAATATGCGGTACAGCAGAATATTAATATCCTGCGTAACCGTGTTAACCAGCTGGGCGTTGCCGAGCCGCTGGTGCAGCGTCAGGGTGCCGACCGCATCGTGGTTGAGCTGCCAGGGATCCAGGATACCGCGCGTGCGAAAGAGATCCTTGGTGCCACCGCGACGCTGGAGTTCCGTCTGGTTAACACCAGCGTGGATCCGGGTGCTGCGGCAAATGGACGCGTACCGGGTGACTCAGAAGTGAAGAAAACGCGGGAAGGGCAGCCGGTTGTGCTCTATAAGCGCGTCATTCTTACCGGCGATCACATCACCGATTCCACGTCCAGCATGGATGAGTACAACCAGCCGCAGGTGAATATTTCACTGGATGGCGCGGGCGGTAACATCATGTCGAACTTCACCAAGGACAACATCGGCAAGCCGATGGCGACCCTGTTTGTGGAGTACAAGGACAGCGGTAAGAAAGATGCCAACGGCAGAGCGATTCTGGCGAAGCAGGAAGAAGTGATCAACGTGGCGAACATTCAGTCACGGCTGGGTAACAGCTTCCGCATCACCGGTATCAGCAACCCGAACGAAGCGCGTCAGCTGTCGCTGCTGCTGCGTGCCGGTGCGCTGATTGCGCCGATTCAGATTGTCGAAGAGCGTACCATTGGCCCGACTATGGGTCAGCAGAACATCACCCAGGGTCTGGAAGCCTGCCTGTGGGGTCTGATCGCCTCAATCATCTTTATGGTGGTGTTCTACAAAAAGTTTGGTCTGATCGCGACCAGCGCGCTGCTGTGTAACCTGGTGCTGATTGTCGGCATCATGTCGCTGCTGCCAGGCGCCACGCTCACCATGCCGGGTATTGCCGGTATCGTGCTGACGCTGGCGGTTGCCGTAGATGCCAACGTGTTGATTAACGAACGTATTAAAGAAGAGCTGCGTAACGGACGCTCGGTACAGCAGGCGATTCATGAGGGCTACAAAGGCGCCTTCTCCAGTATCGTCGACGCCAACGTCACCACGCTGATTAAAGTCATCATTCTTTATGCGGTTGGTACCGGCTCCATCAAAGGCTTTGCAATCACCACCGCTATCGGTATTGCAACCTCGATGTTTACCGCTATCGTCGGCACCCGTGCCATCGTTAACCTGGTGTACGGCGGCAAACGCATCAACAAGCTGTCTATCTGAGGAGTGCGTTGTGGCACAGGAATATAGTATTGAACAGCTGAACCACGGGCGTAAGGTCGTAGACTTTATGCGCTGGGATACGCTGGCGTTTATCATCTCGGGTCTGCTGATCGTGGCGTCAATCGCCATTATCGGCGTGCGCGGGTTTAACTGGGGACTCGATTTCACCGGCGGTACGGTGATTGAGATTAACCTGGAGAAGCCTGCAGACCTCGATGCGCTGCGCGAAGGGCTGGTAAAAGCGGGCTTTGACGAGCCGCTGGTGCAGAACTTTGGCAGCAGCCGCGACGTGATGGTGCGGATGCCACCTGCGACCGGCAATGCGGGTCAGGAGCTGGGCAACAAGGTGTTGTCCTCTATCAACCAGACCACGCAGCAGAACGCGACGGTAAAACGCATTGAGTTTGTCGGACCAAGCGTAGGTAGCGACCTGGCGCAGGCGGGGGCGATGGCGCTGCTCTCTGCGCTGATCGCCATTCTGATCTACATCGGGTTTCGCTTTGAATGGCGTCTGGCGCTGGGCACCGTACTGGCGCTGGCGCATGACGTTATCATCACCTGCGGCCTGCTGGCGCTGTTCAGCATCGAAATCGATCTGACCATCGTTGCCTCGCTGATGTCGGTAATTGGTTACTCGCTTAACGATAAGATTGTGGTTTCTGACCGTATTCGTGAGAACTTCCGTAAGATCCGTCGCGGTTCTTCTTACGATATCACCAACGTGTCGCTGACCCAGACGCTGAGCCGTACCCTGATCACCTCTATCACCACGCTGGCGATGATCCTGATCCTGTTCATCTTTGGCGGCGCGCTGCTGAAAGGCTTCTCGCTCACGATGCTGATTGGTGTGACCATCGGTACGATCTCATCCATCTACGTCTCTTCAGCGCTGGCGTTGAAGCTGGGGATGAAGCGTGAGCACATGCTGGTGCAGAAAGTGGAAAAAGAGGGCGCCGATCAGCCTTCTATTCTGCCGTAAGCCCGGCGCTGACCCATGCAAAAAGGCCCTTCTCCGGAAGGGCCTTTTTTTATGGCACGGCGTCTGCCGTTACCTCATGTACGCGCACATAGCCGAGCCGATCCGGTGTCAGATCACTCAGGCGCAGCGGCACCGTTACCGTGCTGCGCGGCATCAGGCTGGCGGGCACGCTGATGCGCTGACTCAGGCTGTCGGCGGCCAGCGGCTGACCGCTGGCGGGATCGCTTTCACCCCACACCACGGTCGCGCTCAGCGCCGGTAGCGACTTGTCATCAGCAGAGCGGATAACCAGGCTGGCCTGGCTGCCATTAGCTTCTGCACTCACCTTCAGCAGTGAGAGACGCAGCGTACCCAGCTGCGTCTCCAGATCAACCGGCGTTGCGGAACCGGGCACCAGCCATGCGCCCTGAGTGGAGCGGCTGTTAAGCTGGCCCTGCTGCTCCAGCGCGCTGGCGCGGCGGGTGAGATGACGCATCTGCTGATTGAGCTGGCTCACCTCCTGATGCAGCTCTCTGACCTGCGGGGCAGGAGGCGGGGTGCTGCAGCCGCTCAGCAGCAGCAGCGACAGCACTGCCGGAACCGGTAAGCTCCTGAGTATCATGCTCTCTCCCGCACCTTATTCCGGAATTCGCAGTACCTGGCCCGGATAGATTTTGTCCGGATGGCTCAGCATCGGCTTGTTAGCTTCAAAGATTTTGTTGTACTGATTCGGATCGCCGTAGACCTGTTTGGAAATAGCGCTCAGGGTGTCGCCTTTCTTCACTGTGTAGAGGTTGGCTTCGCGTGCGGTATCGCTGACGGTAACTTTATCATCCACTTTAGTGATGCCGGCAACGTTACCCGCTGCCACCAGAATCTTCTCTTTAAGCTCCTGTGAAATGCCGTCGCCGCTGACGGTCACGGTATCACCCTGCACATTTACGTTGACTTTATCGCTGTCTGGCAGGCCGAGCTTGTTAATGTGGTCCTGCAGCTTTTTGCTGGAGTCATCACCGCCTGTCACGCTGTCCCACAGTTTCTCTCCTGCTTCTTTGACGAAGTTAAACAGACCCATAGTTCCTCCTGTGATTGTGCCGGATTGGCTCTTTAAGCGTAGTGCGTTTTTAAAATTTTCCGGCAGAAGCGGTTATGAGCGCTGAAAAAATCGCCAGGCAGGCGGCCTCTGTTTTGTTAAATGTGAGTTCGCGTTACACTGTGTGGCCCAAAATCTCGCGACAGGAAACGTCATGCATTGCCCATTCTGTTCCGCTGTGGATACCAAAGTGATCGACTCACGCCTGGTCAGTGAAGGTTCCTCGGTGCGCCGCCGCCGTCAGTGTCTGGTTTGCCATGAGCGCTTTACCACATTTGAGATGGCGGAGCTGGTGATGCCGCGTGTGGTAAAAAGCAACGACGTGCGTGAGCCTTTTAACGAAGATAAGCTGACCAGCGGTATGATGAAGGCGCTGGAGAAGCGTCCCGTCAGTGCTGATGCGGTCGATAGCGCAGTCAATCACATTAAAACCCAGCTGCGTGCGACCGGCGAACGTGAGATTGCCAGCAAGCTGATTGGCAACCTGGTGATGGAAGAGCTAAAAAAACTGGATAAGGTCGCCTATATCCGCTTCGCCTCGGTCTACCGCAGCTTTGAAGATATTCGCGACTTTGGCGAAGAGATCGCCCGCTTACAGGACTGAATCATGACCGATGCTCGCTATATGGCGCGCGCGCTGGAACTGGCGCGACGCGGTCGTTTCACTACCACGCCAAACCCCAATGTCGGCTGCGTGATCGTGCGTGACGGCACAATTGTCGGCGAAGGCTGGCATCAGCGCGCGGGTGAACCGCATGCTGAAGTGCATGCGCTGCGCATGGCCGGAGAGCAGGCGCGCGGCGCAACCGCCTACGTTACGCTGGAGCCGTGCAGCCATCATGGCCGGACGCCACCCTGCTGCGATGCGCTGATTGCCGCTGGCGTCAGCCGCGTGGTAGCCGCCATGCAGGATCCTAACCCGCAGGTTGCAGGACGCGGTCTCTGGCGCCTGCAGCAGGCGGGAATTGAGGTGAGTCACGGGCTGATGATGGCGGAAGCAGAAGCGCTCAATCGCGGTTTTCTCAAGCGTATGCGCACCGGGTTTCCCTGGATTCAGCTCAAGCTTGGCGCTTCACTGGATGGGCGCACAGCGATGGCGAGCGGTGAGAGCAAGTGGATCACCTCGGCGGCCGCCCGCCGGGATGTGCAGCAGTTCCGCGCGCAGAGTTCCGCCATTCTTACCAGCAGCGCTACCGTGCTGGCTGACGATCCGTCACTCACGGTACGCGCAGATGAACTCAGCGACAGCGTTCGCCAGCAGCTGGATACGCAGACTCTGCGGCAGCCGGTGCGGGTGGTGGTTGACAGCCAGCAGCGCGTGACGCCGCAGCACCGGCTGATTCATCAGCCGGGTGAGAGCTGGCTGATGCGTACCGCTCCTGATGACGCCGCGTGGCCGGAGGGCGTAACGCAGATTGCGGTGCCGCCGCGCGGCAAACAGCTTGATCTGGTTGCCATGATGATGCTGCTTGGTCAGCGCCAGATTAACAGTGTCTGGGTCGAGGCAGGAGCGGGCCTGGCGGGCGCGCTGATTCAGGCCGGACTGGTAGATGAACTGATTGTTTATATCGCACCGGTGCTGCTTGGCGACGCCGGACGCGGGCTCTGTACGCTGCCCGGGCTGGAGGCGCTGAGCGCTGCGCCGCGCCTCGATTTTCGTGATGTGCGCAAAGTGGGTGACGATCTGCGTCTTACCCTGACCCTGCGTTAAGCATGCACGGAAAAGCCTGAGCGCCGGGCTAAAGAGTATGATAGAATCCGCCCCCTTCTGCGGGGGCTATAAAACACACACCCAAAGGATATGTATGAACGTTATCGAAGCTGCTGTTGCCACGCCTGATGCTAAAATTGCCATCGTGATTGCGCGTTTTAACAACTTTATCAATGACAGTCTGCTGGATGGCGCGGTAGATGCGCTGAAGCGTATCGGTCAGGTTAAAGCTGAAAACATTACCGTGGTCTGGGTGCCGGGCGCCTATGAGCTGCCGCTGGCCGCACGCGCGCTGGCGAATACCGGTAAGCACGACGCGATTGTTGCGCTGGGCACGGTGATCCGTGGCGGCACTGCCCACTTCGAATATGTGGCAGGTGAAGCGAGCTCCGGTATCGCTAACGTGGCAATGAGCTGCGAAATCCCGGTCACCTTCGGCGTTCTGACCACCGAAAATATCGAGCAGGCGATTGAACGCGCCGGCACGAAAGCGGGTAACAAAGGCGCAGAAGCCGCGCTGACCGCACTTGAAATGATCAACGTATTGAAAGCCATTAAAGCCTGATTTTTGTAAGGGGAATTTTGTGAAACCTGCTGCTCGTCGTCGCGCCCGTGAGTGCGCTGTCCAGGCGCTCTACTCCTGGCAGTTGTCCAACAACGACATTGCCGATGTGGAATACCAGTTTCTGGCGGAACAAGACGTCAAAGACGTCGATATTAGCTATTTCCGCGAACTGCTGGCCGGTGTGGCGACCAACAGCGCGTACCTGGATGGCCTGATGAAACCCTGGCTGTCGCGCCAGCTTGAAGAGCTGGGTCAGGTAGAAAAAGCGATCCTGCGCCTTTCGCTCTATGAGCTGAGCAAGCGTGCGGATGTGCCTTATAAAGTCGCCATCAACGAAGGTATTGAGCTGGCAAAAGTGTTTGGCGCTGAAGACAGCCATAAGTTTGTCAACGGCGTGCTGGATAAAGCCGCTCCGCAAATACGACCAAACAGAAAGTAGTGCAGAAGGCCGGGTGACCGGCCTTTTTTCATTGAGACCTGATTTATGTCCTGTGGTGAATTTGAACTGATCGCACGCTATTTCAACCGTGTAACCAGCTCCCGTCGCGACGTGGAGAAGGGCATTGGTGATGACTGTGCGTTACTGAACGTTCCTGACAAACAGACCCTCGCTATCAGCACCGATACGCTGGTAGCGGGCGTCCATTTCTTATGCGATATCCATCCGGCCGACCTCGGCTATAAGGCGCTGGCGGTAAACCTCAGCGATTTAGCTGCGATGGGCGCCGATCCGGCATGGCTGACGCTGGCGCTGACGCTGCCTGAGGTCGATGAGACCTGGCTGGCGGGCTTCAGCAACAGCCTGTTTGAGCTGCTCGACTACTACGATATGCAGCTGATTGGGGGCGACACCACGCGTGGTCCGCTCAGCCTGACGCTGGGTATTCACGGGCTGGTGCCTGTCGGGCGCGCGCTGAAGCGCTCCGGTGCAAAGCCGGGTGACTGGATCTACGTTACCGGCACGCTGGGTGACAGCGCGGCGGGACTGTCGCTGCTGCAGCATCATCATCGTCTTGACGATCCGGCGGTGCATGAGGTGCTGATCAAGCGTCATCTGCGTCCAATGCCGCGCGTGCTGCAGGGCCAGGCGCTGCGCAACCTTGCTACATCGGCAATCGATATCTCTGATGGCCTGATTTCCGATCTTGGCCATATTCTGACGGCCAGCCGGGTTGGCGCACGCCTGAATCTCGACGCGCTGCCGCTCTCCGCTACGCTGCGCGATCACTTTGCGCCAGAGCAGGTGCTGCGCTGGGCGCTGAGCGGCGGTGAAGATTATGAACTCTGCTTCACAGTGCCTGAAGTAAACCGCGGCGCGCTGGATGTGGCGCTGGGCCGGCTTGGCGCACCTTATACCTGTATCGGGCAGATTGCCCCGGAAGCGGAAGGGTTAACGCTGCTGGAGCACGGTAAGCCGCGCCGCTTTAACCATAAAGGATTTGACCATTTTGACGCGCGATAAAGATGTAGCGAAAAGTCGTCTGCGGATGCGCAATCCCTGGCATCTGCTGGCAACCGGTTTTGGCAGCGGATTAAGCCCTTTTATGCCTGGCACCGTAGGCTCGGTGGCCGCGATCCCGTTCTGGTGGCTGATGACGTTTCTGCCGCTGCAGCTCTATTCACTGGTGGTGCTGGTGGGTATCAGCGTGGGCGTCTATCTCTGTCATCGCACCGCGCGTGACATGGGCGTACACGATCACGGCAGCATCGTCTGGGATGAGTTTATCGGCATGTGGATCACGCTCATGGCGATCCCGGTGCTCAACGGCTGGTGGGTGCTGGCTGGCTTTGTCATCTTCCGGATTTTTGATATCTGGAAACCGTGGCCTATTCGCTGGTTCGACAAGAACGTTCATGGCGGAATGGGCATTATGGTCGACGATATCATCGCCGGCGTGGTCTCCGCAGCCGTATTATACGGCGCCGGCCTGCTGCTGTAGGGGTGGCCAGGGGCGCATGAATGCGCCCCCTACGTTATGTTTTTGTAGGGGCGGCATTTATGCCGCCCTGGNGCTGGCCTTGTCATCTTCCGGATTTTTGATATCTGGAAACCGTGGCCTATTCGCTGGTTCGACAAGAACGTTCATGGCGGAATGGGCATTATGGTCGACGATATCATCGCCGGCGTGGTCTCCGCAGCCGTATTATACGGCGCCGGCCTGCTGCTGTAGGGGTGGCCAGGGGCGCATGAATGCGCCCCCTACGTTATGTTTTTGTAGGGGCGGCATTTATGCCGCCCTGGTTTCAGGCGCATCGATACGTATAACTGCGATACATGATTCGGCCAGGGACGCATGAATGCGCCCCCTACGTTATGTTTTTGCAGGGGCGGCATTTATGCCGCCCTGGGTTCAGGTGCATCGATACGGTATATGACGCGGCCAGGGGCGCATGAATGCGCCCCCTACAAATTATGATGTAGGGGCGGCATTTGTGCCGCCCTGGTTTATGCGGATATCAATTGCTTACTCATACCCTACAGCCGGATGCGGCTGATAGACCATCTCCAGCTCGGCGATATCTTCCGCACTCAATTCAACGTCAACTGCTTTGACCAGCTCGGCAAACTGCTGCTCACGTGAAGCGCCGATGATAGGGGCAGTCACGACGGGTTTATGCAGCAGCCATGCCAGCGCGACCTGCGCGCGCGTCACCTTTTTCTCCGCAGCAATGGTAGCCAGTCGCTCTGCAATCGCGGCGTCGTTCTCTTCGGTGCCGGTATAAAGCTTCTCCATCACATTATCAGAGACCGATCGCGCGGTGGTTTCCCCCCAGGGGCGCGTCAGTTTGCCGCGCGCCAGCGGGCTCCACGGCAGCACGGCGATGCCCTCACGCTGACAGAGCGGGTGCATCTCTTTCTCCTCTTCGCGCTGGATCAGATTGTACTGATCCTGCATGCTGACAAAGCGCGCCCAGCCATGATCTTGCTGCAGCTGCAGTGCCTGAGCAAACTGAGAGGCGTGCATGGAAGAGGCGCCGATATAGCGCGCCTTACCCGCTTTCACGACCTCATCCAGCGCCTGCAGCGTCTCTTCAACGGGCGTGGCATAGTCCCAGCGGTGGATCTGCAGCAGATCCACATGATCCATGCCGAGTCGCATCAGGCTGTCATCGATCGACTGCAGAATATTCTGCCGCGACAGGCCCTGCGACAGGTTGCTGAGCGGGAAGTAAACTTTGGTCGCGACCACCACGTCATCGCGCCGCGCGAAATCTTTCAGCGCGCGTCCGAGGATCTCTTCGCTGCTGCCGTCAGAATAGCTGTTGGCGGTATCAAAAAAGTTGATCCCCGCGTCCAGCGCCTGTTTGATCAGCGGCCGGCTGCTCTCTTCCGGCAGCGTCCAGGCGTGGTTGCCGCGCATCGGATCGCCATAAGTCATGCAGCCTAAGCAGAGTCGGGATACCTGGAGATCGGTCTGGCCTAAACGAACGGTTTTCATTGAGAGCTCCTGCTCTTATGCGTGGGAAAATGATTCCGTAAGCATAGCAGCAGGAGCGAAGAGGGGAGTTACTGCGCGAGCCAGGCCGCGATTTGCTGCTGAATGCCGGCAGCATCCAGCTGATAGTCGTGACGCACCTCTTCCTGAGTACCCTGCGGAATAAACTCATCCGGCAGGCCAAGGTTGAGCACCGGCACGGCCAGGCGTTTCGCCATCACAAACTCATTTACGCCGCTGCCGGCCCCACCCATGATGGCACCTTCTTCCAGCGTTACCAGCGCCTCATGGCTCTGCGCCAGCTCGCGAATCAGGGTTTCATCCAGCGGTTTCACAAAGCGCATATCTACCAGCGTGGCGTTCAGTGCTTCGGCCGCGGCCTGCGCATCCGGCAGCAGCGTGCCGAAGTTGAGGATCGCCAGCTTTTCACCCTGACGCTTCACCACCCCTTTGCCCAGTGGCAGACTGGTGAGCGGCTCAAGCGTGGCACCGGTACCGGTACCGCGCGGATAGCGCACCGCGCTCGGGCCCGCCTGATAGTGATAACCGGTATAGAGCATCAGGCGACACTCATTCTCGTCGCTTGGCGTCATAATCACCATGCCGGGCACGCAGCGCAGATAGGCGATATCAAATGCGCCCTGATGCGTCTGACCATCCGCGCCGACAATACCGCCGCGGTCGATAGCAAACAGCACCGGCAGCTGCTGAATCGCCACATCGTGGATTACCTGATCGTAAGCGCGCTGCAGGAAGGTGGAGTAAATCGCTACGACCGGCTTGTAGCCGCCAATCGCCATGCCAGCAGCAAAAGTCACAGCGTGCTGTTCAGCAATCGCCACGTCAAAATATTGCTGCGGATAGGCGCGCGAGTAGCTCACCATGCCGGATCCTTCACGCATTGCCGGCGTGACCGCCATCATGCGCGGATCGTCAGCGGCGATCTCACTCAGCCAGTCACCAAAAATCTTCGAGTAGCTCGGCAGACCGGGCACGCTTTTTGGCAGCGCACCGCTGGCCGGATCAAACTTCGGTACGGCATGCCAGGCGATGGGATCCTGCTCGGCAGGGGCATAGCCTTTGCCTTTTTTGGTCATGATATGCAGGAACTGCGGACCTTTAAGATCGCGCATATTCTTTAGCGTGCTGACCAGCGTCAGCACATCATGTCCATCAACCGGACCGATGTAGTTAAAGCCCAGCTCCTCGAACAGCGTGCCGGGTACCACCATGCCTTTCAGATGCTCTTCGGTGCGCTTCACCAGCTCTTTGATAGGCGGCAGACCGTCCAGCACGCGCTTGCTGCCTTCGCGCAGGCGCGAATAGGTTTTACCGGAGAGGATCTGCGCCAGGCGGTTATTCAGCGCGCCAACGTTCTCCGAGATCGACATCTCATTGTCGTTGAGGATCACCAGCATATCGGGCTTGATATCGCCGGCATGGTTCATCGCCTCAAACGCCATTCCGGCGGTAATGGCGCCGTCGCCGATGATACAGGCGGTGCGGCGACCTTTGCCTTCCCGTTCGGCGGCCACCGCCATGCCGAGACCGGCGCTGATAGAGGTAGAAGAGTGTCCAACGCTCAGGACGTCATATTCGCTCTCACCGCGCCATGGAAACGGATGCAGGCCGTTTTTCTGCCGGATGGTGCCGATGCGATCGCGGCGTCCGGTCAGAATTTTATGCGGATAAGCCTGATGGCCTACGTCCCAGACCAGATGGTCAAACGGGGTGTTGTAGACGTAATGCAATGCGACGGTCAGCTCGACAACGCCCAGACCCGACGCAAAGTGGCCGGATGAGCGGCTGACGCTATCCAGCAGATACTGACGCAGCTCGTCGCACAGGGCCGGAAGTTTCTCTTTCGGCAGTAAACGTAATTCCTGCACCGTGCCTGCTAACGCCAGTGTCGGGTATTTTGCAATATCAAAACTCATCAGAGACTCATTATGAAAGTTATTTATCGCGTTCAATTATGAAGCTTGCCAGCGCTTGTAATACGCTTGTGTCATAGCCCTGACCGGCGAGGATCTCCAGCGCCCCCAAAGCTTCCTGATAGAGCGCCTGCGCTTTTGTACGCGCGCCCTCAAGCCCTAACAGGGCCGGGTAGGTACTTTTGCCCAGCGCCTGATCGGCGCCCTGGGTTTTGCCCAGCACGGCGGTGTCGCCGGTGACATCCAGAATGTCATCCTGCACCTGAAACGCCAGGCCGATAGCATCAGCATAGGTGTCCAGCAGCGGCAGCGCCAGGCGAGCCGGCTCGCCTGCAGCCAGCGCGCCCAGACGCACGGCAAGACGGATCAGCGCGCCGGTTTTATGGCGATGGATCTGCTCAAGCTGCGCCAGATCGATCTGTCTGCCTTCGGCCGCTAAATCCAGCGCCTGGCCGCCGCACATACCGGCAACGCCGCTGGCCTGAGCCAGTTCAGAGATCATTCTCACGCGCGTTGCCGCACTGACGCCCGGCATTGGTTCATCAGCCAGGATAGAGAAGGCCAGCGTTTGCAGCGCATCGCCCGCCAGAATGGCCGTATCTTCACCATAACGAATATGACAGGTAGGCTGTCCGCGGCGCAGCGCGTCATCATCCATCGCCGGCAGATCGTCATGAATCAGCGAATAGGCGTGAATACACTCTGTCGCGGCGGCAGGCGCATCAAGGCTGGCTGCGTCGGCGTTAAGCATTTCACCGGTGGCATAGACCAGAAAAGGACGCAGACGCTTACCTCCTAATAGTGCCCCATAATGCATGGCATTCACCAGCGGGGAACTCTGAAAAGGCAGTGGATCTATTAAACGTGTCAGCGCCTGATTTACGCGCTCATAATAGGTTTGCTGTAGCTGGACAAAATCCATTAGTCGTTATCCGGCGTAAAAGGGGTAAGGTCGGCCGTTTTATCATCGCTCAGCAGGATCTGTACGCGCTGTTCAGCCTGCTGCAGCGTCTGCTGACCACTGCGCGCCAGCTGCACACCGCGCTCAAACTCATTCAGCGCCTCTTCCAGCGGCAGTTCGCCGCTTTCCAGCCGGCTCACAATCTGTTCCAGCTGCTGCAGGGCGGTTTCAAAACTCACAGGCGCTTCGGCTTTTTTCGGCATAATCAGTGTCGACTCACAGTTTGGGACATCTTCGTGCAATCGGTCATGGTAGCCGACAGGGAATAATAAGCAAAATGTTGAATGTGATTGCGGTAGCAGAAGCAGTCACGCGGTAAAGGTGGTATACTTTTGCGCCTCGGATGCGGACGCTCTCGCGATCCCCGCAATATTATGATCTTACCAGCTAAGTGCTGATGATTTTAGCACTTATTTGCCCAACGAAGCTGTGTCGCCATGAAGTTTATCATCAAGCTCTTCCCTGAAATCACCATCAAAAGTCAGTCGGTGCGGCTGCGCTTTATCAAAATTCTTACCGGCAATATCCGCAATACCCTGCGTTCTCTGAATGAGGATATCAAGGTGGTGCGTCACTGGGATCACATTGAAGTGCGCGCTAAAAATGAAGCGCTGCGTGAAATCATTGTGGATGAGCTGACGCGTATTCCCGGTATTCATCATGTGCTCGCCGTTGAAGATCGTGCTTACACCGATATGCACGATATCTTTGAGCAGACGCTGGCGCTGAATCGTGAGCGCCTGGAAAATAAAAGCTTTAGCGTGCGCGTAAAACGTCGCGGCACCCACAGCTTCAGTTCGCAGGATGTGGAACGCTATGTAGGCGGCGGCCTGAATCAGCATATCGCCAGCGCGCGCGTACAACTGAAGCAGCCGGATGAGACGGTTAATCTGGAGATTGAAGACGACCGTCTGCTGCTGATTACCGGTCGTTTTGAGGGGCTGGGTGGCTTTCCAATCGGCACGCAGGAAGATGTGATGTCGCTGATCTCCGGTGGTTTTGATTCCGGTGTTTCCAGTTACATGCTGATGCGACGCGGCTGCCGCGTGCACTACTGCTTCTTTAATCTTGGCGGTGCGGCACATGAGATTGGCGTGCGTCAGGTGGCACACTATCTGTGGAATCGTTTTGGCCGCTCACACCGCGTGCGCTTTGTTGCCATCAATTTTGAGCCGGTCGTCGGTGAGATTCTGGAAAACGTTGATGACGGACAGATGGGCGTAGTGCTGAAGCGCATGATGGTTCGCGCCGCGTCAATGATTGCTGAGCGCTACGGTGTACAGGCGCTGGTGACCGGCGAAGCGCTGGGCCAGGTATCGAGCCAGACGCTGACCAACCTGCGCCTGATCGATAATGCATCCGATACGCTGATCCTGCGTCCGCTGATTTCACACGATAAAGAGCACATTATTAACGTGGCGCGGCAGATCGGTACGGAAGATTTCGCCCGCACCATGCCGGAATACTGCGGCGTGATCTCAAAGAGCCCGACGGTTAAAGCGGTGAAAGGCAAAATTGAAGCGGAAGAGCAGAATTTCAACTTCGATATTCTCCATCGCGTGGTGCAGGAAGCGACTAATCTCGATATCCGTGAGATTGCTGAACAGACCGAAGAGGAAGTGGTGGAAGTTGAGACCGTGGACTCTTTTGGCGCTAATGATGTGGTGCTCGATATCCGTGCCGCTGACGAGCAGGATGCCTCCCCGCTGGATCTCAGCGGCGTGGAAGTGAAATCGCTGCCGTTCTATAAGCTCAGCACGCAGTTTGGCGATCTGGATCAGAACCGGACCTGGCTGCTCTATTGCGATCGTGGCGTGATGAGCAAACTGCAGGCGCTCTATCTGCATGAGCAGGGTTTTACAAACGTAAAAGTTTATCGCCCATAGTACGTCAGGGGCGCCACCGGGATTATCCGCAGGAATATCACCGGAATTTATTGGGGCGCCATACATGGCGCCCGATTTATATGCGGTGCCCGATTCGGCTCAGGGGCGCATTAATGCGCCCCCTACGTCTGGCTCCGCAGGGGCGCCATTTATGGTGTCCAGGTTTATGCGCGGTGCCCGATTCGACCAGGGGCGCATTAATGCGCCCCCTACGTCTGGTTCCGCAGGGGCGCCATTAATGGCGCCCTGGTTTATGCGCGGTACCTGATTTGACTGAGGGGCACATTAATGCGCCCCCTACGTCTGGTTCCGTAGGGGCGCCATTTATGGCGCCCTGGTTTATGTGCGGTATCCGATTCGACCCAGGGGCGCCATTTATGGCGTCCGGGTTTATGCGCGGTACCTGATTTGACTGAGGGGCGCATTGATGCGCCCCCTGCGGTGACACCGGGATTAATTTCGCGCAACGGAATTCGCAGGGGCGCACTTTATTCGCGCTCATCGAACTCCTGATAATTATAAATGCCTGCCGCCAGCACCAGCTGTGAAGCGACTTCGCGTGCGGTCTCTCTATCCTGCAGCAGGTCCACCAGCTTTAATGCAAAATCAAACGCTGTACCCGGCCCCTGGCTGGTGAGCAGGTTTACGCGCGGATCCCATACCACGCGGCGCTCCATCCATTTCGCATCCGGGATTGTCTCTTTCAGACCCGGAAAGCCGGTCATATTCCCGACCGGAAAGAGATCGTGCGGCACCAGTACCGTGCCTGGCGCTGCACAAATGGCCGCCACAATTTTTCCTGTCAGATGAAACTGGCGCACCGTTTCCACCAGCAGCGGACTGTCGCGGAACGTCTCTGCACCTTTCAGACCACCCGGCAGAACAACGGCGTCGAAATCGTTATCTGCCACTTCTGCCAGGGGGGCATCAGCCAGCAGGCGCACGCCGCGCGAGCATATAATTTCCCGCGTGCCGTCACTCTCTGCGCTGGCAGTGGTAACAGTAATGCCGCCGCGCACCAGCACGTCGATGGTGGTGACCGCTTCGGTCTCTTCACTGCCATGAGCGAGGCATACCAGTACGGATGGGCTGGCGTTCATATTGTGACTCCTTGCGTTTTACCAGATCATAAAGGCGGCTATTCTCCGGCAGCGTAATGCCCTGACTGCGCGCGCGGCGCAGCAGATAGCCGGTAATATAATCGATTTCAGTTTGTCGCTGCGTACGGATATCCTGCAGCATAGAAGAGACGTTGGCGGCAGTCGTGTCGATAACGTCATAAATGATGGCACGTAACGTCTCTGCGTCCATATGCTGACCTTCACGCGTCAGCAGCAGCGCCAGCTCGTCGCACAGCGTATTAATCTGCTCCGGCCAGGCGCGCAGCGCGCCGTTCAGGCACTCATGCTCTACCGTTAGCGGATTAATAACGCAGTTCACCGCCAGCTTGCGCCAGCAGGCGGAGGCGATATCATCATGCCAGGCAACGTCAGGTAATGCCCGGTGCAGCAGATCCGCGAGATGGCTCAACGGCGCGGCGTCACGGCTGACTGGTCCGATATGCGTAATGCCAGCCGCCACGTGGCGGATCACCGTCCCGTCATGCATCGCCGCATGGGTGGTGATGCCGCGCAGCAGCGGCTGCGTCAAATCGCGCAGCTCCTCCAGCGTTCCCATACCGTTGTGCAGCAGCAAAACCGGCATCTCCGCGCGCAGCACGCTCTGAAGATTTTTAATCGCCGGCGAAACCTGCGGCGCTTTCAGGGTAACCAGTAACAGGTCGCTGCGCGCCAGAAACAGCGGATCGTTGGCGATAAAAGTGTGATTGCTCACTTCGCCCTGCAGATCGGTGACGTTAACGGAACAGTAGGGCTGCGGCACGCGCAGCCAGCCCTGTACGTCGTGACCCTGACGGGCCAGCGCAGTCAGCCAGACCTGCCCCAGCGCGCCGCAACCCAGCACGGTAATTTTCATTCTGCCTCCTGCTGGCGGGGTATTTTCACATCACATACTCAGTATAGCTTTGAGCTGCCGCGTGTTTTATTAGCGCAGCAAGACGCGTATTATGCATGTCACTTTAGTATCAGGAGAAGAAAAGATGCCATCTTTCGATATCGTTTCCGAAGTCGAGCTGCAGGAAGTCCGCAACGCGGTAGAAAACACCAACCGTGAACTCTCAACCCGCTTCGACTTTCGTAATGTCACCGCCAGCGTTGAGCTGAATGAGAAGAACGAGACAATTAAAATCACCACCGAGTCCGATTTTCAGGTGAAGCAGATTGTCGATATTCTGCGTGAAAAGCTGCTGAAGCGCGGTATTGAAAACGCTGCGATTGAAGTACCGGAAGAGATTGAACACAGCGGTAAAAGCTGGAGCGTAGAAGCCAAACTGAAGAAAGGCATTGAAAGCGACATTGCCAAAAAGCTGGTGAAGCTGATTAAAGACAGCAAGCTTAAGGTGCAGACGCAGATTCAGGGCGACGAACTGCGCGTGACCGGCAAATCGCGCGATGATCTGCAGGGCGCGATGGCGCTGGTGCGCGGTGGCAACCTCGGACAGCCATTCCAATTCAAAAACTTCCGCGATTAATCCTCTCTGGCGCACGCCGTACAGCGATAGATCGTCAGCGCCTCATGCCGGATAGATCGCTGTAAAAAAAAGCCCGACGCAGCGGTCGGGCTTCTGATTCAGCAGCTGGCGAGCAGCGCCTCTATCTCAACGCGGCTCGTGACTTTGCTATCGATTTTGATATACGCGCTTTTCTCTTCCGGCACGATAAATACCGATGCCACGCCAGGCTGAGCCTTCAGACGTTTTTCCAGATTCGGCACGGCCAGTACGGCGTCGCTCAGTACCAGCCGCAGGCTGCTGACGTAAGGCGGTTCCTGCATTGACATGGCGACAAACAGCCAGGCCGCAGCGATAATTGCTCCGACGAGAAATACCGTCTGCGCATCAATATGACCAAAAATCCAGCCGCCAAGACTGCCGCCAATCGCCACCCCAAGAAACTGGCTGGTGGAGTAGATACCCATGGCGGTGCCCTTATAACCAGCCGGTGACTCTTTGCTGATCAGCGAGGGCAGAATGGCCTCCATTACGTTAAACGCGAGGAAAAAGAGCTGAACGCCAGCCACCAGCGTCCAGAAGTGACCCTCTGCTCCCCAGAGAACGATTTCCGCAATGATAATCAGCGCCACGCAGCTGACAAAAACCCGCTTCATACGACGCTTTACTTCGGCATAGATAATGACCGGCACTACGGCGACAAAGGCAACCAGCATGGTCACCAGATAGATTTTCCAGTGCTCCGCTGCCGGGAGGCCTGCCAGTTCAAACTGGCCGGGCAGGGCGACAAAGCTCGACATCAGCAGCACGTGCAGACAGAGAATGCCGGTATTAAGCTTCAGCAGTCTGGGATTGGCCAACACGGCGCGAATGCTGCCTTTTACCATCCCGGACTCGCGGTTCAGCACGTGACCGCGCGCGTTCGGCACGACCAGCAGCGTAATAACGATACCCAGCGTTGCCAGCAGCGCAATCATCCAGAACAGCGCATGCAGCCCCAGCGCGTGCGTCACAATGGGCCCGGCCACCATGGCAATCGCAAAGGTCACGCCAAAACTGATACCGATAAACGCCATCGCTTTAGTACGGTTCTGCTCACGGGTGAGATCGGACAGCAGCGCCATTACGGCAGCGGCAATAGCGCCGGAGCCCTGTAACGCGCGACCAAGAATAATGCCCCAGATTGAGGTGGTCGTGGCGGCAATCACGCTGCCAAGGACAAACAGCAGCAGGCCGCCGACGATCAGCGGCTTGCGTCCGATGCGATCGGAGAGCAGCCCGAACGGGATCTGAAAAATGGCCTGTGCCAGACCATAAATACCAATTGCCAGACCAATCAGGGTTTCGCTGGCACCCTGCAACGCCATGCCGTAAGTGGTAAGTACCGGCAGAACCATAAACATTCCGAGCATACGCAGGGAAAAAACGGTACCTAAACCCCATGTAGCGCGCAGCTCTACCGGCGTCATTTTATTGTCGTTCATTCCAACCTCTGTAAGTGTCTGCCTGTCATGCACCATGCTGCAGCAGCCAGTAACACTCTGTTGCTGCAAACTGATTTATTTCGGGCATTTAGCGCCCATTTTAGGGAGCAGGGGAGGGCGGGTAAAACATTTGTTTTTAAGCAGTGGTAACAAAAAGAAAGGGCGCGAAAATCGCGCCCTTTCTCAGAGTGACGGTGCCCGCTTACCAGACGTAAGTGAGCAGGTCTTTGGATGCGGGAGCCATGAAGTCAACTGACATCATGACGCTCAGCGCGGTGATGGCGATGATAGAGAACACAAACAGTTTACGCGCCCAGACTTTATCGTTTGAGGTTTTGTAACCTGAGAGTGCCATACCCAGCCACCAGACGCTGACCGCCGCAGCCACGATCAGATATTTGTAGCCCGCATAACCACCCAGCGAGAGCATCAGCGTGGCAATCATAAACGCCAGAATGTAGAGCGTAATATGATTTTTCGCCACAGAGATGCCTTTCACCACCGGCAGAACCGGAATGTTGGCGGCCTGGTAATCTTTAAAGCGGAAGATGGCAATCGCGTAGGAGTGCGGCATCTGCCACAGGCTAAAGATAGCCAGCAAAATTAATGCGCCAGCATCAAACTCATTGGTGACTGCGCAGTAGCCAATCACCGGTGGCGCAGCACCGGAGAGGCTGCCGATCAGCGTTCCATAGACCGAATGACGCTTCATATAGAGGCTGTAAACGCCAACATAGACCACGAAGCCCATGACCGCCAGCCACATGGCCAGCGGGTTGGCGCCGAAATACAGCAACGCAAAGCCAGCAATACCCAACGCAGTGGCATAAACCAGGCTTACTTTCGCCGAGATCAGGCCTTTGACCAGAACCCGGTTCCGCGTTCTCTCCATTTTGATGTCGATATCGCGGTCAATCACATTGTTGAATACACAACCCGATGCGACCACCAGCGACACGCCAGCCAGCGCGGTGAGAAACAGGGGATAATCGATGCTGCCTTTAGAGGCCAGCAGAAATCCACCGATGACAGAAATTAAATTTCCGAAAATAATTCCTGGTTTTGTTACTTGCAGGTATTGCTTAATCATTACGCGTGACTCTTTAGTGGGCCATCATGTTGTAGTTGAGGTTCCACATAATCCACAGTGAACCGATCACAACAATCAGAATGATGATTGCTGAGAAGACAATGGCCACCATGTTCCAGCCACCCTCTGATTTGCTGTCCAGATGCAGGAAGTAAACCAGGTGCACCAGCACCTGAACCACTGCACACACCAGAACCACACCCAGGATGGTGCCGTGTGAGGCACTGCCATCCATTACCATCCAGAACGGGATTGCCGTCAGGATGATAGAGAGGATGAAGCCGATCATGTAAGACTTCACGCTACCGTGTGATGCACCATGTTCGTTTACAGAATGACTCATTACATGGCCCCCATCAGATAGACAACGGTGAATACGCAGATCCACACCACATCCAGGAAGTGCCAGAACAGGCTCAGGCACATGATACGGGTACGGTTGCTCTCAGTCAGACCACGTTTAGCGATCTGGAACATCAGAACCGCCATCCAGATCAGACCAGAGGTAACGTGCAGACCGTGCGTACCAACCAGAGTAAAGAAGCCAGAAAGGAAGCCGCTACGGTTTGGACCGAAGCCTTCCGCGATCAGGTGATGGAATTCATAGATTTCCATCCCGATAAATCCGGCACCGAACAGGAAGGTCAGGGCCAGCCAGCCAATGACCGAACCTTTGTTCTGGTTGTTCATCGCAATCACTGCCATTCCATAAGTGATGGAGCTCAGCAGCAGCAGCGCGGTTTCAACCAGCACAAACGGCAGTTCGAAAATATCTTTACCTGCCGGGCCACCGGCAGTGTTGTTGACCATTACTGCATAGGTCGCAAACAGCGTTGCGAAGATAATGCAGTCACTCATCAGGTAGATCCAGAAGCCAAAGACTTTATTGGCTCCTGCATCGTGATGCCCATGCTCCGCATGGGCGTCGTGGTGGTGTTTTACGGTTTGAGTCGACATTATTTCAGACCTGCTTTGCTGATGTCATCAAAATGCTTCTTCTCGATCTGCTCGATTTCAGCAACCGGAACGTAGTAATCCACGTCCTCATCGAAGCTCTTCACGATCCAGGTCACGATGGTGCCCAGGAAAGTGAGACCCGCCAGCCACCAGATATGCCAGATCATGGCGAAACCGAAGACTGTTACGAATGCAGCGATAACAATGGCCGCGCCGCTGTTTTTCGGCATATGAATTTCTTCATATTTTTCTGGCTGCTTGTACGCTTCGCCTTTCTCTTTCATTTCCCAGAACGCATCACGCTCGTGGATATGAGGGATAACAGCAAAGTTGTAGAACGGTGGTGGTGAAGAGGTTGCCCACTCCAGCGTACGACCGCCCCACGGGTCACCAGTCAGATCGCGGTTCTGATCGCGGTCACGTACCGATACCCAGAACTGAACCAGCTGGCACAGAATACCGCAGGCAATCAGCGCCGCACCGCCAGCTGCAACAACCAGCAGCGAGTGGAACTGTGGATCGATATCCTGGCTCAGACGACGGGTCATACCCATGAAGCCCAGTGCGTACAGCGGCATAAAGGCAACAAAGAAGCCGATGATCCAGAACCAGAAGGCGCGTTTACCCCAGGTTTCGTTCAGCGTGAAGCCAAATGCTTTCGGGAACCAGTAGGTCACACCGGCCATGCAACCGAAGACAACACCACCGATAATAACGTTATGGAAGTGTGCAATCAGGAACAGGCTGTTGTGCAGGACAAAGTCTGCGCCCGGTACGGCCAGCAGTACGCCGGTCATACCACCGACTGAGAAGGTCACCAGGAAGCCGATGGTCCACAGCATCGCTGAGTTAAACTCAATACGACCCTGATACATGGTGAACAGCCAGTTAAAGATTTTCACCCCGGTCGGAATCGCGATGATCATCGTCATGATACCGAAGAAGGCGTTAACGTTAGCGCCCGCACCCATGGTGAAGAAGTGGTGCAGCCAGACGATGAACGACAGTACGGTAATGGCGATGGTCGCCCACACCAGTGAGGTGTAACCAAAGAGACGCTTTTTCGAGAACGTCGCGGTAACTTCAGAGAAGACACCAAAGACCGGCAGAACGAGGATGTACACTTCCGGGTGACCCCAGACCCAGATCAGGTTGACGTACATCATCATGTTACCGCCCATATCATTAGTAAAGAAATGGAAGTCGAGGTAACGATCAAGCGTCAACAGTGCCAGCGTCACGGTCAGAACCGGGAACGCAGCGATGATCAGGACGTTGGTGCAGAGTGATGCCCAGGTAAAGACCGGCATTTTGAACAGGTCCATGCCCGGCGCACGCATCTTCAGAATGGTCACGAAGAAGTTGATACCGGTCAGCGTGGTCCCGATCCCTGAAAGCTGGAGACTCCAGATCCAGTAGTCGACCCCGACGCCAGGACTATATTCCGCGCCAGAAAGCGGCGGATAAGCCAGCCAGCCAGTCTGCGCGAACTCGCCCACACCCAGAGAGATGTTCACCAGGATCACACCGACCGCGGTAAACCAGAAGCTCAGGTTGTTCAGGAACGGGAACGCAACGTCACGGGCACCGATTTGCAGCGGAACCGCGATGTTCATCAGACCTACAACAAATGGCATTGCCACGAAGAAGATCATAATCACGCCGTGAGCGGTGAAGATCTGATCGTAGTGGTGCGGAGGCAGAATACCCGCCTCACCGGCAGAAGCCATAACCTGTTGGGTACGCATCATTACTGCATCGGCAAAGCCGCGCAGCAGCATGACGAATGCCATGATGATATACATGATACCCAGTTTTTTGTGGTCAACGGAGGTAAGCCATTCTGACCACAGATACTTCCACTTACCAAAATAGGTGAGGGCGGCAACCAGCGCCAGACCACCAATGATGATAGCGGCGACCGTAACCATGATAATAGGCTCATGGTACGGCACTGCATCCAGTGTTAATTTTCCGAACATCGTATTATTCCCCGGTTCCCGCAGCAGCGGCGTGATTCATGTCCATGCCTTCGTGTGACATGTCCATTTTCCCGTGGCTCATCTTGAACTTATCAATAACCTGCTTGAAGAGTTCAGGATTCGCAGTTGAGAAATATTCCACCGGATGATTCTCACTTGGCGAAGCCAGTTTCTCAAACTCATCCATGGTGGTCAGCGTGTTAGGTGCCGCTTTAACTTTGGCAACCCACTGCTGGAATTCCGCATCATCTTTAGTTGCAATGGCCTTGAACTTCATGCCAGAGAAACCGCGACCACTGAAGTTTGATGAGATACCGTCAAACGTTCCTGGCTCATTGGCGATCAGGTGCAGTTTGGTCTGCATGCCCGCCATGGCGTAGATCTGGCTGCCGAGCGTAGGAATGAAGAACGAGTTCATCACGGAGTTAGAGGTGATTTTGAAGTTAACTGGCGTATTTGCCGGGAAGGCAATCTGGTTAACGGTGGCAATACCCTGTTCCGGGTAAATGAACAGCCATTTCCAGTCCAGTGCAACCACATCGATCTCAACAGGCTTGACGTCAGAGACCAGCGGCTTAGCCGGCTCCAGCGCATGCGTTGATTTCCAGGTCAGCACGCCAAGGAAGATGATGATCAGGATCGGAATGGTCCAGACCACGGCTTCCACTTTGTTAGAGTGTGACCAGTTAGGGCTGTACTTCGCTTCGGTATTGGTCGCCCGATATTTCCAGGCAAACACAACAGCCATTAAGACTGCCGGAATAACGACAATCATCATCAAGCCAAAGGCTGTCAGAATCAGTGAACGTTGCTCCATTGCAATCTGTCCCTTGGGATTTAACAACGCACTATCGCAGCCGCTGAGTAATACAGCGCCTGCGATTAATGACAAAATCCCCAAACATTTATTGTATTTCATGAGTCTCATTTAACGACCTCAATGACAAGGGCTCTATTGTCGTTTAAGTGTGCGCGCATTTTACGGTAAGGTTTATGCAGTGTAAACCAGCTTAAGGATGTGTCAGAAGGGTGTTGACACCTTTTGCTAAGGGAGTCACAGATGTTACGCAGAGTGACAAATTATTAACCGCGACAAGCAGTTGGCGGCAATATAACAAAAAGCAATGACAGAAACCGCAGAAAAAACAGGGAAAGCATAAACCGTACTTTTAATGCTCACTTATTTAACAATTATGCATCATTTGAGCGATAATTTTTCCACAAACTGATTGCTCACCGGATTTAAATATCGCCCGATGTTGTTAAATTAATGTTTTTATTTCGCGATGAAAAAAATGCTATTTGCGCGAATTCGCAGGCGCTATTTTTAAACAAAATAAATAGCGCCTGCAAATAGTGTCTGGCTATCGTTCAGCGAGCCGGTGGGTTTTCCTCAGCGCCAGGCAGTCGAGTACCACGCCCAGCGTAACGGCCAGAACGGCAACGCTGATGCCCGCCTTAAACAGCGGCGTCAGCAGTGCAGTCAGCGATTCTGCGCCTGCAGCCGTTAGCGCCAGCGTCAGCAGCCAGCAGGCCAGTAACGCACAGCCTGCGGTAAACAGGCGGACAATCCAGCGATAGCCCACAGGCCAGCTGGTGCGCGTAATAAACGTGCCGCTCTGCTGCATCTGAAGAAGCGTGTTGCGGCTAAGCCACAGCAGCAGCAGTCCCGGCAGCGCAGCCACAACGGTAAACGCATAGAAAGCGGACCAGCCCCATAGTTCAACCAGCCAGCCGGCGGCCGGGCCCACGTAAACGCGGCCAACAGCAGCCAGCGCTGAGAGCAGAGCGAACTGGGTGGCCGAGAACGCTTTATTACACATGGTCATCAGCAGCGCCACAAAGGCCGCTGTTCCCATGCCACCACACAGATTTTCAATAAACACCGCGCTGGCCATGCTCCAGAGGTGGGGCGGGGTGACCGCCAGCAGCCAGTAAGCGGCGTTAGACACGGCCTGCAGAATGCCAAACAGCATCAGGGCGCGAAACAGGCTCAGACGCTGCATCAGCACGCCGCCATAGAGTGCGCCGATAATTGTCGCCAGTAGCCCCAGCGTTTTATTCACCAGGCCAACATCGCCCGCGCTGAAGCCGACGCCGCGGATAAGAAAGGTTGTCGTCAGCGACGCCGCGAAGGCATCTCCCAGCTTATAAAGGATGATCAGGGTAATGAGTAGCCAGGCATTGTTACGCTGAAAAAAGTCCGCCAGAGGAAACGTAACGGCCTGGCGCAGCGTATGCGGCTCGCGTTTAGCCGCAGCGGGCTCGCGAGCCAGCAGCGTGGCGATCAGCCCCGGAATCATCAGCAGCGCCATCAGCCAGTAGGTTGCGCGCCAGCCCAGATAGCGATCGGCAAGCCAGAGTGCCAGCCCGCCGGAGATAAGCATTGCCAGACGATAGCCCAGCACCGTAATCGCTGCGCCGCTGCCGCGCTCTTCCGGCGGCAGGATATCCGTTTTCCACGCATCAAAGACGATATCCTGAGAGGCGGAGCAGAAGGCGACCAGCACGGCGATGGCCGCCAGCAGCGTTAAATCCTGAGCCGGATGCATAAAACCGAGCGCGACAATACCGGCAATCAGCGCCAGCTGAGTCAGCAGTAACCAGCCCCGGCGACGTCCCAGAAACGGCGGCGTATAGCGGTCCATTACCGGCGACCAGAGAAACTTGAAAACGTAAGCCTGTCCTACCAGAGAAAAGAAACCAATGGTTTTGAGATCGACATTCTCTACGGTCATCCATGCCTGCAGCGTGCCCGCGGTCAGCGCCAGCGGCAAGCCGGAAGCGAAGCCAAGCAGCAGCAGTACCGCCGCGTTACGTTGGGTAAATATTCGCAGATAGTGAGAGGTCATAGCCAGCCTGAGGTAGTGCCCGGCACAGATGGCCGGGCAGATGACAGCGGAGCGGTTAGCGTGCGTTCTGTTTAATGAAGTTGTTTACGCTGGTGTCCTGCGCCATATCGGCGATCACATCGCTCAGCGTCGCATTCACAGCGTTGGTGATTTTGTCGTTAGTGGCATTGAAAGCGCCTTCAATGCTGTAGGTCTGACGGTAGTTTTTCACCTGCTTATTGCCGTTTTTCGCCGTGGCAATAATAGAGATATCCGCTTTTGTGGTGATGCTGTAGCGCACGTTGCCCTGCGTAACGTCAGCGTAAAGGCCGTTCACCACAATCTGCAGATCCACGGCGCCGTTCGGGCCGATCATATACCCGCGGGAGGTCATCTGCTTCTCCAGCACTTCCTGCAGCAGGAAACGCAGGTCGCGTGACGGCGTCAGCGTAACCAGCTGTCCATCGCGGTTCACCTTCGCCAGTGCCTGATCGCTGCGCTGATCGGCACCGTTTACGCTGACGGTAACGCCCATCAGGCTCGGATCCTGCTGTGGCAGCTGGATTTTTGGCTGAATGTTCAGGGTTGTACTGTTGCTGGCACAGCCGGCTAAAACAAAAGCAGCCAGCAGAGGGAATAACAGTTTCTTCAACATACTCATTCTCGTTAGCGTTAGGTTAGGAGATAAATCCGGCATCATCATAGCATTGCAGCGAGGTGAAAAAAGCCCCAGCCATCGGGAAATTGATTGTAAAGGCTTTTTTCAGCCCGGAGGAAAACCCGCAGGTTGACCCGCCCGGATTGCCGGTTATGATGCGCTGCAGAGCGGGAATATTTTCTGATTTTTACCGGGCAGTAATGCAAAACCTACTAATATTTAAACAGATGGGGCACAGCGCTCGCCGGAGAGGGTGTAAACAATGATTCGCGAACAAATAGAAGAAAAGCTGCGCAACGCTTTCACACCTGCACACCTCGAAGTGCATGATGAAAGCTATCGTCATAACGTGCCTGCCGGTTCTGAAAGTCACTTTAAAGTGGTGATTGTCAGCGATCACTTTACCGGCCAGCGTTTTTTACAGCGGCATCGCGCCATCTATGGCGAACTGTCTGCGGAACTGGCAGGCAGCGTACACGCGCTGGCGCTGCATACCTACACGCAAAAAGAGTGGCACGGGCTGCAGGATACGGTCCTGGCTTCGCCTAACTGCCGGGGTGCCGGTACGCTTGCCTGATGCTGGCATCTTTAACCTTTCCTGAAACGGCCTGCGGGCCGTTTTTTCGTTTCTCAGACGCTAAACGCGATCTGCGGCGCAAAAAAGCAGCAAAGTCGTTAAAAAGTGGTGAGTTTGCAGCCTCGACTCATTCCGGCGATGCCGCTATAATGCGGCGTCTATTTTTCCGGAATGTCTTCGGGACGCTTCTGGTGACAGGGATGTGATTCTGCCCGCAGAGGCCGTCCCGGTTATTGGATACGGCGCATTAATTGTGTGGTGTCTGAAGTTGACCGAGCACGTGATTTTTTGAGGTAACAAAATGACAGTTTCAGTAGAAACCACCCAGGGTCTGGGCCGCCGCATTTCGATTACTATTCCAGCTGACAGCATTGACGCTGCAGTTAAGAAAGAACTGATTGAAGTGGCTAAGAAAGTCCGTATCGATGGTTTCCGTAAAGGGAAAGTGCCATCGCATATCATCAATCAGCGCTACGGCGCCTCTGTTCGCCAGGATGTGCTGGGTGAGCTGATGACGCGTAACTTCGTTGACGCCATCATCAAAGAGAAAATCAATCCAGCGGGCGCGCCTGACTATGTGCCGGGTGAGTACAAAGAAGGCGAAGACTTTACCTATGCGGTTGAGTTTGAAGTCTATCCGGAAGTGGAATTGCAGGGTCTGGACGCAATCGAAGTTGAAAAACCGGTTGTTGAAGTGACCGATGCAGACGTTGATGCGATGCTGGATACTCTGCAGAAGCAGCAGGCTACCTGGAAAGAGACTGACGCAGCGGCTACCGCTGAAGATCGCGCTACCATCGATTTCAACGGTTCTGTTGATGGCGAAGAGTTTGAAGGCGGTAAAGCATCTGACTTCGTTCTGGCGATGGGTCAGGGTCGTATGATCCCTGGTTTTGAAGAGGGCATCACCGGTAAGAAAGCGGGTGACACCTTCACTATCGACGTTAAATTCCCGGACGATTACCACGCAGAAAACCTGAAAGGGAAAGATGCGAAGTTTGATATCGTTCTGAAGAAAGTTGAAACCCGTGAGCTGCCAGAACTGACCGCTGATTTCATCAAGCGTTTCGGCGTAGAAGATGGTTCAGTTGATGGCCTGCGTGCAGAAGTGCGTAAAAACATGGAGCGCGAGCTCAAAGGCGCTATCCGTAACCGCGTGAAGTCTCAGGTTCTGGATGGTCTGGTTGAAGCGAACAACATCGACGTACCGGCCGCTCTGATTGATGGCGAAATCGACGTGCTGCGTCGTCAGGCTGCTCAGCGCTTTGGTGGCAATGAGAAGCAGGCGCTGGAACTGCCACGTGAGCTGTTCGAAGAGCAGGCAAAACGTCGCGTGGTTGTCGGTCTGCTGCTGGGCGAAGTGATCCGCATCAACGAGCTGAAAGCTGACGAAGATCGCGTTAAGACGCTGATCGAAGAGATGGCTTCTGCGTATGAAGATCCGCAGGAAGTTATCGAGTTCTACAGCAAGAACAGCGAGCTGATGAACAACATGCGCAACGTTGCACTGGAAGAGCAGGCGGTCGAGGCTCTGCTGGCGAAAGCCAAAGTCGCCGACAAAGCGACCTCTTTCCAGGAGCTGATGAACCAGACCTCTGCGGCCTGATTAATCACTTAACGGAATGTGCTCAGCCCGCGACCTCCTGTCGCGGGCTTTTTTATAGTTATGATAAAACCCCCCTTCCTGCACCGCTATTTGACTAATTAAGCGGCAAATTATCCGTTATGCTCTTTTTCCAGGTTAGCGAATAGAGAAAAGGTTGTTATGCTTGAAACAACCGGGCAGCATCCCCAGATAGAGGAAGAATGCGAGAGAACCGTGAGGCTGGCTGATTAACCGTCCTGAAATGTCGGAACGAGGCGGCTGTGCATAGTTTTCGCAGCGCGTCTCACGTAGAATCGGTACAGAATGTTGCCAATGAAATTTATCAGGAGACGGTAATGTCATACAGTGGCGATCGTGAATTTACTGCACCAACTAATGCGCTGGTGCCAATGGTGGTCGAACAAACCTCGCGCGGCGAGCGTTCTTACGACATCTATTCCCGCCTGCTTAAAGAGCGCGTTATCTTTCTGACCGGTCAGGTTGAAGATCACATGGCGAACCTGATTGTGGCGCAGATGCTGTTTCTGGAAGCAGAGAATCCGGAAAAAGATATCTATCTCTACATCAACTCACCGGGTGGCGTGATTACGGCTGGTATGTCGATCTATGACACCATGAAATTCATCAAGCCGGACGTCAGCACCATCTGTATGGGTCAGGCGTGCTCAATGGGCGCGTTTTTGCTGACGGCAGGAACCAAAGGTAAACGTTTCTGCCTGCCTAACTCCCGCGTGATGATTCACCAGCCGCTGGGCGGCTATCAGGGACAGGCAACGGATATTGAAATTCACGCGCGTGAAATTCTGAAAGTAAAACAGCGCATGAATGAGCTGATGGCTGAGCATACCGGCAAATCACTGGAGCAGATTGAGCGCGATACCGAACGCGATCGTTTCCTCTCTGCCAGCGAAGCGGTAGAGTATGGTCTGGTTGACTCTATCCTGACACACCGTCAATAAGACGCACCTGCCTGGCCCTTACGCTATAGTTAACGGGGGGCAGGCAGGTGAGTTGCATGCATACCGGCCGTTGTTGTACGGCCAGTGCCGTACACCAGAGTAGGTCTGAGAACGAAAAGAGGTTAGCTGATGACAGATAAGCGCAAAGACGGTTCAGGTAAGTTGCTGTACTGCTCTTTCTGCGGCAAAAGCCAGCATGAAGTCCGTAAGCTGATTGCCGGGCCGTCAGTCTATATTTGCGACGAATGTGTCGATTTATGTAATGACATCATTCGTGAAGAGATTAAAGAGGTTGCGCCCCATCGCGAGCGTAGCGCTCTGCCAACGCCACATGAAATTCGTCACCATCTCGATGACTATGTTATTGGTCAGGAAAAGGCGAAAAAAGTGCTGGCGGTTGCTGTTTACAACCACTACAAACGCCTGCGCAATGGCGATACCAGCAACGGTATCGAGCTGGGCAAAAGTAACATTCTGCTGATCGGCCCAACCGGTAGCGGTAAGACACTGCTGGCAGAAACGCTGGCGCGCCTGCTGGATGTGCCTTTTACCATGGCGGACGCCACCACGCTGACCGAAGCGGGTTATGTGGGCGAAGATGTGGAAAACATCATTCAGAAGCTGCTGCAGAAGTGCGACTATGATGTGCAGAAGGCGCAGCGCGGGATTGTCTACATCGATGAGATTGATAAAATCTCCCGTAAGTCTGATAACCCTTCTATTACGCGTGATGTGTCAGGCGAAGGCGTGCAGCAGGCGCTGCTGAAGCTGATCGAAGGCACCGTTGCCGCTGTCCCGCCTCAGGGTGGTCGCAAACATCCGCAGCAGGAGTTTCTGCAGGTTGATACATCGAAAATCCTGTTTATCTGCGGCGGTGCATTTGCCGGCCTTGATAAGGTGATTTCGCAGCGTGTAGAAACCGGATCGGGTATCGGCTTTGGCGCGACAGTAAAAGGCAAATCGCAAAAAGCCAGCGAAGGCGAACTGCTGTCACAGGTAGAGCCGGAAGATTTGATCAAGTTTGGTCTGATTCCGGAATTTATCGGTCGTCTGCCAGTGGTCGCCACGCTGAACGAGCTGAGCGAAGAAGCCCTGATCCAGATCCTGCGCGAGCCGAAAAATGCGCTCACCAAGCAGTATCAGGCGCTGTTCAACCTGGAAGGCGTTGAGCTGGAGTTCCGCGACGAAGCGCTGACGGCTATCGCTAAAAAGGCGATGTCGCGCAAAACCGGTGCGCGCGGTCTGCGTTCTATCGTTGAGGCAGCCCTGCTGGAAACCATGTATGACCTGCCTTCAATGGAAGATGTTGAGAAAGTGGTTATCGATGATTCGGTGATTGATGGCGAGTCCGATCCAATGCTGATTTACGGAAAGCATGAAGCACAAGCTTCTGGCGAATAAATAAGCAGCCAAATCACGTTGTTATCTTAAAAAAGGGGAATTCTATTCCCCTTTTACTTTTCTCACTCCTGTGACATTGAATGTCGGACAAGCATCCCCATATACTCATAATCCTGTGGGTTTAACTGCATACAGCCTGTATTACGCGGTACCCATCACCTGGCGGACATTAAACTAAGAGAGAGCTCTATGAATCCTGAGCGTTCTGAACGCATTGAAATCCCCGTGTTGCCGCTGCGCGACGTGGTGGTTTATCCGCACATGGTAATTCCGTTGTTTGTTGGTCGGGAAAAATCGATTCGTTGCCTGGAAGCAGCAATGGATCATGACAAGAAGATCATGCTGGTTGCCCAGAAAGAGGCTTCAACGGATGAACCTGGAATTAACGATCTCTTTGCCGTAGGGACAGTGGCGTCCGTACTGCAGATGCTGAAGCTGCCTGATGGCACAGTTAAGGTGCTGGTGGAGGGCCTGCAGCGTGCCCGCATTACCACGCTATCTGACAATGGCGATCACTTTGTCGCTCAGGCTGAATATCTGACTTCGCCAGAAATTGAAGAGCGCGAGCAGGAAGTGCTGGTGCGCACCGCGATTAATCAGTTTGAAGGCTATATCAAGCTGAACAAAAAGATCCCGCCTGAAGTGCTGACGTCGCTGAACAGCATTGATGATGCGGCGCGCCTGGCCGATACCGTGGCGGCGCATATGCCTCTGAAGCTGGCGGATAAACAGTCCGTGCTGGAGATGTCCGACGTTAACGAGCGTCTGGAATATCTGATGGCGATGATGGAATCGGAAATTGACCTGCTGCAGGTTGAAAAACGTATTCGCAATCGCGTCAAAAAGCAGATGGAAAAAAGCCAGCGCGAATATTATCTGAACGAACAGATGAAGGCGATTCAGAAAGAGCTGGGCGAGATGGATGACGCACCAGACGAGTATGAAGCGCTGAAGCGTAAAATCGACGCGGCTAAAATGCCGGCTGAAGCGCGTGAAAAAGCGGAAGCTGAGCTGCAGAAACTGAAGATGATGTCGCCGATGTCGGCAGAAGCGACGGTGGTGCGCGGCTATATCGACTGGATGGTGCAGGTTCCATGGAACGCGCGCAGTAAGGTGAAGAAAGATCTGCGCAAAGCGCAGGAGACGCTTGATACCGATCACTTTGGTCTTGAGCGTGTCAAAGATCGCATCCTTGAGTATCTTGCGGTGCAGAGTCGCGTCAGCAAAATCAAAGGCCCAATCCTCTGTCTGGTTGGCCCGCCGGGTGTGGGTAAAACCTCTCTGGGACAGTCAATTGCGAAAGCGACCGGACGTAAATATGTGCGTATGGCGCTGGGTGGCGTGCGTGATGAAGCAGAAATCCGCGGACATCGTCGCACCTATATCGGTTCAATGCCGGGCAAACTGATCCAGAAAATGGCGAAAGTGGGCGTGAAAAACCCGCTGTTCCTGCTGGATGAGATTGATAAAATGTCGTCTGATATGCGCGGCGATCCCGCTTCGGCACTGCTGGAAGTGCTGGATCCGGAACAGAACATCGCGTTTAACGATCACTACCTGGAAGTCGACTACGATCTGTCTGACGTAATGTTTGTCGCGACCTCCAACTCCATGAATATTCCGGCACCGCTGCTGGATCGTATGGAAGTGATCCGCCTGTCGGGCTATACCGAAGATGAAAAACTCAATATTGCAAAGCAGCATCTGCTGCCAAAACAGATTGAGCGCAATGCGCTGAAAGAGAAAGAGATCAGCGTTGACGATAGCGCAATCATCGGCATCATCCGCTATTACACGCGTGAAGCAGGCGTACGTAGCCTGGAACGTGAACTCTCTAAGTTATGCCGTAAAGCGGTTAAAGCGCTGCTGATGGATAAAACTCAGAAGAGCATCACAATTAATGGCGACAACCTGAAAGATTTCCTCGGCGTACAGCGTTTTGATTACGGTCGCGCTGACAGCGAAAATCGCGTAGGACAGGTGACCGGCCTGGCGTGGACCGAAGTGGGCGGCGATCTGCTGACCATCGAAACCGCATGTGTACCGGGTAAAGGTAAGCTGACCTATACCGGTTCTCTCGGCGAGGTCATGCAGGAGTCGATTCAGGCTGCATTAACCGTGGTTCGCGCCCGGGCAGAGAAACTGGGTATTAACGGCGATTTCTATGAGAAGCGTGATATCCACGTGCATGTGCCGGAAGGGGCTACACCGAAGGATGGTCCGAGTGCCGGTATTGCGATGTGTACGGCGCTGGTCTCCTGTCTGACCGGTAACCCGGTCCGTTCCGATGTGGCGATGACCGGCGAGATCACGCTGCGTGGTCAGGTACTGCCTATCGGCGGTCTGAAAGAGAAACTGCTGGCAGCACACCGTGGCGGGATTAAAACTGTACTGATCCCGGATGAAAACAAACGCGATCTGGAAGAGATCCCGGCAAACGTGATTGCCGATCTCAGCATTCATCCGGTTAAACGCATTGAAGAGGTGCTGAATCTGGCCCTGGAAAATGCGCCATCCGGTGTGCAGGTTGTGACGGTAAAATAGCGCTAAGCAGCAAACGCGGCTAAAAAGCGAAGCTGGCAGGTCAAATCAGGCTTGCCAGCTTTTTTTTGCCTGTTAAGTTAGAGGGCTGCTGGATCTGCGATTAAGATGAATACCGTTGTTTCAGCACCACAGGCTTGTTATAACTGGCAGCGCGTTTGCTCCGGCATCAAGAGACCGGGCAAAGTGAATAATAAAAGAGGGGATGAAGAGAGTGAATAAGTCACAGTTGATCGACAAAATCGCTGCAGAAGCGGATATTTCAAAAGCAGCAGCCGGACGTGTACTGGAAGCATTTACCGAATCTGTTTCTGGCGCGCTGAAAGAGGGCGATGAAGTAGCCCTGGTGGGTTTCGGTACTTTCTCTGTGCGCGAGCGCGCTGAGCGTGCCGGCCGTAATCCACAAACCGGTAAAGAGATCACTATCCCGGCTGGCAAAGTACCGGGATTCCGCGCGGGTAAAGCGCTGAAAGACGCCGTTAATTAAGCCAGTCAGGATTAACCAGTGAAGCATTTTCTTCTCTGGATTGAGGACGAAAAAGCCGTTCTCATGTAACATACGGGCACATCATTACTGATGTGCCTTTTTTATTTGATGCGTAGCTTAAGCCAGTGGCTTCAGTCTCCGCATGGTTGCCAGCTGCCAGCCTGAACTGCAGCTGCACGATGATGGCATCGTGTCTGAGCTTTACATTCACACTACAGCGGAGTGTTGTCATACCATGATGGACAATTTACGCGCGGCGTCGAATCATGTCGTGCTCAAGGTTATTCTGGGATTGATTATCCTGTCCTTTGTGCTTACCGGGGTGGGCAACTACCTGATAGGTGGCAATGGCGATTACGCTGCGAAAGTTAACGGCCACGAAATCAGCCGGGCTGAGCTGGAGCAGGCGTTTAACAGCGAGCGCAACCGTCAGCAGCAGATGCTGGGCGATCAGTTCTCGCAGCTGGCGAGCAATGATGGATATATCCAGCAGATGCGCCAGCAGGCGCTGTCACAGCTGGTGGATCAGGCGCTGCTGGATCAGTACATCAGCGAGCTGCATCTCGGCATCAGTGATGAGCAGGTAAAGCAGGCCATTTTCAACCAGAAAGCGTTTCAGACCAACGGCAAATTTGATAATGCCAAATATAACGGTCTGATCACCAGCATGGGCTTCTCAGCCGATCAATATGCAGAAGCGCTGCGCAAGCAGTTGCTTAATCAGCAGCTGATCAACGCCATCGCTAACACTGATTTTATGCTGAAAGATGAGACCACAAAGCTGACAGATTTAGTCTCACAGCAGCGGGAAATTCGTCAGGCGGTGATTAACGTGGATGCGCTGGCAGCGAAGCAGACGGTTAATGACGACGAGATCGCGCAGTATTATCAGCAGCATCAGAACAGCTTTATGGCCCCGGAGCAGTTCCGCGTCAGCTACATCAAAATGGATGCAGCAGCGATGCAGCAGCCGGTCAGCGAAGCGGACATTCAGAGCTGGTATGATCAACACAAAGCGGACTATTCACAGCCGCAGCGCAGCCGTTACAGCATCATTCAGACCAAAACCGAGGCGGAAGCCCGGTCAGTACTGGATGCGCTGAAGCAGGGCGGCGATTTTGCCAGCCTGGCGAAAAGCAAATCTGCCGATCCTATCTCCGCGCGTAAAGGCGGTGATATGGGCTGGCTGGAGCCTGCAACCACGCCGGATGAGCTGAAAAATGCCGGCCTGACGCAGAAGGGCCAGCTTTCAGACGTCATCAAATCCTCCGTAGGTTTCCTGGTGGTACGTCTGGACGATATCCAGCCGGAGCAGGTGAAGCCGCTGGCGCAGGTGCACGACGTTATCGCGGATAAAGTTAAGCAGGAGAAAGCGCTCGACGCGTTCTACAAGCTGCAGCAGAAAGTCAGCGAGGCCGCCAGCAACGACAATGAGTCGCTGGCGGGTGCAGCCCAGGCATCGGGTCTTAAGGTCAGTGAAACAGGCTGGTTTACCCGCGATGATATGCCTGCCGACCTCGACTTTGACGCGGTTAAACAGGCGGTCTTCAGCGGTAGCTTAATCGGGCAGAACGGCGCTCCGGGTAGCAACTCCGATATTATCAGCGTGGATGGCGATCGCGCATTTGTACTGCGCATCAGCGCACACAAACCGGAAGCGGTAAAACCGCTTGACCAGGTGAAAGCACAGGTTACCGATCGCGTCAAACACGATAAGGCGACGCAGCAGGCTAAAGCGCAGGCAGATAAACTGCTGGCCGAGCTGAAAGCGGGCAAGAGTGAGGCGCTTAGCGCGGCAGGACTGACGCTGAGCAGCAGCAAAGTGGTTGATCGTAACGCACAGGATCCGGTCGCCCGGACCGCATTTTCACTGCCGCAGCCGGCAGAGAATAAATCGTCCTGGGGCGTAAGCGAAGATATGCAGGGCAACGTTGTGCTGGTCGCACTGGATAAAGTCTCTGCCGGCAGCCTGCCGCAGAACCAGGTCGATGAGATGATCAAAGGCGTGACGCAGAATAATGCGCAGATCGCGTTTGAAGCGCTGCTGGAGAATCTGCGCAAAGAGGCGAAGATCAAATACGGGGCAGCGGCACAAACCCAGTAAGCCTCACAAAATCAGGTAATATTCTGCAACAATCAAAGGCCGCTTCTGCGGCCTTTTCCATCTCTGCGCTTCGCCTTTTGCTGGACATCCCCTGCTGTGACACGCTGCTGATGCTGTCAAACACAAGGAGAAAAACAGCATGAACAAATCTACTTTTCACGCATTTTGTCTGACACTGGCGCTGGGCGGCGCACTCTGCAGCAGCAGCCTTGCGCTTGCGGCGGCAGAGCCTGCGGAAGCGCAGTCGAAGCCGCTATCGCTGACGGCCGGGCCGGTCAGCATCAACGACGCTACTGCGGAGCAGCTGGCGAGCGCCATGAATGGCATCGGGCTGAAAAAAGCGCAGGCGATTGTCAGCTATCGCGAAGAGTACGGGCGCTTTACCGCGCTGGATCAGCTCAAAGAGGTGCCGGGTATTGGCAGCGCGCTGGTAGAACGCAACAGCGATCGGCTCAAACTGTGAAGCACTTCGCGACGCTGAAGAATCCGTGAAGACCGGCAACAGGCTGTGCTATGCTCAACAGGTCCAACCAGTTAGTGATTTCAGCCTGTTCAGGAGCGTTGATGCAAACCACAATAAAAGTGCGCGGTTATCATCTGGATGTTTATCAGCACGTTAACAACGCGCGCTATCTCGAATTTCTGGAGGAGGCGCGCTGGCAATGGCTGGAAGAAGCGGACGCCTTTAACTGGCTGATGGCGCAAAAACTGGCGTTCGTGGTGGTAAACATCAATATCAACTATCGCCGGCCTGCGGTTCTGGGCGATTGTCTGGTCATTGAGAGCGATGTGTCACAGCTCAGCAGCCGCAGCGGGATCATCGCACAGCGTGTGCTGCTTGCAGACGATCGCACTGTGGTGGCTGACGCTCTGCTGACGTTTGTCTGTATCGACTTACGGACGCAAAAAGCGGTGCCGCTGGAGGGAGAACTGCGCGAACGTCTGGCCGCTCTCATGACCGGACGGTAAACCGTGGCGTCACCGCTGACGCCACGCCAGCGGCATGCTGACTTAGCGCAGGCCGCTTTTTTGCTTCATTGCCGTCATTATCGCGGCGGCATTGTCCTGATACTCCGCCAGCCCGCGGGCACGTAAATGACAGGCGGCGCAGGTTCCGCAGCCATCCCCTTTGATGCCGTTATAGCAGGTCAGCGTTTCCGTCCGCACCAGCGGCAGCTGCTGCCAGTAATCCGCGAGCGCCCAGGTCTCTGCTTTATTCAGCCACATCAGCGGCGTCTCAAAGCGAATTTCGCGAGCCATGCCAAGGCTGACCGCGTGATTTAACGCTTTAACAAACTCATCGCGGCAGTCGGGATAGCCGGAGAAGTCGGTCTCGCAGACGCCGGTGATAACGGCTTCAGCTTCTACCTGATACGCGTAGACAGAGGCGAGCGTCAGAAACAGAATATTACGGCCCGGAACAAAGGTGCTGGGTAATCCGCTGGCATCAGCCTCATAGGCCGGTACCGGGATGTTATCGCGCGTCAGGCTGCTTATCGCCAGTTCGTTAAGCAGGGTAACATCCAGTACTTTATGCGCGCGCGCGCCCAGTTTGTGCGCCAGCTCCGCCGCCACTTCGATCTCTTCACGGTGGCGCTGGCCATAATCGAAGGTGACGCAGTGAACTTCATCATAGTGCTGCAGAGCCTGAATCAGGCAGGTGGTGGAGTCTTGTCCACCACTGAAAACGACAACGGCGCGTTTCATTAACTTATCTCTCCTGGTGTGGTGCCTTATGGTACTGCGTCAGCGCCAGAGTGAACAGGGCAGGTGGCGGGATCCATGCCCGGGTAAAGCCAGACCAGCCCGGTGAAGTCAGCCGCACACCTTCAACGCCCGCGGGCGCCCATACCTGATAACGCCAGTGGAACAGTGGCAGCAGATAACTTTTGCTCACTGGCGTATGGAAAAGTTGCTGAGCGGCGGACGATCCTACGCTCACGGGCGATCTGCTGAAAGCTGCCGCGCAGCCGCTAAAACTGGCTGACACGATGAAGTTCACGCATAGTTAAACCGGGAACCGTTTTCAAAAAGTATTCACTTTTTGTTCCGCAATGACCAGGCGATAGTAAAAGGCATCCCCCGACAGGAGAACAGGCATGGCTCGTCTTGCAGCATTTGATATGGACGGCACGCTGCTGCTGCCCACGCATCAGTTAGGTAAAGAGACGCTGGAAACCCTGCACGCGCTGCAGCAGCGCAATGTGATTCTGGCCTTTGCCACCGGCCGCCATCTGCTGGATATGCAGGTGATCCGTACACAGATCACGCTGCCTGCGTGGCTGATAACCGGTAACGGCACGCGGATTCACGACCCGCAGGGCAACCAGCTGTATGGCTGCGATCTGCCGGCGGACGTCGCAGAGCAGGTCATGCGAACCCGCTGGGAAACGCCAGCCTCCATTCATCTGTTTACCGACGAGGGCTGGTTCACTGATAAGCCGCTGCCTGGCGCGCTGGAGGCGCACTCGCTCAGCGGGTTTAGCTATCAGCTGTGCGATTTGCAGCGGATGTCAGGAAATAACATCACCAAAATCTGTTTTATCGCACCCCACGAGATGCTGCTGGCGCTGCAGGAAGAGCTGCAGCAGGCGCTGGGCGCGCGTGCCACTATCTGTTTTTCCGCCTGGGACTGTCTTGAGGTTCTGCCGACAGGTTGCCATAAAGGCGCGGCGCTGGCGCGACTGTGCGAACATCTCGATCTGCCGCTGGCGGAGTGTATGGCCTTTGGCGATGCGATGAACGATCGCGAGATGCTGGAGCAGGTAGGTAAAGGCTTTGTTATGGGCAACGCGATGCATCAGCTTAAAGCCGCGCTGCCGCATTTGCCGGTTATCGGCCATTGCGAGACACAGGCGGTGTCTCACTATTTAAATCACTGGCTGACCACGCCCCACCTTGATTACTCCCCCCGGGGCTGAGTCTTGCCGTGAGCCGGACCGGATGTCCGGTTTTTTTATTGCAGCGCCTGCAGCCAGGGCTGAATATCGCCAATCTGCGCCGCAACCCACGCCGGGTTGTAATAAGTGTCAGGATAGCGTTCGCCGCTGTCACAGAGTAGCGTAACCAGCGCGCCCCGTTCACCGCTGGCACGCATGCGTTTCGCCACCTGTATCATGCCCCAGAAGTTGGTGCCGGTTGAAGCGCCGGGGCGCCGCCCGAGGATCTGCTCCAGCCGCAGCATAGCCGCCAGCGTGGCGCCATCGGGGACTTTGATCATCTCATCAATCACGTCGGGCATAAAAGAGGGTTCGACGCGCGGGCGGCCGATTCCTTCAATCAGGCTGCCGCGTGCATTGCGCAAACTGCTGTCCCGGCTGTGCCAGTAGTCAAAAAATACCGAATGCTGCGGGTCAGTAACCAGCAGGCGGGTGGAGTAGCCCTGATAGCGGATATAGCGGCCCAGCGTGGCGGAAGTGCCGCCGGTGCCGGCGCTCATGATCAGCGTATGCGGCACCGGAAACGGCTCATGTGCCATCTGCCGGAAAATGCTTTCCGCAATATTATTATTGCCTCGCCAGTCCGTCGCGCGCTCGGCATAGGTAAACTGATCCATAAAGTGGCCATTGAGTTCACGCGCCAGGCGCTCAGACTCCGCGTAGAGCTGGCACGGGTCAGCCACAAAATGGCACTCTCCGCCGTAAAAACGGATCATCTCAATTTTGCGCTTTGCGGTGCTGACCGGCATAACCGCAATAAACGGCAGGCCGAGCAGCCGGGCAAAGTAGGCTTCCGACACGGCGGTACTGCCAGATGACGCTTCGATAATTGGGGTCTTTTCACCGATCCAGCCATTAGCCAGCCCATACAGAAACAGCGAACGTGCGAGGCGATGTTTCAGGCTGCCGCTGGGGTGCGTGCTCTCATCCTTGAGATAAAAAAAGATGCCCGGAAAATCGTCCAGCGTAAAGCGGATCAGGTGTGTGTCAGCCGAGCGCTGGATATCAGCGTTGATCTCATTAATGGCGTGGCGGATCCAGGGGGTTTGCATGGCGATTCTCTCCGGTTTTCATTGTCGCCAGTGTACGGCACGGGCAGGAAAAAGAGGTTGCTAAAACCAGGGTATAATCGATTGTTCAGAGAAAAATATTCTCCGGTGAGGCGTGATGATAGATAAAATTGACCGCAAGCTGCTCGCCCTTCTGCAGAAGGATTGCACGCTATCGCTGCAGGCGCTGGCAGAGGCGGTCAATCTGACCACCACGCCCTGCTGGAAGCGCCTGAAAAAGCTTGAAGATGATGGCATCATCCGGGCGCGCGTAGCGCTACTGGATGGTGAAAAACTCGGTCTGTCCCTGACCGCGTTTATGCTGATCAAAACGCAGCAGCACAGCAGCGAATGGTTCAGGCAGTTTGTCGCCGTGGTTGAACCAATGCCGGAAGTTATGGCGTTCTACCGTATGGCCGGTGAGTATGACTATCTGCTGCGAATACAGGTTGCGGATATGAAGAGCTACGACGCGTTTTATAAGCGGCTGGTTAATGGCGTGCCGGGTCTGATAGATGTCACCTCCAGCTTTGCGATGGAAGAGATTAAATATTCAACCGCGCTGCCCGTTGTGCCCTGAAGCGTAAATAAAGAGAGAGATTGTGCGATTATTCAGCCAGCTTAGTTGGTATTTCCTGCGTGAGTGGCGCCGCTATGCCGGTGCTGTCTGCCTGCTTATTATCATCGCCTTGCTGCAGCTGATCCCGCCGCATCTGGTCGGCGTAATTGTCGATGGCGTCACGCAGCAGCGGCTCTCTGCCGGACAGATTATGATGTGGATCGGCGTTATGTTGCTGACCGCCATTATCGTTTATCTGCTGCGCTATGTCTGGCGCGTGCTGCTGTTTGGCGCCTCGTATCAGCTGGCGGTAGAACTGCGCGAGGACTTTTATCGTCAGCTGAGCCGACAGCATCCTGCGTTCTATCTGCGCCATCGCACCGGCGATCTCATCGCACGCGCAACGAATGATGTCGACCGCGTTGTGTTTGCGGCGGGCGAGGGAGTGCTGACGCTGGTGGACTCCCTGGTCATGGGGCTGGTGGTCCTGGCGGTCATGAGTACGCAGATAAGCTGGCAGCTGACGCTGCTGGCGCTGATCCCGATGCCCTTTATGGCGCTGGCGATCCAGCGGGATGGTTCCCGGCTGCATCAGCGTTTTAAAGTTGCGCAGGCGGCGTTCTCCAGTCTTAACGATCAGACGCAGGAGAGCCTGACCAGCATCCGTATGATCAAAGCATTTGGACTGGAAGATCACCAGTCGCAGCAGTTTGCTGACATCGCCAGCGATACCGGACGTAAAAATCTGCATGTTGCGCGGGTAGATGCGCGATTTGATCCCATTATTTACGTCGCCGTTGGCTTCTCCAACCTGCTGGCGATCGCAGGCGGCGGCTGGATGGTATGGCACGGTATCCTGACGCTGGGCCAGCTTACCAGCTTTGTGATGTATCTGGGGCTGATGATCTGGCCGATGCTGGCGCTGGCGTGGATGATCAACATCGTGGAGCGCGGCAGTGCGGCCTGGAGCCGTATTCGCGCGCTGCTGGCTGAAGCGCCGGCAGTGGCTGACGGCACCCTGACGTTACCGCCTGAGCCGGCTGTGCTGCAGCTCGCCATCGACGCCTTTCACTACCCGGGGACAGAAAATGCCGTACTGCAGGATATCCATGCGAAGCTGCAGCCAGGGCAGATGCTGGGATTATGTGGCCCGACCGGCTGTGGTAAAAGCACGCTGCTCAGTCTCATCCAGCGCCACTTCGATATCGATCGGGGAGAGATCCGCTACGGCGAGCTGCCGCTGGCGCAGCTGCAGCTGGACAGCTGGCGCAGCCGCCTGGCGGTAGTGAGTCAGACGCCGTTTCTGTTTTCTGACAGCGTGGCAAACAATCTGGCGCTGGGACGTCCCGACGCCACGCAGCAGCAGATTGAGCAGGCGGCAAGAATGGCCTGCGTGCATGAGGATATTCTGCGCCTGCCGCAGGGCTATAAGACAGAGGTTGGAGAGCGTGGGGTCATGCTTTCGGGCGGGCAGAAGCAGCGCATCGCGATTGCCCGCGCGCTGCTGCTGGAGGCGGAGATCCTGATTCTGGACGATGCGCTCTCCGCGGTAGATGGACGTACCGAACATGACATCCTGCATAACCTGCGCATCTGGGGGCAGAACCGTACGCTGATTATCAGCGCGCACCGTCTCTCGGCGTTAACGGAAGCGAGTGAAATTCTGGTGCTGCAGCAGGGGCGCGTTGCGCAGCGTGGCGAGCATGACCAGCTGGCGGCGCAGCCGGGCTGGTATCGCGATATGTACCGCTATCAGCAGCTGGAAGCGGCGCTGGATGATGAGAGTGAAAACAAAGATGAAACCGCAACAGGAGCGCAGCATGGCTAAGTCGCAGCGGCTGTGGCCGACGCTGAAACGGCTGCTGGCATACGGAAAACCCTGGCGCCGCTCGCTGTGGCTAGCAACCGGTATGCTCTGGCTGGCGGCGGCGGCCGAGGTGACCGGCCCGGTGCTGGTCAGCTATTTTATCGATCGCCTGATCGCCAGACATCAGATGCCGTGGGGCATCGTGGCGGGATTACTGGTGAGTTTTATCCTGCTGCAGCTCATGGCGGCGGCGCTGCACTATTTTCAGGCGCTGCTGTTTAACCGTGCGGCAATCGGAGTGGTGCAGCAGCTGCGCGTTGATGTCATGAACGCGGCGCTGCGCCAGCCGCTGAGCGCGTTCGACACCCAGCCGGTAGGGCAGATTATTTCGCGCGTCACTAATGACACCGAGGTTATTAAAGATCTCTATGTCACCGTAGTCGCCACCGTGCTGCGCAGCGCCGCGCTGATTGGCGCGATGCTGGTCGCCATGTTTTCGCTCGACTGGCGTATGGCGCTGGTGGCGCTGGTTATTTTCCCGCTGGTGCTGACCGTGATGCTGATTTATCAGCGCTACAGTACCCCGATTGCCCGCCGGGTTCGCAGCTATCTGGCGGATATCAACAACGGCTTTAACGAAGTGATCAACGGCATGAGCGTGATCCAGCAGTTCAGGCAGCAGGCGCGTTTCGGGGCCCGCATGAGCGAAGCGAGTCGCGCCCACTATATGGCGCGCATGCAGACGCTGCGGCTGGACGGATTTCTGCTGCGCCCGCTGCTTAGCCTCTTTTCTGCACTGATTTTGTGCGGCCTGTTACTGCTATTCAGTTTTGCTTCACCCGGCGCATTTGAAGTCGGCGTGCTTTATGCCTTTATCACCTACCTGGGCCGGCTGAATGAGCCGCTGATCGAACTGACGACGCAGCAGTCGATGCTGCAGCAGGCGGTGGTATCGGGTGAACGCATCTTTGAACTGGTTGATGCGCATCAGCAGGGGTATGGCAGCGAAAGTGCTCCGCTGCGTTCCGGCGAAATCGCGCTGCACGACGTCAGTTTCGCCTATCGCGACGATCGCGACGTGCTGAGCAATATCTCCTTTACCGTGCCGTCACGGGGCTTCGTTGCGCTGGTCGGGCATACCGGCAGCGGCAAGAGCACGCTGGCAAACCTGCTGATGGGTTACTATCCGGTAAAGCACGGGTCGATTGTGCTGGACGGGCGTCCGGTCTCTTCGCTCTCGCACGATGCGCTGCGCACCGGCATTGCCATGGTGCAGCAGGATCCAGTGGTGCTGGCCGATACGCTGCTGGCTAACGTACAGCTGGGACGGGCGATCCCTGAAGAGCGGGTGTGGCAGGCGCTGGATAGCGTGCAGCTCGCTACGCTGGCCCGTGCGCTGCCGGAGGGTATTCATACGCGGCTGGGAGAGCAGGGCAATACGCTGTCGGTCGGGCAGAAACAGCTGCTGGCGCTGGCTCGTGTGCTGGTCGCGCCGCCGCAGATCCTGATCCTCGATGAAGCTACCGCAAACATCGATTCCGGCACCGAGCAGGCGATTCAGCAGGCGCTGCGCACCCTGCGCCAGCACAGCACGCTGGTGGTCATTGCGCACCGGCTCTCGACGATTATGGAGGCGGAACAGATCCTGGTGTTACATCGCGGCCATATTGCCGAGCGTGGTACGCATGCAGAGCTACTGGCGCAGCAGGGGCGCTACTGGCAGATGTATCAGCTGCAGCAGGCTGGCGAGCAGCTGGCGGCCGGCGCATCCGCCTGAGGTGCACCTTTTTTGTTCATGCTGACCCGTTCCTTTCTCACTTCTGCACCTCTTTGACGCCCTGAGCACCAAAGAGGTGCAGACCTCCGCACCGTTCTTTCTCTCCGGCGATGCCGCCCCGCGCTGAGCCTGTACCGCCGCCGCGTTAAAACGCGTTTTGCACTTCTGGCACACCCTTTGCTTCAGCCACTGCGTATACATCGCGCAGTTGTGTTTAATCCGGAGGGGACGTATGAAGCTGGTTACCGTGGTAATCAAACCATTCAAGCTGGAGGATGTCCGTGAGGCACTATCCTCCATTGGCATTCAGGGGCTGACGGTATCTGAAGTTAAAGGGTTTGGCCGTCAGAAAGGACATGCCGAACTCTATCGCGGGGCCGAGTACAGCGTTAACTTCCTGCCAAAAGTAAAAATTGATATCGCGATTGCAGATGACCAGCTGGATGAAGTGGTTGATGTCATCAGTAAAGCGGCTTACACCGGCAAAATCGGCGACGGCAAAATCTTCGTTGCTGAGCTGCAGCGGGTGATCCGTATCCGTACCGGTGAAACTGACGAAGCGGCGCTCTGATCCGGGTTCTGACTTGAGATGGGATGAANAAAAAAATGATGATGAAACTGGGCCTTGCCAGCCTGGCGCTGTTACCCACTCTGACGCTGGCTGCTGCCCCTGCGGTCGCAGATAAAGCGGACAACGCCTTTATGATGATTTGTACCGCACTGGTACTTTTTATGACAATTCCCGGCATCGCGCTGTTTTATGGCGGCCTGATCCGCGGTAAAAATGTCTTGTCCATGCTCACACAGGTTGCCGTAACCTTTGCCCTGGTCTGCGTATTGTGGGTTGTATATGGCTACTCGCTGGCCTTCAGCGAAGGCAACGCCTTTTTCGGCAACTTCCAGTGGGTGATGCTGAAAAACATTGAGCTGAAAGCCGTCATGGGCAGCTTCTATCAATATATTCACGTCGCGTTCCAGGCGTCGTTTGCCTGTATTACCGTCGGATTGATCGTAGGCGCGTTGGCTGAACGTATTCGCTTCTCAGCGGTGCTGATTTTCGTCGGCGTCTGGCTGACACTCTCCTATCTGCCGATTGCGCATATGGTGTGGGGCGGCGGTTATCTGGCGCAGGATGGCGCGCTGGACTTTGCCGGCGGTACCGTGGTGCATATCAACGCCGCTGTCGCGGGGCTGGTAGGCGCGTATCTGGTCGGAAAGCGTGCCGGTTTTGGCAAAGAGGCGTTTAAACCGCATAACCTGCCGATGGTGTTTCTCGGCACGGCCATTCTCTACGTCGGCTGGTTTGGCTTTAACGCCGGTTCAGCGTCATCGGCGAACGAAATTGCTGCGCTGGCGTTTGTAAACACCGTTGTCGCTACCGCAGGTGCAGTGCTCTCCTGGGTCTTTGGTGAGTGGGCGCTGCGCGGTAAGCCTTCGCTGCTGGGTGCCTGCTCCGGCTTTATCGCCGGCCTGGTCGCCATTACGCCAGCCTGTGGCTACGTGGGCGTTGGCGGCGCACTGATCATCGGTCTGGCGGGCGGACTCGCGGGCATCTGGGGCGTTACGACGCTGAAAAGATGGCTGCGCGTCGATGACCCCTGTGATGTGTTTGGCGTGCACGGCGTGTGCGGTATCCTCGGCTGCATCCTGACCGGCGTCTTCGCCTCCAGCTCGCTGGGTGGCGTTGGCTATGCGGAAGGCGTCACTATGGGGCATCAGGTCTGGATCCAGATATTCAGCTGTATCGTCACCGTGGTCTGGTCCGGTGTGGTGGCCTTTATCGGCTTCAAGCTGGCGGATGTGATTGTCGGCCTGCGCGTACCGGAAGAGCAGGAGCGTGAAGGCCTGGATGTAAACAGCCACGGCGAAAACGCGTATAACCAGTAAGCTAAAAACGAAGAGAAGGGGCGATCGGATCGCCCCTTTTTTTATGCGTCGCGCTGACGCATAACACCTTCCTGTACCGTGGTCGCTACCAGCGTACCCTCCTGCGTATAGAACTCGCCGCGTACAAAGCCGCGCGCACCAGAGGCAGACGTACTCACCACGCTGTAAAGCAGCCATTCTGAGAGATCAAACGGGCGGTGAAACCACATCGAGTGATCGATCGTGGCCACCTGCATATCCGCTTCCAGAAACCCTTTACCGTGCGGCTGCAGCGCCACCGGCAAAAAGTTAAGGTCGGAGGCGTAGCCCAGCACATATTGATGGATGCGGCGATCGGCAGGCATCTGGCCATTGGCGCGCACCCAGACCTGGCGAACTGGCTCAGCCACGTGGCCCTTAAGCGGGTTGTGGATCTGAACCGGACGGATATCCAGCGGCCGCTCAGCGAGAAACTTCTCTTTAAGCTTCAGCGGCAGATGCGCGGCGAGTTTTTGCGCCAGATCGCGTTCAGAAGGCAGCTCATCCGGCCCCGGCACCGGGGGCATACTGTTCTGATGCTCAAACCCGGTTTCAGGCGCCTGAAAGGAGGCGGTCATATAGAAAATAGGCTGGCCATTCTGGACAGCGCTGACGCGGCGCGCGCTGAAGCTTTTGCCGTCGCGCAGCGTTTCGACATCGTAAATAATCGCTTTATGGCTGTCGCCGGGACGCAGAAAATAGCTATGAAATGAATGAATAATGCGATCTTCCGGCACCGTCTGTTTAGCGGCATAGAGCGCCTGGCCCACCACCTGACCGCCAAACACCTGACGCAGACCGAGATCTTCACTCTGCCCGCGGAACAGGCCTTCTTCCAGTTTTTCCAGATTTAATAGCGTAAGCAGGTTAGTCAGCGCCTGGCTCATAATCATGTCCTCATCAGCAGATATGGCGCAAGTGTGAAAGATCCGACCAGTTTGCGCAACGGATTTGCGCTGATTTCTGATGACGGGTGAGGCTCCAGGCGCAATGCGGATTTCTGTGCCAGAATTAAGAGCAATCGGCGGTTGAAATGCCAGCTAAAAAATTAACCGCCGACAATCATAGTGTTCATAAGGAGACGACATCGATGAAACTCTGGCAGGTTATTAGCGGTATGACACTGGCGGCGGCGATTACAGGGTGTGCTGACCACAGCAAACCGGTTCCGACGCCTACGCTTGGCTCGGCGGTTGCCGGCCAGCAGTCGGCCATCAAGCAGCCTAACGTAAGCGGTTCTGTTTATATCCGTCAGCGCATCGCGCTGCCGCCGGATGCGGTACTGACCGTTACGCTGGCAGATGCGTCGCTGGCGGACGCGCCTTCTAAAGTGCTGGCACAGCGTGCCGTGCGTACCGAAGGCAAACAGTCACCGTTCCAGTTTATTCTGCCCTTTAATCCGGCAGACATTAAGCCAGACGCGCGCATTCTGCTGAGCGCAGCCATCACTATGGATGGCAAACTGGCGTTTGTTACGGACACGGTGAAGCCAGTGATCAATCAGGGTGGCACCAAAGCTGAATTGCTGCTGGTGCCGGTTGCCAATCGCGCAATGCCGACGCAGACAGGTGCCGCGACCACGGTTCCGTCGACGTCACCTACTCAGGTAACGCCATCGGCTTCCGTACCGGCGCCGACCAGCCTGTAATCTGCAGCATCAGCAGGCCCGTTGCGGGCCTGCTGATTAAATCTCCCAGCGATAGCGTGCCATATCAATCCCGCCTTCCTCACTGACAATGACCCCTTCAGCCTCCAGCGCATCACGCTGACGCAGCAGATCGTCACCCTGCAGGGAAATATGCCCGTAACGGTTAACAACGCGATGCCAGGGCAGCGTGCTTTCCGGCGGCAGGCGACGCAGTACACCGCCTACCTGACGCGCAGCGCGCGGTGAACCGGCGAGTAAAGCGATATCACCGTAGGTGGTTACCTGACCGCGCGGTATTGCGGCTACAATGTGCCAGACGCGTGCGGCAAAATTCAGAGAATCATTCATTATCGGGAGTAAGAAACAGAGGGAAACCTGAAGCAGGGTAGCTGACAGAGTACGCCTGTTCAAGAAAACAACGGTTGTCTGGCTCACCCTTGCAATTGCACAGGCGTTCGCTGATAATGCCCCCGCTCTTTGATAAGAGAGCACTCAATGGAGGCCCTGTTGGTTCTCCCGCAACGCTAACTTGTGAACTCGGTCAGGTCCGGAAGGAAGCAGCCGCAGCAGGCGACGCGTGTGCCGGGATGTAGCTGGCAGGGCCTCCACCCATTTCGGGCCAGCAACCAGCCGCGCCTCTTCAGAGTTTTACGGCACTCCCTTGCCTTATTCCGCTTTAATCACTCAACAGCACTGCACGCTGTATCAGCGAACATATTTCCACACAGAGCCTGGCACTTTATCGTAAAGCTTGTTCATGGTCAGTTCAGCAAGGCGATGATCTGCTGCTGAATAGAATACTGCCAGTTCGCTATCCGGTAATTCATACTTATTTTTTTCGATGACCCGTTCAAGGGTATCAATTGAACGACAACGACGCAGACGCATCAAATAGTCGGTCTTGGTCAGGGTTTGATTGCTCATGAAAAAAATTTTCTCACTCTGATGCTAAAAGGAATGGCTCGGTTGCTGAAGATAAGCACACTCTTCGGCGAAAATATTAAATAAGCGTTTAGCGGATCGCTGCCAGCGCTGAAGATCCTTTGCATTGATACTGTAACTGCTAAAAAGCATAAAGGTATCATCAAGATATTCATCGATTTGAGAAATCAGCGACTCATCTTCCGTATGCTTAATTTTGTAATTCATTGTGAAAGAGGCTATATGCTCAATAAAATCGTTGAGCTGTAAATTAGCAGAGGAGGCAGGGTCATTAACCCAGTCGCGATGATTTTCACTCAGGGTAGCCATACTCTCGTCGTACAGGTTTTCACATAAGAATTTAAGCTGGGCAATATCATGCCGTTTCGGTGAGTATTCGTCCATCTTTTTCCCTCCATAGCGAGCACAGGAGCCGCAGCGCGGCGAGATTTAAAAGAGCTACCAGGGAGCGATCACGAATAAAAATAATTCAGCGACCTGTTAAATGTAATCCACAATCATTAGTTTTGCTCACCTCAATTACCAAATATTACAATTCATCAGCAGGGGAGAGGCGCGTATTGTCAATCACATCAAACACCAGCGCGCCGGGCTTTACGTGGAACATAACTTCTTCATGTCGGGTAAATGTTTCGTTCAAATCGAGGCAGGGATTAAATAAATCCCAGGAAAATTCATAAAGCATTTTAAAACTATCTGGATTAATGGTTTTAATAGATAGTACCTGAAAACTTTCAGGAACTAATTGAGCACTCTGCGAATACCAATCTAACTCTCCGGCCAGCGCTTCAGCTATTTTAAGAATATTCCCCTGGATGACGCTGCGAAGTTTGTCACAGTCATGTTCATCTGCCGCAACGTCCACATTAATAATAGCCTGCATAGCGTATTCCGTAAAAAAAGATCGTACCGCTATCATTGAGTCTTGCTGGTTGTAATGCAAGCAGGTGATTGACGCTACCAGCGATTATTGCGATGGGTAATGCCACTGGCGATCTGCCCGGGGGCACGGACGATCAATTTTTGAAACACTTCTCTGCACGCGCTTTGCCGTTAAATTCGTTAGTGTATTGTTATGTTATAACATAATGGGGAATGCGATGCGCAACAGCGGTCTGTTACTTTCCGTCGGCAGTCGTCTGATGGTTGTCATGATACTTATTACTCTGCTGATGCTCTGCGTCTTCTGGGGCACCTCGGCATGATCCACTTTAATCAGCTCCAGGTCGGCTATCGCGGGCAGGCGATAACCGCGATCCCCGACGGAAAACTGGCTGCCGGCAGTATGACCGCGCTGACCGGCGCAAACGGCAGCGGCAAGTCAACGCTGCTGAAAACGCTGGCTGGCGTGATTGCACCGGTCTCCGGCTCCTGCCCGATCGGCGTGCCCGCCCGTGCTATTGGCTGGCTGCCACAGCGTAGCGAACTGGAGACGCGTTTTCCGCTTACGGTATATGAGCTGGTTGCCACCGGCTGCTGGCCGCGCTGCGGCTGGTTTGGCGGCATTAACCGGGCGCTGCACAGAGAGATCGACGCCGCACTGGACGCCGTACAGATGCGGGCATTTGCTGATGCGCAGCCCGCCACGCTCTCTGGTGGCCAGCTGCAGCGGGTCCTTTTTGCCCGGCTTCTGATGCAGCAGAGCCGGGTCTGGCTGCTGGATGAACCTTTCAGCGCTATCGATGCATCCACCACTACTCTGCTGATGGCGCTGCTCCGGCAGCAGCATCAGCAGGGCACGACGCTGCTGGTGGTCCTGCACGACAGGCCGTTGGTCAGCCGCTACTTCAGCACAGAATTATCGCTGGATCACTCACCAGAGAGCGTGCAGGTGACGTCATGACGCTGCTGCAGCCTTTTATCGAATTTGGCTTTATGCGCCGCGCGCTGGTGGCCTGTATTGCGCTGGCGCTAAGCGCCACTCCGCTGGGCGTATTTCTGTCACTGCGCCGGATGAGCCTGATAGGCGACGCGCTATCGCATGCGATATTACCGGGTGCAGCGGTTGGCTATCTGCTCTCAGGTCTGTCGCTGGTGGCAATGGGGGCAGGCGGACTGCTGGCGGGGCTGGTGGTAGCGCTGCTCTCCGGTGCTGTCAGTCGCTATACCCCGTTAAAAGAGGATGCCAGCTTTTCCGGATTTTATCTTGGCTCGCTGGCGCTGGGGGTCACGCTGGTTTCGCTGCGCGGCTCCAGTGTGGATTTGCTGCACGTGCTGTTTGGTTCGCTGCTGGCAGTCGACACTCTTGCGCTGGTTCTGGTTGCCGCTATCGCCGCGTTTACGCTGCTAACGCTGGCGCTGATTTTCCGCCCGCTGGTCATTGACGCCTTCGATCCCGACTTTTTGCGGGTGCAGAACCGCTGGAGCGCACCGCTGGTACAGGGGCTTTTTCTGCTGCTGATCGTACTGAACCTGGTTGCTGGCTTTCAGATTCTGGGAACGCTGATGTCCGTCGGGCTGATGATGCTGCCCGCTACCAGCGCCCGCTTCTGGAGCCGTCGGCTCACCCCATTGCTGTTTATCGCTATGCTGCTGGCGATCGCTGCTGCGCTAAGCGGTCTGTTGCTCTCCTGGTACTACTCACTGCCTGCCGGACCCGCCGTGGTGCTGAGTGCTGCCGGGCTGTTTCTGCTCTCTGTTCTGACAGGGCCATGCGGCGGCGTGCTGCGTCGTCGTTAATATACTGATAAGGGGATACAAATGAAGTTTATTGCACTGAGCCTGATAACCAGCGCGATGCTGGTCAGCCCGTTTACGCAGGCCAGTACTATCAATACCGTAGCCAGTTTTACCGTGCTGGCCGATATCGTAAAACAGGTTGGCGGCGATCATGTGCGTGTCACCTCGCTGGTCGGGCCGGATGGCGATCCGCATACCTTTGAGCCTACGCCACAGGACAGCCAGGCGCTGGCGCAGGCCAGCGTGGTGTTTGTCAGCGGTCTCGGTCTGGAAGGGTGGATGGATCGGCTGATTACGGCTTCAGGCTATCGCGGCGATGTGGTGGTGGCGTCCAGCGGCATCAGCACGCGTACTATGGAAGAGGAGGGCAGTACCGTCACCGATCCGCACGCCTGGAACAATCTGCAGAACGGTGAAATTTATGCGCGTAACGTAATGCAGGCGTTGATAAAAGCCGATCCGCAGGACGCCGCCGACATCCGGCGCAGCGGCGAGCGTTATATTCAGCAGCTGCAGCAGCTCGACAGCTGGGCTAAATCTGCATTTAACGCCGTGCCGCGCAGCGCACGCAAAGTGCTGACCAGCCACGATGCTTTTGGCTACTTCGGACAGCGTTATGGCGTTACCTTCCTGGCTCCGGTCGGCTTTTCTACCGAAGCAGAAGCCAGCGCCAGTGACGTTGCGCAGATTATCAAGCAGCTCAGGCGTGAGCATATTCACCGCTACTTTATTGAAAATCAGACCGACCCGCGCCTGGTTAAACAGATAGCCAGTGAATCGGGCGCGCAGCCCGGCGGCGAACTCTATCCGGAGGCGCTCTCCGCTGCTGGCGGTCCGGCTGCGACCTATACGGCAGCATTCCGGCATAACGCGGAAGCGATGCTGAAAAGCATGCATTGACTGCTCCCCGCCCTAAAGGGCGAGGATTCCCACTTCAACGCAACCTACCTGAGCCGCATTACGCGGCTTTAGGGTTTACAGTCGCTCCGTGGGCTAACGCGGTCAGCCCGGCCGCTTTTATATGTTACCGCGCTTATATCNTTTAGGGTTTACAGTCGCTCCGTGGGCTAACGCGGTCAGCCCGGCCGCTTTTATATGTTACCGCGCTTATATCCCCGCCCGATTGGGCGAGGTCTTACGCGCAAATTGATAAAAAAGGCCGGGGAGCATCCCGGCCAGACTCTCACAACGCATTAACGCTTTTTCTTTCTTCCCTGAACCGCTTTGAAACGTGGATTGGATTTGCAAATCACATAAATACGGCCTTTACGTCGTACCACTTTGCAATCCCGGTGGCGGGTTTTAGCCGACCGAAGTGAACTCACGACCTGCATCGTACTGCTCCTTTATCTGGTGCGCGTCAGGAAGCTGCCAAAGCGCTTGTTGAAGCGCGCCGCGCTGCCCTCTTTGGCAAACTCTTTTTGTTTGCCGGTATAATAAACGTGCGATTTGGAGGAGACATCCAGCGTCACGTAAGGCAGAACCTCGCCTTCAAACTCGATGGTGCGTTCAGTCTTAATGGTTGATCCCACTTTAAAATACTCATCAGCGGTGGTGTCATGGAACAGAACCGGACGATAGTGCGGGTGGATATCAGGCTTCATATGAAGGCTCCTATGTAATGTTATAATATTACATTATTATGCGCCCGTTTTGGCGCGATTGCAACTGTCATCAGGCACCATAAAAAAAGGCCGCATCTGCGGCCTTTTTCATTAAGGAGTCAATTAGTGTTTCGCGTGTTCAGCCGGATGGCTGCCTTCAAGCTCCGCTTTATGCTTACTGAAGCGGCGACGCACCACGACGAAGAAGACCGGTACAAAGAAGATCGCCAGCGCGGTAGCGGTGACCATTCCTCCCATTACGCCGGTGCCTACTGCGTTCTGAGCGCCGGAGCCGGCACCGCTGCTGATCGCCAGCGGCAGTACGCCGAGGATAAACGCCAGTGAGGTCATCAGAATCGGGCGCAGACGCATACGTACCGCTTCCAGCGTCGCTTCCACCAGGCCTTTGCCCTCTTTATCCATCAAATCTTTCGCAAATTCGACGATCAGAATGGCGTTCTTAGCGGAAAGACCAATCGTGGTCAGCAGCCCGACTACAAAGTAGACGTCGTTACTGAGCCCGCGCAGGGTGGTGAAGATCAGCGCGCCAATAACGCCGAGCGGCACGACCAGCATCACCGAGAACGGAATAGACCAGCTCTCATAGAGTGCCGCCAGGCAGAGGAAGACGACAATCAGCGAGATCGCATAGAGCGCCGGGGCCTGGTTACCTGACAGACGTTCCTGATAGGACATGCCGGTCCAGTCGTAGCCAATACCGGTTGGCAGTTTCGACGCCAGCTCCTCCATCATATCCATCGCATCACCCGAGCTTTTGCCCGGTGCAGCCTGACCGAGGATCTCCATGGAAGGCAGACCGTTGTAACGCTCCAGGCGCGGTGAGCCATACTGCCATTTCGCAGAGGAGAAGGCGGAGAAGGGCACCATATTGCCGGCGCTGTTACGCACATACCATTTGCCAATGTCATCCGGCAGCATGCGCGCATCCGCTTTACCCATAACGTACACTTTCTTCACGCGACCGCGATCGATAAAGTCGTTGACGTAGGAGCCACCCCAGGCGGCGCCCAGCGTAGTGTTGATATCAGAGAGCGATACCCCCAGCGCCTGCGCTTTTTCCTGATCGATAATTAGCTTGTACTGCGGCGTATCTTCCAGGCCGTTCGGACGTACGCCAACCAGCGTATCTGAATGCTGGGCGATCATGCCAAACAGCTGATTTCGCGCTTCGGTCAGCTTTTCATGGCCCAGGTTGCCCTGATCAATCAGCTGGAAGTCAAAACCGGTGGCGTTACCCAGTTCGATAATAGCCGGCAGGTTGAACGGGAAGACCATGGCATCTTTAATCTGACCCAGTGCGCCCATGGCGCGTCCGGCGATAGCGGGTACTTTCAGATCGGCGCTGCCACGCTCATCCCACGGCTTCAGGCTGACAAACGCGATACCGGTGTTCTGACCACGGCCGGCAAAGCCAAAGCCGTTAACGGTGAACACGGAATTGACGCTATCTTTCTCTTTGGTCAGGAAGTAATCCGTTACCTGATCCAGCACTTTCTGAGTACGTTCCTGGGTCGCACCGGCTGGCAGCTGCGCCTGTGCCAGTAACAGCCCCTGATCTTCTTCCGGCAGGAAGGAGGTCGGCAGCTTCAGGAACAGCCACGCCATGCCGAGAACAATGACCAGATAGATCACCAGATAGCGGCCGGTACTGCGGATAATATGGCTGACGCTGTCGACATAGTGATTGGTGCTTTTGTCGAACATGCGGTTGAACCAGCCAAAGAAGCCGGTGGTTTTACCATGCTCACCTTTTTTAATCGGTTTGAGCATGGTGGCACAGAGGGCAGGGGTGAGGATTAGCGCGACCAGCACCGACAGCGCCATCGCTGAAACGATGGTGATCGAGAACTGACGGTAGATAACCCCGGTTGAGCCGCCAAAGAACGCCATGGGAATAAATACCGCAGAGAGCACCAGCGCAATACCGACCAGCGCGCCCTGAATCTGCTCCATGGAGCGTTTGGTCGCCTCTTTCGGCGGCAGTCCCTCTTCTGCCATAACGCGCTCAACGTTCTCGACGACCACGATGGCGTCATCAACCAGCAGGCCGATGGCGAGCACCATACCAAACATCGTAAGCGTGTTAATGGAGTAGCCAAAACCATTGATGATAGCGAAGGTACCCAGCAGCACCACCGGTACGGCGATGGTGGGGATCAGCGTGGCGCGGAAGTTCTGCAGGAACAGATACATAACCAGGAACACCAGCACAATCGCTTCGAACAGCGTTTTAACCACTTCGAAAATGGAGATTTTTACAAACGGAGTCGTGTCATACGGGTAGACGGTCTTCATGCCTGACGGGAAGAACGGCTCCAGTTTACCCAGCTCTGCTTTAACCGCTTCTGCGGTATCCAGTGCGTTAGCCCCGGTCGCCAGCTTGATACCGATACCGGATGCAGGCTTGCCGTTGTAACGGGCAATAACTTCGTAGTTTTCACCACCCAGTTCAATTTTTGCCACGTCGCGCAGACGCACCTGCGAGCCATCCTGGTTCACCTTGAGCATGATGTTGCCAAACTCATCGGTTGAGGTCAGGCGGGTCTGAGCAATAATAGAGGCGTTAAGCTGCTGGCCTGGCACCGGCGGTGTACCGCCTAGCTGACCGGCGGCGACCTGGGTATTCTGCGTCTGCAGCGCACTGATCACGTCAACCGGCGTCAGCTGATAGTTGTTCAGCTTGTGCGGATCGAGCCAGATACGCATCGCATACTGTGCACCAAACACCTGAGTATCACCTACGCCTGTGGTACGGCTGATAGGATCTTTGATATTAGAGGCGACATAGTCCGCAATGTCGTTCTGCGTCATGCTGCCATCATCACTGACAAAACCGGCTACCATCAGGAAGCTGCTGGAGGATTTTTTAACCTGAATCCCCTGCTGCTGTACTTCCTGCGGCAGCAGCGGCATCGCCAGCTGCAGCTTGTTCTGCACCTGCACCTGCGCGATATCCGCGTCGGTACCGGACTGGAAGGTCAGCGTCAGCGTCAGCGTACCGGATGAGTCACTGCTCGAGGACATATACATCAGCCCGTCGATGCCGTTCATATTCTGTTCAATAACCTGCGTAACAGAATCCTGCAGCGTTTTTGCATCCGCACCCGGATAAGATGCCTGGATCTCAACCGCCGGTGGCGCAACATTGGGATATTGCTCAATCGGCAGGCTGATGATCGACAGCGCACCCGCCATCATAATGATGATGGCAAGCACCCATGCAAAAATGGGGCGATCGATAAAGAACTTAGCCATGTATCAACGGCTCCTGTTATGACGACGATTTAGCAGACTGAGATTCCTGGGCTGCTTTAGCATCATCTGAGACCTCTTTTGGCGTAACCTGCGCACCCGCTTTCGCGCGCTGAATACCGACGGTAATCACGCGGTCGCCCTCTTTCAGACCATCGGTAACCAGCCATTTGTCACCAAACGCCTGATTTGCAGTGATCTTACGTACTTCTACTTTGTTATCTGCGCCAACAACCATCGCGCTGGCATCGCCGGTTGGCGTACGGGTCACACCGGTTTGCGGCACCAGCAGCGCGGTTGGGTTCACGCCTTCATCCAGACGCGCACGCACAAACATACCTGGCAGCAGACGGTTATCCGGGTTTGGGAAGATAGCGCGCAGCGTAATCGAACCGGTGGTTTCATCAACGGTGACATCGGAAAATTCCAGTGTTCCCGACTGCTTGTAAGGGCTACCATCCTGCATCAGCAGCGTAACGTTAGCTTTACCATCGGTCTGTTTCAGCTGACCCGCTTCCAGCTCGGCGCGCAGGCGCAGAAAATCGTCACTGGACTGCGTTACATCGACGTACATAGGATCCAGCTGCTGCACGGTCGCGAGCGCGTTAGTCTGACCATTGGAGACCAGGGCACCTTCTGTCACAGAGGATTTGCCGATACGGCCGCTGATAGGCGAGGTAACTTTGGTGTAGGCGAGATTGATACGGGCAGTTTCAACGTTAGCCTGGGCGGCCTGTACAGCAGCCGCGGTCTGAGCCGCAGTGGCCGCTGCGTTGTCGTAATCCTGCTGACTGATATATTTGGTGCCGAGCAGCGGTTTATAACGTTTGATGGTGAGCTGCGCTACGCGGGCATTAGCCTGCGCCTGCGCTAAATCCCCTTTAGCACTGTCGTAAGCTGCCTGATAGGTGGCAGGATCGATCTGATAAAGCGACTGACCCGCTTTAATATCACTGCCTTCAACAAAATTACGCTTCAGAATGATACCCGACACCTGAGGGCGGACTTCTGCTACGCGAAACGCGGAAGTGCGACCGGGCAGTTCAGTCGTGACCTTCAGGGGTTCAGCTTTTAATGTGACCACCCCGACTTCCGGCGGTTGCTGCTGCTGCTGGCCGGCTTGCTGAGATTTATCATCATCACATCCTGTTAACAAAAAGCTGCCTGAAAGCATCACGGCGGCCGCCAGAGGCACTAACCCTCTGTTTTTATTCATAAATAAAACCTCTAGTGTCCGATATCAAATGATCAATGGATCACAAACCGATAAACCCATTGCTGCGTTAAAACACGGGTCATGCTATGGTACATACATTCACAAATGTATGTAAACTTGCCAGTTTGTAAAAACAGCTCCCTATGGCACGAAAAACCAAAGCGCAAGCACTTGAAACGCGTAATCAAATTCTTGATGCCGCATTAGCACACTTTTCTGAACAGGGTGTGGCCGCCACGTCGCTGGCTGATATCGCCGCAGCGGCTGGTGTCACGCGCGGTGCCATTTACTGGCACTTTAAAAATAAAGCCGATCTGTTACAGGAAATCTGGCTGCGCTGCGACGCCGGGCTGGACGATGTGGAACTTGAGTATCAGACAAAATATCCGGACGATCCACTTTCTGTAATGCGTTCGATGCTGATCTATATCCTTGACGCCACGGCAAAGGATGCGCAAAGACGCGCACTTATGGAGATTATCTTCCATAAATGTGAGTTTGTGGGCGAAATGTCGACGCTGGTAGCAATGCAGCAGGGTTTACTGCAGGCGTGTTATGACCGCATTGAAACCGTGCTGCGCAGCTGTATTGAGGCGGGGCAGCTGCCCGGTGCGCTGAATACCCGCCAGGCGGCGCTGCTGATGCGCGGCTATATCAATGGCATGATGGAGAGCTGGCTGTTTAATCCGCACAGTTTTGACCTGGCAGCGGAAGCGCCGCAGATCGTTGATGCGTTTCTCGATATGCTGCGGCTGAGCCCGACCCTGAGCGCGCGTTAATCTGCATGCGCGGCGGCCAGCTTCTGTTCATAGTCGCGCCGGACGATCGCCAGCGCGGCCAGCACCGTCGCGGGCGGCACCCGGTTCTCCTCCAGCAGCTGAATCAAGTCTACCGCCAGCTTAATCTCATCCGGTGCGCTTTCAAGCGACATACTCTCTCCTAAATCCGTAGTTTTATTGCAACCAGCAGCATCAGCACTGCGCCCGCCAGGGCGGCAGCCACGCCGGCGATATGCAGCGTGCCGATTTCGCCATTCATAAAGTAGGTGGCAATATAGCCGCCAATCAACGCGCCAATCGCGGCCAGTACCAGCCCGGGGATCATCCCGCCGGGCCTGCCGGGCAGCAGCAGGCGCCTGAGCCAGCCCGCGGCCAGGCCCGTTACTATCCAGACAATCAGCGTCACCGTTTCCTCCTTCTGGCTTATGCGTTGAGTATAGAAGTGCGGCGCTACGCCTGCGCGGCGGGCAGTTCGAGCTGATAAAGCGCCGCGCGACAGCGGCTTAATCGCGCCTGCAGCTGTTCTACTTCCCGCATCAGCTGCTGCTGCACGCTCAGCGTTTCTGCCTGCGCAAGATGCGCCTCACGCTGGCGCAGCATAGCGAGTAGCCGCGTCTCATACCCCTGATACTCAACACGCTTCTGCTGGCGGATATCACGCCGCGGCTGCTCCCGCCACGGCCGCAGCTGCTGGCTTTCGCATTCGCGCTGAAGCGCCGCCAGCTGATCCAGCACCCGCTGCGCCAGCCACTGCTGCTGCACGGCGCTGTGCTGTTTTTGCTGCAGATGGTGCAGATTTCGCTCCAGCTCCTGCAAATAGTCGCTCAGGCGGGTGCCTTTAGTCTGAAACAGGGCGGCATCAAAGCGCGGCACTCTGCAGGCGCCGTCCGGCTGCTGTGCTATACGCTGGCGCAGCGTTTCAACGATTTTTTGCAGCCGCTCAGGCGCGGAAAGGAGAGGCATCACTTCGGTTCCATGTTAACGTAAGAGCATATTCAGTATTCAGGCATCTGGCATGCAGCGTTTTTTACTGTTGAGCCTTGGCTGGCTGGCGATAGTGCTGGGCACGCTGGGCATTGTATTACCTTTACTCCCGACAACGCCATTTGTGTTGCTGGCCGCCTGGTGTTTTGCCCGTTCATCGCCGCGCTTTCACCACTGGCTGCTGTGGCGCTCGCCGTTTGGCCGCTATCTGCGTCACTGGCAGCGTCATCGGGCCATGCCGCCAGGCGCTAAGGGGCGGGCAATAGTGCTGATTATCATCACCTTTGCGTTTTCGCTCTGGCTGGTGAAGCTGTTCTGGCTGCGTCTGCTGCTGCTGGTGTTGTTAGCAATACTGCTGCTCTTTATGTGGCGTATTCCGGTAGTAGAAGAAGAGACAACGCAACATTAACCGCGTCAGGGTTGCATTTAGGCTGCTGTTTGCTTAGATTTGGGCATCTTCGTGCGTGGCTTCCCTCTGTGAAACGACTTCGCTTAACCCGGTCTCCGGGTATTGGCGCTGTTGAAGCTGCGCGTTTTAGATATTTTTCCAGGCGTAACCTTTATGACCGCAACTGCGCAGCAGCTTGAACTGATCAAAAACAGCATCAAAAGTATTCACGACTATCCGAAGCCGGGCATTCTGTTCCGCGACGTAACCAGCCTTATGGAAGATCCGCAGGCCTATGCGGCGGCAATCTCCATTCTGGTTGAGCGCTATCGTGACAAAGGCATCACCAAAGTAGTGGGTACAGAAGCGCGCGGCTTCCTGTTTGGTGCACCCGTAGCGCTGGGGCTGGGCGTAGGGTTTGTACCGGTGCGTAAACCGGGCAAGCTGCCGCGTGAAACCTGGCAGGAGCGCTATGAGCTGGAGTACGGTACGGATGCGCTGGAGCTGCATAAAGATGCGATTAAACCTGGCGATATCGTGCTGGTCATCGACGATCTGCTGGCAACCGGTGGCACCATTGAGGCGACGGTAAAACTGATCCGCCGCGCGGGTGGCGAAGTCAATGATGCCGCTTTTGTGATTAATCTGTTTGATCTCAGCGGCGAAGCGCGCCTGACCGCGCTGGGCGTTAACTGCTACAGCCTCGTCAGCTTCCCCGGCCACTAAGGCCTGCTGCGCTCTGCTGTTTTGCGGAGCGCAGTGCTTACCCCTTACGTTACTCTGCCTGCGCCTGCCCGAGACGGGTATAGGCATATTTCGCTGTGGCTGGTAAACTACTGCCCAAATACACAGGGTTTGCGAAGCTGCATTTTTTCCCTTTTTCTGACGGTGGCTGCCGGCTGATTGCCGCGCTGCTGTGCCAACTCAATACAATCCAGTGACCACATCCACATGAGCTATCAGGTACTTGCGCGAAAATGGCGTCCCCAGGCCTTCGCAGACGTAGTGGGTCAGGAACATGTGCTGACTGCGCTCGCCAACGGGTTATCACTGGGACGTATTCATCATGCCTATCTTTTCTCCGGCACCCGTGGCGTAGGGAAAACCTCTATTGCCCGCCTGCTGGCGAAAGGGTTGAACTGCGAAACCGGTATTACCGCTACGCCCTGTGGCAAGTGCGACAACTGCCGGGAAATTGAGCAGGGCCGCTTTGTTGACTTAATTGAGATCGATGCGGCTTCCCGTACCAAAGTGGAAGATACGCGCGATCTGCTGGATAACGTGCAGTACGCGCCAGCGCGTGGTCGCTTCAAGGTCTATCTGATTGATGAAGTGCACATGCTGTCGCGCCACAGCTTTAACGCATTGCTGAAAACGCTGGAAGAGCCGCCGTCCCACGTTAAGTTTTTGCTGGCCACTACCGATCCGCAGAAGCTGCCGATCACTATCCTGTCGCGCTGCCTGCAGTTCCATCTGAAGGCGCTGGACGTTGAACAGATTCAGCAGCAGCTGAGCTATGTGCTGGAGCAGGAGCAGATTGCCGCAGAGCCACGTGCGCTGCATCTGCTGGCGCGTGCTGCCGATGGCAGTATGCGTGATGCGCTGAGCCTGACCGATCAGGCGATCGCCAGCGGGCTGGGCAGCGTCACGCGCGACACCGTCGCGCAGATGCTCGGTACGCTGGATGACGAACAGCCGCTGGCGCTGATTGAAGCGCTGGCAGAAGGCAGCGGCGAACAGGTAATGGCGCGCCTGAATCAGGCCGCTTCGCGCGGTGTAGAGTGGGAAGCGCTGCTGGTTGAGATGCTGCGGCTGCTGCATCGCATCGCAATGGTGCAGCTGCTGCCTGGCTCCCTGAATGATGAAGAGTTCAGTGAAGCGCAGCGCCTGCGTGAGCTGGCGCGTACCCTGCCGCCCGCTGACGTGCAGCTCTACTATCAGACGCTGCTGATGGGACGCAAAGATCTGCCGCTGGCGCCCGATCGGCGCCTGGGCGTGGAAATGACGCTGCTGCGCGCGCTGGCTTTCCATCCACAGGCTACACTTGCTGAACCGGTGGCGCGTCCGTCGCTGGCACCGCAGGCGGCGCCGCAGGTACCTGCCGCCGCCCCGGCTGAGCAGCCCGCTGCGGCTACACAACCGCAGATGGCACCGGCTACGCAACCGCAGATGGCGCCGGCTACGCAACCGCAGATGGCGCCGCCCGCTGCGCCGGCTCCGGCAGAACCGCAGGCACCGCCTGCCGGCAATCTGCCGGACACCACCAGCCAGCTGCTGCAGGCGCGTACGCAACTGCTGCGTCAGGGGGCAGGTAAAGTAAAAAAGAGTGAGCCGGCAGCGCGTCCCGCGCGGCCGGCAAATCAGGCGCTGGAGCGTCTGGCTACGGTGACGGAGCGCGTTCAGCAGCGCGCACCCGAAGCCGTGAGCGCGCCGGTAAAACCGGAGGCGTACCGCTGGAAAGCGCAGCAGCAGAGTGAGGAGAAAGCGGAGCCGGTCGCAACGCCAAAAGCCTTGCGTTCAGCGCTGGAGCATGAGAAAACGCCGGAGCTGGCTGCGCGGCTGGCCGAGGAAGCACAGCAGCGTGATGCCTGGACCGCTGAAATTGCCCGGCTGACGCTGCCAAAGCTGGTGCAGCAGGTGGCACTCAACGCGTGGAAAGAGCAGCATGAACAGAGCGTGACGCTGCATCTGCGCAGCAGCCAGCGACACCTCAATTCTGCGGCAGCCCGGCAGGCCATTCAGGCTGCGCTAAGCCAGGCGGCGGGTCAGGAAGTTGAACTGACCATCGTGGAAGATGATAATCCGGCGGTGCTGACGCCGCTGGAGTGGCGACAGGCCATCTATGAAGAGAAGCTGGCGCAGGCGCGCCAGTCGCTCGCGAGTGATACCCACATTCAGATGCTGCAGCAGTTTTTTGATGCCGATCTGGATGAAGAGAGTATCCGACCCGTATGATCACGCTGTCGCGCAGAGGTTGCGCGCAGCCCCAGCAGAGAGAGAAAACTATGTTTGGTAAAGGCGGATTGGGCAACCTGATGAAACAGGCCCAGCAGATGCAGGATAAAATGGCCAAGGTCCAGGAAGAGATCGCCGCGCTGGAAGTTACGGGCGAATCGGGTGCGGGTCTGGTTAAAGTCACCATCAACGGCGCGCACAACTGCCGTCGCGTGGAAGTCGATCCCAGCCTGCTGGAAGATGACAAAGATATGCTGGAAGATCTGATTGCTGCAGCCTTTAACGATGCGGCGCGTCGCATCGATGAGACGCAGAAAGAGAAGATGGCTTCTGTCTCTTCCGGTATGCAGCTGCCGCCCGGCTTCAAGATGCCGTTCTGATGCAGACCAGTCCACTGCTTGAAACCTTAATGGAGTCACTGCGCTGTCTGCCGGGTGTAGGCCCGAAGTCAGCGCAGCGCATGGCGTTTCACCTGTTGCAACGCGATCGCAGCGGTGGCATGCGTCTGGCTCAGGCGCTGACGCGCGCGATGTCGGAAATCGGCCACTGTGCCGATTGCCGTACCTTCACCGAACAGGAGATCTGCACCATCTGCGCTAACGCCCGTCGGCAGCAGAACGGGCAGATTTGCGTGGTGGAAAGCCCGGCAGATATTCACGCCATTGAGCAGACCGGCCAGTTTGGCGGGCGCTACTTTGTGCTGATGGGACATCTGTCGCCGCTGGATGGGATTGGTCCGCAGGATATCGGGCTCGATCGCCTGGAGCAGCGTCTGGAACATGAGACGCTGCAGGAGGTAATCCTGGCGACCAACCCCACGGTAGAGGGTGAAGCGACCGCCAACTATATCGCTGAGCTGTGCGGTCAGTATGGCGTTGACGCCAGCCGTATCGCGCACGGTGTGCCGGTAGGTGGCGAGCTGGAGATGGTTGATGGCACCACGCTGTCGCACTCTCTTGCCGGGCGTCATAAGATTAAATTCTAAGCACTCGCCGGTTTCATTCACTGAAACCGGCTTGAAAATTTTCCCGCCATCCCCATCTCTTCCTCAACGTTCGATCAACCCCGATTCTGTTGAGGTAGCAATGACCATGAAAGGACAAGAGACGCGTGGCTTCCAGTCAGAGGTAAAACAACTTCTGCACCTGATGATCCATTCCCTCTATTCAAACAAAGAGATTTTCCTGCGTGAACTGATCTCCAACGCCTCTGATGCCGCTGATAAGCTGCGCTTCCGCGCGCTTTCGACGCCGGATCTCTATGAAGGCGACGGCGACCTGCGCGTACGTATCTCGGTCGACAAGGAGAAACGGACGCTGACGCTGAGCGACAACGGTATCGGTATGCGTCGCGATGAGGTGATTGAAAACCTCGGCACTATCGCTAAATCAGGCACCAAAGCGTTTCTGGAGTCTATGGGCTCTGACCAGGCGAAAGACAGCCAGCTGATTGGCCAGTTTGGTGTGGGTTTCTACTCCGCCTTTATCGTTGCTGACAAAGTGACCGTGCGCACCCGCGCTGCCGGCGCACAGGCCAGTGAGGGCGTGTTCTGGGAGTCAGAAGGCGAGGGCGAATATACCCTGGCAGAAATTGAAAAAGCCGATCGCGGTACCGAGATCACGCTGCATTTCCGCGCCGGTGAAGATGATTTCCTCGACGCCTGGCGCGTGCGTAACGTCATCAGCAAATATTCCGATCACATCGCACTGCCGGTAGAGATCGAAACCAAAGATGAAGAGAACGACACCGTAACCTGGGAGAAGGTCAACAAAGCTCAGGCGCTGTGGACGCGTAACAAAGCGGAGATCAGCGACGACGAGTACAACGAGTTCTACAAGCACATTGCGCATGACTTCAGCGATCCGGCTATCTGGAGCCATAATCGCGTGGAAGGCAAGCAGGAGTACACCAGCCTGCTCTACATCCCGCAGCGTGCTCCGTTCGATATGTGGAACCGCGACAGCAAGCATGGCCTCAAGCTTTATGTACAGCGCGTGTTTATCATGGATGACGCTGAGCAGTTCATGCCGAACTACCTGCGCTTTGTGCGCGGCCTGATTGACTCTAACGATCTGCCGCTCAACGTCTCACGTGAAATTCTGCAGGATAGCCGTGTAACCCAGAGCCTGCGCGCCGCGCTGACCAAGCGCAGCCTGCAGATGCTGGAAAAACTGGCAAAAGATGATGCAGAGAAGTATCAGCAGTTCTGGAAAGAGTTTGGTCTGGTACTGAAAGAGGGTCCGGCGGAAGATAGCGCCAATCAGCAGGCGATTGCTAAACTGCTGCGTTTTGCCACCACGCAGAGCGAAGGCAGCGAGCAGAGCGTATCGCTGGATGACTACCTGAGCCGCATGGTTGAAGGGCAGGAGAAGATCTACTACATCACGGCGGACAGCTACGCCGCGGCGAAAAGCAGCCCGCATCTGGAGCTGTTCCGCAAAAAAGGCATTGAGGTACTGCTGCTCTCCGATCGCATCGATGAGTGGATGATGAGCTATCTCACCGAGTTCGACGGTAAAACGTTCCAGTCAGTAAGCAAAGCCGATGAGTCGCTGAGCAAGCTGGCGGATGAAGAGACCGAAGAGCAGAAAGAAGCGGAAAAAGCGCTGGAGCCGTTTGTTGAGCGCGTGAAAACGCTGCTGGGCGAGCGCGTAAAAGAGGTGCGACTGACGCATCGTCTGACCGATACGCCTGCCATCGTCACCACTGACGCTAACGAAATGACCACCCAGATGGCGAAACTGTTTGCCGCCGCCGGTCAGGATGTTCCGGAAGTGAAATATATCTTTGAGATCAATCCGGAGCATGGCCTGGTGAAACGCGTAGCGGAGACCCAGGATGAAGCGCGCTTTGCCGAGTGGGTTGAGCTGCTGCTGGATCAGGCGCTGCTGGCTGAGCGCGGTACGCTGGACGATCCTAACCAGTTTATCCGCCGCATGAACCAGCTGCTGACGGCATAACGCCGCGCAGCGCGAAGCGAATAAAAAGGGCGCCATCGATGGCGCCCTTTCTTATGGCGTCAGCACTGCGCCTGCTCGCTAAGCCATGTGCGAAACAGACGGATCTCTGTATTCTGCTCGCGCGAGCGTTTGGCCATCATCCAGGTCGCGCGATCGATGCGCACAAAGCCCAGCGGCGCAATCAGCGCGCCCGCTTCCAGCTCCTGCTGCACCAGCAGTCGCGGTGCCATAATGATCCCCAGACCGCTTCTGGCGGCCTGAATAGCCAGCATCAGATTATCAAAGTGTTTGCCTCGCCAGAAATCACCGCGTACCCCGCTGTTTTTTGCCCACTCTGCCCAGGCGTGCAGCCGGGTATCCGCATGCAGCAGCGGCAGCGTGTGCAGATCGCGCGCGCTCTGCAGGCGTTCGGCGTAGTGGGGCGCGCAGAGCGGCCCAATCGCGTCATCGCTGATAAGCGTGGCTTCAATATCATCATCGGGCTGCTGCTCATAGCTCAGGATCAGCACATCGGTGTGTTCGCTGCGCAGCTGGTCGATCTCAACCAGTGACTGAAACTGCACGTCAATATCCGGGTAGCGCTGATAGAAACTGCTGATACGCGGGATCAGCCACTGAGAGAGAAAGCTGGGCGCACAGGAAACAGAGAGATGATGCCGCATACCGGTACGTATGCTTTCGCAGCTGGTGGCAAGTTCGCTGAACGCTTTCTGACAGCTGACCAGCAGGCGTTCGCCATGCGAGGTGAGTTTGACGCGTCCGTTAGTGCGTACAAACAGTGGCTTGCCCATCCAGCTCTCCAGCTGGCGCACCTGATGGCTGACGGCACTGTGGGTGACATGCAGGGTTTCCGCTGCCGTACTGAAACTGCTGTGCAGCGCTGCCTGATGAAAATAGCGCAGCGCCCGAAGTGACGGAAGCGCGGTCATACTCGTCCCTTGTGTAAAAACCTAACAGGGATTGTCAGTTTATATCATTTTAATGTCCAGCCGCATTGCCCTAACCTTTGCTCCAGATTCTGGCAGGTTGACGAGGCGGGCTGGCTATGTATCAGCCACGCGTTTTATCTGCCGGAAAGCACCACTTCGCAGTCAATACAGGGAAACGTTACGCGATGGCCTCACAATACGCCTCTGCCAGGGCGGCGATATGCGATAGGCTGCGCAGCCAGCTATCCCGCTACTACCGGCTGGAAAATTACGATCTCTTCTTTGCGCCCACGCTGCATATTGCGCGGGTGGTGCTCTCTCAGCTTTTTTTACGCCAGGAGCAGGCGCGCAATCAGACGCGCTACGCCTCGCACCATCCGGTCAGCGAGCTGAGCGTGCTGCCCGCCGTCCCGATGATGGCGGGAAATATCGCCCTGATAGAGCATGTGGATCTGGCGGAGGGGCGGGTGCGAGCGCTCGACGCCTGCCAGAGTCAGGGCGTGATCGACGCTTCCGGGTCGTTTGCCAGCGCGCTGCACAAAACGCTGATTGCCGGCTCTCATCTGTTTGTCGCGCACCTGAACCGCCACGCAGCGCTGAGCGACGATCTGGTACTGATTGCGCTGCGCACGACAAAATTCAGCACCCTGGTGCGCAGCAAACTGCGGCTTATTGAGCAGGGGCTGGCGCTGGGAAGCGCGCCGCAGCAGGCGCTAACGATGATGGAGAGCGCTGAGTGGAAGCCGTTTAATATCGCCATGGTTGATCGGTTTGCGCTCGAAACGCCGCTACCGGTCGCCTCACTGCAGCAGCCCGGTTTGCCGTTTGCCCTGATCGATCTGCCGCCGGCGCTGTATAATGTTACCCTGCCGCCGGAGATCCGGCGGCTGCCCGGGCGTTTGCTGATCCCGGCCAGCCTGCGCGGCAGCGGCAGCAAACATACAAATGTCACCGCGACGCTGAAAAAGCAGCTGAAAGCGTTGCTGCTGCGTAGCCTGAATTCCTAAAATCAATCCCTCATCTGGCGCTTCATCCCAAAGCAGGTCACAGTAGGCGGGCCAGTGATAGCGTGCCCGTTGCCTTGTGGCTGGCGGGTCATAATGGTATGTTCTTGGCCTTCATAGATTGATCAATGCGATTCGCAAGGGGAATTACGCAATGCGTATTATTCTGCTCGGGGCACCGGGCGCAGGTAAAGGCACTCAGGCTCAGTATATTATGGAGAACTACGGTATTCCGCAGATCTCTACCGGTGACATGCTGCGCGCCGCAGTAAAAGCAGGCACTGAACTGGGCCAGCAGGCGAAAGCCATCATGGATGCCGGTAAACTGGTGACTGATGAACTGGTGATTGCGCTGGTTAAAGAGCGTATCGCGCAGGAAGACTGCAAAAACGGCTTCCTGCTCGATGGCTTCCCACGCACCATCCCGCAGGCTGACGCGATGAAAGAAGCGGGCATCAAAGTCGATTATGTGCTGGAATTTGCCGTGCCGGACGAGCTGATCGTCGATCGCATTGTGGGCCGCCGCGTACATGCGCCTTCTGGCCGCGTGTATCACATCAAAAACAAGCCACCAAAAGTGGAAGGTAAAGATGATGTGACCGGTGAAGAGCTGACCACGCGCAAAGACGATCAGGAAGAGACCGTGCGTAAGCGTCTGGTTGAGTATCATGATCTGACAGCGCCCCTGATCGCTTATTACAGCAAAGAAGCGGAAGCGGGTAACACCGCCTATCACAAAATTGACGGCACCCGTCCGGTGGCTGACGTCAGTGAAGAACTGCGCCGTATCCTCGGTTAAGTACCAAAAGGGCCGGACGCCTGGCCCTTTTACAGCAATTGCTTTTCCCGCCCGTGATTTCCGCTACAATTTCCCCCGATTCACCACTCTTCGTTGCGACATCAAGGAAATACAATGAGGCAAGATAAGCCCGGTGTTCTGCTGGTTAACTTAGGCACACCTGAAGCACCTACCACCCCGGCGGTGAAACGCTATCTGAAGCAGTTCCTCGGCGATCCGCGCGTGGTTGATACGCCGCGCTGGCTATGGTGGCCCATTCTTAATTTTATTATTCTGCCGTTTCGCTCGCCGCGCGTGTCGAAACTCTACGCCTCCGTCTGGATGGACGAGGGATCGCCGCTGATGGTATTCAGCAAGCGGCAGCGTGCCGCGCTGGCGCAGCGCGTGGACATGCCGGTCGAGCTGGGCATGAGCTATGGCCAGCCGAGCCTGGACGGAGCGGTACATCGCCTGCTGGATCAGGGCGTCACGCACCTGATTGTGCTGCCGCTCTATCCGCAGTTCTCCTGTTCTACCGTTGCCGCCGTGTGGGATGGCCTGGCCAGCAGCTTTAAACCGCTGCGCTCGCTGCCGCAGGTCTCCTTTATTCGCGACTATGCTGAGCATCCGGCCTATATTGCCGCGCTGAAAGCCTCCGTAAAGCGTTCGTTTGCCCGCCACGGCGAGCCGGATCTGCTGGTACTCTCTTACCACGGCATCCCGCAGCGTTTCGCCAATGAAGGTGATGATTATCCGCAGCGCTGTAAAGATACCACCGCCGCGCTGGCGGCGGCGCTGAACATTGCCCCTGAAAAAATCATGATGACTTTCCAGTCGCGCTTCGGGCGTGAGCCGTGGCTGATGCCCTACACCGATGAGACCATGAAAAGTCTGCCGGCCAAAGGCATTAAGCACGTGCAGGTCATGAGCCCCGGCTTTGCGGCGGACTGTCTTGAAACGCTGGAGGAGATCAGCGGTGAAAACTGCGAAATTTTCCTGCATGCAGGCGGCGAGAAATTTGAATATATTCCCGCGCTTAACGCCGATGACGAGCACATTGAGATGATGGTACAGCTGGTCAACGCGCGCCGCTAAGCGCATCAGGCAGAGAGTATGATATGCTTCTCTGCCTGATTTTCCCTGATGACTGCTTTTCATGAAATTTCCCGGCAAACGTAAATCCAAACACTATTTTCCCGTCAACGCGCGCGATCCGCTGCTGCAGGCTATTCAGCAGGAGCAGGAGGAGGGCAGCTGGGTGGTGGGTATCGACCAGACGCTGGTGGATATCGAAGCCAAAGTTGATGATGCGTTCCTGCAGCGCTACGGCCTGAGCGCCGGGCATTCGCTGGTGATTGACGACGCGACGGCGGAAGCGCTCTATAACGAGCTGATGCGCGAGCAGCTGATCAGCCACCAGTTTGCCGGCGGCACCATTGGCAACACGTTGCACAACTACTCGGTGCTGGCTGACGATCGTTCCGTGCTGCTGGGCGTCATGTGCAATAACATCCAGATTGGCGGCTACGCCTATCGCTATCTCTGCAACACCTCCAGCCGTATGGATCTGAACTTCCTGCAGGGCGTGGACGGCGCGATTGGCCGCTGCTTTACCCTGATTGGCGAGCACGGTGAACGGACCTTCGCGATCAGTCCGGGGCTGATGAACCGGCTGCAGGCGGAGAGTATCCCGGAAGAGGTGATTGCCGGGGCGTCAGCGCTGGTGCTGACCTCCTATCTGGTACGCTGCCAGCCTGGTGAACCGATGCCGGACGCCACGCTGCGCGCCATTGCGTATGCGAAAAAGCATAATGTGCCAGTGGTGTTAACGCTGGGTACAAAATATGTCATTCAGGATAATCCGCAGTTCTGGCGCGATTTCCTGCGCGATCACGTCTCTATTGTCGCGATGAACGAAGAAGAAGCGTTTGCGCTGACCGGTGAACAGGATCCGCTGCTGGCAGCCGATATGGCGCTGGAGTGGGTCGATCTGGTGCTCTGCACCGCCGGTCCGACCGGGCTCTACATGGCGGGCTTTACCGAAGATGAATTTAAGCGCAAAACAAATCACCCGCTGCTGCCGGGCGCGATTGCGGAATTCAACCAGTATGAGTTCAGCCGGGCGATGCGCCAGCAGGATTGCCAGCAGCCGCTGCGCATCTTCTCGCATATCGCACCTTACATGGGCGGACCGGAAAAGATCATGAATACCAACGGGGCGGGGGACGGGGCGCTGGCAGCGCTGCTGCACGATATCACAGCGAACAACTTCCATCGCCTCAAAGTCCCCAACTCCAGCAAACATGCGCGTGAATATCTGACCTACTCCTCGCTGGCGCAGGTGTGCAAATATGCTAACCGCGTGAGTTATCAGGTGCTGAATCAGCATTCACCGCGCCTGACGCGCGGCCTGCCGGAGCGGGAAGATAGCCTGGAAGAGTCCTACTGGGACAGATAAGGGCGCAGTAAAAAGGGGCGCATCAGTGCGCCCCTGCAGTCAGCGTTCCACGATCAAATCGGGCATTCGCGGGAGATCGGCTCAACGGCGATCTCCTTTTTCAGCACATTGAGCATGCTGCTGGCAATTTCACGCTCGCCCATCACGACCTGATTAGCGCCGCGATCCATGATATAGGCGACTTCGTCGTCATAATGCGCACGGGCGATAATCTCAATATCCTTGCGTTTCTCACGTGCGGCCACCACCACTTCACCCGCTTCATAGCCATTCGGAATGGTCAGCAGCAGCCAGCGGGCGCAGTCAAGCCGCGCCAGCTCCATGGTCTCTGCGCGTGCTGCATTGCCCAGCACCGCTCTGATACCCTGTTCACGCAGCGCTTCAACGCGCGGGCGGGAGTTTTCCACCACCACCAGCGGGATATCTGCTTCCAGCAGCTGCTGCCCCAGCAGGCTGCCGACGCGTCCATAACCCACAATCACTGCGTGATTACAGATATCCACCGGGATCTGTTTCTCTTCCGCCATCGCCTCTTCCAGCGTCTGCTCTTCAGCGGTTTCAGTTTTATCCAGATAGCGCTCCAGCAGCGAGAAGAGAATGGGATTCAGCATAATGGAGAGAATAGCCGCCGCCAGCACCAGGTTGCGTCCCTCTTCGCTGAGCAGATCGAGTGAAATGCCGAGGCCGGCGAGAATAAAAGCAAACTCACCAATCTGCGCCAGACTGACCGAAATGGTCAGGGCGGTACGGCGTGAGTGTCCCAGCAGAGTGACCAGCGCCCAAGCGGCGATTGATTTACCCAGCACCACGATGGCGAGCGCGCCCAGTACCGCCAGCGGCTGTTCAATCAGGATCATCGGGTTGAACAGCATGCCGACCGATACAAAGAACAATACGGCAAAGGCGTCGCGCAGCGGCAGCGTGTCGCGCGCCGCGCGGTGGCTCAGCTCAGATTCGTTCAGCACCATGCCGGCGAAGAAGGCGCCAAGGGCAAAGGAGACATCAAAGAACTCTACGGCACCAAAAGCGATACCGAGCGCCAGCGCCAGCACCGACAGGGTAAAGAGTTCACGCGAGCCGGTAGCCGCGCTTTTTGCCAGGATCCACGGGATAACGCGGCGGCCTACCACCATCATCAGCACCATAAAGGCGGCCACTTTACCGATGGTCAGCAGCAGATCCCATGCCAGCAGGGTCGGGCTGGCGTTGCCCTGCTCCAGCATGCCGGCGATGGCAGGCAGCAGCACCAGCGTCAGCACCATCACCAGGTCTTCCACAATCAGCCAGCCGATCGCAATCTGGCCGCGCTGGCTGTCAATCAGCTGTCGCTCCTCCAGCGCCCGCAGCAGCACTACGGTACTGGCCGTAGAGAGGCACAGGCCAAACACCAGGCCAGTCATCCATGACCAGCCCATGGTCCAGGAGAGCCCCATTCCCAGCAGCGTCGCCACCGCAATTTGCGCTACGGCGCCGGGAATGGCGATCGACTTTACCGCCATCAGATCTTTTAGTGAGAAGTGCAGTCCGACGCCAAACATCAGCAGAATGACACCCAGCTCTGCCAGTTCAGGTGCCAGATTCGTATCCGCCACAAAGCCCGGCGTAAAAGGGCCCGCGACCACGCCGGCGACCAGATAGCCCACCAGCGGAGAGATGCGCAGGCGATTAGCCAGCATGCCAAGGAGAAACGCGAGGACCAGGCCCCCGACAATAGTGGTGATCAACGGTGTGGTGTGATGCATGCCTGTCTCCTTGTGTGCAAATGTGTCCGCTTGTAACAACCAAGTGTAATGCAAATCCTGCTGCAGCGTTTAGACATTTGCGGGATGAAAGCTGAATAAACTGAAAAAATGCGATAAAAAACCTGCCGAAGCGCTATTTTCAGCAGTTATCCTGGCGTGCAGATAGTGATAATGCATTACGGCAGCGTTAAAAAACGCAGCATCCCCCGGCGGGCGAAGCTGGAGAGAGCAGATGAAAATAGCAGCGAATATTGCCTTTCAACTTGAGTTAAGCAGGGAACTGTGCGACACAGAGGGCAGAAATCTGTCAGGTCCACGATGCAGTGGAAAAAAACGAACAAGGAGAGCGTTGTGTTGTTACTTACCCCGAAAAAGCGCTGGCTGGCGCTGCTGGTTTTGCTGGTGCCGATGCTGGCACAGGCGTGGCAAACCGATCGCAGCTATCGCTTCAGCATCCTGCATACCAACGATCATCATGGCCATTTCTGGAGTAACGCGCAGGGTGAGTATGGGCTGGCAGCACAAAAGAGCCTGATGGACCAGCAGCGTTATGATGTCCAGGCGCGCGGAGGAGGTGCCCTCATCCTTTCCGCCGGGGATATCAATACCGGCGTGCCGGAGTCAGATGTGCTGAACGCAGAGCCTGACATTCGCGGCATGAATCTGGTGGGTTATGACGCTATGGCGCTGGGAAACCACGAATTTGACAAGCCTCTGAGCGTGCTGGAACAGCAGCAAAAGTGGGCGCGTTTTCCCTTTCTCGCGGCAAATATCTATCAAAAAGGCAGCGATCGGCGGCTGTTTTCGCCCTGGGCCATATTTAACCGTATGGGCCTGAAAATAGCGGTTATCGGGCTGACCACGACGGATACGCTGCGTATTACCAACCCGGAAAATGTCGCAGAGCTTGAGATCCGCGATCCGGTAAAAGAGACGCTAAAAGCGGTAGCGGAGCTGCGCGCCACGGAAAAGCCTGATGTGATCATTGCGCTGACGCATATGGGGCATTATGACGACGGTCAGCACGGCAGTAATGCACCGGGCGACGTTGAGCTGGCGCGCAGCCTGCCGCCCGGCACCCTGAGTGTTATCGTGGGCGGCCACTCGCACGATGCCGTCTGTATGGCGCAGGCTAACCGCAGCGTGCCCGATTATCAGCCAGGCCAGCCCTGCCAGCCCGATCGGCAGAATGGCGTCTGGATCATGCAGGCTAAAGAGTGGGGCAAATATGTGGGGCGCGGCGACTTTACCTTTCGCAACGGTGAGCTGACGCTGGAAAATTATCAGCTTATCCCGGTTAACCTGAAGCATAAAGTCACGAACCAGGATGGCAGCGAAACCTGGCTGCCTTATCAGGAGCCAATTGTACCCAATACCGCAATGATGAAGCTGCTGACCCCTTTCCAGCTGCGCGCCGGTAAACAGCTGGATGTCGCCGTTGGCCGCAGTGACGGGCTGTTTGTGGGCGAGCGCAATAAAGTCCGCTTTGAGCAGACCAATCTGGCGCAGCTGATCCTGCGTGCGCAGATGGCCGCGACCAAAGCGGATGTGGCGGTAATCAGCGGCGGCGGCATCCGCACGTCGCTTCCGGCAGGCGAGCTGCGCCTGCGCGATCTGCTGCAGGTGCAGCCGTTTGGCAATCAGGTGGTATCGGTTACGCTGAGCGGAGAGGAACTGCAGGCATATCTTGCCCGCATCGCCAATATCAAAACTAACTCCGGCGGTTTTGCGCAGCTGGCCGGCATCAGCCTGGTGGCCGACGGCACCTCAGTGAGTGATGTCAAAATCAACGGTAAGCCGCTGGAGAAGGCAAAAACCTATCGCCTTGCCACTAACAGCTTTAACGCCAGCGGCGGCGACGGCTATCCGCTGCTGACGGCGCATGCGGGCTACCGCAACAGCGGTTTGCGCGATGCTGATGTGCTGCGCGACTATATTACCCAGCATTCGCCGCTAAAAATCGCTGATTTTGTGCCGCCAGCCGTTGTGCACCTGACCGACGAGCAGGTACGCGAACGCGACAAAGCGCTGGAAAAGCAGCGTAAGCGCAGCTATCCACGAATGTTCCTGGCGTGGATCTGGCCGCGCGCGGCGCAGGATTAAACGTTGCCGGCGCGCTGCTTCCGGCCGGAGGCAGCGCGCCCGGCATCAGGCGCGGCAGGATGCCTGCGCAAACCAGCGCAGGCGCAGCTTATCCCATACCCAGTTGTAAACCATGGTGTAGGGCAGGAAAAACAGAAAGAATCCTACCTCTAATAAAAAGGCGTTAAGCAGCGAAATATGCAACATACCGGCGGCGATCGGCAGGCCAATCAGGATAAATCCCCCTTCAAAACAGAGCGCGTGCAGAGCACGTAGCCCCAGCCCGCGCTTCTGATGCGGCGGCCAGATGCGATCGAACAGGGTGTTATAGATCATGTTCCACAGCATCGCGACGGTAGAAAGGGCAATCGCCAGCGTGCCCATCTGGAACAGCGGCTTGTCCATAATCCATGCTGCCAGCGGCGCGATAGTCACAATAGCCAGGCCCTCAAAGCCCACGGCGTGCAGAATGCGTTCTTTCAGCGAACGGGTACGCATAAATACCTCCGGTTACGTAATAACGCGCATTTTCGCACTGCACGCATCTGAGATAAAATGAGTGTCTATCGAAAAAAACGATGGTAAACCATGAAATACTCTCCGGAATCCCTTGAGGCATTTGTCCAGACCGTTGCAAGCGGCTCTTTCTCTGCTGCTGCCCGCGCGCTGGCAAAAAGCCAGTCCACCATCAGTGCTGCCATCGCTAACCTTGAAATCGATTTAGGCTTTGCGCTGTTTGACCGTCGCGGCCGTCAGCCGGTGCTGACACCGCAGGGTGAACGCGCACTGGCTCAGGTGCAGCAGATCCTGGCCGCCAGTCAGCGGCTGGATGAACTGGCGCTGCGCCTGTCGCAGGGCGTTGAGCCGCGCCTGAGTCTGGCTATTTCCGATTTCTGGCAGGCCGATCACCATGAACATCTGCTGACGCGGTTTGATGCCCGCTACCCTGATATCGATTTTGAATGCATGATTGCAGAGGATGAGGATGTACTGGATCTGCTGCAGGCGGGGCGGGTGCATCTGGGCGTGGTCCGCACTCAGCCTGCGCTGCCGCCCGATCTGGCGGTAGCCCGGCTGCAGGTGGAGGCGCAGATGGCGATTTTTCTGCATCAGGATCACGCGCTGTCGCAGCTGGCTCAGGTGAGTGAGGCGCAGCTCAGCGAGCTGCGGCAGCTGCGGCTGAACACCTGGGTACAGACGCGCGGACCGCTGCCGGCTGCCGGACGAACCTGGTCAGCGCCGACGTATCTGCTGCTGCTGGAGATGGCGGAGCAGGGGTTTGGCTGGAGCGTATTGCCGCGCTGGCTGGTGGATCAGTTTGGTCATCAGGTCCTGAAAGAGCTGTGCGTGCCCGGCTGGCCGCAGCATATTGCGGTAGATGTGGTCTGGTCGCGACGCAATCCGCCCGGCCCGGCCGGGCGCTGGATGATCGATCAGCTTTGCGCGCAGCAGCCCGATTAATCGCAGCGTGCCACGTCGGCCAGTGTGGCATTCAGCAGTCGCGCCAGATCTTCTGCAGCCAGCTCAATGTCGAGGCCGCGTTTACCGCCGGAGATAAAAATGGTGGAAAACTCTGCGGCCTGCCGATCGATCACCGTTGGCAGGCGCTTTTTCTGACCCAGCGGACTGATGCCGCCCAGCAGGTAGCCGGTGACGCGCTGCGCCAGCTGCGGATCGGCCATTTCTGCTCGCCTGGCGCCCAGCGCTTTCGCCACTTTTTTCAGATCGAGCTGGGATGCAACCGGCGTAACCGCCACCGCCAGCGCTTTCGCATCGCCGTTCAGCGCGACCAGCAGCGTTTTAAAGACCTGGCACGCATCAAGGTTGAGCTTGCGCACCGCTTCATCACCAAAATGCGTTTCATGGCTGTCATGCTCATAGGGGTGCAGCGTAAACGCCACGCCGTTTTTTTCCAGAAGTTTGACTGCAGGGGTCATCGTTAATCCTTACGACAAAAATTCTTCTCAAAGATTGCGCTAATATCAGTGGCGAAAATCTGAACTTTGCGCGAGAATTGTCCCGCGCCACTCACCCTGGCGATAACCAAAATCATAAACAAATTCCTCTTTGACAGGTCGATAGTGATATCGGCCTTCTTTTTTTGTCTTATCCTTCGGCCACTCCTGAGCAGCGCAGGCGACGCGTTACGGCTGCTTCTGTTTTAGCAGGCCGGGCAGATTATCATCGCCATAGAGGTGCAGCGCGCCGACGGCCACCAGATAGCGACCCGATGGCAGTGCCAGCAGCTGTTCGCGCCATTGCTGGTTACGGTTACGCATCAGCGTATCGCTCAGCTCGCTGCCAAAGGTCGCGGGCAGCGCCACCGGCTGCTGCGCGGGCGGCGCTTCAAGCCACCAGCTGATCATCGTCTGCAGCAGCCGCGCATTGGTATGCCAGTGCTCAAGCGTATCCACCAGCAGCGCCCGACCCTCCTGCGGCAGGGATTTCAGCAGCGCGATTTGCGTCTCCGGCCCCTCCAGCTCAATGATCGGCTTGCCCGCTGCCTTTGCGGCCTGCAGCAGCTGATAATCGATACCATACTCCGGACGCAGTCCGAGCCGCTGCGCCTGGTGCGCCTGCAGCATCAGCGCTATCTGCCAGCAGGGCAGGGTATCAAAGAGGTCACTCTCCAGCCCCAGATCCTGACAGAGCGCCTGCAGCCGCGTCAGCGTGGCGCTCTCCAGCCGGGTGTGCAGCGGCGGCAAATCTGCGGTATCCGCAAAAGGAGAGCCGCCGCGCGTGATGTCCGCTTCAACAATCAGCGCATCCGCTTTCTGCAGCTGACGCAGCAGGCCGGCTGGCAGAGGCTGCATGTTGCGTGTGCCCATATGAATACTGCCGGTCAGATGCAGCAGCCGGTCGCCCAGACGCATATCCATTGCCGGCCAGCGGTAGGCAGACGGAAAAAGCGCGGCGATCCGCTGCCAGAGACGTTGCCAGATAGGGCTGTTCATGTCCGCTCCTGTTACGGTTAAACCGTTATGCTAACGATTTATTTCGGTTAAAAACAGCGCACTGGCTGTTATTACCGGTCGGGCGGAGTGAAACGCAGCAGGCGGTTTGCATTGCTGACGACGGTGATGGAAGAGAGGGCCATCGCTGCTCCCGCGACAATCGGGCTCAGCAGCAGGCCGGTAAAGGGATAGAGCACGCCCGCCGCAATCGGAATACCCAGGCTGTTATACACAAATGCGCCCAGCAGATTCTGGCGCATATTGCGCAGCGTGGCCTGCGAAATCGCCAGAGCATCCGCTACCCCATGCAGGTTGTTACGCATCAGCGTCAGCGGCGCCGTTTCGACCGCGACATCGCTGCCGCTGCCCATCGCAATACCGGTATCCGCCTGCGCTAACGCCGGCGCATCGTTAATGCCATCTCCTATCATCATCACCCGGCGCCCCTGCTGCTGCAGGCGGCTTATGGCTTCTGCTTTACCCTCTGGCAGCACGCCGGCGATCACTTCATCAATTCCCGCTTCAGCAGCGATAGCGCGGGCAGTGACCTGATGATCGCCCGTCAGCATCACCAGCCGGTAGCCAGCCTGATGCAGTCGCTGCAGCGCCGCTTTACTCTCCGGCCGCAGATTATCGCGCAGCGCAATCAGGCCCAGCAGCTGGTGCGCGTTGGCCAGCAGCACTGGCGTAGCACCGCTTGCCGCGATGCGTTCGATATCCGCCCGCGCGGCGTCATAATTAATCTGCTGCTCATCAAGCAGGGCCGTGTTGCCCAGCAGCAGGGTCTGACCTGCCACCTGTGCGCTTACGCCCCTGCCACGCAGCGTGCGAAAGTGAGCGATCTCTGCTGCCGGCGGCTGCGGCGCGGCAGCGAGGATTGCGCTGGCGAGCGGATGCGTGGATCCCTGCTCCAGCTCTGCTGCGGCCTGCAGGATTTGCTGTTGATCCTGGTCAGCATAGCAGCAGATCTCGCCGATCTGCGGCGATCCCTGCGTCAGCGTACCGGTTTTATCAAACACCAGCGTGTCAGTTTCGCTGGCGTGCTGCAGCGCGTCGGCATCGCGCACCAGGATACCCAGCTCTGCCGCACGGCCGGTGCCGGCGATGATCGACATCGGTGTGGCCAGTCCCAGCGCACAGGGACAGGCGATAATCAGGACGGTAGTGATGATCACCAGCGCATAGGCGAGCTGCGGCTGTGGCCCGATCAGATACCAGGTGAGGCCGCTCAGCAGCGCAATCGCTACCACAACCGGTACAAAGACGGCAGAGATGCGATCGGCGAGGCGGCCAATCTCCGGCTTGCTGCTTTGCGCCTGACGCACCAGATTAATAATACGCGCCAGCGTGGTGTGGCTGCCGGTAGCGCTGGCGATAAAGCGCAGCGTGCCATCCTGCACCACCGTGCCGGCATAGACTTTGCTGCCAGGCGCTTTTTCCTGCGGCACGGCTTCGCCGGTCAGCATCGCTTCATCGCACCAGGCCTCGCCCTGCGTCACGTCGCCGTCCACCGGCACCCGATCGCCGGTGACCAGCTTCAGAGTCATACCGGCGGTGACGGCGCTCAGCGGCAGTTGCTGCTCACCCTGTTCGGTGACCACGCACGCCTGAGCCGGCGTCAGATCCAGCAGCCGCTCCAGCGCGCGCGAGGCGCGCTGACGGGCACGCTGCTCCAGCGCGTGCCCGAGGTTAATCAGGCCGATTATCATGACGCTGGCTTCAAAGTAGAGATGGCGTGCCTGCAGCGGAAAAAATTCCGGCCACAGCGCCACGCTCATCGAATAGAGCCAGGCAGCGCCGGTGCCGAGCGCCACCAGCGTATCCATGGTGGCTGTGGCTAATCGCAGGCTGCGCCAGGCGCTGCGGTAAAAGTGGCCGCCGGCAATGATCATGACCAGCAGCGTGACAACGCCCAACGTACGCCACAGCGTCTGATTCGCCGGCGTCAGCATCATGTGATCGCCCGCCATGCCCCAGAACATCATCGGCACGCCAAACCCCAGCGCCAGCGCCGACTGCCAGCTGAAGCGGCGCATCGCCTGCCGCGCGTTCGCCTGCTGACGCTCGCGCCGGCGCTGTTCATCTTCAATCACTTCAGCGCTGTAGCCTGCCTTGTCTACGGCGGCAATCAGCGCCGGTGCGTTAACCTCACCCAGCACCAGCGCGCTGCGTTCACCGAGGTTAACGCGTGCTTCCGTGACGCCGGATACCGCGCGCAGCGCGTTCTCTACCCGGCTGACGCAGCTGGCGCAGCTCATGCCATCAATCAGCAGATGCTGTACCGGCAGCGCCGCTTCTGCCGGCTGAGAGGCCGTTGTCAGCGCCTCCGGCGGCGGCTCCTGAGCTGTCAACGGGTCAGACTTTGGGGATGTTGCCTCAGGCTGCAGCGTGGCGTGGTAGCCAGCCTGCTCTACGGTTGCGATTAGATCGCTGGCGCTGGCCGTCCCGGTCACGCGTGCCTCCTGCTGCGTGACCTCCGCCTGCTCCACGTCGCTGCGCTGTTCCAGCGCCTCTTTAACCCGTTTGACACAGTGGCCGCAGGAAAGCCCCTCCAGCGCCAGCGTTTGTCTGTCTGACATGATAGTCTCCTTAGTGAACAGAGTTGACCGGCTGCACCGGTTACAGTAGTTATAAGCGTAAACCTTCCATTCGGGGGAAGGTCAAGGAGCCGGCATGAATATCAGCGACGTTGCCAGAAAAACCGGGCTGACCAGTAAAGCGATCCGCTTTTATGAAGAGAAGGGGATCGTGACGCCGCCGCTGCGTAGCGGAAATGGCTACCGGCACTATGACGAACGCCATCTGGAAGAGCTGCATCTGTTGCGCCAGGCGCGCCAGGTTGGCTTTACGCTGGATGAGTGCCGCGAGCTGGTGGCGCTGTTCAACGATCCTGCGCGGCACAGCGCAGATGTCAAAGCGCGCACGCTGCAGAAAGCTGAAGAGATTGCAGCGCATATTGAGGAGCTGCACGCCATGCGGGCGCGCCTGCTCTCACTGGCAGAGGCGTGTCCCGGCGACGAGGGCGCCGAGTGCCCGATAATAAATCAGCTGGCGGGCTGCTGCGGTCACTCCGGCGGTAAGCGCGGCTGAATCAGCAGCGTGATCCCTTCAACCGCCGTGACCGTCACCCGCGTGCCCGCGGGCAGATCGTCTGTTGCCTGTACGCGCCAGCTGCTGTCACCAATCTGTACATGACCGATACCGCTTTTAAGCGGCGTCTCCAGCGTCAGCTGCCGGCCTATCAGCTCTTTACCGCGCTGGTTTAGCGTGTTGGGTTGCTGCGTTGCAGCCTGATGGCGCATCCAGCCATACCAGCCCAGTGCGCTCAGCAGCGTTAGCGCGGCAAACATCAGCCCCTGACCAGCCCACGAGAAGGGCCACAGCCACTCGGCCAGGCCAACCAGCAGCGCCGCCATACCGCACCAGAGCAGATAGCCGCTGGTGCCCAGCATTTCGGCTGCCAGCAGCAGCCCGCCCAGCGTCAGCCAGAACCAGTGCGGATGGGCAATCAGCTCCATCAGCATTACGGTCTCCGCTCCGGATGACGCTCTTTCAGCAGCTCACTGATGCCCGCTACCGAGCCGATCAGGCTGCTGGCATCGAGCGGCATCATCACCACTTTACTGTTACCGGCTTCGCCAATTTTCTGCAGCGCATCAGTATATTTCTGCGCAACAAAGTAGTTAATGGCCTGGATGTCACCGGCGGCGATCGCCTCAGACACCATGCGCGTGGCGTTCGCTTCCGCCTCTGCCTGCCGCTCACGCGCCTCGGCCTGTAAAAAAGCGGAGGTGCGCTCGCCTTCCGCTTTCAGAATCTGTGACTGCTTGTCGCCTTCAGCGCGCAGTATGGCGGCCTGACGCACGCCTTCAGCAGCCAGAATATCGGCGCGTTTGGTACGCTCAGCTTTCATCTGCGCATTCATGGCAGCGATCAGCTCCTGCGGTGGCCGCACATCGCGGATCTCAATACGGGTAATTTTGACGCCCCAGGGGTTTGTCGCTTCATCAACGATATGCAGCAGGCGGGTGTTGATGTTGTCACGCTGCGACAGCATCTCATCCAGCTCCATGCCGCCAAGGACCGTGCGAATGTTAGTCATCGTGAGGTTGATTATCGCCAGCTCCAGATTGCTGACCTCATAGGCGGCACGCGCCGGGTCGACAACCTGGATAAAGCAGACGGCATCAATGGTGACGTTGGCGTTGTCTTTGGAGATGATCTCCTGAGAGGGGATATCGAGCACCTGCTCCATCATATTGATGCGGCGACCCACGCGATCCATAAACGGCACCACCAGATTAAGTCCCGGCGAGAGCGTACGGGTGTAGCGTCCGAAGCGCTCTACCGTCCACTGATAGCCCTGCGGAACAATCTTGATTCCGGCCCATACAATCACCAGCATCAGCACGATGAGAACAGGAATAGCGGTCAGCATATAACCTCCTGGCTGTCAGATTACCGGGCCGAGTCGCTTCGGCCCGTCTGCGTATCCGTCAGTAGAGCAGCGAATAGAGCTGGCGGCGATAGCGCGAGGCGAGGGCGTCGCCGGTGCCAAGCGCGGCCAGGATCTCCTGGAACATTTTGCGCACTTCACCGTCACCGGCGGCGAGATCGCTTTTCAGAAAGCCCAGCAGCAGCTCCAGCGCCTCTTCATTACGCCCAACCTGATGCAGCTGTAACGCAAGTTTAGCAGCCAGGGGCGCGTTCTGCGGCTCGGCGTTCAGCTGCTCCTGCAGCAGCTGGATCTCAGGCGTATCCGCCGCCTGCTTCAGCAGGTCGATCTGTGAGACCAGGCTCTGATAGCGTGTATCCTGATCCTGCAGCGGCACCACATCCAGCACCGCTTCCGCTTCATCACTGCGGTTCAGGGCGATCAGCACTTCTGCCAGCAGAAAGCCAATCTCACTGTTTTTATTGCTCAGCTGCCAGGCATCTTTCAGCAGCGGCAGCGCCTCCAGCGGCTTGTTCTGCTGCATCAGCTCCATGGCCTGCTGCGCTTTCAGCTCCTCTTCGCGCGGCAGAACTTTTTCCAGCAGCGCGCGGATCGCCTCTTCCGGCTGCGGGCCCTGGAAACCATCTACCGGCTGTCCGTTCTGAAACAGATAAACCGTGGGCAGCGAGCGCAGACCGAACTGTGATGCCACCGCGGGCTCGTTGTCGCAATCGAGTTTTGCCAGCAGGAACTGGCCGGCATACTCCTGTGCCAGACGCTCCAGCACCGGGGTAAGCTGCAGGCAGTGCTGGCTGCGTTCAGACCAGAAATAGAACAGAACCGGCAGCTGCATGGATTGCTCCAGCGTCTGCTGCAAATTGGACTCATTGATGTCGGTGATCAAAGCGTGTGACATGAAAAACGCTCCTGGCAGAAAGTGTAAAGAGAATATGGGGATAAAGTGTCCCGCTTCAAGCGCTGGCTGATGTTACCGCTCAGTTGCTGCGCAAAATGCGATCCAGCATCCAGCCCGGCAGCAGTCGTTTCAGAAAACTCATGCCCCAGGCCACCAGCGTAACCGGATAGCGCAGCCGCGGGTGACGGCTCTCCAGCGCATGGCGCAGTTTGGGTAAAATCGCCTCCGGCGGCAGGGTAAAACGCGCCGCGATGCCGGGATTCTGCACCGGCTTCTCCTGCTCACCCTGCTGCACGTTATCGGTGAAGCGCGTGGCAATCGGCCCCGGCTCTATCAGGCTGACGCGCACGCCGCTGGCGCGCACTTCCATACGCAGCGCATCGCTCCACGCCTCCAGCGCCCACTTGCTGGCGGCATAGGCGCCACGCCCCGGGGTGGAGATCAGTCCCAGCACCGAGCTGGTGTTGATAATGCGGCCGTCACCGCTGTTCTGCAGCGCCGGCAGCAGCCGCATCGTCAGCTGATGAGTGCCAAAGAGGTTGGTAGAGAACTGCTTTTCAAGCTGCTGGCGGCTGACGCTGCTCAGCGGCCCATACTGACCAAATCCGCCGTTATTAAATAGCCCGTGCAGGCAATGTCCGGTGAGCGCCAGCACCTGTTCTGCCGCGGCATCCACACTTTCGGCATCATCAAGGTCGAGCGGGATGCCGGTATATCCCAGAGCGGTCATCCGCGCGACATCCTCGGCGCGGCGGCAGGCGGCAAGCACGTGATAGCCGCGCGCCTGCAAATCGCTGGCGGCTGCCAGCCCGATACCGCTGGAGCAGCCGGTGATTAAAACCGATTTTTGCATTTCTTTACCTGTCAAATAGCACGACTCAGCGCGAGTCATGCTTAACTAGCGGAGCCAGCGCGTCAGCCATAATGCCGGCAATAAACGGCTGCGCATCCGGATTGGGGTGAATACCATCCTGCTGCATCCACTCCGGCTTCAGATAGACCTGCTCCATAAAAAAGGGCACCAGCGGCAGGCTGTACTCTTCCGCCAGGCGCGGATAGATGGCGCTGAACGCTTCAGTGTATCGTCGTCCATAATTAGCGGGCAGCCGGATCTGCATCAGCAGCGGCTGCGCGTCAGCGGCTTTTACCGCACGGATAATCGCACGCAGATCCTGCGCGATAGCCTGCGGCGGAAAACCGCGTAAACCATCATTACCGCCCAGTTCGATTAACACCCAGCGCGGCTGATGCTGTTTTAATAGTGCAGGCAGCCGTGCCAGACCCTGTCCGGCGGTATCACCGCTGATGCTGGCATTGACGACGTTGGGCTGCTGCTGCCAGCGCGTGCTGAGCAGGGCAGGCCAGGCGGCGCTGGCAGACATCCGGTAGCCGGCGCTCAGGCTGTCACCTAATACCATCAGCGTATCGGCTGCAGCGATGCGCGATACCAGCAGCAGCACCACACACAGGAAGGGATAATGCCAGCGGAAAACATTGTTGCGGTTCATCATCTTACTAAGTCCGTCGGTCAGGGTGAGCATCAGCTCTCAATCCTTACCGGAGTTGAGCTGGTTGTCAAACCAGCCGAGACGCTCGCGCTGATTGGCGAATCGGGATCGGGAAAGTCGACGCTGCTGGGGATCCTCGCCGGGCTGGATGATGGCAGCAGCGGCGAGGTGCATCTGCTGGGTCAGCCGCTGCACCGCATGAACGAAGAGCAGCGCGCGGCGCTGCGCGCACGCGAAGTCGGTTTTGTGTTTCAGTCATTTATGCTGGTGCCCACGCTAAACGCGCTGGAGAACGTGCAGCTGCCGGCGCTGCTGCGCGGCGAGAGCGATCGCGACAGCCGCGCACAGGCCAGCGAGCTGCTGGCGCAGCTTGGCCTGAAAGCGCGCCTGCATCATCTTCCTGCACAGCTTTCAGGAGGCGAACAGCAGCGGGTGGCGCTGGCGCGTGCATTTAGCGGGCGTCCCGGCCTGCTGTTTGCGGATGAGCCCACCGGTAATCTCGATCGTCAGACCGGGGAGCGCATTGCCGATCTGCTGTTCTCGCTCAACCGTGATTACGCCACGACGCTGATCCTGGTGACCCATGATGAGCAGCTGGCCGCGCGCTGCGATCGGCGGCTGCGGCTGCGTGACGGCAAGCTGTGGGAGGAGGCATGATCTGGCGCTGGTTCTGGCGCGAATGGCGCTCGCCTTCGCTGCTGATTGTCTGGCTGGCGCTGACGCTGGCGGTGGCCTGCGTGCTGGCTTTGGGTTCTATCAGCGATCGCATGGAGAAAGGACTCAGCCAGCAGAGCCGCGACTTTATGGCGGGCGATCGTACGCTGCGCAGCAGCCGGCCGGTGCCGGAAGCCTGGCTGACGCAGGCGCATGAGGAGGGATTAGCGATCAGCCGTCAGCTCAGCTTCACCACCATGACCTTTGCGCGGGAGACGCCGCAGCTGGCAGATGTTAAAGCGGTGGATGACGCCTATCCGATGTTTGGTACGTTGCAGACCGAGCCACCGGGCCTGCGTCCGGCGGCAGGCAGCGTGCTGGTCGCCGCGCGTCTGCTGGCGCTGCTGGATCTGCGCGTCGGCGATCCGATAGAGGTCGGGGACGCCACGCTTCGCATTGCCGGTACGGTGATCCAGGAGCCGGACAGCGGATTTAATCCCTTCCAGACGGCGCCTCGTCTATTAATGAACCTGGCGGACGTTGAAAAAACCGGCGCCGTTCAGCCCGGCAGCCGCCTGAGCTGGCGCTATAAGTTTTCCGGCGACGCCGCACCGCTGGCACGCTACGATCGCTGGATCGAGCCGCGCCTTAAAGCGGGCGAACGCTGGATAAGCACCGAAAATTCAGAGGATGCGCTGGGCCGTTCCATGCAGCGCGCGCAGCAGTTTCTGCTGCTGTCGGCATTACTGACGCTGCTGCTGGCCATCGCGGCCGTGGCGGTAGCCATGAGCCACTACTGCCGCAGCCGTTACGATCTGGTGGCGGTGCTGAAAACGCTGGGGGCCACGCGACGTGCGCTGCAGCGGCTGATTATCGGCCAGTGGCTGGCGGTGCTGCTGCTAGCGGGCGTGACCGGCAGCGCGCTGGGGCAGGGGATCGAACTACTGCTGCTTACCCTGCTGAAGCCGGTGCTGCCCGCCTCGTTGCCTGCCGCCAGCCTCTGGCCATGGCTCTGGGCGCTCGGCACTATGTTTATTATCTCCCTGCTGGTGGGGCTGCGTCCTTATCGTCTGCTGATGGCGACCCAGCCGCTGCGCGTACTGCGGCGCGATGCGGTGGCGCGCGTCTGGCCGCTGCGCCTCTATCTGCCGGTGATGGCGCTGGTGGTGGTGCTGCTGCTGGCGCTGCTGCTGGGGGGCAGCAAAATGCTCTGGGCGCTGCTCACCGGCGTCGTACTGCTGGCGCTGCTGCTCGCCGTGCTGGGCTGGGGTACGCTGCTGCTGCTGCGCCGGCTGGTTGTGCGTAACCTGGCGCTGCGGCTGGCCATTAACCGTCTGCTGCGACAGCCGGCAATGACGCTGAGCCAGCTCGCCGCGTTCTCGCTCTCTTTTATGCTGCTGGCGCTGCTGCTGGTTATGCGCGGCGATCTGCTCGATCGCTGGCAGCAGCAGCTGCCGCCGGATGCCCCAAACTATTTTCTGCTGAATATTACGCAGGCGCAGGTGCCGCAGGTGCGTGACTTTTTGCAGCAGCATCAGATCAAACCGGAAACCTTTTATCCCGTCGTGCGCGCGCGTCTGGTTGAGCTGAACGGCAAAGCGGCCGATCCGCGGCAGGATAATGCGCTGAACCGCGAGCTCAATCTGACCTGGCAGGCGCAGCGGCCGGATCACAACCCGCTGCTTGCCGGCAGCTGGCCCCCGCGGCCAGGGGAGGTTTCGATTGAAGCCGAACTGGCGCAGCGGCTGGGCGTTAAGCCGGGGGATGAGCTGACCTTTAGCGGCGATACGCAGACGTTCAGCGCGCGCATCAGCAGTCTGCGTAAGGTGGACTGGGAGAGCCTGCGGCCTAACTTCTTTTTTATCTTCCCGCCCGGCGCGCTGGAGCAGCAGCCGCAGACATGGCTGACCAGCTTCCGCATGGCGAACAATCCGGCGCTGCTGGCGCAGCTGAACCGGACGTTCCCGACGCTGAGCCTGCTCGATATTGGCAGCATCATGAAACAGATTGGCCAGGTGCTGGCGCAGGTGAGCCAGGCGCTGGAAATCATGGTGGTGCTGGTGACGCTGTGCGGCGTGCTGCTGCTGCTGGCGCAGATCCAGATCGGCATGCGCCAGCGTCGTCAGGAGCTGGTGGTGTATCGCACGCTGGGCGCGAGCAAACGTCTGCTGCGCGGCACGCTGTGGTGTGAGTTTGCTCTGCTCGGCGTGGTTTCCGGAATAGCGGCTGCGCTGGGGGCAGAAGCCGCGCTGTGGGCACTGCAGCGTAAAATTTTCGATTTTCCCTGGCAGCCCGACTGGACGCTGTGGTTTGCGCTACCGCTGTGCGGAGCGCTTCTGCTGTCGCTGTGCGGCGGCTGGCTGGGCGTGCGACTGCTGAAGGGCAAAGCGCTGTTCCGGCGCTTTGACGCGGCGTAATCAGGATCCCTCTGTCTGAGGGGTCCCGTCAGCAACTCAGAGCTTCGCCTGCGCCCAGGTGAGGCCCGAGGCGTATTCCGGCGGCAGCAGCGGCTGCAGCGCGTGCAGGGCGGCGGCAAGACGTGACGGCTCACTGTCAGTGAGATTCAGGTGTCCCACCTTGCGGCCGGGCCGGACCTCTTTGCCATACCAGTGCAGATGCACCAGCGGCTGCGCCAGCCAGGCGTGGTTTACGTCGCTGCCGATCAGGTTCACCATCACCGAGGGAGCGAACACCGCCGGCTGCGGCAGCGGCAGGCCAAGAATGGCGCGCAGATGCAGCTCAAACTGGCTGATAGACGCGCCGTTCTGCGTCCAGTGACCGCTGTTGTGCACGCGCGGTGCCAGCTCATTGATCAGCAGTCCCTGCGGCGTGATAAAGCACTCCATCGCCATGACGCCCACGTAATCCAGCGCCTGCATAATGGCGCGCAGCATGGTTTCCGCCTGCTGCTGCTGTGCACTATCCGCCTGCGGGAACGCCACGCTGGTGCGCAGAATGCCCTCTTCGTGCAGGTTATGTGTCAGCGGGTAGAACACCATGCTGCCATCCTGACCGCGCGCGCCTACCAGCGAAACCTCACCGCTAAAATTAATGCCCTGTTCCACAATGCACTCGCCATAGCACTCAGCGGGTAACGTCTCTGTTTCATCCGCCCGCAGCCGCCACTGGCCACGACCGTCATAACCGCCGGTGCGGCGTTTAACAATTGCCAGTTCGCCCAGCGTCTCAAATACCGCCGGCCACTCATCAGGTGCGGCCAGCAGCTGCCAGGGTGCGGTAGCCAGATCAAGCTCATCCAGCAGCTGCTTCTGCGTCAGACGATCGGCAAGGCGCGGGAAGATATCGCGGTTCACAAAGGCGGGGTGGCGGGCGAGCTCGCGCGTCAGGGCGGTTTCCGGCCAGCGTTCAATTTCGGCGGTGATCACGCTCTCTGCAATGGGCAGCGAGGCGGGCTCCGCATCCAGTCCCACCGGATAGACCGCAATGCCCAGCGGCTCAGCCGCCTGGCGCAGCATACGGCCCAGCTGACCGTTACCCAGTACGCATACCGGCTTCATGCCTCACCCCGCGGATCCGGATTCTCCAGCACCTCATCGGTCTGCGCCTGGCGCCACGCAGTGAGACGCGACGCCAGTGCCGCATCGTGGGTGGCCAGAATCTGCGCGGCCAGCAGCGCCGCGTTGGCTGCGCCCGCTTTGCCAATGGCCAGCGTACCCACCGGAATGCCGCGCGGCATCTGTACAATCGAGTAGAGGCTGTCAACACCGCTCAGCGCGGCGCTCTGCACCGGTACGCCCAGCACCGGCACCAGCGTTTTTGCTGCGATCATGCCGGGCAGATGCGCAGCACCGCCGGCGCCCGCAATAATCACCTGGTAGCCATGCGCAGCGGCGCCTTCAGCAAAACTGAACAGCTTGTCCGGGGTGCGGTGGGCAGAAACCACCTCTACGTGAAAGGGAACGTCCAGGCTGTTGAGAATTTCCTCGGCGAACTGCATGGTAGCCCAGTCACTTCTGGAACCCATGACGATAGCGATACGGGCCGGGGCGGCAGTGGATGACATGCGGTCAACTCCTGTGAATAGACAAACGAACCTGGCCGGTGAGGCAGGTAAGAAGGGCACAGAGGATAGCATGAGATAGCAGCAAGGAAAACGGTTGCGCGGCCAGAAAACGGGCAATTGCACCCGCGAAATCAGAAGGGGAAGGCGATCAGTTTTACGCCGCTGGCGTCCAGCTGGATCATCGAGCCTGCGTCGTGCCATGCCCCAAGAACAGCGCGCTGCGCGGGAAGGCCATTCAGAGAGAGCGTGTGGATTTCCGGCCGGTGCGTATGGCCGTGGATCAGCAGCGGAGCCTGCTGGCGCTGCATGGCTGCTGTCACCGCCTGCGGGTTCACATCCATAATGGCCAGCGATTTATGCTGGTTCGCCTGCTGGCTGCCGGCGCGCATTCTGGCCGCAATGCGCAACCGCAGACGCAGTGGCAGCGCCAGAAACAGCCGCTGCAGCCAGCGCTGGTGGACCTTTGCGCGAAAACGCTGATAGCCAGCATCATCCGTGCAGAGCGTGTCGCCGTGCATAATCAGCACGCGCTGACCATACAGCTCCAGCACCTGCTCCTCTGGCAATAGCGTCATGCCGCTGGCGCGGGCAAAGCGCTTGCCCAGCAGGAAATCGCGGTTGCCGTGAATAAAATAGACCGGCACCGGCAGGGCGCGCAGGGCGGCGGCGATCTGCTGATGCAGCGGATTAGGATCGTCATCGCCAATCCAGGCTTCAAACAGATCGCCCAGGATGTAAAGCGCCTCGCACTGCCGCGCTTCACTCTGCAAAAAATGCAGAAAACCGGCAGTAATTGCCGGTTCTTCCTGACACAGATGGAGATCTGCGATAAACAGCGTGCGCGACATTACTCGCTGACGGTCACTTTCTGGATGACAACGTCTTCGGTCGGCACGTCCTGATGCATACCGCTGCGGCCGGTTTTCACCGCTTTGATTTTTTCGACGACATCCATACCTTCAACCACTTCAGCAAACACGCAGTAACCCCAGCCCTGCAGGCTTTCGTCGCGGAAGTTCAGGAAGTCGTTGTCAGCAACGTTGATAAAGAACTGTGCGGTTGCCGAGTGCGGAGCCTGAGTGCGCGCCATCGCCAGCGTGCCTTTGGTGTTTTTCAGGCCGTTGTTCGCTTCGTTGCGGATTTCAGCTTTGGTGGCTTTCTGCTTCATGCCCGGTTCGAAACCGCCGCCCTGAACCATAAAGCCATTGATGACACGGTGGAAAATAGTGTTGTCATAAAAACCTTCACGGCAGTAGTCCAGGAAGTTCTGTACGGTGGCCGGCGCTTTATCATCAAAGGTTTTGATTACGATATCGCCATGGTTCGTCTGGAAAGTGACCATTATATTCGTCCTGTGGAGGTTGTATTCAGTATCAGTTGCCGCGTTCGCGTGCGGACGGGCATTTTGTCGACGCCTCTTATAACATAATTTCCCGGAACGCGTCAGCAAGGCAACGGCATCTGGTATCTCAGCGATGCACAAGTCAGAAAAATACGGCACAATATCAGGCTACCAAAGAAGGCGTCTCCCGCACACGATAAAAACGGAACCGTTCAATGCTAAAGATCTATAACACCCTGAGTCGACAGAAAGAGGAATTTAAACCTATTCATGCTGGTGAAATCGGCATGTACGTGTGTGGTATTACGGTTTACGACCTCTGTCATATCGGCCACGGGCGTACGTTTGTGGCATTTGACGTAGTGGCGCGTTACCTGCGCTATATTGGCTATCAGCTGAAGTATGTGCGTAATATCACTGATATTGATGACAAAATTATTCGCCGCGCTAACGAAAATGGCGAAACCATTGAGACGCTGACCAACCGCATGATTGCGGAGATGCACCAGGATTTTGCCGCGCTGGGCATCCTGCCGCCGGATCTGGAACCACGCGCCACGCGCCATATCGCGGAAATTATTGGGCTGGTGGAGCGGCTGATTGAACGCGGTCACGCCTACGTGGCGGAGAACGGCGATGTGATGTTTGATGTGCTGAGCGATACCGATTATGGCGCGCTGTCGCGTCAGGATCTGGAGCAGCTGCAGGCGGGTGCCCGCGTGGAAGTGGCAGAGGTAAAACGCAACCCGATGGATTTCGTGCTGTGGAAGATGTCCAAAGCCGATGAGCCGTCGTGGGAATCGCCGTGGGGCAACGGTCGCCCGGGCTGGCACATCGAGTGCTCCGCCATGAACTGCAAGCAGCTTGGCAGCCACTTTGATATTCACGGCGGCGGCTCTGACCTGATGTTTCCGCACCATGAAAATGAAGTGGCGCAGTCCACCTGCGCGCACGACGGTCCCTATGTCAATTACTGGATGCACTCCGGCATGGTGATGGTTGACCGTGAGAAGATGTCAAAATCACTCGGCAACTTCTTCACCGTGCGCGATGTGCTGCAGCACTACGACGCCGAAACCGTACGCTATTTCCTGATGTCAGGACACTATCGCAGCCAGCTTAACTACGGCGAAGATAACCTCAACCAGGCACGTGCGGCGCTGGAGCGTCTGTATACCGCACTGCGGCATACCGATACCAGCGCGCAGCCTGCCGGTGGCGAAGCTTTTGAAGCGCGTTTCCGCGCGGCGATGGATGATGACTTCAACACGCCGGAAGCCTACTCGGTGCTATTTGATATGGCGCGCGACGTGAACCGTCTGAAGAGTGAAGATAAAGCGGCGGCTGACGGGCTGGCGGCCAGATTGCGCGAGCTGGCGAATGTGCTGGGGATCCTGCAGCAGGATCCGGAGCTGTTCCTGCAGAGCGGAGCGCAGACGAATAATGACGAAGTCGCAGAGATTGAGCAGCTGATCAAAATGCGCAACGACGCGCGTCAGGCGAAAGACTGGGCGCAGGCGGATGTGGCGCGTGACCGGCTTAACGCACTCGGCATTGTGCTGGAAGATGGTCCGCAGGGCACCACCTGGCGACGTAAATAAGAAAAAAGGGCGAACCCGGGTTCGCCCTTTTTGTTATGCGACCACCGTTATGCGCTGGCCGGCAAACTCTACCGTCTGTCCGGCGACGATTTTACAGCGCTTGCGCGTTTCAATCGCCCCGTTCACGCGCACTTCACCTTCATCAATCACCGCTTTGGCCTGCGCGCCGCTCTCTACCCAGCCTTCCAGCTTCAGCAGATCGCACAGATCAACGTGCTGATGTTTACCCAGTGAGAAACTCGCCATTATGCTTCCTCCACGTCGTGATACGCTTCGCACGCCAGCAGCGTGTTTTCAATTAAAGTGGCTACCGTCATCGGCCCGACCCCGCCCGGGACTGGCGTAATGTAAGAGGCGCGCTCAGCGGCAGCGGCAAAATCAACGTCGCCCACCACTTTACCGCTCTCCAGCCGGTTGATGCCGACGTCAATCACCACCGCGCCTGGTTTGATCCAGTCACCCGGAATAAAACCGGGCTTGCCCACGGCCACGACCAGCAGATCGGCGTGCTCCACGTGATGGCGCAGATCGCGGGTGAAGCGGTGAGTAACCGTCGTGGTACAGCCTGCCAGCAGCAGCTCCATGCTCATCGGGCGGCCAACGATGTTAGACGCGCCGACCACTACGGCGTTCAGGCCATAGGTATCGATGTTATAACGCTCCAGCAGCGTGATGATACCGCGCGGCGTGCAGGGACGCAGTTTCGGCGCACGCTGGCAGAGGCGACCCACGTTATAGGGATGGAAACCATCCACATCTTTATCCGGTGTGATGCGCTCCAGCACCTTGACGTTGTCGATCCCGGCCGGCAGCGGCAGCTGCACCAGAATGCCGTCAATCGCCGGATCACTGTTCAGCTCATCAATCAGCGTCAGCAGCTCGCTTTCGCCGGTGGAGTCGGGCAGGTTATAAGCACGGGAGACAAAGCCTACCTCTTCGCAGGCGCGACGTTTATGCGTGACGTAGATCTGCGAAGCGGGGTTTTCGCCCACCAGGATCACGGCCAGACCCGGCGCACGTTTGCCCGCCGCCAGGCGCTGCTGCACTTTTTCCGCAACTTCGCTACGCACCTGCTGCGCAATCGTTTTACCGTCAATAATTTTTGCTGCCATCAGAGAGGAAATCCATCTGTAGAGAGTTAAATCGGGGATGGTGCCTATTCTGGCAGAAGCGCGGGCGGCTGTCAGTCACAGTTTCAGCAGCCTGCGCGCTTTCAGGCTTTTTTTCGTGGTGACGCGTGCCAGCCTGCATGGGTATGATATCTGCAGGACACTCTGGGAACGATGTAATGATCTGGATAATGCTTGCCACTCTGGCAGTGGTGTTTGTGGCTGGATTTCAGCTGATCACCGCCGCCTCGCGTCACGCTGCCCAGCGGCTCAGCAAGCGGCTGCAGCTGCCGCCGGTACAGGTGGAGTCAATGCTCTCGATGATGGGGAAAGAGGCGGCGAAAGAGTTCACCGACTACCTCAGCCGCGATAACGAAACGCACCTGCATAATGGCGCAGCGGTACTGCTGATCTGGCAGGTACTGATTGTTGACGGCAGCGAAGAGAACAGCCAGCGCTGGCATGCGATCCTCAGCCGCGCCGGTTTCCCGGCACTCATCAGCCGCCAGCAGCTGCTGCTCGCGCTGGGCTTTCTGCGCCAGCTGGAGCCGGACAGCCAGGAGCTGCACGCGCGGCGTGAGCAATATAATGCGCGCTTTACGCCACAAGGGATTGAGCTGGAAGGGGAATCCACCGGCACCAGTAATCTCGTGTCGCTCAGCGAATGGCGCAAACGCCATTGATGCAAATTGGTTATTCCCGCAGCACTCCGCTGCACAGAAACGGCAAAAACGTTGACGTACCCGCTTCCCGACGTATAATCCGACCCAACTCCTCAGCGCCCTTAGCTCAGCTGGATAGAGCACCGGCCTTCTAAGCCGTAGGTCACAGGTTCGAATCCTGTAGGGCGCGCCAAGTCAAATCAAGCAGTTACGCCAGCTTCAAACCAACCTGATTTTCTCCTTGTGTCGTATTTGTGTCTTTTTTCCTGAAAGTGAGTCAATTTTTCGCATGTGCCCGGTAAGGTAGTCAGGCGCCAAGTGAGCATTTCGCGGCACCCTTTCTATGCGTTTCCATCCGCATGCATCACTCTTAGGCTATAAAAACCAGCCACGCCGCCCGCCCATTCTCATACCCGATATCAGCTGCCTTTTTGCAACAGGCAAATCGGACCTGATAACCGCTATCCGGCGTTTTCCGCCACTATTCTGAGTCAGCAGACGGATGCGCTTTTGCCAGCAGTCCGGCTTTTCAGTAAATAATGGTCCTTTTTTTCACCTCTCACTTCTCCTGCCACTGCATAACTTACATCCCGGCAAAGTTAGCGGAATGATTAATCACTCTGAATTGTCTGGCTTAAAAAAAAGCAGGCTGGCGTTGTTATCAGGTCATTTTCGTGAATAATATGCGGCAATATTTATATTAATTAACAAGATTTGCGTTTAGTTTACGTGACAAGGATTGTCTGATGGTTTCATTTAACACATCAATTACGCTCTGTTTCTCTCTTTTGGTTGCTGCTTTTATAATCAGTAAGGCCGCTGCGGAACCCTTACCTGATGCAGGTGAACAGGTCCGGCAGCAGCAACAGCGCCAGCGGGCGCTGGAGCAGCAGATAGAGCCGAAAGCGCCTGATGTGCGACTTTCACCGCCCGCTTCTGGTTTTGGCCGCCTCTCTTTTCCTGCAGAAAAACCCTGCTTTCCTCTCACGCATATCGTGCTTGAGGGGCAGCAGGCGCTGCCGCACTGGCTGCCGCTTAACGCTATTGCCAGCCAGGCGCAGGGAAAGTGCCTGGGCGGGCGCGGCATTAATCTGCTGATGAGTACGCTGCAAAACCGGCTGGTTGATCATGGCTATGTGACTACGCGGGTGCTGGCACCTTCGCAGGATCTCAACAGCGGCACGCTACGGCTGGTGATCCTGCCCGGTTACGTGCGGGAGGCCAGGCTGACGCCGGATAGCGATCGTTATCTGTGGCTCTACAGCGCCTTTCCCGCCCGTGACGGTAATCTGCTGGATTTGCGTGATATCGAACAGGGACTGGAAAACCTGCAGCGGCTGCCGACCGTGGTAGCCGATATGTCGGTCGTGCCTGGAGAACAGCCGGGCGAGAGCGATGTAGAGGTACGCTGGCAGCAGAAAAAGATGTGGCGCGTCGGTCTCTCGCTGGATGATTCCGGTACGCGCAGCACCGGACGCTATCTGGGTGGCGTCACGCTGTCGCTCGATAACCCTTTTGCGCTGAGCGACCTTTTTTATCTGTCGGCCACGCACGATCTGCAGGGCAAAGGCGGTAAAGGCAGCAAAAACGTCATCGGCCACTACTCGGTGCCGTTTGGATACTGGATGTTCTCCGCAACGGTCAGCGACTATGACTATCACCAGACGGTCGCCGGAACCCATCAGGACTACCGCTATAGCGGGAAAAGTCAGAGCCTCGATTTACAGCTTAGCCGGGTACTGCATCGCAGCGGCTCGCAAAAAACCTCGCTGACCTATGACGTCCTGACGCGCGAAACCCGCAACTATATCAACGACACCGAAGTTCAGGTGCAGCATCGCCAGACGGCGGCGTGGCGTATCGGTCTGCAACACCGCCACTATATCCGCCAGGCGACGCTGGATGCGGGCATCAGCTATCAGCGCGGCACGCGCTGGTTCGGTGCCGAGCCCGCACCCGAGGAGTATTTCGGCGAGGCGACGGCGCTGAGCAAAATCGTGCAGCTCAGTGCGCAGTTCAGCCTGCCGTTCAGCATCGGCAGCCAGCGTTTTCGCTACGGTGCGCAATACCTGCGTCAGATGAGTAATACGCCGCTCACGCCGCAGGAACAGTTTTCGATAGGTAACCGCTGGACCGTGCGCGGTTTCGACGGTGAACGCACGCTGAACGCGAGCCGCGGCTGGTTCGTCCGCAATGACATCGCCTGGAGTACGCCGCTGCCTGCACAGGAGTTTTATCTGGGCGCGGACTATGGCGAGGTGGGCGGCGCGGGCAGTGAGTTGCTGACCGGCCAGCATCTGGCGGGCGGGGTAGCAGGGCTGCGCGGTCAGGCCTGGAATACCGGTTATGACCTGTTTATCGGGACGCCGCTGTCGAAGCCTGATGGTTTACGTACCAGCAGCGTCACGCTCGGCTTTAACCTCAACTGGAGCTACTGAGAATGCGCGCAGGCAAGTATGAGGTTAAATCGCCGCTGATTCTGGGCGGTGAAGAGAGTGAAGCGGAAATACTGGGATCGGCGGTGTGGCTCTGGATGCACTCGCCGCTGCATCGTGATGCGCCGCTGCACGCCCTGCCGACGCTGCTGCTGCCGATCATCAAACAGCAACAATATGTACTGGTGGCTGAAGCGGGTACGCCGGTTTTTTTCTTCAGCTGGGCCTGGCTGAACGAAGAAGCCGAAGCGCTTTATCTTACACGGCCCGCTATCCATTTCCCGCCTGACGCATGGAACAGCGGCAAGCGCATGTGGTGCTGCGACTGGATCGCGCCATTTGGCCATACCGCCGCGATGAGTCGCCTGATCCGGCGCGATCTCTTTCCTCATGCCTGCTGGCGGGCATTGGATCACCGCGGTGAGCAGCGCGGCAGGCGCGTATTCAACTTTCATGGCAGTCGCGTGACCCATGAAGCGGCAAAAAGGTGGCGCCAGCAGCATCCGCTCGCCGCCGTGTTACCGCAAATCTGATAAGGATATTAGATGAACAAAAATCGCTACCGCGTCATTTTTAACACAGTCCGCGGCATGCTGATGGTGGTGCCGGATATTGCTAAATCAGGCCGGGCCGGCAGCGCACGCGCTTCAGGTCTCAGCCACACGCTTAGCAGCCTCACTGGCAGAGTCGGCGCATTATGTTTTAGTCTCTGGCTGGCGATGGGCGTGATACAGCCTGCCAGCGCCGCCATTGTGGCAGATGCACAGGCGCCTGGCGGCCAGCGGCCCACGATAGTAAACAGCGCCAGCGGTACGCCGCAGATCAATATCCAGACGCCCTCCGCAGGCGGTGTTTCCCGCAATACGTATAGTCAGTTTGATGTCGGAAAGCGGGGAGCGATCCTCAACAACTCCCACAAAAATGTTCAGACCGGACTCGGCGGGATGGTAAGCGGCAATCCCTGGCTGGCCCGGGGCGAAGCCAAAGTGATCCTGAATGAGGTTAACTCGCGCAATCCCAGCCGCCTCAACGGCTTTATTGAAGTCGCGGGTCAGAAAGCCCAGGTCGTTATCGCCAATCCGTCCGGGATCACCTGCAACGGCTGCGGATTTATCAATGCCAGTCGCGGCACCCTGACCACCGGACAGGCGCAGCTCAACAATGGCAACCTGACCGGCTTTAACGTTGAACGCGGTGAAGTGGTGGTCGAAGGGGCGGGGATGGACAGCTCACGCCAGGACTATACCGACATTATTGCCCGCTCGGTGAAGGTCAATGCCAGCGTCTGGGCCAGGGATCTTCGCGTCACCACCGGACGAAACAAGGTGGATGCCGCACACCAGCAGGTCACGAAGCAGAGCGACGAGCGCGCTACAGAACCCCGGATGGCGCTTGATGTCTCCAGCCTGGGCGGCATGTATGCCGGAAAAATCCGTCTGGTCGGCACGGAGAGGGGCGTCGGCGTTCGCAATGCGGGCAATATTGGCGCGCAGGCGGGTTCGGTGGTCATCACCGCTGATGGCCGCATTGAGAACAGCGGCGCTATTCAGAGCCGTAGCGATCTGCAGCTCGCCGCGCGGCAAGGGATCAGCAACAGCGGTACGATCTTTTCTGGCGGAAAAGCGTCGGTAACCAGTGCGGCAGATGTGCAGAACCGCGGCTCTGTTGTGGCACGCAATGACGTTACGCTGCAGGCTGGCAGCCTCAACAGCACGGCTTCAGGCGTTCTCGCGGCAGGTGTGCAGGATGACGGCAGACCCGGTGAATCGGGCAATCTGACCCTGACGACAACGGGCCAGCTTCGCGCGCAGGGGAAAAACCTGGCCGGCGGCAGCCTGAGCGCACGCGGGCAGACTATTGACCTCAGCGGCAGCCGTACCGAGGGTAAAAACCTGACGCTCGACGCCCGCGAGGGCGATATCGTGACGCGCAGCGGCACCCTGACCGCGCAGCAGCAGCTCACCGCGCGCACCGGAAAAATGCTGAACAACGATGGCGCCACGCTGATAGCCAGCAAGCTCAACCTGCAGGCGCGCGATCTCTCCAGCCAGCAGGGTCAGATCCTGCAAACCGGGCGTGACGATCTCACGCTCAGTTTCGCGGGCAGCCTGAATAATCAGGGCGGCCGTATCGCGACTAACAGTGACAACCTGACGCTCAATGCGGCTGCGATCGATAACCAGTCGGGTGACATCACCCATACAGGCCGCGGCACACTGTCGATCACCACCGGTAATCTGCGCGGCAGTAAGGGATCGCTGCGCTCAAATGGTCAGCTCACCCTGCGCGGTGGCGATGTCGATCTTGATAGCGGCACCACCTCGGCCCGGCAGATTGATATCAACGCGGACAGCCTGGCGAACCGGCAGGGCTTGATCGCGAGTGAAGGCGATCTCAGCCTGCGAGGCGCGCAGCTGGCTAATCAGCAGGGCGTTGTGAGGGCGGGTAAGACGCTGCGCGTCACGGCGGATGTGCTGCAGAATGCTCAGGGCAGGATAGTCAGTAGCGACACCGGGCATGTGGATGCCCGCTTACTGGATAACCGTGACGGTCAGCTGGTGGCGCAGCAGGCGCTGACGCTGCGCGGCGATACGCTCGATAACCGGGACGGCGGCCTTATCCAGAGCGGTGCGCAGCTTGATATCGGCGCAGAGACGCTGCTTAATCAGAACAGCGGCGAAAAAGGTGGTGTGATCAGCCAGGGCGACATGCTTATCCGCGCCGGACAGATAAACAATACGCAGGGTCTGACGCTGAGCGGAAAAGCGTTGCAACTGGCGGCTGACGGCCTGAATAATGCCGCTGGCGCGCTGGTGGCACAGGAGCAGCTCAGCCTCGACACGCACTCCACGTTCAATAACCGGGCAGGTCTGCTGCAGGGCGGTAGCGTGCTTATCGACAGCCACGGCCAGGCGATCGATAACCAGAGCGGCACCCTCTACAGCCTTAGCGATCTTCATCTGCACAGCGGCGCGATCGACAATCAGGCCGGAACCGTGGGCGCGAAAGGCGATCTTACGCTGCAGAGTGGCGGAGTGGATAACCGCAGCGGCGGGCGCATCGTCAGCGAGCAGGCGGCTTCGCTGGAAATGACTCATCTGGATAACCGTGGCGGAGAGATCCAGAGCATTGGCGATCTGCTGGTGAGTGCGCAGAGCACGGTAGACAATGCGGGCGGCCTGATTCGCAGCGGCGCGAACGCCGTGCTGAACGCATTGCAGCTGAACAATCAGGATACTCAGGGTGATCAGCAGGGTATTGAAGCGGCCAGCCTGCGGATTAACAGCGACGATGTGTTCAATCAGCGTGGCATGTTACTGGCCGATCGGCAACTGATCATCAACAGCCGTGGCTCGGTCGATAACCGGCAGGGTGCGATTTCGGCCGGAGAAGATCTGCTGCTGCAGAGCAATGACCTGATGCCGGAGAGTCGCCTGCGCAGCTTCAGAGTGGCGCAGCCTCAGAGCAATAGTCTGACGCTGGAAAATCGGGAGGGCGTTCTCAAAGCGGGCCGATCGCTGACGATCCGTGCCGATCGCCTGGAGGGTGACGGACAGATTCTCTCCCTGGGTGACATCACGCTGGTCAGCCAGCAGAGCCTGAACAACCGCGGCGAGATGATTGCCAACGGCAATTTCAACTTCACAACCGCAGGCGACGTTGATAACAGCGGTAAACTGCTGGCGGGCGGCAAGCTCGATCTGCGCGCCACCCACCTGCTGAACGCTGCCACCGGCGAGATTAATGCCGGACAGAACTGGCTGACGCTGAGCGGACAGCTGACCAACTATGGGCTGATCGACGGTAAACAGACGCTGCTGAAGGCGTCGGTGCTGACCAATATCGGCAGTGGCCGGATCTATGGCGACAGCGTTGGCGTGCAGGCTGATATTTTCAACAACCTGGCGGAAAACGGCACTGCCGCCACGCTGGCGGGACGTGAGCGGGTGGATATCGGCGTGCAGACGCTGAACAATCGTGACCACGGCCTGATCTACAGTGCCGGCGATATGGCGCTGGGCGGCGAGCTGAATGCTGACGGCCTGGCAACCGGCAGAGCGGCTACCCTCAATAATCACAGCTCCACCATCGAGTCAGCGGGCAACATGCAGATGGCTGCCGGTGAAATCAATAACGTCAACGATCGTTTCAGCACCGGGCTGGTAACCGTCTCTTCGGAGGCGATTATCGGGTATCAGCACTCGGGCGATACCGTCCGCTGGAAAGCCGGCGAGCCAGGCGTCTTTGTTGACCGCAACTCAGCCGACTCACTGCTTAATCTCAACACGCCAGGCAACACCGGCAGCAATAACGATAACTTCTACCAGTATGACTACACGCGTACGGTGCAGGAGACGCAGATCGCCGAAAGCGATCCGGCGAAGATTATCGCGGGCGGTGATTTGACGCTAAACGCTGACCGCGTGCTGAACGATAAGAGTCAGATTATCTCGGGCAATACGCTGACGATAAACGCGCGCGATCTCAATAACGTCGAGGTGGCGGGCCAGCGAATCACGACTGACGTCGGTAAGGTGACTCACTACAAGCGCATCCGTCATAAAGGTGGCGACGAGCAGGGCGACAGCACATCGGATTACACGCCGCCGGACGTGATTGAGACGATTGCCCTGAAGCCAGGAGAGCTGGTCGATCACGGTGAACTGAGCGGCAACCCCCTTTCGCTCGCCCCGCAGAGCACAGAGGGTACCGACGCCACGACGGGCCGCGCGGGCGGCGTGAATGCCCATATCACAGGCAGCATGCCTGACATTGCCGCTCTGCTTAAACCCGGCCAGCATTTTGATGTGCCCGGCAGCCAGGGGGAGAACGCGAGCGTGATCCGCATCGTCGGGCCCGATACGCGCCTGCCGGACAACAGCCTGTTCAGAACCAATCCCTCTCCCGGCGGTAAATATCTGGTAGAGACCGATCCACGCTTTACGCAGGAGAAGCAGTGGCTGAGCAGCGACTATATGCAGGACGCCCTGACGCAGAACAGCGATAACGTACTGAAGCGTCTGGGTGACGGCTATTACGAGCAGCGGCTGATCCGGGAACAGGTTATGAACCTGACAGGGCAGCGCTACCTGGGCGGCTTCAGCAACGACGAAGATCAGTACAAGGCGCTGATGAACAACGCTATCGCCTTTAGTCAGCGCTATCACCTGACGCCAGGCGTGGCGCTGACGCCTGAGCAGATGGCGCTGCTGACAAAAGATATTGTCTGGCTGGTTAACGCGCAGGTCAGACTGCCGGATGGCTCCAGCCAGACGGTGCTGGTACCGCAGGTGTATGCGCGCATTCAGCCAGGCGATGTCGATGGCAGCGGTGCGCTGATTGCGGGCCGCAACCTCAACCTGAACCTGGGTGGTGGCCTGTTTAACAGCGGTACGCTGGCCGGGCGCGAAGTGGTGAAGCTGAGCGCCGGTAATATCACCAACATGGCGGGAACGATTAAAGGCGCCAGTGTCGATCTTCTCGCCCGCGCAGATATCAATAATATCGGCGGCGCGATCGAGGCAACCGACTCGCTGCTCGTCAGCGCCGGACGGGATATCAATACCGTCAGCACAACCCGCAGCGTGAGCAGCCGGAACGGTGAGAACCAGTTCGACCGGACCACGGTGGATAGCGTGGCAGGCATGTACGTGCAGGGCGACGACGGCCGGCTGATACTGCAGGCCGGACGTGATATCACTCTCACGGCGGCGCAGGTGGTTAACAGCGGCGAAAATAGCCAGACGGTGATTAAGGCCGGACGCGATCTGACGCTCAATACCGTCAGTACGGCGAGCCGGGACGCGCTTGTCTGGGATAGCGATAACAGCCTGAAGCAGGGCAATACGCAGGAGATCGGCAGCGAAGTCGTCAGCAAGGGCGATCTCTCGCTGCTGGCAGGCAACGATCTTCATGCCCGCGCGGCCACCCTGTCGGCAGATGTTGCGCTGGCGCTGACCGCCGGACATGACGTCACACTGACAAACGGCGAGAACACCCAGGATCTGGACGAGCGGCAAAAGACGACGGGCAGCAGCGGCTGGCTGTCGAAGAGCACGACAATCACACGCGATCAGATTTCGCGTCAGACGGCGCAGGGGAGTTCGCTGAATGGCGACACTATTTCCGTGGCGGCGGGCAACGATCTGCGCGTACAGGGTAGCCAGATAGCGAGTACCGACGCTCTCTCCCTGCAGGCGGGGCACGATCTCAGCGTTACCGGAGCGACTGAACGCAACAGCGAACAGCATCTGGCGCAGGAGAAAAAGAGCGGGTTTTCCGGCACCGGCGGTATCGGCTTCAGTTACAGCAAACAGAGCCTGAAAACCACCGACACCGCGCAGGAGACGACCAGCCAGGGCAGCACCGTGGGCAGCGTGAACGGCAGCGTGTCCCTGACGGCGGGCAACCGGCTGGATATCAACGGCTCCGATCTTATCGCGGGCAAAAATCTGACGCTGGACGGTCGCGAGGTGAGCATCACCGCAGCGGAAAACCAGAGCAGCCAGACGCACCGGGTGGAGCAGAAAACCTCGGGTCTGACGCTGGCGCTTTCCGGCACGGCAGGCAGCGCGCTGAACACGGCGGCGCAGACGGTGCAGGAGGCGAAGTCTGCCGACAGCGGACGGCTGGCGGCGCTGCAGGCGACCAAAGCGGCGCTCAGCGGCGTGCAGGCGATGCAGGCCGGCCGGCTGGCAGAGGCGCAGGGCGACAGCCCGGAGAACAACAACGCCATCGGCGTCAGCCTCTCTTACGGCAGCCAGTCTTCCACTTCCACACAGCGCAGCGAGCAGCGCACCGCACAGGGCAGCAGCCTGACGGCGGGCGATAATCTGAGCGTGGTGGCGCGCGGCAGCGGCGTGAAAGGCGACGGTGGTGACCTGACGGTGCAGGGCAGCCAGCTGCGGGCGGGCAGAGACCTGCTGCTGTCGGCGAACCGGGACCTGAACCTGCTGTCGGCCGCGAACACCTCGTCGCTGGAGGGTAAAAACGAGAGCCACGGCGGCACGGCGGGCGTGGGCATCGGCGCGGGTCAGGGCGGCTGGGGCATCAGCGTTTCCGCCAGCGCAAATAAGGCAAAAGGCAGCGAGCAGGCCAGCGGCGTCACCCACACGGAAACGCAGGTGAGCGCGGGCCGTGAGGTGACGCTGATAAGCGGGCGCGACACCACGCTTCAGGGCGCGCAGGTGAGCGGCGAAAAAATCAGGGCGGACGTGGCGCGCAACCTGACGCTGACGAGCGAGCAGGACAGCGACCGCTACGACTCGAAGCTGCCCCCGGCGCTGGCGCTCTGCTGCTTCGAGTNGAAACGCAGGTGAGCGCGGGCCGTGAGGTGACGCTGATAAGCGGGCGCGACACCACGCTTCAGGGCGCGCAGGTGAGCGGCGAAAAAATCAGGGCGGACGTGGCGCGCAACCTGACGCTGACGAGCGAGCAGGACAGCGACCGCTACGACTCGAAGCAGCAGAGCGCCAGCGCCGGGGGCAGCTTCACCTTCGGGTCGATGACCGGCTCGGCGAACGTGAACCTGAGCCGGGATAAGATGCACAGCACCTGGCAGAGCGTGGAGGAGCAGACCGGCCTGTTCGCGGGGAAAGGCGGCTTTGACGTGACGGCTGGAGGACACACGCAGCTGAACGGCGCGGCTATCGGCTCGACGGCGACGGCGGATAAAAACCGTCTGGAGACGGGCACGCTGGGCTGGCGCGACATCGAAAACCGGGCGGACTATAAGGTGGAGCATCAGAGCGCGGGCGTGAGCACCGGGGGCAGCATCGGCGGCCAGTTTGCGGGGAACATGGCGAACGGGCTGCTGACGGGGGCGAACCACAGCGNGGCTGAGCCGCGACGCCGCGCACGCGAACCAGACGCTGTCGCCGATATTCGATAAAGAGAGGGAGCAGAACCGGCTGCAGGCGGCGCAGCTGATAGGTGAGATAGGCAACCAGGCGGCGGACATCACGCGTACGGAGGGGCAGATAGCGGGCGAGAGAGCGAAGAGGGACCCGGCCGCGCTCCAGGCCGCGAAGGAAGCGCTGGCCGGCAAGGGCAACCTGACCCCCGCCGCCGGGGAGATAGCGGAGCAGGCTTATAAAACCGCCGCGGCGCCTTTCGGCACCGGCAGCGCCCTCCAGCAGGGCATTCAGGCGGCGACGGCTGCGGTACAGGGCCTGGCGGGAGGCAGCCTGGCGCAGGCGGTAACGGGCGCGGCGGCACCGTATCTGGCAGAGGTTATTCATAACCAGACGCTGAACGCGGACGGTTCGGTGAACGTGCAGGCGAACCTGATGGCGCACGCGGTGGTGGGGGCGGTGACGGCTTACGCGGCGGGGAACAGCGCGCTATCGGGGGCGTCGGGCGCGGCGATGGGCGAGTACATCGCACAGCAGATGTATCCCGGCACTGACCGCAGCGACCTGACGGAGACGCAGCGCCAGACCATCAGCGCGCTGGGAACGCTGGCGGCGGGCCTCGCGGGCGGAGTAGCGGGCGACAGCACGGCGGGCGCGGTGGCGGGCGCGCAGGCGGGGAGAAATGCGGTTGAGAANGGCACTGACCGCAGCGACCTGACGGAGACGCAGCGCCAGACCATCAGCGCGCTGGGAACGCTGGCGGCGGGCCTCGCGGGCGGAGTAGCGGGCGACAGCACGGCGGGCGCGGTGGCGGGCGCGCAGGCGGGGAGAAATGCGGTTGAGAATAATGCGCTGGGCGCAATGGCTGGTTCTGATCTTGGGTTCTGGCTGGGTAAAACACCGGATGCGACGACAGAAGATAAAGCGAAACTGGCTGGTGATATAGCGAAGGGTAATGCAATTGTCTCCGCAGAACTGGCCGGAACAGTCGGATTAGGTGTGCTGCCAAAAGGAGCACAAATTACAGCGGTAATCGGTGGTGGCGCTAATACTATTATTCAATATGTGGTAAATGGTGAAGTAAATTATACCGATGCACTGATAGCTAGTTGGGTTGGTGCGGCCACATCGAATACCGGACTGTTAGGAATAGTCGGCTGGAATGCAGCGGGGGGCGCAACCTCAAACTATATTAAAGGTGATGATCCTTTATCTGGGGCAATTATAAGTGGTGGCTCTGCGGGCATAGGATATGGTTTAGGCTAGGCAATTAAAGGACCTCTTGACAAAGTGAACAATCCTAACTGGAAAAACTGGGAGTGGGTTGATATGGGAATGGGGGTGAGTAAACCAATTCCTTTAGATCCGCGCCCTGCTGTGATAGGGAATATTATCTCCTCTGGTTCAACGGAAGGTATTGGTCAGGGCGGGCCTAAAGCTGTTAGTTCTTCAAAAGAAGGAGCGAAATAATGCGTAACCTTCTCAGGTTAATTACTACTATATTGTTTATCGTATTAATCGTCACCGTTGGGGTTTTTATTAGTCGAGCTTTATTCTATTTTCTTGAAATAAGAAGCTTTAACATACCTTTCATTGATATATTAAAGGTTAGTCTTAAATCTGGTGTGGCAGGAGGATTAGTAGGTGGTGTAGGCATTTATCTTATTCCTTATTTTGCTACAAAAATGCCCAGGCGATAATATAGATATAATTGAATCACGGCCTTAGTGCCGGATTTTTACTTTATAAATCAGCCAGTCACCCTTTATTCGCCAGCCGGATCACAGGGTGCCGTTCCGGCTCCGGCGGGCCGCGCCAGCCCATGCCCGGCAGACGGTTCACCAGGCCACAGATAAGCTGTGACCCGTCTCCCGCCGCGATGTACAAGCAGTAATGACAGCGCGTAAAGCACTGTTGAAATGCACGGGAGCAGGCGTAATGCCAGTATAGGGCGGTAGCGTGCTCCGGGCCGGAAAAGCGCGTCGGGAAAAAAGTTGGAGTCCTGAAAACGCTTCAGCAAAAACTGCTTCTAACTGACGGAAAGCACAGGGAAAAAAGGTTTTCGTCGCCAGACTGTACACCGGGAAGCGTTGTTGTTGAGAATAATTTTCTCGCTGATATCGCTCAGGCGCAGTCTGAAGGCAAGACGCTTGAGCAGAAGGCCGGTGAGTACGTTGAGGCCGAAAACGAGCGCTATAAGAAGGCCAACTGTGGCGGCATGAGCGCCGAAACCTGCTCAGTGAAAATGTACAACGAGCGGCGTGAAGCGCTGAAAGCAACGGCTTCGCTGAGCGTTGATTTTGTAACGATTGTGAGCGATATCAAAGGTTTTGCGGAGGCGCAGTCGGCTATTGACTATCTGGCAGCGATCCGTGGCGCCTTTCGGCACGGGCAGCGCTCTTCAGCAGGGCATTCAGGCGGCGACGGCGGCGGTGCAGGGCCTGGCGGGGGGCAGCCTGGCGCAGGCGGTAACGGGCGCGGCGGCACCGTATCTGGCAGAGCAGATACACAGGCTGACGGAAGGCAATCCGGAAGCGAATCTGATGGCACATGCTGTTGTGGGCGCAGTGGTTGCGCAGGCATCAGGTAACTCAGCCCTGTCCGGTGCAGCAGGTGCAGCGAGCGCATCCGCTGCAACTTCCGTGATAGCGAAAACGCTCTATGGCACTGATGACTACAGCAGGCTGAACGAAACGCAGAAACAGACCATATCCGCTCTTAGCACACTGGCAGGCGGGCTGGCCGGAGGACTCACCGGAGACAGCGTGGCTTCGGTCGTGTCTGGCGCACAGGCCGGGAAAAACACATCTGAAAACAATGATATGTTCAGCCTGCCGAAAGGAATGACTGATTATGGACAGTCAGCGTCAACGTTAGGAACCTCACTGGCAAACAGCGGAGTTAAAGCAGAAGAGATTAACGCTGCGCTGAGTAAAAATGCGCAGGGTGATTTGCCTGCTGGACAGAATGCAGCAACCGGCTTATTAACGGCATGGGGTGCAGGCGCAGCGACGATTGTGGCACCTGTTCTGTTACCTGCTGCAGCAACGGCGGGAAATGTTATTGGTGCAGGTGCAATCGGTGGTTCGGCGAATGTTTTTAATCAGCTGAACAGCGGGGGACCATTCAGTGCCACTGATGCGCTCATTGCTACTGGTGTCAGTGCATTAACACAGGGCAAAGGTTTTTTGTTCACAGAAGCAGCGAGTATTACCGGAGCGTATGTGGGAGCTAGCTTGCAGGGGAAAGATGCTGCAGCTCCTATGATCGGAGCAGGTTTAGGAACCCTTGGTGGTACAACTATAGGTAAAGGTGTAGATAAGCTGCAAACCATAATTCCTCAATCTACTATACCAAAAATAACAGAGCAGTAGCTGAATCTGCTGGTTCTGAATATCTTGGAAATTCCGCACAGAATTTGGCTGAAAAAATTCAGCAGAAAATGGAGAAAGACAGTAATGCAAAATAGTAAGCTTAAGCTCTTATTATTATTAATTTCCTCATGGATAGTGGGTATTTTCATTATTCTTGTCGGTGGCCGAGTGCTTATATCTCTGGCATCCTATTTTTTAGTGGGTGATTTTTATTTTTATAGAACTGATTTAATTAAAGGTGCTGAAATATCAATCGGATGCGGGGTTATCATTGGTTTAGGGCAATGTCTCATGTCGAAAGAGAAACCTGCCTCGTCTTCAAATTCTAAGTGACCTATGAAAATCCCGGCCTTGATGCTGGGATCTCTTTTAACATGCCGATCCCCCTTCAGCCAGCTGGATAATCAATTGCTTTGCAGTCGCACCACGATCTTAGTCCTACCGGGGCGACTGAACGCAACAACGAACAGCATCTGGCGCAGGAGAAAAGAGCGGGTTTTCCGGCACCAGCGGTATCTGCTTTTAGTTACGGCAAACAGAGTCTGAAAACTACCGACGCCGCGCACGCGGACCAGACGCTGTCGCCGATATCCGATAAAGAGAGGGAGCAGAACCGGCTGCAGGCGGCGCAGCTGATAGGGGAAATCGGCAACCAGGCGGCGGACATCGCGCGCACGGAGGNCGGCTGCAGGCGGCGCAGCTGATAGGGGAAATCGGCAACCAGGCGGCGGACATCGCGCGCACGGAGGGGCAGATAAGGGCCACGAATGCCGGTAAGGCGGAGCTGGCCTCAAAGGATATCAGAGAGCCGGGCGAAGGCGCGCCGAAGGCGGAGTGGGCTGACTACAACAAAGCGCTGGCCGCAACGGACAGCTATAAAGCCGCCGCGGCGCCTTTCGGCACCGGCAGCGCCCTCCAGCAGGGTATACAGGCAGCGACGGCGGCGGTGCAGGGCCTGGCGGGGGGCAGCCTGGCGCGGGCGGTAACGGGCGCGGCGGCACCCTACCTGGCAGAGGTTATTCATAACCAGACGCTGAACGCGGACGGTTCGGTGAACGTGCAGGCGAACCTGATGGTGCACGCGGTGGTGGGGGCGGTGACGGCTTACGCGGCAGGTCTCGCGGGCAAATAGCGGGCGAGACGGACCCGGCCGCGCTGGCCGAAAAAGGCTATCGTTGCATCTCTGGCTGATGCATCTGGGCTGAAGCGTGTGGCAGAGAAAGCAGTGGGAATGCGGCGGCTGAATAGCCTTCAACATCTGAAAGAGTATCAGCCCTGGTACTGGCTTATCCGGCAGTTTGCGCCAGCAGAAATCGGGCCAGAGTCTGGATCGGTTATAGGATTTACTTTGTTCGCAGCCGCCGTCATAAAAAAACCGCCCGCAGGCGGTTTTTAGTCAGCTCAGCGCATAGCGCTACTCGCGCGTTTTGCCCTCTTCAATAAACTCTTCATCAATCTCTTCGGCGTTGTCGCGGTTATCGCGACCGGAGAGGAGGTTCCAGCAGGCGATGAACAGAGCGGCAATCAGCGGGCCAATCACAAAGCCGTTGATGCCGTAGATTTCCATGCCACCCAGCGTGGCGATCAGGATCATATAGTCCGGCATCTTGGTGTCTTTGCCTACCAGCAGCGGGCGCAGAATGTTATCTACCAGGCCGACAATCACCACAAAGAAACCGACCAGGAAGAGGCCTTTCCACAGCGCGCCGGTGGCAAAGAAAAAGATCGCTGCCGGCACCCAGACGATGGCGGATCCGACCGCCGGGATAAGCGACAGGAACGCCATCAGCGCGCCCCACAGCAGGCTGCCGTCGATGTCAGTGATCCAGAAAGCAAAGCCGCCCAGAACACCCTGAACAATCGCCACCACCACGGTCCCTTTCACCGTCGCGCGCGACACCGCAGCAAACTTCATCAGCAGATGATGCTTCACATAGGTGGAGAGCGGTAGCGCTTCGAGGATCAGCCCCACCAGCCAGGCACCATCTTTCAGGAGGAAGAACAGTAAATAGAGCATCACGCCAAAGCTTACGGTAAAGGTAAACGTGCCTTTACCAATCAGCAGCACGCTGCCCGCCATATACTGGCCACCTTTCAGCGCGAACTCAGAGAGCTTTTGCTGAATCTGGGCAGAGTTGTTGAGATCGTGGTCGGCCAGATAGCGCTGCGCCCAGCCCGGCAGATGCTGCAGCAGCTCAGCAAACACTGTCGGAAACTGCGCTGAATTATTCTGCAGCTTGACGTAAACGGTATTGATCTCCACCACCAGCGATGAGGTGATGATCGCCAGCGGCGTAAATACAATCAGACAGATAATCATCAGCGTAACAAAAGAGGCAAGCCCGTTACGGTCGCCCATTTTACGCCGCAGCAGCACCTTCAGCGGGGCAAAAATCACCGCCAGGATAGCCGCCCAGAGAATGGCAGAAAAATAAGGTGACAGCACATCAAAAAAGGCGATGGTGACAATCGCCAGGATAAGAATAAAGAAACCGATATTTAAGCCTTTAACACGCATTCCATAGCCTCGCAAATAACCGTAGCGAAAGAACTATAGAACGGCTGGCGCAGAATGTAATCTGTTTCACATGATTGAATGCAGTAACGGATAAAAATCTGTCCTGAGCCTGAGCCTGAGCCTGAGCCTGAGCCTGAGCCTGAGCCTGAGCCTGAGCCTGAGCCTGAGCCTGAGCCTGAGCCTGAGCCTGAGCCTGAGCCTGAGCCTGAGCCTGAGCCTGAGCCTGCGCCTGAGCCTGAGCCTGAGCCTGAGCCTGAGCCTGCGCCAAACCGGAGAACCCTATGCTTGAACTGCGACCTAACTGTGAGTGGTGCGATGCCGATTTACCGCCGGAAAGCGCGGAGGCACGTATCTGCTCATTTGAATGCACATTCTGCGCAACCTGCGCTGAGCATGTTCTGCTGCAGCGCTGTCCGAACTGCAGCGGCGAACTGGTTCGTCGCCCGATACGACCTGCCGCAGCGCTGGTGCGGCATCCGGCTTCTCTGCTGCGGCACATCCGGCAGCCGTAATTCCGGCGCGCGCAATGAGTGACCAGTAGATAATTAATTAAGCTGCTTATAATGTTATCCGCAGTGAAACCACAGATCAGAAAGGGCAGTTATTTTCCTGTTGCCAGCCCCAAAAGGTAATTATTTTAATTTTATGTTTTTTATGAGATTTTAATTCCGCCACTGGCGTGAGGTCAGAGCACTGACCTTATTTATAAGCAGTGTTAATCTGCCCGGCAGCGTTAAGTAATATTCCTAAATCCGATTAATTTTATTTATTGTTTTGGCGGTGAAGTGTTATTCTGCGCGCGCAATGCTGGTGATGTGGCGTTGTGTGCTTCAGTTTTACCCTCTGATTTGCAGGGTTTCCCTGTTTCTGAATAATGAAACATTTTTATTTACCCGATCCCTGCGGTCGGGTTTTTTTATGTTTTTTTCTCTGCGGTACTTATTTGTATCCGGCCAGACATCTTCGTTAAGAAAGCGCTAAGGCAGTGTAATTTACTGTAATAATGGAGTTTTTAAGAATGAAAGAACTATTATTCGCTGCGTGACTGGTTAATAGTCTCTGCCGGCAGCGCACTTATTGCTGCTGTGATGGAGACCATGATGAAAAAAATTAAAACGCAGATCGCTATTTCCCTTATTGCATGCAGCACGCTGTTTTCTGCGCTGAGTCAGGCAGAAGGTCCTGGCGGTCCCCGCTGGAATACACATGAAAGCCAGCATGCATCCGGGCGGGAAGCCGATCGCCGTGGGCCAGGTAATGAGCGTCACGGCGAGCGGGGCGGGCCGGAAGGGCATCATCACGCTGACCGCTTTGCCTGGCAGGGGCATGAGTTCCGGCGCGGCCAGCCGATGCCACCCGCCTATCGCGGTGCCGGATACCGCGTGGATAACTGGCGCGATCGCGGCCTCACCGCACCGCCGCGCGGTGAGCACTGGGCCTTTATCGACGGCAATTATGTGCTGGTAGCGGCTGCAACCGGCATCATCACCGCTATATTACTCAACGGCGCCTTAGATTAATCTCTTGCCGGGAGGAACCACGCCTCCCGCTATGCTTCTGCTTTCACCCTTTGCCAGGCTATTCTGTGAGCTACCGCTAATACACATGTGCTAAGGAGTGATGATGGCCGCAGTAAAAATGGTAGCAGTGGATATGGATGGCACCTTTCTGGATGACCGTAAGCAGTATGACCGTCCGCGGTTCATGGCCTGCTACCAAAAGATGAAACAGCGCGGTATCCGGTTTGTCGTCGCCAGCGGCAATCAGTATTACCAGCTGAAATCCTTTTTTCCGGAAATAGCCCATGAGATCGCGTTTGTTGCGGAGAACGGTGCGTGGATCCTCGATAGCGAAGAGGAGCTTTTCTGCGGCGCGTTCAGCCGTGAGGCGGTGAACGCCGTGCTGGATACGCTGCAGCAGGGTAACTATCCCGGCCTGCGCTTTCTTATCTGTGGTCGCAACAGCGCCTACTACTTTGCCGGTGCGGACGCGCAGTGGCTGCAGAAGATGCGGCATTATTGTCATCGCCTGCGGCCCATTGAGACGCTGGATGAGATTGCCGACGATCGATTGTTTAAATTTGCCCTGAACCTCTCTGATGACTATGTGCCGGTTTTAATGGCAGACATTGAGCGGCTGCACCAGGGATCGGCTGCGGCCACCTCCAGCGGCCACGGCTCAGTGGATTTGATTGTGCCTGGCCTCCACAAGGCCAACGGACTGCGTCTGCTGCAGCAGCGCTGGGGGATTGAGAGCAGCGAAGTCCTGGCATTCGGCGATGGCGGCAACGATCTGGAAATGCTGGCGCAGTCGGGATTTAGCTTTGCGATGCAGAACGCGCCGGCGCGGGTGAAAGCCGCGGCGCGCTATGTCACCGCGGATAATAATCATGCTGGCGTGCTGCAGGTCATCGAGCAGATGCTGGCGGGTGAGGGCCCGTTCGTCTGAGCAGAGCGCGCCGGCAGGATCAGAGAACGCGCCACGCCTGAACAAGCATGTCGGTCATCTGCGCGCTGTTATAGGTTACCCAGCTATTTTTACTGTTGGCGCGTGCGACAATCCAGTCCACCTCTGTGGCAGAGAGCGCTGGCCCCTCCTGCCAGAACGGGACAATAGCGTGCTGCTGCAGCCAGGCTTTTAGCGCCAGCGGGGCAGGCGCGGAGACGCCGGGCATCAGCTGCGCCGCAAAGGTGCTCATCAGGCGCTGCTGTTCAGGGTGGTCGCTTTCTGCCAGCTGATCCAGAAACGGAAACAGCAGGCGGCCGCAGGCTTCACCATGGTGAATCGCTTTGATCGCTCCCAGCTCGCCTGCGATGCCATGGATCACTCCCAGGCCGGCGCTGCTCAGGCAGAGGCCGCCCAGCCAGGACGCCATCATCATTGCCTCGCGCGCCTCGTCACCCTGCCTGTCAGCGCGGTTCAGGTACGGCCAGGCCTGAAAAAATAGCCGCAGGCCGCTGAGCGCCATCTGCTGAGTAAATACGTTGCCTTTCTTCGACAGGTACGCTTCGAACAGATGCGTAAAGGCGTCAATTGCGCAGGTAGCGAGGAGGCTATCAGGTGCGCCGCGCAGCAGGTCGGGATCGAGAATCGCGACGGAAGGAACAAAGTTCGGATGGCGCAGCGACGCTTTTATTTTGATGTGCTGCTGATCGGTGACCACAGCGTTTTGCGTGACTTCACTGCCGGTGCCGGCGGTAGTGGGGATGGCGATCAGCGGCAGCGTGTCGCCCTGCACCGGCGTATCCCCCACTTTTTCCAGGTAGCGCGCCGTCGGCAGCGGATGCTCTATCATGGCGCAGAACGCTTTTGCCGCATCCAGCACGCTGCCGCCGCCAATCGCCACTACCCGCTTAACCCGTCCGCGCCAGCGCGCAACCCAGACGTCAATCTCTTCCGGAGAAGCCTCATGACTGACTATTTCATAGTCCTGGATAGCGTGTTGCAGCTCACCCTTCAGCTGCTGCCACGTCTCGCTATTGAGAAATGAGCGGCCGCAAAACAGCAGCGCAGGCTGCGGCTCCTCAGCCAGCAGCGCGGGCAGCGTGCGAATGCTGCCGCGTCCGCACAGGGTTCGCTGGTTACTGTAAAGTGCAATCAGGTTCTCACTCACCTGTCTATCCTTTCAAATGATTTCAGGCAGCCAGTGTAGCGAAAAGCGCTGCTGACGCAGGTATAAACGCCGCCAGCTTAATGAGCAAAAGTTGATCGCCTTCGCAAAAACAAAATTCAGCCCGCCGCTCTGATGTTACCGGCCCGGTATTGCCCTTAACATGATACCGGTAACAGTATGACGCATTTCGCAACATCCGGCCGCATCTGGCCGGTCCGGTAGTACAACGCAACCCGCTGGCAACTGACGCCGCGCGTAAAAAGTGGAGAATAACCATGCCATTACTCTATGTGGCCATCGGTGTAGCGCTACTGCTGCTGCTGATGATTCGCTTCAAACTTAACGGCTTTATCGCACTGATTCTGGTGGCGCTGGCGGTGGGCATGATGCAGGGCATGCCGGTCAATAAAGTGATCGGCTCAATCAAAACCGGCGTAGGCGGGACACTTGGCAGCCTGGCGCTGATCATGGGCTTTGGAGCCATGCTGGGCAAACTGCTGGCTGACTGCGGCGGCGCGCAGCGTATCGCCACTACCCTGATTGCAAAATTTGGTGAGAAGCATATCCAGTGGGCGCTGGTGCTGACCGGTTTTACCGTGGGCTTTGCGCTGTTTTATGAGGTGGGGTTTGTACTGATGCTGCCGCTGGTATTCAGTATCGCTGCCTCAGCGCGCGTGCCGCTGCTTTACGTCGGCGTTCCCATGGCAGCCGCGCTCTCGGTAACGCACGGCTTTCTGCCGCCGCATCCGGGTCCGACCGCGATCGCGACGCTGTTTAACGCTGATATGGGTAAAACGCTGCTTTACGGCACGCTGCTGGGGATCCCTACGGTAATTCTGGCTGGCCCGGTGTATGCGCGTTTTCTGAAAGGCATCGATAAGCCGATTCCGGAAGGGCTGTGGAATCCAAAAACCTTTACAGAAGCAGAGATGCCAGGATTTGGCGTCAGCGTCTGGACCGCGCTGGTGCCAGTGATCCTGATGGCATTGCGTGCGGTGGCTGAGATGCTGCTGCCGAAAGGACACGTGCTGCTGCCTTACGCTGAATTCTTTGGCGACCCGATTATGGCAACGCTGATCGCCGTGCTTATCGCTATTTTTACCTTCGGTCTGAATCGCGGACGCAGCATGGATGAGGTGATGGGCACCATCACCGACTCTATCAAGATCATTGCAATGATGCTGCTGATTATCGGCGGTGGCGGAGCCTTTAAACAGGTGCTGGTAGACAGCGGCGTGGATAAATATATTGCGGGCATGATGCATGCGACCAATCTGTCGCCTATTTTTATGGCCTGGTCGATTGCGGCGATCCTGCGTATTGCGCTGGGTTCAGCCACGGTTGCCGCCATTACGGCGGGCGGGATTGTTGCACCGCTGATCGTGACCAGTGGTGCCAGCCCTGAGCTGATGGTGATAGCGGTAGGCTCCGGCAGCGTTATCTTCTCGCACGTTAACGATCCCGGCTTCTGGCTGTTTAAAGAGTATTTTAATCTCACCATCGGTGAGACGATCCGATCGTGGTCGGCGCTGGAGACGATTATTTCCGTATGCGGTCTGGCAGGCTGTCTGCTGCTTTCTGCTGCGCTGTAATCAGCTTATAACGGGCCACAGAATTGTGGCCCGACAGCCTTAATGTGGCTGCTCAAACCCCGCTTTTACCATCTGCTCGCGCAGTGCGCGGGTAATTTCACGATTGCCTCCCGTTACCGGGTAGATGACATTGTTTACCACATCATCCAGATAGTGTTCATCAAACTCCTGCATGGTCAGCTGCGTACCGCCTTCGTCGTTAATAGCGATACTCCCTTTAATATGGCTGCCGACCTCCTTCGCCTTCAGGCTATAACGTCCCATGCTAGTATTAATCGTACTCATAATTTCTCCTCGTTTCGCTAACAGAGATAACCATTGAGGCCCGTCACAGGCGCTTTAAGTTTAGCGCGTCGAAATCTGCAAAGAGCGCCTGCAGGGCCAGTTAATGGCTGAGCTGCGACCCTGCTCGCAGAAATAGCACGGGCTTATTTATCTGGACGGTGAAGCGAAACGCGTACCGGCAGCGTGCGGCGCGTTCAGGATATTCAGCTATACTCATCGGCGGATGCATAAATTTTCAAACTGAAGGAGCGAATAATGAAAATATTTCTGTGGATTATTGCGATTGTCTTTATTGTCGGGCTGCTGACTATTACGGGTGTATTCAAGCTGATTTTCTGACGTGTTCAGGCACCTGCGGGTGCCTGAAATTGTTATCGCGCATAGCGTACAATAGCCTATCTGACGGCTATTTCAGGCGGTTTAACATCCGAACTGTTTAGCGGCTTTCTGCATACGGCACAGCGTGCGCCGTGATGGGCTGCCGGCTCTGAAGCTTCACTCCGCTGGCACGTATAAAAAAATTTTTTACTGCCGCACTGGCTGCAACAAATCGTCACCGTTTCTCTCCCTGTTCCCCCCGGAAAATAAGAAATATCGCAATCAGACCCTGGCTTCAAATGATTAATTCTGTTTACCTGTATGGTAACAGGTAAAATTTACGTTATTTTATGATAAATAACATTTTTTTTCTTTTGGCTGATTTTCAAAACTGCACTTTATGTCACAAAAGCACTTTTTCTGATTCGTTTAACTCCGGTTTTATTCGTAACGGCTCTCGCAGGTACAATAGGCCCCTTGCATGCGCGTTATTTCAGGCTATATCTGAAAAGGATTACCGCTACTTTTGGCAATTTCAGACGCAAAAATGCAGCAATCACTTTTGCAGAGCAGGCTACAGAGGTTCTGCATGCTATTAAATTTTGCAATAACAGGGTTTTATCCGTGAATCGACACGTTTCAGCAGCCATGTCGGGCTGCGTGTTGACCTTACTGGTCTCATTTTCTGCCTCAGCCGCTACGGCAGGCGCCGCGCTTAAGGCGGGATGGAATAGTTTCAGCGACAATGTGGCCCAGACATGGTCTGCGCCGCAGCATTACGATCTTTATGTACCTGCCATCACCTGGCACAACCGTTGGACGTATGATGATGCGCACATCAGAAAATATAACGAACGGCCGTGGGGGGCAGGGGGCGGCATCTCGCGCTGGGATGATAAGGGGAACTGGAACGGGCTCTACGTGATGGCGTTTAAAGACTCCTTCAACAAGTGGGAACCGATTGCCGGCTATGGCTGGGAAGCGACGTGGCGTCCGCTGCAGGATCAGCGTTTTCATCTGGGGGCTGGCTATACGGCTGGCTTCACCGCGCGCGATAACTGGAAATATATTCCGGTGCCGCTGGTGCTGCCGCTGGCATCCGTAGGCTATGGACCCGCCACGTTTCAAATGACTTACATTCCCGGTACTTATAACAACGGTAACGTCTATTTTGCCTGGCTCAGATTCCAGTTTTAAGCGAGCAGATAAGTGCAAAAGTGTGATGCAAAGACAAAAATCCGATATTTATCACTTTTTCATCAATTCGGACTGGACAAATGCCACTGCAATTGCTGTACTAGATGACGACACAGTTTAGTGTCCATTTTTCATGTAAAGGTAATATAGATGTCCAAGATCAAAGGTAACGTTAAGTGGTTTAATGAGTCCAAAGGATTCGGTTTCATTACTCCAGAAGATGGCAGCAAAGATGTATTCGTACACTTCTCTGCTATCCAGAGCAACGGCTTCAAAACTCTGGCTGAAGGTCAGCGTGTAGAGTTTGAAATCACCGACGGCGCTAAAGGCCCATCTGCTGCTAACGTTACCGCTCTGTAAGTTAACAGTCAGAATTTTAAAAACCCGCCATCAGGCGGGTTTTTTTTATTCTTTTTTCAGTTCTGCCACCAGATGATCAGCCAGGCGGATACTACTACCGCAGTAAAAGCCAGTGCCAGCATCTCTTCCGAAGAACGTGGGATCCAGTTTTTCATTCTACTCGCCTCAGATGTGATTTCCCTCAGCATGCCAAAGCAAGATTAAGTCAGCCTTAAGCTCAGATGACAGAAATATGACGCCGCAGAGTGCGCTCAATGCTTCACAAACCAGAGTTTTAACCACTGCCGCTTGCAGCTTTTCCCGTTCACAGGCTATATAAACATCAGCCCGATACAAGGAGAAGCACTATGCATATACGTGAGGCGCGTCCTGATGACTGTTTCGCCCTGAGCGCGCTGCTGGCTGAGCTTGGCTATAGCGGCACCGGGCACTTTATTGAAGCGCGGCTGGCGCAGCTTTGTACTCATCAGGATGAGATCCTGCTGGTGGCTGAACACGGGACGCAGGTACTGGGATTTTTGTCGCTGCATTTTATTCCGCAGCTGGCGCTGGCAGGTGATTTTGCCCGCATCAGCTATTTTTGCATTGCTGAAGGTGAACGCAGTAAAGGCAGCGGCCAGCAGCTGCTGTCCCACGCTGAGCAGCTGGCGCGGCAGCGAGGTTGCGATCGTATGGAGGTGCACTGTCACGCTTCGCGGCTTAAAGCTAACCAGTTTTACGCACGTGAAGGCTATGTGGAGTCACCGCGCTACCATACAAAAGATCTCTGTTAGCGCATCGGTATCGGAGGAGAGACAATGAGAGCGGCAATGGGGCAGTTCGCCGTCAGCAGCGAATGGCAGGAGAATATCGTCACCTGTCGCAATTTGATGCAGCGTGCGCGAGCAGGAGGAGCCGATCTGCTGGTGCTGCCGGAAGCGGTACTGATGCAGGACAGAGAGCGTCCCGATCGTATTCTGCAGGCGGCCCAGCCGCTTGATGGGCCGTTTGTCAGCGCGCTGCTGGCTGAAAGCGCAGAGAACAGCCTCACCACGATTATGAGCGTGCACGTACCGGCTGCCGCAGGAAAAACGCAGAATGTGCTGATCGCCCTGCGTAACGGCAGGATCATTGCGCACTACGCCAAGCTGCATCTCTATGACGCCTTTGCGATGCAGGAATCACAGCGCGTTACGGCAGGCAGCACTATCCCGCCGCTGATTGAGGTCGCCGGCATGAAGGTCGGGCTGATGACCTGCTATGATATCCGTTTTCCTGAGCTGGCGCGACGCTTGGCGCTGGATGGAGCAGAGGTACTGGTGCTGCCCGCTGCGTGGGTCAGAGGCCCGCAGAAAGAGCGTCACTGGGCGCTACTGACGGCGACCCGGGCGCTGGAAAACACCTGTTATCTGGTTGCCACTGGTGAATGCGGGCCGCGTAATATTGGCAACAGCGTGACGATCGATCCGCTGGGGGTGACGATCGCACAGGCCGCTGAATCTGCCACACTGATCTTCGCCGATCTGGAAGCGGAGCGACTCGCTTACGCACGCCGCATTTTGCCGGTGCTGGAGAATCGCCGCTTTGCCACGCCGCAGCTGCGTCAGGAGTGACCGGTCCGATCTTACTCTGTTACAGAATTGTGTTGAGCGCCAGCGCAGAGTGCGCGTTAATAAGGACTGTCCGTTATACGTGAGAGCTGAAGGTAGAGTATGGAAGGTATCAGTATTGCCAAGCTGCTGATTATCGGTGCACTTATTGTTCTGTTATTTGGTACCAATAAGCTGCGTTCGCTGGGCGGTGATTTAGGATCGGCGATCAAGGGCTTTAAAAAAGCCATGAAAGACGACGACAGCACCGTTGCAAAGAGCAGTGCAGATGAGATCCCGGCAGAGCGCGTCAGCCATAAAGAGTAAAGGCGCGCCCGGGCCGCACAACTGTAACAAGTTGTGATGAAAAAAAACCAGACTCACAGAGTCTGGTTTTTTTGTATCAGTAGGATATCAGCAGAGGATTATTTTACTTCCAGTCCTTTAGCCTGCATGTCCGCATGATAAGAAGAGCGCACAAACGGGCCGCAGGCGGCGTGAGTGAAGCCCATCGCCATCGCTTCTTCTTTCATCTCATCAAATTCCGCCGGGCTGACATAGCGCTGTACCGGCAGATGATGACGGCTCGGCTGCAGATATTGCCCCAGCGTCAGCATGGTCACACCGTGACGGCGCAAATCGCGCATCACTTCCACGATCTCCGCGTTGGTCTCGCCCAGGCCCACCATCAGGCCCGATTTGGTTGGGATATCGGGATGCGCCTCTTTAAAGCGCTCCAGCAGCTTAAGCGACCACTCATAGTTAGCGCCGGGACGCACCTGACGGTAGACGCGCGGCACGTTTTCCAGGTTGTGGTTAAACACGTCAGGCGGCGTGGCGGTGAGGATCTCCAGCGCACGATCCATACGCCCGCGGAAGTCAGGGACCAGCGTTTCAATTTTGATGCTGGGACTCTTCTCGCGAATAGCCGTGATGCAGTCAGCAAAGTGCTGTGCGCCGCCGTCACGCAGATCGTCACGATCGACAGAGGTGATAACCACGTACCGCAGCGCCATATCGGCAATGGTCTGCGCCAGCTTCAGCGGCTCGTTCGCATCAGGGGCGTTAGGACGACCGTGTGCCACGTCGCAGAACGGGCAGCGGCGGGTACAGATGGCGCCAAGGATCATAAAGGTGGCGGTGCCGTGGTTGAAACACTCTGCCAGGTTAGGGCAGGACGCTTCTTCGCAAACAGAGTGCAGGCCATTTTTGCGCATCGCAGCTTTAATGCCCTGAATGCGGCTGGAGTCAGCCGGCAGCTTGATCTTCATCCACTCCGGCTTACGCAGAATTTCGTCGCGCTCGGTGACCACGGTTTTCACCGGAATCAGCGCCATTTTGTCGGCATCGCGATACTTGACGCCGCGTTCCATCTGAATTGGTTTACTCATAAATCTGCAGGTTCCGATCGGGATTGCGATTTGAAAGCTTCCTCACTCAAACTGAGAACCAGGCTTTCAACTTTTTTTGAAAAATTTGCAAAAATTATATCATCTCGCCGCTGCAGAAGCAGCCGCTATGCGGTGAGAAAGGTTACAATTTTGTAAATACGCACGCACAGACAAGGTCAGTCCGCGCTTTCATCCTGCCACGCCATCTCTTCAAATCCAGTCAGACGTGCGAAGTGTGCCACCAGACGCGGACGCACATCAGCTGGCATAGCGTCAGGCCGGAACTGGCTCAGCTGCGTCATCTGCATCCCGGCATAGCCGCATGGATTGATACGCAGAAACGGAGCCAGATCCATTGCGATATTCAGCGCCAGCCCGTGGAATGAACAGCCTTTACGGATCCGCAGTCCGAGTGAACAGATTTTGTCATCACCCACATAGACGCCAGGCGCATCTGCGCGCGCGCGCGCCGTCACGCCGTACTCTGCCAGGGTGGCAATGACGGTCTCTTCCAGCGCCGTAACCAGTTCGCGCACGCCCAGCCTGCGCCGCTTAATATCCACCAGCACATACATGATCTGCTGCCCCGGGCCGTGATACGTCACCTGACCGCCGCGATCGCTCTGCACTACCGGGATATCGCCCGGCATCAGCAGATGTTCAGCTTTACCAGCCTGTCCCTGCGTAAAGACCGGCGCGTGCTCAACCAGCCAGAGCTCATCGGGCGTTTCCGCGTTGCGGGTATCGGTGAAGTGATGCATGGCATCGGAGACGGGCTGCCAGTCGCGCAGGCCGAGGTTGCGTACAAGAAGCGTATTTGCAGACACAGCGGAGGTCCGGTAAAGAGGGAAAGCCTGAGTATAACGCTGGCAAAGCGGGCTTTGCCAGCGCCGGTATTACAGTACCATGCGCACAATATCGATGTTACCCAGCTCTTCATAGAGCGTTTCAACCTGCTCAATATGGGTCGCGTTAATGGTAATGGATACAGAGTGGTAGTTGCCTTTGCTGCTGGGCTTTACATCAGGTGTATAGTCGCCAGGCGCATGCCGCTGCACCACTTCAACCACTTGATCAACCAGCTCTGGCTGCGCCAGTCCCATAACTTTATAGGTAAACGGGGTAGGGAATTCGAGCAGTTCATTCAGTTTGGTTTTCATATTGGCTCCGGTGCTTAAAAAACAGGCTCCCGCCTGGGCGAGAGCCTTGATCATATCTTATTTATGGGCGAGCTGGTGGTTTTTCAACCGTAAATCAGCCAAACCAGTGATGGAACATTAGTTTGATGTAGTCGATGATACGGCCAAAGAAACCGCCTTCCTCAACTTCATTCAGTACCACCAGCGGACGCTGTTCAACCGTTTTACCATCCAGCTGGAAGTTGATGCTACCAACCACCTGGTTTTTCTTCAGCGGCGCGTGCAGTTCGGTGTTGTTCAGCACATAGCTCGCTTTCAGATCTTTCATCCGGCCGCGCGGGATAGTCAGATAGGCATCTTTCTCCACGCCCAGCTGAACGCGATCGGTATTACCAAACCAGACCGGTTCAGACGCAAACTCTTTACCCGCTTTCAGGGGGGCCACGGTTTCAAAGAAGCGGAAGCCCCAGGTCAGCAGCTTTTTACTTTCGGTCTCGCGTCCTTTGAAGGTGTGACCGCCCATTACGGCGGAGATCAGGCGCATCTGGCCTTCGGTGGCAGAGGCCACCAGATTGTAGCCCGCGGCTTCAGTATGGCCGGTCTTGATGCCGTCCACCGCCAGGCTGCTGTCCCACAACAGGCCGTTGCGGTTCATCTGACGAATATTGTTAAAGGTGAACTCTTTTTCACGATAGATAGCATACTCATCCGGCACGTCGCGGATCAGCGCCTGACCAATCAGCGCCATATCGCGCGCGGAGCTGTACTGGCCGTCAGCATCCAGCCCATGTACCGTCTGGAAATGGGTGTTTTTCAGGCCCAGCGCTCCGACATAGTTATTCATTAGGTTGACGAACGCATCCTGGCTGCCAGCCACGTAATCCGCCATTGCGACACAGGCGTCGTTACCGGACTGCAGCACGATGCCGCGTGTCAGCTGGGAGACCGGCACGCGATCGCCAGGCTTGAGGAACATCAGCGATGAGCCTCTGAATACCGGGTTGCCGGTAGCCCAGGCGTCTTTACCCACGGTAACAATGTCATCCTGATGAATTTTACCGGCTTTAACCGCCTGACCTATGACGTAGCTGGTCATCATTTTCGTCAGGCTGGCGGGATCGCGGCGCGCATCGGCGTTCTTTTCAGCCAGCACCTTACCGGAGTTATAGTCGATTAGTACATAAGCCTCAGCATCAATGTCCGGCACGCCCGGAATCATGGTTTTGAGATTGATATCATCAGCAAAGGCAACATGGCTGAGAGAGAGGGCGACCAGTGATCCCACTGTCAGGCGTTTCAGCAAACGAGAAGGTTTCAGCGTATTCATGTTAAGGACTACAACATCCGTGGGGTTAGGGTGAAAAAAAGTGCCTTACTATAGCAAATGCGGGATCGGGCAGCATCCCGCATTGCCGGTCAGTTTTAGCCGTAAATGTTACTGTCCGTCACTATCAGGGACGGGCTGTGGTAATAAAGGCGTTAATCTGCGCTTCGGTACTGAGGCGCTGCTGCAGCGCTGCCGCGTCAGCCCGACGGGCAAAGCTGCCAAGCTGAACGCGGTAGACATTACCGCTGGTCTCAACCTTACCCGGCACGCCGAAGCGCTTACCGAGCGTGCTGGCCAGCTGCTGCGCGCGGCCCGCATCGTTCAGCGCGCCAGCCTGAACAACATAGCTGCCGCTGGCCGGTGCGCCCGGGCTGGCCGCGGCGGCGGTAACAGCAGGTGCGGCTGGTGCTGGTGCTGGTGCTGGCGCAGGGGCCGGCGACGGCTCGCTGCCCTCCAGCACGCCGTTTGCTAACGGCTGCGGCGCGCCCAGAAAGCCGCTGCTCTGTACCGGCGCACCCAGGCTGTCGTCGCCCTGCAACGAACGGTTATCAATCTCGCGTACGTCTGATTCTGTCGGCTGTGGCGCACTGCCGCCGTTCATTACATTGCCGCCGCTGAGATCGGGGCGGGCTGGCAGCGCATAGCTCTGCTTCGCCACTCTGGTGCCAATTGTACCAGGGCCGGAGAGAGAGCCATCAGGCGCAACGTTGATAAAATCGACCCGCACACGGGTGTTATTAGAGATGTTCAGACGATCGCCGGCGGCGCGTGACAGATCGATAATGCGCCCGGGCATGTAGGGACCGCGATCGTTAACGCGCACGACTATCTGCCGGCCATTCGCCATGTTGGTGACGCGTACGTAGCTCGGCAGCGGCAGGGTAGGGTGCGCAGCGGTCAGGGCATCAGGATCGTAGGTTTCACCGATAGCGGTACGGTTGCCTTTAGCCTCATCACCATACCAGGTTGCCAGGCCCACTTCGCTGAAGTTTGACGGGTTTTTGACCACGCGCCAGGTTTTGCCATTCACGCTGTAATCCTGGCTGGTAGCCGGATTAACTGGTTCATAGCGCGGCTCAACGCCCGGGATCTCTACTACCGGACCGTTATAAGCCGGCTGTGGTGGCGGCGTATTTGTTTGCGGTTCCTGTGTGGTACAGGCACTCAATACCAGTGACGCCAGTGCAACCCCAAGCCAGTCCTTACGCATGTGCAGCCTCTTAAACGCTTTTAGACAACATTTTTCGATGAGTGTGGATCGACATGACAATGCCGAACCCCGCCATTAACACGATCAGCGCCGACCCGCCGTAACTGACCAGCGGCAGCGGTACGCCAACCACCGGTAAGATACCACTTACCATGCCGATATTAACGAAAACATAAACAAACAGAATCAGCATTAATCCGCCTGACATCACGCGACCAAACGTGGTTTGCGCCCGGGCGGCGATGATCAGGCCGCGCATAATCAGCAGCAGATAGAGCAGCAGCAGCAGCAGCACGCCGACCAGGCCCAGCTCCTCTGCCAGCACGGCAAAGATAAAGTCGGTATGGCGCTCCGGCAGAAACTCCAGCTGTGACTGCGTGCCGTGCAGCCAGCCTTTACCGCGCAGGCCACCTGAACCGATGGCTATTTTGGACTGAATAATGTGGTACCCCGCGCCGAGCGGGTCGCTTTCGGGATCGAGCAGCATCATCACGCGATCGCGCTGGTAGTCATGCATCAGGAAAAACCACAGCACCGGAATAAACGCTGCAACCAGCAGCACCGCAACACCAATCAGTTTCCAGCTCATGCCGGACAGAAAGAGCACAAACAGGCCGGAAGCAGCGATCAGAATAGAGGTACCGAGGTCAGGCTGTGCAGCCACCAGCAGCGTGGGCATAAAGATCAGCACCAGCGCAATGCCGGTATTTTTCAGCGTGGGCGGACAGACGTCGCGGTTAATAAAGCGCGCGACCATCAGCGGCACGGCAATTTTGGCGATCTCTGACGGCTGAAAGCGGACGAATCCAAGATCCAGCCAGCGCTGCGCGCCTTTACTGATATGTCCAAAGGCATCAACGGCTATCAGCAAAATTACGCAGACAATATAGAGATAGGGCGCCCAGCTCTCATAAACGCGCGGCGGCACCTGCGCCATGACCAGCATGATCACCGTACCCATGGCAATCTGACCCAGCTTACGCTCCATCATGCCCGGATCCTGCCCGCTGGCGCTCCAGATCACAATGGCGCTGTAGGTCAGCAGCGCAAAAATAATTAACATAAACAGCGGGTCGATATGGATACGCGTCCAGATCGTCCTTTTCTGCGGACTATCGTTCATCGACATGATTATTCACCTTCGTAGCCGGGCGGCGTCGGGGCAGCTTCAGGCAGCACCGTATTATTGTCACCCAGCATTATGTGATCGAGGATCTGGCGCATTACGGTTCCCACCGCCGGACCGGCACCGCCGTTCTCCAGAATGATGGTCACGGCCACCCGCGGTTTGTCGTACGGCGCAAACGCGGTCATAAGTTTGTGGTCGCGCAGGCGCTCGGCAATTTTATGGGCGTTGTAGGTCTCATTCTCTTTCAGACCAAATACCTGGGCGGTACCTGATTTAGCAGCAATCTTATAAGGCGCATCAGCAAAGCTTTTGTGCGCAGTCCCGTTAGGCCGGTTGGCGACGCCATACATGCCATCTTTGGCAATCTCCCAGTAGCCGGAGTGAATATCGCCAATCGGCGCATCTGGCGGCTGACGGTAAGGCACCATGGCGCTGCCCTCACGCGTAGCGCGCAGCAGATGCGGCACTTTGATGACGCCGTCATTAATCAGGATCATCATCGCTTTGTTCATCTGTACCGGCGTAGCGGTCCAGTAACCCTGTCCGATGCCGACCGGAATGGTGTCACCCTGATACCAGGGCTTTTTAAAACGCTTCATTTTCCAGTCGCGCGTCGGCATGTTACCGGCGCTCTCCTGCGGCAGGTCGATACCGGTGCGATGACCATAGCCAAATTTAGTCATCCACTCGGAGAGGCGATCGATGCCCATATCGTAGGCGACCTGATAGAAGAACGTATCGGCTGACTCTTCCAGCGATTTGGTCACGTTAAGACGGCCGTGGCCCCACTTTTTCCAGTCGCGATAACGCTTTTCAGAGCCGGGCAGCTGCCACCAGCCAGGATCAAACAGGCTGGTATTACGGTTAATAACGCCCGCGCTCAGCGCTGATACCGCGACGTAAGGTTTTACCGTTGAGGCGGGCGGATAGGCGGCCTGCAGCGCACGGTTATAGAGCGGCCGGTTTTCATCACTGAGCAGCGCCTTATAATCTTTACTGGAGATCCCATCAACAAACAGGTTGGGGTCGTAGCTTGGCGTAGAGACCAGCGCGAGGATCTCACCGGTGCGCGGATCGCTGACCACTACCGCCGCCCGGCTGCCGGTCAGCAGCGTTTCAATGTACTGCTGCAGCCGCAGGTCAACGGTCAGCCAGATATCGCGGCCCGCCTGCGGGGATTGCTCATGCAGCTGGCGTATCACGCGTCCGCGGTTATTGACCTCAACCTCTTCATAGCCGGTTTTGCCATGCAGCACATCTTCGTAGTAGTTTTCGATACCGAGCTTGCCAATATCATGCGTGGCGGCATAGTTAGGCCACTTGCCCTCTTCATCAAGGCGTTTTACGTCGCGATCGTTGATTTTCGATACGTATCCCACAACGTGGGTCAGCGTCTGGCCATACGGGTAATAGCGGCGCTGGTAGCCTTTAACTTCCACGCCGGGAAAGCGGTATTGATTCACGGCAAAACGTGCGACCTGTACTTCATTCAGACCGGTTTTTACCGGAATAGAGGTAAAGCGACGCGAGCGCTTGCGCTCTTTTTCAAAAGCGTCGATATCGTCGTCGGTCAGATCCAGCACCGGTCGCAGCGCCTGCAGCGTCTGCTTAAGGTCGTCGACTTTTTCCGGCACCAGTTCAGCCTGGTAAATCGTGCGGTTCAGCGCCAGCGGAACGCCGTTGCGATCGTAGATAATGCCGCGACTCGGGGCGACCGGCACCAGCTTGATACGGTTTTCATTTGAGCGGGTGCTGTAATCATCAAAGCGCAGGATCTGCAGATGATAGAGGTTGAAAACCAGCACGCAGGAGAGCAGCAGAATGCCGATGAACGCCACAAGGGCGCGGCGGACAAACAGTTTTTGTTCGGCAGTGTAATCGCGAAAAGCGTTGCTCTGTAGTTTCATCCGCTGCGTTTTTATCTGGAGGTTGTCGGGCGTTTATTCACGATGATAAGGGTGATTCGTGGTGATACTCCAGGCGCGGTAAAGGCTCTCAGCAACCAGCACGCGTACCAGCGGATGAGGCAGCGTCAGCGCCGACAGCGACCAGCTCTGTTCAGCAGCGGCTTTACACGCCGGAGCCAGGCCTTCAGGACCACCAATCAGCAGGCTGACATCACGACCATCCAGCTTCCAGCGCTCCAGCTGCTGCGCCAGCTGCGGGGTCTCCCACGGCTGTCCGGGAATGTCGAGCGTGACAATACGGTTGCCTTTGCCTGTTGCCGCCAGCATCGCTTCGCCTTCTTTTTCCAGAATGCGTTTGATATCAGCGTTTTTGCCGCGTTTCCCGGCCGGAACTTCAGTCAGCTCAAACGGCATATCTTTCGGAAAGCGCCGCAGATACTCCATAAAACCGGTCTGAACCCAGTCGGGCATTTTGGTGCCAACGGCTACAAGTTGCAGTTTCACTGCTTAGCTCCAGAGCTTTTCCAGCTCATAAAGCTGACGGCTCTCTTCCTGCATTACATGCACAATGACGTCACCGAGATCGACGACAACCCAGTCTGCCGCTGCTTTACCTTCCACGCCCAGCGGAGTCAGGCCAGCTACGCGGGACTCCTGCATAACGTGATCGGCAATAGCGGAGACGTGGCGGGTTGAAGTGCCGGTGCAGATGATCATGTAATCGGTGATGCTGGATTTGCCCTGGACATCAATCGCAATGATATCCTGGCCTTTAAGATCATCAATCTTATCAATAACGAACTCTTGGAGTGCTTTGCCTTGCAAAAGGTTCCCCTTAAAAACAGGTAATGCGGGCTGGCTGAATGCCCGGAAATGCAGCCAAAAATTAAGCGGCGCAGTATAGCATGCTACAACCGGAGGAGATATATATCCGGGTTATTTACCCGCGCCGGCGGGCGGAACATCCAGATAGAGGCCGGCGCGATCGATATAGTCGATCACCGCTGCCGGCAGCAGCGTGCTGCAGGATTCACCCTGATGGCGCCGCTGGCGGATCTCGGTAGCTGAAATAGCATAAAGCGGCGTCTCCGCCAGCCAGATATGGCCCGCCGGTGCCTGATGCAGCGCCGCACTGTCCTGCGTCTGATGCTGCTCCAGCCACCGCTGCATCTCAGGCGAACCCATTTCCGTCGCATAGCCCGGCCGTTTGCAAATCAGCAGATGGGAGAGTGACAGCAGCTCCTGCCAGCGATGCCATTTATGCAGCGACAGCAGCGAATCCTGACCGATGATAAAGCCCAGCGGCTGCCGCGGGCCGCGCTCCTGGCGCAGCGCTTCCAGCGTGGTCACCGTCCAAGAGGGAGTCTGACGCTGCAGTTCGCGCGTGTCGATATCAAACAGCGGCCGGTCGGCAATCGCACACTGCAGCATCGCCACCCGCTGTGCAGCACTCGCTTCCGGCTGTGGCCGGTGGGGGGGAACATTGTTGGGCATCAGCGTGACTTTTTTCAGTCCGATCTGCTGCGCCAGCGCCTCTGCCGGACGCAGATGACCATAATGCACCGGATCAAACGTGCCGCCAAACAGGGCGCAGAGTTCAGACATAATGTAATCCTGACGGAAAGTGACGCTGACAGAGCAGCAGCGAGAGCGTCTCCAGCTGCGGCCAGAGATTCTGGCCATAATCCTGCTTCATGGTGAGCTCCAGCTCAGCCAGCAGATGTACCGCCTGATGCAGTCGTCCGGCGTCCAGCCGCTGCAGCGCCCCGGTGAAGAGCGCGCGCCGGTTTTGCCAGATGCGCTGCTGATCCATCAGCGTGCGCAGAGGCTGCTTAGCCTGATTGCGCTGCAGATGCAGCAGCGTCAGCAGATCGCGCTGCAGGGTGCGCAGGAGGATCACCGGTTCGCTCTCCTCTTTCTGCAGCTGATGCAGGATATGCAGCGCCCGCTTGCCTTTCCCCGCCAGCAGCGCATCCACCCAGTGAAATGGCGTAAAATGGGCCGCATCGTTGACTGCGGCTTCCACGCGCGGCAGTGTCAGTTTGCCGTCAGGCCAGAGCAGCGACAGCCGCTCCAGCGCCTGGGCCAGCGCCAGCAGATTACCTTCATAGCAGTAGCACAGCAGCTGAACCGCTGCCTCATCGACGCTGAGCTGCATCGCTTTGGCCCGGGCGGCAACCCAGCGCGGCAGCTGTGCCTGTTCCGGCGTCTGACACGGCACCAGCACCGCCTGCGGACTCAGCGCTTTGTACCAGGCGCTGTTTTCCTGCGCTTTGGTCAGCTTTGTCATACGCAACACCAGCAGGATATCGCTATGCAGCAGGGCAGAGAGGGTAACCAGCTGCTCAGCCATCGCAGCATTCGGGCCGTTTTCCGGCAGCGTCAGCGTCAGCGTCTGGCGCAGGGTGAACAGGCTCAGCGCCTGACAGCTGGCAAAAAGCGCCTGCCAGTCAGTCTGGGCATCCAGCGTGACCGAAAAGTGCTCTTCAAATCCCTGCCTGCCGGCAGCCGCGCGGATAGCATCCGCACTCTCCTGAATCAGCAGAGGTTCATTACCGGCGAGAAAATAGCAGGCGCGCAGCCCCTCACGAAGCTGCGCGCGCAGTTGCTCAGGATAAATCCTGATCATTGCAGACTGGTGGCGGAAGAGGAGGGCACTTCCGGTGAATCAGAACCCGGGGCGATAATCTCCGGCTCCGGCAGCGTCTCTTTATTATTGAGCTGCGCGGCATGGACCGTCAGCAGTTTACGCACCAGCTGCTCGGCTCCACGCTGACGCATCTCCTGCAGGATCATATCCTGTTCCGCATCCTTTGCCAGCGCAGCGTTGGGGTTGTCGAAGAACGAGCGATAAACCGTGGTGCTGATAGGGTAAATCCCTTTGCCTGGCAGCACGACCTGCGCAGTCAGCGTCATCACCAGCGAATATTCCGCCGTGGTACCGCTGATAAACACTGAAGCCGTGTCACGCGCCTGCCGTACGCCTCCCAGACGCAGCGTCGGGTAGGTTGCGCTGGCCTCTTTGCTGTCCTCAATGATGTTTACATCGTTGATGCGCAGCTGCTGACGCACGGTGCGCGCCAGCGGGCCGTAGGGATCGCCACTCTGTACAATCAGCGTTTTCATCTCCGGTGGCACCTGAGTGGTGCCGCGCGGATGAAATCCACAGCCTGCGGTGACCAGCACCGCAAACAGGACAAACAGCCTGATAACTAGTTGTCGCACAGTTCCTCCTGAACTTAACCCACGACCAGGTTAAGCAGTTTGCCAGGGACATAAATCACTTTTCGCAGGGTGACGCCGTCCAGATATTTTGCCACCAGTGGCTCCTGTGCGGCTCGCGCCTGCACCTGCTCCTGAGTGGCATCTGCTGCCACGGTGACTTTACCGCGTACTTTACCGTTAACCTGAACGACAACCAGCATTGAATCCTCGACCATTGCGGCTTCATCCGCTACCGGCCATGGCGCATTATCAATGCTGCCTTCGCCACCCAGCGCCTGCCACAGGACATAGCTGGCGTGCGGCGTGAACGGATAGAGCAGGCGCGTAACGGCGACCAGCGCTTCCTGCATCAGTGCACGATCCTGTTCGCTCTCCTGCGGCGCGCGCAGCAGCTTGTTCATCAGCTCCATGATAGCAGCGATAGCGGTGTTAAAGGTCTGGCGACGACCAATATCATCCGCGACTTTCGCAATGGTTTTGTGCAGATCGCGACGCAGCGCTTTCTGTTCATCATTCAGTGCGCTGACATCCAGCGCGACAGTTGCGCCTTTCGCGACGTGATCGTAAGCCAGTTTCCAGACGCGTTTCAGGAAGCGGTTAGCGCCTTCCACACCCGACTCCTGCCACTCCAGGGTCATATCTGCCGGCGATGCAAACATCATAAACAGGCGTACGGTATCGGCGCCGTAACGCTCAACCATCAGCTGTGGATCGATGCCGTTGTTTTTCGACTTCGACATTTTGCTCATGCCGGCGTAGATAACGTCGCGGCCCTGATTGTCCACTGCTTTGGTAATACGTCCTTTATCATCGCGCTCAACGGTAACATCAACCGGAGAGACCCAGTTGCGCTCGCCGTTAACGCCAACATAGTAGAACGCATCCGCCAGCACCATGCCCTGACACAGCAGGCGTTTCGCTGGCTCATCGGAGTTAACCAGGCCTGCGTCACGCAGCAGCTTGTGATAGAAGCGGAAGTACATCAGGTGCATGATAGCGTGTTCGATACCGCCCACGTACTGGTCTACCGGCAGCCAGTAGTTGGCCGCAGCCGGATCCAGCATGCCTTCGTTGTAGTTAGCGCAGGTATAGCGCGCGTAGTACCAGGAGGACTCCATGAAGGTGTCAAAGGTATCGGTTTCGCGCAGCCCCGGCTGACCATTAACAGTGGTTTTAGCCCACTCCGGGTCCGCCTTGATCGGGCTGGTGATACCATCCATGATCACATCTTCTGGCAGGATAACCGGCAGCTGATCTTCTGGCGCAGGAACGACCGTGCCATCTTCCAGCGTGACCATCGGAATAGGTGCACCCCAGTAGCGCTGACGCGAAACGCCCCAGTCGCGCAGACGGTAGTTAACTTTGCGTACGCCAACGCCTTTTGCCGTCAGCGCGTCGGCGATGGCGTTAAAGCCCGCCTGGTGATCCAGACCGTCAAACTCACCGGAATTAAACAGCGTGCCTTTTTCGGTCATGGCGCCGCTGCTCAGATCGGGTTCTGTGCCATCGAGGTTGCGGATAACAGGCTTAATGTTCAGGCCATATTTAGTCGCAAACTCCCAGTCGCGCTGATCATGGCCAGGCACCGCCATCACCGCACCGGTGCCATATTCCATCAGCACAAAGTTCGCGACCCACACCGGAATCGCTTCACCGGTCAGCGGATGGATAGCAGACAGGCCGGTCGCCATGCCTTTTTTCTCCATCGTCGCCATATCCGCTTCTGCGACCTTAGTCGTACTGCACTCGGCAATGAAATCGGCCAGCACCGGATTGCCTGCGGCAGCCTGTCGCGCCAGCGGATGACCCGCCGCCACAGCGACGTAGGTCGCGCCCATAAAGGTATCGGGACGGGTGGTGTAAACCGTGACCTTTTCGTCGCTGTGCGCAACGTCAAAGGTGATTTCAACCCCTTCAGAACGGCCGATCCAGTTGCGCTGCATGGTTTTAACCTGCTCCGGCCACTCATCCAGCTTGTCGAGGTCGTTAAGCAGTTCTTCAGCGTAGTCGGTGATTTTGATAAACCACTGCGGGATCTCTTTACGCTCAACTTTGGTGTCGCAGCGCCAGCAGCAGCCGTCGATTACCTGCTCATTAGCCAGCACCGTCTGATCGTTCGGGCACCAGTTCACCGCCGAGGTCTTTTTGTACACCAGACCTTTTTCGTAGAGTTTGGTGAAGAACCACTGTTCCCAGCGGTAGTACTCTGGCTGACAGGTCGCCAGTTCACGGCTCCAGTCGTAGCCAAAGCCCAGCAGCTTCAGCTGGTTCTTCATATAGTCGATGTTGTCGTAGGTCCATGGCGCCGGCGCAGTATTATTTTTTACCGCAGCGCCTTCAGCTGGCAGACCGAAAGCGTCCCAGCCAATCGGCTGCAGGACGTTTTTGCCCAGCATGCGCTGATAGCGGGCAATAACATCGCCAATGGTGTAGTTACGCACGTGGCCCATATGCAGGCGGCCAGAAGGATAGGGCAGCATCGACAGGCAGTAATATTTCTCTTTGCCTTCCTGCTCGGTGACTTTGAAGGTTTCATTTTCGTCCCAGTGCTGCTGGACGCGGGATTCTATCTCTTCCGGGCGGTATTGCTCTTGCATGGCTGCCTGTGATCCTTAGTAAAAATCGTTTTCCCGGACCGTCTGGTGCAGCAGCAGAGCCGCTGACATCGTCGCCTGATGGCTTGACCGCCGCATCGGACAGGCCGGGTTTGTCTACTTATGATCCGCATAGCATACCCATAAGCCCCGCCCTCAACAACATTTCACCGTCCCTCTCCGCTGCTTTTCTGCGGAATGCGTTGCGGCTTCCGCGCTTTTGCAATTTCCGCGATGACCGTCAGAGCTTTTGCGATAAAGCGGCTAAACTTACAGCAGCCCTCACAGCAGAAAGGAGAATAAAATGAATAACGTGGCGCAGGCGTATCGGACCACGGTAGCAACGTTAACCCAGCGACTGGAGCGCGGTGAACGCGATATCGACGCGCTGGTCGCGGAAGCGCGTCAGGATCTGCTGACCGACGAGAGTCTCTCATCTTCCGAAGTGGATGAAGTGATGCGGGCGGTGCGGCGCGATCTTTATGAATTTTCCCGCAGCTATCCCGAAGCGGAAAGCGCGCTGGAAGATTCGGTCTTTTTACGTGTGATCCGTGAGAGCCTGTGGAAAGAGCTGGCAGATATTACAGATAAGAGTCAGCTGGAGTGGCGTGAGGTGTTTAAAGACCTGCATCATCACGGCGTTTATCAGAGCGGTGAGGTGGTGGGGCTGGGCAATCTGGTGTGCGAAAACTGCGGCTTCACGCGCGCTATCTATACGCCTGAAAGCCTGACGCGCTGCCCGGAGTGCAATCACGATCAGTTTCAGCGTCAGCCGTTTGAACCCTGACTGATTGCGTTAACAGCGCGCCGCTGCGTGTGTGCAGGCGGCGCGCATGGTTCAGCGGTTAGTGCAGAATTTTTGCCAGGAACTCTTTCGCGCGCCCGGACTGCGGATTATTAAAGAAGTCCTCTTTGCGGGTATCTTCGACAATTTTTCCTTCATCCATAAAGATGACGCGATTAGCCACCTTGCGCGCAAAGCCCATTTCGTGCGTCACCACCATCATCGTCATGCCTTCATTTGCCAGTTCAACCATGACATCCAGCACTTCATTGATCATCTCCGGATCGAGCGCGGAGGTGGGCTCATCAAACAGCATGGCGATCGGGTCCATGCAGAGCGCACGGGCGATAGCCACACGCTGTTGCTGGCCTCCTGAAAGCTGTCCCGGAAACTTCTCCGCGTGGGCAGAGAGCCCCACGCGCTTCAGCAGGGCTTGTCCTTTATCGCGCGCCGCCGTTTTGTCGCGCTTCAGCACTTTTACCTGCGCCAGCACCAGGTTATCGATAATGCTCAGATGAGGAAACAGCTCAAAGTGCTGAAACACCATGCCGACCTGACTGCGCAGTTTGGCCAGATTAGTCTTTTTGTTGTTCACTTCAGTGCCGTTGACCTGAATGCTGCCCTGCTGAACCGGCTCCAGTCCGTTGACGGTTTTAATCAGCGTGGATTTGCCCGAGCCCGAGGGCCCGCAGACCACCACCACTTCTCCTTTTTTTACCTCGGTTGAGCAGTCGGTCAGCACCTGAAAGTGCCCATACCACTTAGAAACATTTTTCAGGCTAATCATTTAAACTGTCCTTTTTCTTTTCAGATAGCTAACCAGCAACGACGCGCTCAGGCTGATCGCGAAATAGACCAGACCGGCAAACAGAACCATTTCTACCTGGGTACCATCGCGCTCGCCAATGGTAGAGGCGGTGCGGAAAAAATCAGCCAGGCTCAGTACATAGACCAGTGAGGTATCCTGGAACAGCACAATGCCCTGAGTAAGCAGCAGCGGCACCATGGCGCGAAACGCCTGCGGCAGAATAATCAGCTTCATTGATTGCCACTGCGTCATGCCGAGCGCCAGTGCGGCATTTGATTGTCCGCGAGAGATGCTCTGGATACCGGCGCGAATAATCTCCGAATAATAAGCAGCCTCAAACAGCGCAAAGGCCACCATGGCAGAGATAAGACGAATATCCGTCTGCGGCGACAGGCCCAGCACCTGCTGCAGAAAACTCGGCACGACCAGATAGAACCACAGCAGTACCATCACCAAAGGGACTGAACGGAACAGGTTGACGTAGAGTTTTGCAAACCAGCGTACCGGGGCAAACGTGGAGAGGCGCATAACGGCCAGAATGGTGCCCCAGATAATGCCGAACACCACCGCGACGGCGGTAATTTTAAGCGTAATCACCATGCCGTTAAGCAGGTAGGGCAGGCTGGGCGGAATAGAGCTCCAGTCAAAATCGTACATTATTTCCCTCCCAGGTTGCCGGGCAGGCGAATTTTGCGCTCTACCAGACCCATGACCAGCATAATCACCAGATTGATGCCGACATAGGCGAGCGTAATCGCGGTAAAGGACTCATAGGCGTGCGCCGAGTAGTCGAGCAGCTTGCCCGCCTGGGCAGCCAGATCGACCAGGCCAATCGTGGAGGCGATGGCGGAGTTCTTGACCAGGTTCAGCATTTCCGAGGTCATCGGCGGCACAATCACCCGGTAGGCGTTAGGCAGCAGCACATAACGATAGGTTTGTGGCAGCGTCAGCCCCATAGCCAGTCCGGCATTTTTCTGTCCGCGCGGCAGCGACTGAATCGCCGCCCGCACCTGCTCGCAGACGCGCGCTGCGGTAAAAAGTCCGAGACAGATCATGGAGGAGAGGAAGAACTGAATGTTTGGATCAAGCTCCGCCTTAAACCACATGCCGAGCTTCTCACCAACCAGTTCCGGCGCCACCAGATACCAGAAGAAAAACTGCACAATCAGCGGGATATTACGAAACAGCTCTACATAGCAGGTGCCAATCGCAGCCAGCAGGCGATTCGGTACGGTACGCAGAATGCCAAACAGCGATCCCACCAGGAAGGCGATAATCCAGGCGCAGCAGGAGACCGCGACGGTCACCTGAAATCCGGACCACAGCCAGCCAAGGTAGGTCGTATTGCCGAACGGAGCCTGCTGTAAAAAGATGCCCCAGTTCCAGTCGATACCCATAACGAGCTCCGGTAAAAAAGGGTAGCCAGGCTACCCATAAGATTGTTGAGCGGTCTCTTTTTTCCTGCCGCAGGGGAACGACCCGCAGCAGTCTGTCTGTCCGTACCGCATGTTCAGCAATCAGGAGGGCAGCCTGGCCGCCCTTGTTATCGTTGTTACGTTACAGCGCCTTGTCGTTAGGTGATTTAAACAGGGCCTGCATATCGGAGGAGAGTTCAAAATTCAGATTGAGGTTTTTTGGCGGAATAGGCTGTTTAAACCATTTATCAAACCATTTGGTCGCTTCACCGGAGGTCTGTGCCTTAGCAATGGTCTCATCCAGCAGCTGTTTGAACTGTGGATCGTCTTTACGCAGCATGCAGCCGTAAGCCTCTTTGGATTGCGGGGTACCCGTAATCTCCCAGTTATCAGGCTTTTTCGCCTTGGCGCGCTCACCGGCCAGCAGGGCATCATCCATCATAAAGGCGACGGCACGTCCGGTTTCCAGCGTGCGGAACGAATCGCCATGATCTTTAGCGCTGATAATGCGCATATCGAGCTTTTTCTCATCATTCAGCTTGCGCAGCAGAATTTCAGAGGTGGTACCGGAGGTGACCACAACCGTTTTGCCTTTCAGATCGGTGAAATCTTTAATGTCACCGCCTTTTTTCACCAGTAAACGGGTGCCGATGATAAAGATGGTGTCAGAGAAGGCCGCCTGCTGCTGACGCTCAACGTTGTTTGTCGTGGAACCACATTCAAAATCGTAAGTGCCGTTCTGCAGCAGAGGAATACGGTTCTGCGAGGTAATTGGCAGCATCTTGATCTGCAGATCGGGTTTATTCAGTTTGGCTTTGATCGCTGCCACAATGGCGCTGGAGTAGTCCTGCGAATAGCCGACGACTTTTTGCTGGTTGTCATAATAAGAAAAGGGAACGGATGACTCACGATGGCCGACGACAATAACGCCGCTGTCGTTAATCTTTTTCAGCGTGCCGGTGAAATCTTCTGCCTGAGCCGCGCCCGCTGCTGCTCCCAACAGCAGAAGTGATAAAGCCACTTTGCGCATTTGCATGTTCCAACTCCTTCGTGTGAATGTCGCGCAGAATAAAACTGCGCAGAGCGTGATGTTATGTCTGTGTCCTGCTGCTTTTTTAATAATCCTTTAGCGCAACTGCGCGCAGGATAGGGGACTAACATAGCGAAATGTTAACGTAATGAAACAAAAAAGTTTGTTTTTTGCGAGCCGCTCCGCACCATTACAAGGCAATGTAGCTGCCTTGCGCTGTTTCAGTGCGCAATCATGCCCGTTAACAGTGCGTGAAATTCATCACAGCAAGCCTGCTGCCGGCATTCGCCCTTGTCGTTATGATTAGCAGCAAGCTTCGTGCCACATTACGCAGCATTGCAGGAGAATGTTTCAGCGGAAAGACAAAAAAAAAGCGAAGCCGTGGCTTCGCTTTCAGGGAGACGCGGTCGTCAGACGCGCCGGCGTGCAATGGCGGCGGTGATCGCTGCCAGCGTCAGTAACCAGACCGGCCAGATACCGCTGCGCGCATAGGGCGTTTCGCCTGCAGCAGGCGTTACGCGCGCCTCCAGTACCCGGCGGGTAAACTGCGGGATCATCTTTTCAACGTCACCGTCGGCGTTGACCACGGCCGTAACGCCATTGTTTGTCGAGCGCAGCAGCGGGCGTCCCAGCTCAAGCGCACGCATGCGCGCCATCTGAAAATGCTGCCACGGGCCGATCGAGTGGCCGAACCAGGCGTCATTTGAAACCGTCAGCAGGAAGTTGGTATCTGGCCGGAAGTTGGCACGTACCTGTTCGCCCAGAACGATTTCATAGCAGATGGCGCTGGTGAGGTTATAACCCGCCACGTTCAGCTGTGGCTGGATGTATGCACCGCGGCTGAAAGAGGACATGGGCAGATCGAAGAACGGCGCCAGCGGACGAAGCAGGCTCTCCAGCGGCACAAACTCGCCGAACGGCACCAGGTGATTTTTCTGATAGCGGTTACGGCTCTGGTAGCTATAAGGCTGTTTGCCACCGAGCACGATGACGGAGTTATAGTCGTGATAGCGGTTATCACCCTCAATGCGTGAGTCAACGATGCCGGTGATCAAACTGCTGCCGCGCGCGCGCAGTTCCGCGTCCAGCGCCTGTAAAAAGGGCTGCTGGTTACTTTCAAGATCGGTAATAGCCGATTCAGGCCAGATAATCAGCGGCGCACTGCCGATATAGGGCTGACTGTAACTGGTATAGACGCGCAGCGTGTCGCGCAGCTGCTGTGGATCCCACTTCATCGATTGCGGGATATTACCCTGTACCATCGCCACATCCACGCTGCGTGCCGGCAGCGGCTGATACCAGTGCAGCATACGCAGCGGCCACGGCAGCAGCAGCAGGGCTGCGGCAACAATCAGGCTTTTCAGACTGCGCTGATGCAGGGCAAAGACCAGCAGGCCGGCAATCATCATCAGCAGGAAGGTAATGGTCTCTACGCCCGCAAGCGGCGCAATACCTTTCAGCGGACCGTCAATCTGACTGTAGCCAAACTGCAGCCAGGGGAAACCCGTCAGGACCCAGCCGCGCAGAAACTCGCTGATTTGCCATAATGCCGGCGCCGCCAGCGCCAGCCGCCATAGGGTAGCGCGCGGCCAGAAGCGGTTGAGCACCACGGCAAACAGCAGCGGATAGAGCGCCAGATATGCTGCCAGCAGCAGCACCAGAAAAACGTTTACCGGCCCGGGCATACCGCCAAAGGTAGCGATGCTGACATAGACCCAGTTAATGCCGCTGCCAAACAGGCCAAAGCCCCATGTAAAGCCAAGCGCTGCAGCCTGTGCAGGACGACGGTTTAGCAGTAATACCTGCAAACCCGCCAGGGAGATAAGCGCCGCAGGCCAGAAATCGTAAGGAGAAAAGGCGAGGGTGCCGGTGGCACCCGCTATCAGCGCCAGCAGCAGACGCACCCGCTGGCGGGAAAAAAGAGAGGCAGATGCCATAAAGTTATTCGTCTTCGAGTTGCGGTTGTGGAGAATCTTCCGGAATTTTCACATGCACCTGAATAATACGACGGCTGTCCGCCATAGCGACTTTGAAGTGGTAGTCATCAATAGTGATACTCTCGCCGCGAGCCGGCAGGTGGCCAAAGCCCTGCATAACCAGACCGCCAATCGTATCCACTTCGTCATCGCTGAAATCGGTGCCAAACGCCTCGTTGAAATCTTCAATCGGCGTCAGCGCGCGTACCGTGTAGGTATGGCGATTCAGCTGACGGATGTCGCGATCTTCTTCGTCGTCATACTCATCTTCGATTTCGCCGACAATCAGCTCCAGAATATCTTCGATGGTCACCAGGCCAGATACGCCACCAAACTCATCAATAACAATCGCCATATGATAGCGCTGCGAGCGAAACTCTTTCAGCATGCGGTCAACGCGCTTGCTTTCCGGTACCACTACCGCAGGACGCAGCACCTTTTCCATACTGAAGGGCTCAGCGCTGCTGCTCATAAACGGCAGCAGATCTTTCGCCATCAGAATGCCTTCAACGTGGTCTTTATCTTCGCTGATAACCGGAAAACGGGAGTGCGCAGATTCAATAATCACGGCCAGGCACTCTTCCAGACTCTGATTGCGCTTCAGGGTGATCATCTGTGAGCGTGGGATCATGATATCGCGTACGCGCTGCTCAGCGATGTCGAGCACCCCTTCCAGCATGTCGCGGGTATCCTGGTCAATCAGCTCTTTTTGTTCAGAATCACGGATCAGACCCAGCAGTTCATCACGATTTTTAGGTTCACCGTGAAACAGCTGGCTAAGCAGCAGGGAAAAGAAGCCCTTTTTACTACTGGGGGCATCGTTGTTTTGAGAATGGTCGTCGCTCATGGCGTTTTAATTACGATCTCGCTGTTAGATAAGGATAGCTGCCCGCGTCCCGCCGGCAGCACAGTAGCCTGAACCCACGGCTCAGGCGTCTTCTTTCTCCGAAATGTACGGGTCAGGATAACCAAGAGCAAGCATTATCTCAGTCTCCAGCGCCTCCATCTCTTCGGCTTCACTGTCTTCAATATGGTCATAGCCCAGCAGATGCAGCGTGCCGTGTACAACCATGTGTGCCCAGTGTGCTTCAGTGCTTTTACCCTGTTCAGCCGCTTCCTGCTCAACCACCTGGCGACAGATAATTAAATCACCCAGCAGCGGCAGCTCAATGCCCGGCGGCGCTTCAAAAGGAAAAGAGAGCACGTTGGTCGGCTTGTCTTTGCCGCGATAAGTCAGGTTTAGCTCGTGACTCTCCGCTTCATCAACCAGGCGAATCGTGACCTCACTTTCTGGCTGAAAGGGGGTAATGGCCGCTTCCAGCCAGCGCTGAAAAGCGGTTTCTTCCGGCAGGCCGTGCGCGTCGGCGCAGGCCTGCTGTAAATCCAGTACTACCGTACTCATGACGGCTCCTGTGGTGGTGTGGAGTGCATAGCCTGAGCGGCCAGCGACTCCCGTTTACGCTCTTCCGCCAGTTTATCACGACGCTTCTGATCCGCCTCTTCCCAGGCTTCATAAGCGTTCACAATACGTGCCACTACCGGATGGCGTACCACATCTTCGCTGTGGAAGAAGTTAAAGCTGATCTCTTCGACGTCAGCCAGCACTTCAATCGCGTGGCGCAGACCCGACTTGGTGCTGCGCGGCAGGTCAATCTGCGTTACGTCACCGGTGATCACCGCTTTGGAGTTAAAGCCGATGCGCGTCAGGAACATCTTCATCTGTTCAATGGTGGTGTTCTGGCTCTCATCGAGGATCACAAACGCATCATTCAGCGTACGACCGCGCATATAGGCGAGCGGTGCCACCTCAATCACGTTACGCTCCATCAGCTTTTCAACCCGTTCAAAGCCGAGCATCTCAAACAGCGCGTCATAAAGCGGGCGCAGATAGGGATCAACCTTCTGGCTCAGATCGCCAGGCAGAAAGCCCAGCTTTTCACCCGCCTCTACCGCCGGGCGGGTCAGCAGGATACGACGAATCTCCTGGCGCTCCAGGGCATCAACCGCGGCGGCAACCGCAAGATAGGTTTTACCGGTACCCGCCGGGCCGATACCAAAGGTGATATCGTGGTCGAGGATGTTGGCGATGTACTGCGCCTGATTCGGCGTGCGCGGCTTAATCACACCGCGTTTGGTTTTAATGTTTACCGCTTTGCCATACTCCGGCACGCTTTCGGCGGTCTGCTCCAGCACCCGGCTCTCTTTAATGGCCAGATGAATGTGATCCGGTTCGATATCCGGAATATGGCCGCGAACCGGGGCAGTATCCACATACAGCGTACGCAGGATATGCGCGGCGGCCTCCACGCTGAGCGCGCGGCCCACCAGCTTAAAATGGTTGTCGCGGCGGTTGATTTCGATGCCCAGACGGCGTTCCAGCTGCTTCACATTGTCATCAAACGGACCGCACAGGCTCATCAGACGCTGGTTGTCGGCGGGTTCCAGGGCGATTTCACGAGTTTCGATATTCAATTGAATCCTTTGGGTCACACAGGGCCAGTTGAAAAGATGTATGGATGCCACGCGTGCGCGTCATAAGCGTATGACAAAATTATTTATGGGACAGCATCAGGACGCAAGCGCAGGGAAAGATATTTGGGCGACCGCTGCAGAATGCAAGGGGTGGCGAATGAAACAGGCGGCAGCACGCTGCGTGCTGCCGCACAGTGATTAACTGTCAGGGTTGATACAGGCCGACGCCGGTTTCATCCTCTTTGCGGGTACGGGCAATGACGGCCGCCGGACTCTGCGCCACGCGCAGCCCCATGCGATCTTCAGTGCGTACGACCACGCCGCGCAGTGAGTTGGCATAGACGTCAACGATTTCAACATCGACAAATTTGCCAATCATGTTCACTGAGCCTTCAAAGTTCACCACGCGGTTATTTTCAGTACGGCCGGTCAGTTCCATCACATTTTTACGTGATGTGCCCTCAACCAGAATACGCTGAACGGTACCCACCATACGGCGGCTGATCGCCATCGCCTGCTGCTGGATACGATCCTGCAGAATATAGAGGCGCTGCTTTTTCTCCTCTTCCGGCACGTCGTCTGGCAGGTCAGCCGCAGGCGTACCCGGACGGGCGGAGTAGATAAAGCTGTAGCTGGTGTCAAAGTTAACGTCGTGAATCAGCTTCATGGTCTGTTCGAAGTCGTGCTGAGTTTCACCCGGGAAACCGATGATAAAATCAGAGCTGATTTCAATATCAGGACGTGCTGCACGCAGCTTGCGAATAATTGCTTTGTACTCCAGGGCAGTGTGCGCCCGCTTCATCAGCGTCAGAATACGGTCAGCGCCGCTCTGAACCGGCAGATGCAGAAAGCTCACCAGCTCTGGCGTATCGCGATAGACATCAATGATGTCATCGGTGAACTCAATCGGATGGCTGGTGGTGAAGCGGATGCGGTCGATACCATCAATGGCGGCGACGAGGCGCAGCAGCTCAGCAAACGTGCAGATCTGGTCATCAAAGGTCGCGCCGCGATAGGCGTTGACGTTCTGACCCAGCAGGTTGACCTCGCGCACACCCTGAGCGGCCAGCTGGGCGATTTCCAGCAGGATATCGTCGCAGGGACGGCTGACTTCTTCGCCGCGGGTATAAGGCACCACGCAGAAAGTGCAATATTTATTGCAGCCTTCCATGATAGAGACAAAAGCCGTCGGGCCTTCAGCGCGCGGTTCCGGCAGGCGGTCAAATTTTTCAATTTCCGGGAAGCTGACGTCAACTACCGGGCTTTTATTACCGCGTACCTGATTGATCATTTCCGGCAGGCGATGCAGCGTCTGCGGTCCAAAGACGATATCAACACACTGCGCACGCTGGCGCAGTTTATCGCCTTCCTGCGACGCCACGCAGCCGCCCACGCCGATGATAAGATCGGGATTGACCGCTTTGAGCTTTTTCCAGCGCCCCAGCAGGTGAAAGACTTTTTCCTGCGCTTTCTCACGGATAGAGCAGGTATTAAGCAGCAGAACATCTGCGTCTTCGGCTTCCTCCGTCAGGGTGTAGCCGTGCGTGCTGTTCAGCAGGTCAGCCATCTTGGATGAATCATACTCATTCATCTGACAGCCCCAGGTTTTGATATGCAGTTTTTTGGTCATTGAACCAGCCATTGAATCTGAGCAGGAAAGTGCAGGGGGCATAGTGTAATGCTTTGGGGGGGATGTGACCAGCGTACCCGTCATACTTCGCGCACCAGCGTGACAGCCAGGCTGCTGCGGGCCGCGCAGGCACAAAAAGATGTGGCAGCGGGTCAGCCCCCCCATTACGGATGATTTCCGGTACACTTTGTTTATCAGCAAACGCCGTAGGGCGTCAGGGCAACAGGAAAGGTGAGGATCGATGCAGGAGAGACAGTATGACGTGGTCATCGTCGGAGGTGGCATGGTGGGGGCGGCGCTGGCGTGCGGGCTGGCGCAGCAGCAGTTCCGCGTCGCTGTCATAGAGCGTGCAGAGCCTGAGCCGTTTGATAACAGCGGCGAGCCTGATATCCGCATCTCTGCGATTGGTGCTTCTTCAGTTGCGCTACTGCAGCAGCTGGGTGCCTGGACGCGCGTAGAGGCGATGCGCAGTGCGCCCTATCGCAAACTGGAAACCTGGGAGTGGCAGAGCGCGCACGTCACGTTTGATGCAGCATCGCTGGGGCTGCCGGTGCTTGGCTATATGGTGGAAAATCGCGTGTTGCAGCGGGCGCTGTGGGAGCAGATGCAGCAGGATGGTGTCGCGCTGCTGTGCCCGGCAACGCTTCAGGATCTGCAGCCGCATAGCGGTGGCTGGCACATCACCCTGGACCAGGGCGCACCGCTTGATGCCCGGCTGGTGGTTGGCGCGGATGGCGCAAACTCGCGGGTGCGGCAGCTGGCAGGCATTGGCGTGCACGGCTGGAACTATGCGCAATCCTGCATGCTTATCAGTACTGAGTGTGAGCATCCGGCGGGTGATGCTACCTGGCAGCAGTTTACGCCGCAGGGGCCGCGAGCTTTTCTGCCGCTTTTTGACCAGCATGCATCGCTGGTGTGGTATGACGCACCCGCGCGTATCCGTCAGCTGCAGGCGCTGCCGCTGAGCCAGCTGGAGAAAGAGGTAAAGCTGAATTTCCCGGCCCGTCTCGGCCGCTTTCAGATAAAGAGTGCGGCGTCGTTCCCGCTGGTGCGGCGTCATGCCACGCGCTACGTCATGCCGGGGCTGGCGCTGGTGGGAGATGCTGCGCATACGATCAATCCGCTGGCGGGGCAGGGTGTCAATCTGGGCTATCGCGACGTGGATGCGCTGATTAATGTGCTGACTGAGGCGCGCAGTCAGGCGCAGACGTGGTCAGCAATGGCGGTGCTGCAGCGCTATCAGCGTGAACGCTATCGCGATAATCTGCTGATGCAGGGTGGTATGGATCTGTTCTATTTTGCGTTCAGTAACTCACTGCCGCCGCTGCGCCTGGCGCGTAATCTGGGGTTGATGGCGGCAGAACGCGCCGGCGGCCTGAAGCGTCGTGCGCTGCGCTACGCGCTGGGACTCTGACCTGACTCACGCTTACTGCTGGCGCGCCGGCAGTAAGCCCTGTCGTTTCAGAACGTCAGAAACAACAAAGCCCGCAAAAGCGGGCCTGTTGTGCAATTTGGCTGGGGTGCAGGGATTCGAACCCCGGAATGCTGGTATCAGAAACCAGTGCCTTACCGCTTGGCGACACCCCAATAGGTGTTTGATCAAATTGTCTTTGTATGGCTGGGGTGCAGGGATTCGAACCCCGGAATGCTGGTATCAGAAACCAGTGCCTTACCGCTTGGCGACACCCCAATTATCTGGTGGCTACGACGGGAATCGAACCTGTGACCCCATCATTATGAGTGATGTGCTCTAACCGACTGAGCTACGTAGCCATAATACTGCTTTACTGCTTTTCCCGATGCTGGCTGGGATACCTGGATTCGAACCAGGGAATGCCGGTATCAAAAACCGGTGCCTTACCGCTTGGCGATATCCCATCTGTTAACGCGTATCCACGAAAACATATCGGATTGGCTGGGGTACCTGGATTCGAACCAGGGAATGCCGGTATCAAAAACCGGTGCCTTACCGCTTGGCGATACCCCATCCGGCTGCCGAAGACTGAAATGGTGCGGGAGGCGAGACTTGAACTCGCACACCTTGCGGCGCCAGAACCTAAATCTGGTGCGTCTACCAATTTCGCCACTCCCGCAAAAAAGATGGTGGCTACGACGGGAATCGAACCTGTGACCCCATCATTATGAGTGATGTGCTCTAACCGACTGAGCTACGTAGCCATCTTTTTTCGCGTTACCTTCAACGGCGTTGCGGGGCGCATTATGCGTATTGAGCTTTGTAGCGTCAACAGTTTTTTTGCCGTTTTTTACCTTGCGGCGCCTGTTTGTCTGGCTTGTAACCAGGCTGGCGCTTTATTCAGCAATTTTCGATCGCATCCGCGTCAGTTGCAACTAAAAAGGGACCGCAGCGGGTCCCTTACTCTATCCGGCGATGCGCTTATTTGTAAGCGGACTGATGTACGCCAACGGCACGGCCGGAAGGATCGTCCATGGATTTGAACGCCTCGTCCCACTCAATCGCTTTAGCAGAAGAGCAGGCCACAGAAGGTCCGCCAGGCACGCACTCTGCCGCGCTCGGCAGCGGGAACAGCTCCTCAAAGATTTCGCGATAGAGATACGCTTCTTTTGAGACAGGCGTGTTGTGCGGGAAGCGGAAGTGTGCGGTCGCCAGCTGCTGATCGCTGACCTGCTTCGCCGCCACTTCTTTCAGCGTATCGATCCAGCTGTAACCGACGCCATCAGAAAATTGCTCTTTTTGACGCCACGCCACGCTCTCCGGCAGGTACGATGAGAAGCATTCACGCAGAATATGCTTTTCCATCTTTCCGTTGCTGCCGCACAGTTTATCTTCCGGGTTGATGCGCATTGCCACATCCAGGAATTTTTTATCCAGGAACGGCACGCGTGCCTCTACGCCCCAGGCTGACATCGCTTTGTTCGCACGCGCGCAGTCAAACATATGCAGCGCCAGCAGCTTACGCACGTTCTCCTCATGAAACTCACGGGCGTTTGGTGCTTTATGGAAGTAGAGATAGCCGCCAAACACTTCATCTGCGCCCTCACCAGAAAGCACCATCTTGATACCCATCGCCTTGATTTTGCGCGACATCAGATACATCGGCGTTGAAGCGCGAATCGTGGTGACATCATAGGTTTCGATGTGGTAAATCACGTCACGGATGGCGTCCAGACCTTCCTGTACCGTGAAATGAATTTCGTGGTGCACGGTACCGAGATGATCGGCGACCGCCTGCGCAGCTTTCAGATCGGGCGAGCCTTCCAGACCCACAGCAAACGAGTGCAGCTGTGGCCACCAGGCGTCGCTCTTATCAGCATCTTCCACCCGTTTAGCCGCAAAACGCTTGGTAACGGCCGAAATGATCGAAGAGTCCAGTCCGCCTGAGAGCAGCACGCCGTAAGGGACATCCGACATCAGATGGCTTTTTACTGACTCTTCCAGCGCATGTTTCAGGCCTGCAGCATCCGTGGTGTTCTGCGCAACCGCTGCAAAATCCATCCAGTCGCGCTGCCAGTAACGACGGATCTCACCGTCAGTGCTGGAGAGGAAGCTTCCCGGCGGAAATTCTTTAATAGAGCGGCAGACCGGAACCAGCGCTTTCATTTCAGATGCAACGTAAAGGTTGCCGTGCTCATCATTGCCCATATAGAGCGGAATGATACCGATATGATCGCGACCAATCAGGTACTGCTGTTTAACGCTGTCCCACAGGATGAAAGCGAACATACCCTGCAGGTCATCGAGGAAATCGACGCCTTTTTCCTGATAAAGCGCCAGAATCACTTCGCAGTCGGAGCCGGTCTGAAACGCGTAACGATCGCTCAGCTCAGCGCGCAGCGCCTGATGATTATAAATTTCGCCGTTCACGGCCAGTACGTGGGTGTGGTCAGCGTTATACAGCGGCTGCGCGCCGTTGTTAACGTCAACGATTGAGAGGCGCTCATGCACCAGGATAGCCTTATCATCTGCAAACACTCCGGACCAGTCCGGGCCGCGGTGACGCATCAGACGGGAAGACTCCAGCGCTTTCTTGCGCAGTTCAACAGGATCGCTTTTCAGATCCAGCACACCAAAAATCGAACACATAACTGACTCCTGATCTCACCCTGTGGCGATGTTATTTTGCATTTGTCCGGCAGCCTGCGCTGCGTGATGTATAAGAAAATGCGCTAATTGATGGTGGTTGCGCAAGCAAAATAACGTTTTTATGATAAATAGAGTGTTGCACAGGTGAATAAATTAAATATTAATCAAAATAAATGCTGTTTTTTTAGATGATATCTAATAATTTTCCGGTTTAGCTCTTTTTATCATCAGGCGTCCAAAACAGTAACGCCCCGCACACCGGCAGGTGGGCAGGGCGTCAGCAGATGCACGGCGCCGGTCAGAACAGATCGATATCGGCGACGGAAGGGAAAATCCAGTCGGGGCGGAACGGCATAGCGTCGATATCGCTCAGGGTAGAGACACCTGAGAGCACCAGAATGGTTTCCAGCCCCGCCTGGAAGCCCGCCAGGATATCGGTGCGCAGGTTATCACCCACGATCACTGTCTCTTCAGAGTGCGCATGCATTTTGTTCAGCGCAGCCCGCATAATGTAGGGGCTGGGCTTGCCAACGTAAAAGGGCTTACGGCCCGAAATGGTTTCGATACCGGCACAGAGTGCGCCGCAGGCGGGAATAAATCCACGCGCATGGGTATCCGGATTGGTCGCAATAAAGCGCGCGCCGTTAGCCACAAAAAATGCGGCTTTATGCATCATATCCCAGTTAAACGAGCGGGTTTCACCGACGATAACAAAATCAGGATTGACGTCAGTAATGGTAAAGCCGGCGTTGTAGAGTTCGTGAACCAGCGCACCTTCCCCGATTACATACGCTTTTTTCCCCTCCTGACGCCGCAGGAAATCAGCGGTGGCCATGGCTGAGGTATAAAATACCGAGTCAGGAATGTCGACGCCGGCGTTGGAGAAACGGTTAGCCAGATCCTGAGCAGTCTGCGACGGATAGTTAGTCAGCACGACCAGCGGCATGCCTTTTTCCAGGATACGCTGCAGAAATTCATTAGCCCCTTTCACGGCCGTGTTGTCATGCATCAACACGCCATCGATATCACAGATTACGCTTTTAATGGTCATACAAGATCCCGTCAGGCCGTCTCAGGCAGGTTACAATTAATCTTCCAGCAGATGCTGCAGCAGAATGCCATTCAGCATAGCGCGTTTTGCCAGCGCAAACGCACCAATCGCGGAGCGATGATCCAGCTGTGAGCGCACCACCGGCAGGTTTTTGCGAAACTCACGCAGCACCTGCGTATTGATACAGCTCTCAATGGCGGGAAACAACACTTTGTCGGCGTCGGTGATTTCGCCCGCCAGCACCACCTTTTGCGGGTTAAAGAGGTTGATTGCAATGGCAATCGCTTTGCCAAGATAACGCCCCACATACTCAATCACTTCACACGCCAGCGCGTCGCCCTGATTAGCGGCGTGACAGATTTGCGGCATCAGGCAGTTATCCAGCGACAGCACACTCGGATATCCCTGATTCAGCAGATGGCGTACGCGGTTTTCAATGGCGCCATTTGCGGCGATGGTTTCCAGACAGCCGAAGTTGCCGCAGTGGCAGCGTTCGCCTAACGGATCGACCTGGATATGGCCAATTTCACCCACGTTACCGTTACTGCCGAGGAAAATCTGCCCGTTAGCAATAATGCCGGCACCGGTTCCACGATGCAGCCGCACCAGAATCGAGTCAGCGCAGTCGCGGCTTGCACCGAAGTAGTGCTCAGCCAGCGCCAGACTGCGGATATCATGCCCTACAAAGCTGGTCACGCTGAACCGCTGCTGCAGGCTGGCGACCAGCGGCCAGTGGCTGACGGCAATGTGCGGCATATAGCGAATAATCCCTTTAACCGGATCAACCAGCCCGGGCAGGATCACGGCAATAGCGATCAGCTCATGAATTTTCCGCTGATGCACGTTGATAAACGCGCTGATAGCATTAAACAGTGCGTTCTCCAGCGTCTCCTGCGTGCGCTCTGGTAGCGGATAATCTTCCTGCGCCAGCGATTTGCCGCTTAGATCAAACAGGGTAAGCGTGGCGTCGTTGCGTCCGAGACGGACGCCGATGGTATGAAAATGACGGGTTTCCGTGATAATGGAGATGGCGCGGCGACCGCCGGTAGAGGCCTGCTGCTCGACCTCTTTGATCAGACCGCGTTCAATCAACTGACGGGTAATTTTAGTGACACTGGCGGGCGCAAGCTGGCTGAGATCGGCAATCTGAATGCGCGAAATCGGCCCCTGTTGATCGATCAACCGATAAACGGCTGCGCTATTGAGTTGTTTGACAAGATCGACATTTCCTATTTGAGTCTGGCCGCCAGTGGTCATTCAATGCTTACTCGCTGAGGACGCTCTCTCCATTGACGAACGTCTTGATGATTTGATAATCGCGGGTAAAAACAGTGAGGTTGGCGGCTTTTCCTGCTGCTACCGTGCCCAGCTGTTTTTCCACGCCCATGGCTCTTGCCGGATAAAGCGTTGCCATACGTAACGCCTCATCCAGGGCAATGCCGCAATACTCTACGCTGTTCTGCACTGCTTCAATCATTGTCAGTGCTGAACCGCTCAGGGTTCCATGCTCATCCACGCACAGGCCATTGCGATAGTATATTGTTTTACCTGCAAAAATAAATTTATCAATCGCGGCACCCGCTGGCGCAGTCGCGTCAGTAACCAGAATCAGCCGTTCGCCTTTAAGCCGCTTTGCCATGCGCACGTTAGCGTAATTGACATGTAAGCCATCTGCAATGATGCCGCAGTATACATCAGGCGAATCAAACAGCGCACCGACCAGTCCAGGTTCACGGCCGCTAAAAGGGCTCATCGCATTATAAAGGTGGGTCGCAAAAGTAATACCGGCGCTGAATCCGGCTTTTGCCTCGGCATAGGTCGCATTAGAGTGACCGGCAGAGACGATGATACCGGCTGCGCTGAGCTGACGAATAACCTCGCTGCCTGCCTGTTCAGGCGCCAGCGTAACCTTAGTAATGACATCCGCGTTGGCACAAAGGTAGTCAACCAGTGCGGGATCGGGCTGGCGTATCAGAGCCGGATTGTGCGTCCCTTTTTTCTCCCGGTTGAGCCACGGACCTTCAAGGTGCAAACCCAGCGCCTGATTCTGCCGCGTTGTCAGCCAGGCGCGCATGGTTTCCACCGCCTGCTTCATCAGTTCATCACTGCTGGTAATCAGCGTGGGAAGAAAGCTGGTACAGCCTGACTTTTCATTAGCACGCTGCATTATCTCCAGCGTTTCCACGCTCAGCGCTTCAGGCGAATCGTTGAATTGCACACCGCCGCAGCCGTTGAGCTGCAGGTCGATAAAGCCGGGAGCGATAAACGCGCCGGCCATATCCTGTTGCGGTAGCGCTGCATCCAGCATGGCGCGCGGGCAAACCCGATCAATAATACCGTCCGCGATAACTACCGCGTGATCGTCCAGAATGTCATAGCCGGTAAAAATCCGACCGTTTACTAATGCGTACATTATCTCTCTCCCGGCTGCGCCAGCTGTCAGCGACAGCAGGCTTCTACATCGTCCTCTCAGACGCCCTGCATATTTTCCGCTTCAAGCTCGCGGAAATATTTTACCGTTTTAACTTTCAGTTCCATTGTCGCTGGCTCATCGCATACCACAACCGCTTTTGGATGCAGCTGCAGACAGCTGATGGTCCACATATGGTTTACGTTACCTTCTACCGCGGCCTGAAGCGCCAGCGCTTTGACATGGCCTGTCACGAGAATCATCACCTCTTCGGCATCCAGCAGCGTACCCACGCCAACGGTCAGCGCATATTTAGGAACCTGGCTGACATCGCCATCAAAAAAGCGTGAATTAGCGACACGCGTATCATGCGTCAGCGTTTTTATACGTGTACGCGATGAGAGCGAGGAGGCGGGTTCATTAAACGCAATATGGCCATCATTGCCTACACCACCCATAAACAGGTGGATTTTACCAAACGCACGAATCTTCTCTTCATACTGGCGACATTCTGCGTCAATATCTTCCGCATTGCCATTCAGAAGATTGATGTTTTCTGACGGAATATCAACATGATCGAAAAAGTTGCGATACATAAAGCTGTGATAGCTTTCCGGGTGCGCTTTCGGCAGACCAACATACTCATCCATATTGAATGTGACGACATGCTTAAAGCTGACCTGGCCCGCTTTGTGCATCTCAATCAAATGCTTGTAAGCTTCCAGCGGCGTGCCGCCCGTAGGCAATCCCAGAACAAAGGGACGCTCAGGGCCTGGGTTGAAGGCGTTAATCCGGTTGACGATATGGCGGGCTGCCCATTTGCCAACCTGAGCAGGTGTAGCCAGCGGAATCAGTCTCATAGTGCACCTCGGTTAAACAGATAAAAAGAATATGCTGTAGCAGCCGTGATCAAGTGTGAATGAGGTTAACGCGTTTATCAGCAGGCTACAGCGAAAAAGAGTGGTTGATATTTTTTATCATAAAATAAGTTTGTAGCAGTGACCAGTATTAAGCGACTTAATTTGGCTATTAAAGTGATAAAAGTCACAACCGGAGCGGTTTTAATTTGCGAGGCGAATTAATTTATCTTTACACTGCATCTCGCAGAGAATCGTCTTATCAACACGCCAGGTGCCGGGATAATAAAACCAACCCGTACCAGGGGATACGCCAGTCTCATAGGGGGAGAACAAGGTGAGTATATTAGGCTATTTACAAAAAGTCGGCCGTGCGCTGATGGTGCCGGTGGCCACGCTGCCGGCGGCCGCTATCCTGATGGGGGTAGGCTACTGGATCGATCCCGACAGCTGGGGGGCAGGTAACGCGCTGGCGGCACTGCTGATAAAGTCAGGCTCTGCGATTATCGACCATATGTCGGTACTGTTTGCGATTGGTGTCGCGTACGGTATGTCTAAGGATAAAGATGGCGCCGCGGCCCTGACCGGCTTTGTTGGCTTTCTTGTGGTGACCACGCTCTGTTCGCCTGCTGCCGTCGCTATGATACAGAAAATGCCGCTTGAGCAGGTGCCTGCGGCGTTTGGCAAAATTGAAAACCAGTTTGTCGGTATCATGGTGGGTATCCTTTCGGCTGAGATGTATAACCGCTTCAGCCATGTCGAATTGCCTAAAGCGCTCTCTTTCTTCAGCGGGCGTCGCCTGGTACCGATTCTGGTCTCCTTCCTGATGATTGTCGTGGCGTTTATCCTGATGTACGTCTGGCCGGTGATCTTTGGTGGTCTGGTAAGCTTTGGAGAACATATCCAGAAACTGGGTTCTGTCGGAGCAGGGGTATACGCCTTCTTTAACCGGTTACTGATCCCGGTTGGCCTGCACCACGCGCTCAATTCCGTGTTCTGGTTTGATGTTGCGGGTATTAACGACATTCCAAAATTCCTCGGCGGCGCGCAGTCTATTGCTAACGGCAGCGGCATTCCGGGCATTACGGGTCGCTATCAGGCGGGCTTCTTCCCGATCATGATGTTTGGCCTGCCGGGTGCGGCACTGGCTATCTATCACTGCTCGCGTCCTGAAAATCGCGCAAAAGTGGGTGGCATTATGCTGGCGGCCGCTTTCGCAGCATTCTTTACCGGTATCACTGAGCCGCTGGAATTCTCCTTTATGTTCGTGGCCCCGGTGCTCTATGTGATCCACGCGGTACTGACCGGTATTTCAGTGTTTATTGCGGCCAGCATGCAGTGGATTGCCGGATTTGGCTTCAGCGCCGGCCTGGTAGATATGGTGCTCTCGTCGCGTAACCCGCTGGCGGTGCACTGGTGGATGCTGATCCCGCAGGGCCTGGTCTTCTTCGTGATCTACTACGTCGTCTTCCGTTTCACTATCCGCAAATTTAACCTGCTGACGCCGGGCCGCGAACTGGCAGCGGATGATGAAACCGATGGTTATGATGTGAATGTCATGCAGGAAAATAGCGGTGAAACGGCCACTGAATCGCTGGCGCGTCGCTATATTGCTGCCGTTGGCGGCTCTGAAAACCTGACGCATATCGATGCCTGTATCACGCGCCTGCGTCTGAACGTGAAAGATTCCGCACAGGTCAGCGAAGGTGTGGCAAAACGCATCGGCGCTTCAGGCGTTATCCGTCTTAATAAGCAGAGCGTGCAAATTATTGTGGGTACGCAGGCGGAGAGTATCGCTACTGCGATGAAGTCCGTATTGACTAAAGGCCCGGTGGCGGCCGCCAGCGCTGCGCCTGTGGCTAAACCGGTTGTGGCGGCAGCCGCGCCTGCGCCGGCGGCGACACATAAGGCGATTGCCACGCTGCTGGCACCGGTATCAGGTCATGTAGTGGCGCTGGATAAGGTGCCGGATGAAGCGTTCGCCAGCAAAGCGGTAGGTGATGGCCTGGCCATTCAGCCGTCGGATAGCCGCGTGGTGGCACCGATTGCCGGTACTATAGTGAAAATCTTCAACACCAATCACGCCTTCTGTCTGGAAACAGAGAGCGGCGTTGAGATAGTGGTGCATATGGGGCTGGACACCGTTGCGCTGGCAGGGCGCGGTTTTACCCGGCTGGTGGAAGAGGGCGCGACCGTTACCGCTGGCGAGCCGATCCTGGAGATAGATCTGGACTATCTGAACGCTCACGCGCGCTCGATGATCAGTCCGGTGGTGGTCAGCAACAGCGACGACTTCGCAGGTCTTACGCTGCTGGCAACCGGCACGGTTGTTGCCGGTGAAACGCCGCTCTATGAGGTGAAAAACTAACCCCAGGCGTTTAACCAATCAGGCAGGAAGCGATTCCTGCCTTTTTTGTTTTAAAAGCGCCAACAAACGGTTGTTTCCCTTCAGCGCTTTGTGGATCATACTCCGTTACTTCGAGGTAAAATCACCCGTTATTGTTTGAGGATTTTGAGATGAGTGAGGCTGAAGCCCGCCCAACGAACTTTATTCGTCAGATCATCGACGAAGATTTGGCGAGCGGTAAGCACAGTACTGTGCATACCCGTTTCCCGCCAGAGCCCAATGGTTATCTGCATATTGGCCATGCAAAATCGATCTGCCTGAACTTTGGAATCGCACAGGATTATCAGGGGGAATGCAATCTGCGTTTCGATGATACCAATCCGGTGAAAGAGGATATGGAGTTCGTCGAGTCGATCAAAAATGATGTGCAATGGCTGGGCTTTGAGTGGAGCGGCAACATTCGTTACTCATCCGACTATTTTGATCAGCTGTTTAATTATGCTGTCGAGCTGATCAACAAAGGGCTGGCGTACGTTGACGAACTGTCACCCGAGCAGATCCGCGAGTATCGCGGCACGCTGACGGCGCCGGGCAAAAACAGCCCGTATCGCGATCGCAGCGTTGAAGAGAACCTGGCGCTGTTCCGGAAAATGCGCGACGGTGGCTTTGAAGAGGGTAAGGCGTGCCTGCGTGCCAAAATCGATATGGCTTCCAGCTTTATCGTGATGCGCGATCCGGTGCTCTACCGCATTAAGTTTGCCGAACACCATCAGACCGGCAACAAATGGTGCATCTATCCGATGTATGACTTCACGCACTGCATCTCCGATGCGCTGGAAGGGATCACGCATTCGCTCTGCACGCTGGAGTTTCAGGATAACCGTCGCCTGTATGACTGGGTGCTGGATAACATCACGATTCCGGTGCATCCGCGGCAGTATGAATTTTCGCGCCTGAATCTGGAATATGCGGTGATGTCGAAGCGCAAGCTGACGCAGCTGGTGAGCGAAAAGCGGGTAGAAGGCTGGGACGATCCGCGCATGCTGACCGTTTCAGGCCTGCGCCGTCGTGGTTACAGCGCGGCATCAATTCGTGAGTTCTGCCGCCGCATCGGTATTACCAAACAGGACAATATCGTTGAGATGGCTTCGCTGGAGTCATGCATTCGTGACGACCTCAACGAAAATGCGCCGCGTGCTATGGCCGTGCTCGATCCGCTTAAAGTCGTGATTGAAAACCTGCCTGCCGGGCATGATGAGATCATCACCATGCCAAATCATCCTAACCGGCCGGAGATGGGTACGCGCGACGTGCCTTTCAGCCGCGAAGTATGGATCGACCGCGCAGATTTCCGTGAAGAAGCTAACAAGCAGTATAAGCGTCTGGTACTGGGTAAAGAAGTGCGCCTGCGCAACGCCTATGTGATCCGCGCTGAGCGTGTGGCAAAAGATGAGGCGGGCAACATCACCTGCATCTATGCGACCTGCGATGTGGATACGCTGAGCAAAGACCCGGCTGATGGCCGCAAAGTAAAAGGGGTGATCCACTGGGTCTCCGCAATTCATGCGCTGCCCGCTGAGTTCCGCCTCTACGATCGCCTGTTCAGCGTGCCTAACCCGGGCGCGGCAGAGGATTTCCTCGCGACCCTGAATCCGGACTCGCTGCAGATTAAGCAGGGCTTTGTGGAGCCAGGACTGCGCGAAGCGGTGGCAACCTCGCCATATCAGTTTGAGCGTGAAGGCTACTTCTGCGCGGATAGCGTCTACTCGCAGCCATCAGCGCTGGTATTTAACCGCACGGTAGGCCTGCGTGATACCTGGGCGAAGATCGGCAGCGAATAATAACCGCTTCCGGCATCATAAAATTATATAAGGGCGAGCATTCGCCCTTTTTTATTATCCTCTTTTGCTCCCCGGCAAACATTTATTCTGCGTTAAATAAAATTGTGCAGATACGCAGGTTTACGACTTGTCTGACTTTAAAAAAATTAACGCATTTGACCGTGTTAAATCCTTTTTTTCAGGTAGGCTATGCGCACTCCGGACTTGGTCTGTGGCTAGCAAAAAGGGAAAAATAATGACAAGCCTCGCTCAGGAAGCCAAACATAGCGTTGTGGTTTTACATCAGCTCATTGAACGTATTTTTAATCATGCGGATGTCAGCAACGATACCATGGGGCTGCTGCTGTCGCATTTCCATCCTGATTTCCGGATGGTTACGCCACAGGGAAGGCAGCTGACTCTGAATGACGTTGAAGAACTGTTTCGCCGCCTGTGCGGACAGCGTGAAGGAATGCGCATCGCGACCAGCGAACATGCGATCATTTCTGAGCAGCAAAAAGAGGTCACCATTCAGTATCGCGAACTGCAGATACTGAACGGCGAGAGCCACAGCCGTATTTCGCTGGCGGTGCTGGACTGCACAACGGAAAATCCGCGCTGGCGCTACCTGCAGGAGACGCTGGTCGCCTGAATTGCAGCAACAAAAAAACCGGTGCAGGCACCGGTTTTTTTATTTTACAGCGTAACTGCGTTATTTATCGTTATGCAGCGTTTCATCTTCCCGGCAGTCACCCACTTCGCAGTGACCATACAGATAGAGGCTATGGTTGGTGAGCTTGATACCGTGGCGGGTCGCGATTTCGCGCTGGCGCGTTTCGATCGACTCATCGCTGAACTCAATCACTTTACCGCAGTCCAGGCAGATAAGATGATCGTGATGCTGCTGCTGCGTTAATTCAAAAACGGACTTGCCGCCTTCGAAGTTATGACGGGTTACAATGCCCGCGTCGTCAAACTGGTTCAGAACGCGATATACCGTGGCCAGACCAATCTCTTCGCCCATATCGATCAGGCGTTTGTACAAATCTTCCGCGCTGACGTGATGGCACTGGGGTTCCTGAAGCACTTCCAGAATCTTTAATCTGGGCAGCGTGACTTTCAGGCCAGCCTTTTTCAATGCGGAATTGTTGTCAGTCATGCGGATATTGTCCTGTTACTTTGCTAGTCATTTGCGGCTTAACAGCCTTGAATGTGTGGTTAACGCGCATTCTCATTTGCGTCTCATTATAGAACCGGGACAGGCGAATAGAAACCAGGCAAATGTTAAAGAAATCACCAGAGGCGGGAGTAAGCTCTTGCTGTCGCCGGCGGGATTATACAGTGCTGGGTTCTCAGTTCACTCAGCCTCAGCCTGCTGACAGAGGAATAAGCCGTTAACCGTTGCGGGTATTCTACAGAATTGCAGGGAAAAGTTAAAAAAGCGTAGCTATTATTTTTATAGGCAATTCCGTTACCCGATGTTAACCGCGCCTGCATCGGGTAACGGCAACACATTATGCCTCAATAATTTCTTTGAGCTGCAGCTCATCAAAAATCTGCTTCACCCAGCCCTCGACGCGCGCATTTGTCAGCTCTGGCTGACGATCTTCATCGATGGCGAGCCCGAGGAAATGCTTCTCATCAGCCAGGCCTTTGGAGGCTTCAAAGTGGTAACCTTCAACAGGCCAGTGACCCACGATAATTGCGCCATTTGGCTCAATAATGTCGCGAATTGTACCCAGCGCATCGCAGAAGTACTCAGCGTAATCTTCCTGGTCACCACAGCCAAACAGCGCAACCAGCTTGCCATTGAAGTCAATCTCTTCCAGCGTCGGGAAAAAATCATCCCAGTCGCACTGCGCTTCACCATAATACCAGGTAGGAATACCCAGCAGCAGGATATCAAACGCTTCCAGATCTTCTTTCGTGCTCTTAGCAATGTCATGCACTTCGGCGACATCTTTACCCAGTTGTTTCTGGATCATCTTTGCAATGTTTTCAGTGTTGCCGGTATCGCTGCCGAAGAAAATGCCTACGATTGCCATGGGTTAGGTAACCTCTTAAATCCTGAATGTGAGAGTAAGTCAACAGACTATACAGATAAGCGAATGATAGCAGACCCTGAAAAAGCGCGGAACGCGCAAAGCGCAGAGTTTGTGTTCCTGTGTGCGGTCTGCATAAATTATATGAGTTTGAGCTGCGTCAGCAGCATCTGCTCAATCAGCTCGCTGCGACTGATATTTTGCTGCTCAGCCAGCGTATTGAGCGCGTCAACCGCTTCGCCGGACATTTTGAGCTCTACGCGCCGTAGCCCACGAACCTTATCGCGTTTAAGCTGGTTGCGCTTATTAATGCGCAACTGCTCATCGCGCGACAGCGGGCTGGTTTTCGGGCGGCCCGGTCGTCGCTCGTCTGCAAAGAGATCAAGCGTGGTACGGTCTGTCTGTTCTTTTGCCATGATTTGCGAAACTGAGTGGGCGCGAACGGCGCCGCGCGATTAAACACATTATCGGCCAGCCACAGTGTGTAACCACCGCGGCAAAATTTTAGCGCGACATCATACTCCAGCGTCAGACGGGACGCCAATCTTAAACATAGCGCAATAAGCTTTTGCTTTCAGAGTGTAAAAAAGCGCCGTACGGCACGTAATACGGCATCAGGTTTCTCTGCATGCACCCAGTGCCCGGCACCGGCAATGACCTGCGCCCGCGCCTCAGGAAACTGAGCCAGCAGCGGGGCCCGATAGTGGTTATCCAGATACGGAGAGTCGCCGCCGCGAATAAACAGCGCCGGGTGAGCCGAGGGGGGAATAGGTTCCCAGCCCGATATCGTCGCGTAGTTATCCCATAATACCGGCACGTTGAACCGCCACTCTCCTTCAGCAAAGGACTTCAGGATAAACTGAATGATCCCCTCTTCAGGGATAAACTGTCGCATCACCGCTGCGGCTTCACTGCGGCGCGTCACGCCGGCTGCGGAGACCGCGCGAATCGCTGCAAAGATCTCATCATGCCGGCGCGTCTGATAGTCGACGGGAGCGATATCAATCAGCACCAGCTTGCCAACGCGTTCAGGCGCCAGCGCACTTAGTGCCATAGCGATCTTGCCTCCCATCGAGTGGCCAATCACATCAACCTGCGAGATCTGCTGTGCATCCAGCGTATCCACCATATCCTGCGCCATTGCAGCATAGCTCATGCTATTGCTGCGCGGCGATAAACCGTGATTGCGCACATCGACCTGCAGCGTAGTACGTGCATCGGCTACGCCACGTGCCAGCCCGCCAAGGTTATCCAGGCTGCCAAACAGACCATGGATAAGTAAAACCGGTGCGCTGTGAGAATCAGATTGTGCAGTTTGCAGACGGGCATTCAAAATCATGGCTAAAGTTCTTACAGTTGAGAGCGTGGGTTAGGGTATCATGATTCTACCTGTCCGGGTGGCGGTCGCCAGGTATTAGGGCATATTCTGACTTTTGCCCGTAAACGTTGCCAGCGCTATCAGCTATTGCGGATTTAACTTTATAATCAATATGTCAGATCCCAGGCTCTCTGCGTGCCCGCTACCGGTAAGGGCGTTGCAGAATGCGGGATTCTGCTAGTTGCCAGACTCGTACGGAATAAGATGAAAACGATTGAAGTTGACGAAGAACTCTACCGTTATATTGCCAGCCACACGCAGCACATCGGTGAAAGCGCCTCAGACATACTGCGTCGCATGCTGAAATTTACCGCCAGCTCGCGCGCTGCAGCAGCGCCAGCAGTGACGGCCCCGGTAAAAGAGGCGACAGCAGCAGAGCCTGAAGCGCGTCCGCAGGACCGCGTGCGTGCCATGCGCGAGCTGATGCTGTCAGATGAGTATGCCGAGCAGAAAAAAGCGGTTAACCGCTTTATGCTGATTTTGTCAACGCTCTATCGTCTCGATCCTGATGCATTCGCCGATGCTACCGCATCGCTGCAGGGACGTACGCGCGTCTATTTTGCCGGTGATGAGCATACGCTGCTGCAAAATGGCACGCATACCAAACCCAAGCATGTGCCAGGTACACCTTACTGGGTCATCACAAACACCAATACAGGCCGTAAATGCAGCATGGTGGAGCACATCATGCTGGCTATGCAGTTCCCTCCGGAGCTGACAGAGAAAGTTTGCGGCACCATTTAAACTGAAGCGTCAGGGAGAAGCGCCAATGGCCAATCACCCCCGTGCCGGGCAGCCTGCCCAGCAGAGCGATTTGATTAACGTTGCACAATTAACCTCGCAGTATTACGTCCTGAAGCCGGATGCGGCTAACCCGGACCATGCGGTGAAATTTGGCACATCTGGCCACCGCGGCAGCGCGGGACGTCACAGCTTCAATGAAGAGCACATTCTGGCTATCGCACAGGCGATCGCCGAAGAGCGCAAAAAGAACGGTATCACGGGTCCATGCTACGTGGGCAAAGATACGCACGCGCTCTCTGAGCCCGCTATTCTGTCAGTACTGGAAGTGCTGGCGGCGAACGGTGTAGATGTCATCGTGCAGCAGGATAACGGCTACACGCCAACGCCCGCTATCTCCAATGCTATTCTGGAGCATAACAAACGCGGCGGCGCGCAGGCTGACGGCATTGTGATCACCCCTTCACACAATCCACCGGAAGATGGCGGCATTAAATACAATCCGCCAAACGGTGGGCCGGCTGATACCAACGTCACAAAAGTGGTGGAAGATCGCGCTAACCAGCTGATCAAAGGCGGTCTGCAGGATGTGAAACGTCTGCCGCTGGATCAGGCGTGGCAGAGCGGCCACATTGTCGAGCAGGATCTGATTCAGCCTTATGTTGAAGGACTGGCGCAGGTTATCGACTTCCCGGCGATTCAGAAAGCGGGACTGAAAATTGGCGTAGATCCGCTTGGCGGCTCAGGTATGGCTTACTGGCAGCGTATCGCTGAGCATTACAACCTCGATCTGACCATCGTTAATGACGCTATCGACCAGACCTTCCGCTTTATGCATCTGGATAAAGATGGCGTGGTGCGCATGGACTGTTCATCAGAGTGCGCGATGGCGGGTCTGCTGGCATATAAAGACAAGTTTGATCTGGCCTTCGGCAACGATCCCGATTATGACCGTCACGGTATTGTCACGCCAGCTGGCCTGATGAATCCTAACCACTACCTGGCCGTCGCTATCAACTATCTTTTCCAGCATCGTCCGCAGTGGGGCAGTGATGTTGCCGTGGGCAAAACGCTGGTCTCCAGCGCGATGATTGACCGCGTGGTTAATGATATCGGTCGCAAGCTGGTAGAAGTACCGGTGGGCTTTAAGTGGTTCGTTGATGGTCTGTTCGACGGCAGCTTTGGCTTTGGCGGCGAAGAGAGCGCGGGGGCATCTTTCCTGCGTTTTGATGGTTCAGCCTGGTCCACGGATAAAGATGGCATCATTCTCTGCCTGCTGGCCGCTGAAATTACAGCGGTGACCGGAAAAAATCCGCAGCAGCATTATGATGAGCTGGCAGAGCGCTTTGGCGCGCCAAGCTACAATCGTCTGCAGGCGTCGGCGACCTCGGCTCAGAAAGCCGCGCTGTCAAAGCTGTCACCAGAAATGGTCAGCGCTGATACGCTGGCGGGCGATCCGATCACTGCACGCCTGACGGCCGCTCCGGGTAACGGCGCATCCATTGGCGGACTGAAAGTCATGACGGAGAACGGCTGGTTTGCCGCGCGTCCGTCCGGCACTGAAGATGCTTACAAGATTTACTGCGAAAGCTTCCTTGGCGCTGAGCATCGCGAGCTGATTGAGAAAGAAGCGGTGGAAATTGTCAGCGAAGTTCTGAAGAACGCCTGAGAGTGATACCGTGAAAAGGGCCGCTGCTGCGGCCCTTTTTTTATGGCATAAAACGGTAGCCGATACCGGTTTCCGTCAGCAGGTGAGCAGGCTGCGTCGGATTTTCTTCGAGCTTCTGACGCAGGTGGCCCATATAGATGCGCAGATAGTGGCTGTGTTCCACCGCATTGGGTCCCCAGACCTGATTCAGCAGCTGGCGCTGCGTCAGCACCTTGCCGGCGTTATTCAGCAGCAGACTGAGCAGGCGAAACTCGGTTGGCGTCAGATGCACTTCCTGGCCGCGGCGGGTGATGCGGCGTGCAGCCAGGTCAACGCAGACTTCACCAAACAGCACGCGCGCATCGGGTTGACTGCCCTGATGACGACGTAAAGCCACCCGCACCCTGGCCAGCAGTTCGCCAATGCCAAACGGTTTGGTCAGATAATCATCCGCACCTGCGTCCAGCGCTGCGATCTTATCCTGCTCGTCACTGCGGGCTGAAAGCACAATAACCGGCATCGTGCTCCACTGGCGTACTTCGCGAATAAACGCGATGCCATCACCGTCAGGCAGACCGAGATCGAGGATCGCCAGATCGGGCTTGCGCGTTGCCGCTTCAATCAGACCACGCTGCAGTTGTTCAGCTTCGACAATTTTTACGCCTTCGCTCTCTAACGCCAGGCGTACAAAACGGCGGATCTCTTTTTCATCTTCCACAATCAAAATGGTTGTCACGTGGGCTCCTGCGACACGGTTTTCTCTACTTTAGCAATAAACCGCAGCGGCGTCCGCGCAGCGATTTACCACAGTAAAATAACCCGTTATTCACACCGTTGTAACGCCATTCTGCGGAACGGGAAAACGGCTAAAAAAAGTTCAGAATAAGTGGTCTGATGAGTAGCAAAAGTGAGCAGTCAGGCGTAGTATTTGCGGTAGATCACACTTTACAACAGATTGCTCAGGAGGAACGCAATGGATAAACGCTATTCACTGCCAAAAATCGTTATACGGCGCACGCTGGTGCTGATTGCAGGCGTTGCGGCACTTCCTTTTATGCTATTTCGCCGCGATCGTGCGCGTTTTTATAGCTACCTGCACCGTATCTGGTGCAAAACCAGTACCAAGCCGGTATGGCTGGCGCAGTCCGAGGTGGCAGGCGGTATTTACTGGTAACAGAATTTTTCTGACCGAGGCGGACGCTTTTACCCGAAGCGCCCGCTTTTTTTGACAAAATTTTGCTTATAGCGCCTGCTATATCCTGCCATTCATCGCCATTTGCGCTACACTTAAACCTCTACAAGATTTTGGAGGTTGTACAAGTATGAGCGAGAAAATTCCTGTCGGCATCAGTGCCTGCCTGCTCGGGGATAGCGTCCGATTTGATGGCGGCCACAAGCGTTTTGCCTTTGCAACGGACGAACTCGCGCAATTTGTGCGCTATGAGCCGGTCTGTCCTGAGATGGCTATCGGCCTGCCCACACCGCGTCCGGCATTGAGACTGGTGAAGCAGGGCGACGATCAGATCCATATCTGTTTCAGCAAAGATGATAATCAGGAAGTCACCAGCGAAATGCGCAGCTGGTCAGCGGAGCGTGTCAAATCGCTGCACCATCTTTGCGGCTATATTCTCTGCGCCAAATCACCCAGCTGCGGTCTGGAGCGGGTGCGCGTTTACGATCCTGCCACAAACAATAATCGCAAATCGGGCATCGGCATCTTCACCTCTTTTTTGCAGCAGGAGATGCCTTGGCTGCCGCTGGAAGAGGATGGCCGCCTGCACGATCCGGTTCTGCGCGAAAATTTCACCGGGCGCGTATTTGCGCTGCATGAGTTTAACGAAATGTGGCGCAGTGGACTGACGCGGCACAAACTGATCGCCTTTCACAGCCGGTATAAACTGCTGCTGCTGTCGCACGCGCAGGATGCCTATCGCGAACTGGGACGCTTCGTGGCCGCTATGGATAAATGGGCGTCGCTGGAGGAGTATGCGTTTGAGTACCGCAACCGGCTGATGCAGCTGATGTCGCATCGCGCATCGCGCCGCAATCACACTAATGTGCTGATGCATGTACAGGGCTATTTCCGGCCAAAACTCAGCTCTCCTCAGCGTCAGGAACTGGCGCAGCTGATCGATCGCTATCGCTGTGGCGTTCAGCCGCTGCTGGCTCCTATCACCATGCTGAAACACTACATGGCTGAGTATCCGCATCCCTGGCTGGCGCAGCAGCGCTATTTCGATCCCTACCCGGAAGCACTGCGCCTGCGTTACGGACAATAAGGACAAGGCCCCATGACCACACACCTGCTCTGGCTGCGCAACGATCTGCGTATTAACGATAACAGCGCGCTGGCGGCAGCGTGTCATGATAAAAAAGCTGACGTCATGGCGCTGTTTATCGCCACGCCGAAACAGTGGCGGCAGCACAGCATGTCAGCAAAACAGGCGACCTTTATTCATCAGAATCTGTGCGAGCTGCAGCAGGCGCTGGCGGAACGCGGCATTCCGCTGCATTTTCATCAGTGCGATGATTTTGCTGCTTCAGTTGATTATCTGAGCGACTTCTGCAAAACGCATCGGGTGGATGCGCTGTTTTACAACTATCAGTATGAAATTAACGAGCGCGAGCGCGACGCTGCCGTCGAAAAGCAGCTGGATGAGCAGGGCATTACCTGTCAGGGATTTGATGACAGCCTGCTGCTGCCGCCGGGCAGCGTGCAGACCGGCAATAATACGACGTTCAAAGTCTTCACGCCGTTCAGCAAAGCGTTTGTAAAACGGCTGCAGCAGGGGCTGCCAGAGTGCCATAGCGCTCCTGCCGCACGCGGTGATGCTCCGCTGAAAAACCTGAAAAAGATCCCCGCATTTGATTATCCGACTGAAAAACCCGATGAAAAGCTCTTTCCCGCCGGCGAACAGGCGGCGTTGAAACGCCTGCGCGCGTTTGCCAGACAGCCGGTGCTGGATTATCCCTCAGAGCGCGATACGCCTGCCAGCGACGGGACCAGCCAGCTGTCAGCCTATCTCTCAACCGGCGTACTCTCACCCCGGCAGTGTCTGCACCGGATTGTGAAAGAGCATGCTGATGCGCTGAAAGGAGGAAAAGCCTTTACCTGGATCAGTGAGCTGATCTGGCGGGAATTCTATCGCCATCTGATCGTGGCCTATCCGGCGCTCTGTAAACATCAGCCGTTTATCGACTGGACTCATCACGTCAGCTGGCAGAAAGACAGCGCTCATTTTGACGCCTGGAAAGCGGGCAAAACCGGCTATCCCATCGTCGATGCAGGTATGCGCCAGATGAACAGCATTGGCTGGATGCACAACCGGCTGCGCATGATCACCGCCAGCTTTCTGGTAAAAGATCTGCTTATCGACTGGCGGCAGGGCGAGCGCTACTTTATGGAACAGCTGATTGACGGTGATTTCGCTGCCAACAACGGCGGCTGGCAGTGGGCAGCCTCTACCGGCACCGATCCCGTTCCCTATTTCCGTATCTTTAACCCGACAACCCAGGGTGAACGGTTCGATAAGCAGGGCGCATTTATCCGGCAGTGGCTGCCTGAGCTGAAAGAGGTGCCCGACAGCGATATTCATCAGCCGCACGTCTGGGCGAAGAAAAACAACAAGAAACTCGATTATCCCCAGCCGATCGTGGAACATAAGGCGGCACGCAAAAAGACATTAGACGCTTTTGAACGCGCACGTGGCGCGGCCTGAGGCGATTACGGAGCCTTTATGAATAACATTGAGCTGGAAAAGATCGTTAACCAGCAGCTAAACAGCAGCGCGTTTAGCGACTACGCGCCTAACGGACTGCAGGTTGAGGGACGCAGTGAAGTCAGGAGAGTGGTTACCGGCGTTACCGCCTGCCAGGCGCTGCTGGATGAAGCGGTAAAGCGGAATGCAGATGCCGTTCTGGTACACCACGGCTACTTCTGGAAAAACGAAGCCCCGGCAATAAAAGGCATGAAACGACAGCGTCTGCGCACGCTGCTGGCTAACGATATTAATCTCTATGGCTGGCATCTGCCGCTGGATGCGCATCCACAGCTGGGAAATAACGCACAGCTGGCGCGCCTGTTTGATATCGACGTCAGGGGTGAAATCGAGCCGCTGCTGCCCTGGGGTGAGCTGCGCACGCCGCTCAGCGGCAGCGACCTGGCAGAAAAAATCGCGCAGCGCCTGGGACGCACGCCGCTGCACTGCGGTGATAACGCACCCGCGCTGATCAAACGCGTGGCCTGGTGCAGCGGCGGTGGTCAGGGCTTTATCGACAGCGCGGCCGCGGCCGGCGTTGACGCCTTTATTACGGGCGAAGTCTCTGAGCAGACCATTCACAGCGCGCGCGAACAGGGGCTGCACTTTTTCGCTGCGGGCCATCACGCGACCGAGCGCGACGGTATCAAAGCGCTGGGTGAGTGGCTGGCGCAGCATCACCACCTCGATGTTACCTTTATTGATATCGACAATCCTGCCTGATTTTTCTCTCTCTGCGTCCGCTCGCCGGGCGCAAACTGGTTGACACATCTCCGCCACTTTTGCATAACCTATTGAACCTGAGCAGCTATGTGAAAGGTTTATCGTGCCGCAGCACGTCTGCCGGCGCGCGTTATTCACGATCGGGAGGTGGGTTTTGCAACAGGCACGTTGTTATTTACTGGGAGAGCGGGCGGTGGTACTGGAACTGGCGCCGCCGGTTTCGCTCGCCAGTCAGCAGCGCATCTGGGGATTATGTGAGCGACTGCAGCAGGATGAGCAGGTGCAGGAGGCGATCCCCGGCATGAACAACCTCACGCTGATACTGCGCGAGTCACAAATCGATGCGCAGGACGCCATAGAGCGTCTGCAGCGCTGGTGGGAAGAGAGTGAAGAGCAGCCGCAAAATAATCCCCGGCTGATTGAGATCCCGGTGGTGTATGGCGGCAGCGCCGGACCCGATCTGTCAGAAGTGGCAGATCGCGCCGGGCTGACGCCGCCGCAGGTGGTAGAGCTGCACAGCAGCGCAGATTACATTGTCTACTTTCTTGGCTTCCAGCCTGGTTTTCCCTATCTGGGCGGCCTGGATACGCGACTGCATACGCCGCGTCGCGCCGAGCCGCGCGTGGCTGTCCCGGCTGGTTCAGTGGGGATTGGCGGCAGTCAGACCGGTATCTATCCGCTGGCTGCCCCCGGCGGCTGGCAGCTGATTGGCCATACGCCACTTAGCCTGTTTGATCCGCTTAAGCAGCCGCCCACGCTGATGCGTCCCGGGGATCGCGTGCGGTTTGTGCCGCAGAAGGAGGGCATATGCTGAATATTTTACGCGCCGGCCTAATGACTTCGGTACAGGATCGCGGGCGGCACGGCTGGCGTCAGCTGGGCGTCAGCCTGAGCGGTGCGCTGGATGAACCCTCCATGCGTACCGCAAATATGCTGGTGGGTAACAGCGAGAACAGCGCGGTACTGGAGATTGTGCTGGGTCAGTTCAGGGCGGAGTTTCAGCGCGACGGCTGGTTTGCGCTGACGGGAGCCGCCTGTAACGCTGAGCTGGATGGCAAGCCGGTCTGGACCGGATGGCGCCTGCCGGTGCAGCGTGGTCAGGTGCTTACGCTATCCATGCCAACCAGCGGCATGCGCAGTTATCTGGCGGTAAACGGCGGGTTTGCGGTAGCAGAAATGCTGGGCTCGCACAGCACCGATCTGAAAGCTGCGTTTGGCGGCTGGCAGGGCCGCAGGCTGCAGGATGGCGATCGTCTGCCGCTGGGCGAGCCAACCCGCCACTTCAGCCAGCCGGCGGGTGTGCGCCAGCTGCTGTGGGGAAACCGCATTCGTGCGCTGCCGGGTCCGGAATATAGCGAATTTACCCAGGAGGCGCAGGAGGCATTCTGGCGTAACCCGTGGAAACTCAGCCCGCAGAGTAACCGTATGGGATATCGCCTGCAGGGCGACAGCCTGCAGCGGACCGCCACGCGCGATTTGCTCTCACATGGTCTGGTGCCTGGCGTGGTGCAGGTGCCGCCAAACGGCCAGCCTATTGTGCTGATGGCGGATGCACAGACCACCGGCGGCTATCCGCGGATCGCCTGCATTATCGAGGCGGATATTTATCAGCTGGCGCAAATCAGGCTCGGCGAACCGATTCACTTTATTCCCTGCACGCTGGAGGAGGCGCTGCTGGCGAAACAGCAGCAGCAGCGCGCGCTGGATCAGATAGCCTGGGGGCTTACGCATGAAAATTGATCTGAATGCCGATCTCGGCGAAGGCAGCAGCAGCGATCGGGAACTGCTGACGCTGGTAAGTTCTGCCAATATCGCCTGCGGTTTTCACGCCGGTGATGCGCAGACCATGCTGCAGTCGGTGCGCTGGGCCAATGCGTCAGGGGTGGCGATTGGCGCCCATCCGGGCTTTCCCGACCGCGAGAATTTCGGCCGCACGGCGATGCAGCTGCCGCCGGAGACAGTCTATGCCCAGATGATCTATCAGATTGGCGCGCTGAAAAGCATGACGGAAAGTGAAGGCGCGCGGCTGTTTCACGTTAAGCCGCACGGCATGCTCTATAACCAGGCTGCCGCCGATCCGCAGCTCGCTGACGCGATTGCCCGGGCAGTACGGGCGGTGGATGCTCAGCTCATTCTGGTTGGCCTGGCAGGCAGCGAGCTGATTGCGGCAGGCGCCCGGTATGGCCTGCGCACCCGCGAAGAGGTGTTTGCCGATCGGGGCTATCTGGCAAGCGGGGCGCTGGTGCCGCGCAGCCAGCCAGGCGCGCTGATTGATGATGCCGGTCAGGCGCTGGCGCAGACGCTGACTATGGTAAAGCAGCAGCAGGTGCAAAGCGTGAGCGGTGAGTGGGTCGCCGTCAACGCGGAGACGGTCTGTCTGCACGGCGATGGCGCACACGCGCTGCAGTTTGCCCGCACGCTGCGTGCCGCGTTTGCTGCTGAGCAGATTGCTGTCAGCAGCGCATAACGTCCCTTTTTCGCCCGGCCTGCTATGGCCGGGCTTTTTGTTTTCAGTGAGGAAAATCATGGAGAACGTTGTCAACCTCTGGCCCCTGCTGGGGATCCTGGCCATTATTATTGGTTTTTTATTACGCTTTAATCCGGTGCTGGTGGTGATCGTCGCGGGCTTTGTCACCGGTCTTGCGGCGCAGATGCCACTCGGCGACATTCTGGAAAAACTCGGTTCCGGCTTTCTCAATACGCGCAATCTGCCGCTGATCCTGCTGCTGCCGCTGGCGGTAATCGGATTGCTGGAACGCCACGGGCTGAAAGAGCGTGCCCAGAGCTGGATTGCGCAGATCAAAACTGCCACCGCCGGCCGTCTGCTTATCGTTTACCTGTTTGTGCGCGAAGCAACTGCTGCGCTCGGGCTGACCAGTCTTGGCGGCCATCCGCAGATGGTGCGTCCGCTGCTGGCACCAATGGCGGAAGGGGCGACGGAAAACCGCTACGGTGAGGTTTCGCCAGAGATACGTCACCGGCTGCGCGCCATGTCTGCCGCGACGGATAACGTCGGTCTTTTCTTTGGTGAGGATATCTTTGTCGCGTTTGGCGCGATTATCTTTATGCATAACTTTATGCAGGAATCAGCGGGCATTACCACCGAGCCGCTGCATATTGCACTGTGGGGTATCCCGACCGCGCTGTGCGCCTTTCTTATCCACTCGGCTCGTCTGGTGCGGCTGGATCGTCAGCTGTCGCGTGAGCTGGGTGCGCTGAATCAGCAGGCGCTGCACGCCAGGGAGGAGAAGTAATGTTTCAGCAACAATATCTGATGTGGCTGGCAGGGGCGATTCTGCTGGTGGTTGCGCTGCTCTCCTGGGGAGACCGCGCCAATCCGCGTCGTCTGACAACCGGTCTTTTCTGGGCGCTCTATGGCCTGATTTTTCTGATTGGTGATGGCGCTTATCAGCTGGCGGGGCAGTGGGCCGGTGACGCTGAGCTGGGCCGCCGCTGGCTGCATATCGCCACCGGGGTGGTCGTGGTTGTGATGGCGCTGATCGCTGGCTGTGGCGGGGTGCGCCTCGGGCGCTATCATCAGCGTACTGAGGCAGAGAAACAGGCCAGCGCCAGACGGCTGGGCAATAAGCTGTTCTTACCCGCGCTGGCGATACCGCTGGTTACGGTGATTGGCGTACTGGCGTTTAATCATATTCCCGGCCTGCAGGAACAGGTGTTTGGCGCGGGTAACCACGCTACGCTGGTGACGCTGTTTTCAATGATGGTGGGCTGTATTCTGGGCTGGCTGATTGCGCTGGCGTTTACGCGGGAAAAACCGCTGCAGTCGATGCAGGAGACACGGCGCCTGCTGGATGCGGTAGGCTGGGCGTTTATTCTGCCGCAGATCCTCGCCACGCTGGGGTTGCTGTTTACCAGCGCCGGTGTCGGCAGCGCGATTTCGCACCTCACTGAACACTATCTGGCGGTGGATAACCGGCTGATTGCGGTGGCGGTCTATGCCGGAGGAATGGCGCTGCTGACGATGGTGATGGGCAACGCCTTTGCCGCGTTCCCGATTGTGACGGCCGGCGTCGGCATTCCGATTCTGGTCCTGCAGCATGGCGGCAACCCGGCCGTCATGGCGGCGATCGGCATGTTTTCCGGCTACTGCGGCACGCTGATGACACCGATGGCAGCAAACTTCAACATCGTGCCCGCGCGCCTGCTGGAGCTGCCGGATCGGAATGCGGTGATCAAGGCTCAGGTTCCTACCGGTGTACTACTCTTGTTAGTGAATATTTTCCTGCTCTACTTCCTGATGTTTTTGTGAGGCAGTAATGAAAACGGTGTTGTTAACGGCTTTTGAGCCGTTTGGCGGTGAGCGTCTCAATCCTTCCTGGGAGGCGGTACGCGACTTTGACGGTAAAACGCTGGCTGGCGTGCGGGTGGTGGTACGCCAGCTGCCGGTGGTGTTTGCAACCTGCGGTGCGGTGCTGACTGACGCGCTGACCACGCTGCAGCCCGATGGCGTTCTCTGCGTGGGGCAGGCGGGCGGGCGCTGCGATATTACGCTGGAGCGGGTAGCGATCAATATTCACGATGCGCGTATCCCCGATAACCAGCAGCAGCAGCCCGTGGATGAGCCGGTCGTAGCAGGAGGTCCGGCGGCCTACTTTGCCACGCTGCCCATTAAAGCGATAGTCGCCTCGCTGCGGGAGGCGGGCATTCCCGCCTCGGTTTCGCAAACGGCCGGCACCTTTACCTGTAACAGCGTGATGTACTCTCTGCTGCACTGGTTGCATACCCACGGCAGCCCGGCACGCGGCGGATTTATGCACATTCCCTGGATGCCGCAGCAGGCGGTGAATCATCCTGGTGCGCCCAGCATGTCTGTTAGCAGCGTGACGCAGGCGCTGGAAATCGCCATTCAGGTCATGATGAACACCCATGACGACATCCGTGTTGCGGGTGGCGCAACACACTAATCAGGAGTCTGTATGCCAGAGGGACCGGAGATCCGCCGGGCGGCGGATCAGCTGGAAGCCGCTATCGTGGGCAAGCCCCTTACCGATGTGTGGTTTGCTTTTCCATCGCTGAAAACCTATGAGCCCGCCTTGCTGGGCGAAACGGTTAACGCCATTGAAACGCGCGGTAAGGCGCTGCTGACCCACTTCTCTAATGGCCTGACGCTTTACAGTCACAATCAGCTCTACGGCGTCTGGCGGGTCGTGGCCGCAGGCACGCAGCCCGCGACCACCCGACAGCTGCGGGTGCGGCTGGAGAGCGCCGATAAAGCTATTCTGCTTTACAGCGCGTCTGATATTGAGCTGCTGAATGCGGACACGCTCGGTGCACACCCGTTTCTGCAGCGCGTCGGGCCGGATGTGCTGGATGCCACGCTGACCGTGGCGGAGGTGCGCGAGCGCCTGCTTTCGCCGCGGTTCCGGCGCCGGCAGTTCAGCGGCCTGCTGCTCGACCAGGCTTTTCTGGCCGGACTGGGTAACTATCTGCGGGTTGAGATCCTGTGGCACGCCGGCCTGCGCGCGCAGCACCGGGCGCAGGATCTGGACGACGTTCAGCTCGACAGGCTCAGTGACGCACTGCTGGCGATCCCGCGTCTCTCTTACAAAATGCGTGGCAGCATGAAGAAGTATCATGAAGAGGCGGCGTTTCGCTTTGAAGTCTTTCACCGGCAGGGCAAAAAGTGCCGGCGCTGCGGTACGCTGATTGAGAAAGGCGTGCTCTCATCACGTCCTTTTTACTGGTGTCCGGGGTGCCAGCTGTAGTCAGACGCGGGCAGATTGCGGGCAAAAGAAAAGGGCAGAAGAATCTGCCCTTTTTTATGGCGTGACGGCGCTTATTTTTTCAGCGCTGACTCAAACGGACGCTCGGTGTAACCGGTATAGAGCTGACGCGGACGGGCAATTTTCATGCCTTCATCGTGCATCTCTTTCCAGTGCGCAATCCAGCCAACGGTACGCGCCATCGCAAAGATCACGGTAAACATTGAGGAAGGAATGCCCATCGCTTTCAGAATGATGCCGGAGTAGAAATCGACGTTTGGATAGAGTTTACGCTCGATAAAGTAGGGGTCGTTCAGCGCAATGTGTTCCAGCTCCATCGCCACTTCCAGCAGGTCATCTTTCATACCCAGCTCATTGAGCACTTCATGGCAGGTCTCACGCATCACGGTGGCGCGCGGATCGTAATTCTTGTAAACGCGGTGACCAAAGCCCATCAGGCGGAATGAGTCATTCTTATCTTTAGCACGGCGCACAAACTCCGGAATGTGCTCTACGGTGCTGATCTCTTCCAGCATACGCAGGGTAGCTTCGTTGGCGCCGCCATGTGCCGGTCCCCAGAGTGAGGCGATACCGGCCGCGATACAGGCAAACGGGTTAGCCCCGGATGACCCTGCGGTACGTACAGTAGAGGTGGAAGCGTTCTGTTCATGATCGGCGTGCAGGATCAGAATACGGTCCATCGCGCGCTCAAGCACCGGATTCACTTTGTACTCTTCACACGGTGTGGCAAACATCATATGCAGGAAGTTACCGGCATAGGAGAGGTCGTTACGCGGATAAACAAAAGGCTGACCGATAGAATATTTGTAACACATGGCTGCCATGGTAGGCATTTTCGACAGCAGGCGGAACGCAGCGATTTCGCGATGGCGCTCGATGTTTACATCCAGCGAGTCGTGATAGAACGCGGCCAGCGCACCGGTTACGCCGCACATAACGGCCATCGGGTGTGAGTCACGACGGAAACCGTGGAACAGACGGGTAATCTGCTCGTGGATCATGGTGTGACGGGTAACGGTCGTGCAGAACTCTTTGAACTGCTCCTGGGTAGGCGCTTCGCCGTACAGCAGGATATAACAGACTTCCAGATAATTTGAGTGGGTCGCCAGCTGATCAATCGGGAAACCGCGATGCAGCAGAATGCCTTCATCACCATCAATAAACGTTATTTTGGATTCACACGACGCGGTAGAGGTAAAGCCGGGGTCAAATGTAAACAGGCCTTGTGAGCCAAGGGCGCGGACGTCAACAACATCCTGTCCCAGCGTGCCTTGCATCACATCCAGTTCAAGCGTGTTGTTGTCTTGTAGGGTCAGCGTCACTTTTTTATCTGTCATTTTTCGTCTCCATAGCGCCTGGGTAAGTAAGGATCTTTAGACACCAGAATAGTTCGCATGTTGCGTAACACCACTCGCTTCAGATTATCACCTGGCAATAACCTGCACGTAATGAGGTTACGCAGTACTAAGGCATCCGGGGCAAGGATATTCGGACATGACATGGCGCTCATCGCAGATGTTAAAGATCCTGTCACGACATAACTTCTTGGTAACCAATAACCTGACGGTTTATGTTGCTCGTTAGGGCAATGTTACATAACTTGAGCTTAGGGGAAAGTGTATCCCCATAACTTTTGTGCATCATAGGGCTTTAGTGCGATTGTTTGTAACTGAAATGTTGATCTATTGTCAAATCAGATAATTAAAAATGTATATTTTGTGAAAATCGTGAGTCTGATCACTGTTTAGCTTAAATGTGACCAAACAGATTGTAGGGGAATTGTAATCAGAATGTGATCGTCCTATACTGCCGCCAGGTCTCCGGAATACCCTGACACCAGGAGCCACCCAGCGTTTTACCCGCTTCATATAACACTGGATGTTGCTATTTTGGTGGCGGTTGTCGTCTGAACACGCTCAGTGCTCTGCTGCAACTCAGGACCGGAGGAAGCAAAATAAAAAAGAGCTGTGTGGGCAAAACCGTGAAAAAACAAAGACCTGTTAACTTGGATCTCACGACGATCCGGTTTCCCGTTACTGCAATATCGTCCATTCTCCACCGCGTCTCCGGCGTGATTACGTTTGTCGCTCTCGGAATTCTGCTCTGGTTACTGGGTCTCTCTCTCTCCTCTCCCGAAGGTTTTCAGCAGGCGGCATCCATCATGGATAGCTTCTTTGCCAAATTCATTATGTGGGGCATTCTGACCGCGCTGGCCTATCATGCGGCAAGCGGTATCCGTCATATGCTGGCAGATTTTGGCTTTACCGCAGAGACCCTGCAGGTGGGAACCCGTACCGCGCAGGCGGTTTTTGTTATCACTGTCGTGCTCTCAATTCTGGCTGGAGTCCTCGTATGGTAAGCAATGCTTCTGCTTTAGGACGCAACGGTATCCACGACTGGCTTCTGGTCCGTGCTTCCGCAATTCTGATTACGCTCTACATCATCTATCTGCTCGGCTTTGTCGTCATGACCGACACGCTGACCTATGATGTCTGGCGCAGCTTTTTCGCCTCCTCCTTCACCAAAGTGTTTACGCTGCTGACGCTGTTCTCCATTCTGGTTCACGGCTGGATCGGTATGTGGCAGGTGCTGACTGACTACGTGAAAGCGCTGGCGCCGCGTTTGTTGCTGCAGCTGGTTATTGTGGTCGCGCTGTTGTCGTATGCCGTTTATGGCACTGTTGTTGTGTGGGGTGTGTAAATGAATTTGCCAGTCAGAGAATTTGATGCCGTGGTGATCGGCGCAGGTGGCGCGGGTATGCGCGCGGCACTGCAAATCTCCCAGTCGGGCCAGAGCTGTGCCCTGTTATCGAAAGTTTTTCCAACCCGTTCCCATACCGTATCGGCGCAGGGCGGCATTACCGTTGCGCTGGGTAACACCCATGACGATAACTGGGAATGGCATATGTACGATACCGTAAAAGGTTCCGATTACATCGGTGACCAGGACGCGATCGAATATATGTGTAAAACCGGCCCGGAAGCGATTCTGGAACTGGAGCATATGGGACTGCCGTTCTCCCGTTTAGAAGATGGCCGCGTTTATCAGCGTCCATTTGGTGGCCAGTCCAAAAACTTTGGCGGCGAGCAGGCCGCACGTACCGCTGCGGCCGCTGACCGTACCGGTCACGCGCTGCTGCATACGCTGTATCAGCAGAACCTGAAAAACAAAACCACCATCTTCTCCGAATGGTATGCGCTGGATCTGGTGAAAAACGCAGATGGTGCGATTGTGGGTTGTACCGCTATCTGTATTGAAACCGGTGAAACCGTCTACTTCAAAGCGAAAGCAACTATTCTGGCAACCGGCGGTGCGGGCCGTATTTACCAGTCCACCACTAACGCGCATATCAATACCGGCGACGGCGTGGGCATGGCAATCCGTGCCGGCGTACCGATGCAGGATATGGAGATGTGGCAGTTCCACCCGACCGGCATTGCGGGTGCGGGCGTGCTGGTCACCGAGGGCTGCCGTGGGGAAGGCGGCTATCTGCTGAACAAACATGGCGAACGCTTCATGGAGCGCTATGCGCCAAACGCCAAAGATCTGGCGGGCCGCGATGTTGTTGCGCGTTCGATGATGGTTGAGATCCGTGAAGGTCGTGGCTGCGATGGCCCGTGGGGTCCGCATATCAAACTGAAGCTCGATCATCTGGGCGCTGAAGTGCTTGAATCGCGTCTGCCAGGTATTCTTGAGCTGTCGCGCACCTTTGCGCATGTCGATCCGGTTAAAGAGCCGATTCCGGTCATTCCAACCTGTCACTATATGATGGGCGGTATTCCGACCCGCGTAACCGGACAGGCGCTGCGCGTGAACGAGCAGGGCGAAGATGAAGTGATCCCGGGCCTGTTTGCGGTCGGTGAGATCGCCTGCGTATCGGTTCACGGTGCTAACCGCCTGGGCGGTAACTCACTGCTGGATCTGGTGGTGTTTGGCCGTGCAGCAGGTGTGCATCTGATGGAGTGTATCGCTGAGCAGGGCGAACTGCGCGATGCTACCGCGGAAGAGATCGATGCGGCCATGGCGCGCTTTAATCGCTGGGAAAATAACACCACGGGTGAAGATCCGGTGGAAATCCGCAAAGCGCTGCAGCGCTGCATGCAGAACAACTTCTCGGTGTTCCGCGAAGGTGACGCCATGCGTGAAGGCCTGGCCGAGCTGAAATCGATTCGCGAGCGTCTGAAGAGTGCGCGTCTGGATGACCGCTCACCCGATTTCAATACGCAGCGTATCGAATGTCTGGAGCTGGATAACCTGATGGAAACCGCTTATGCAACCGCGGTTGCCGCAAACTTCCGCACGGAAAGCCGTGGCGCACATAGCCGCTTCGACTATCCGGAGCGTGATGATGCAAACTGGCTGTGTCACAGTCTCTATGTTCCGCAAACGGAAAGCATGACGCGCCGTGAGGTGAACATGCAGCCGAAACTGCGCGCGGCCTTCCCGCCGAAAGCGCGTACCTATTAATTGCGGAGGTCATGATGAAACTCGAATTTTCAATCTACCGTTATAACCCGGACGTCGATGACAAGCCGCGCATGCAGGATTACACCCTGGAGTCGGAAGACGGGCGCGACATGATGCTGCTGGATGCGCTGATTCGGCTGAAAGAGCAGGATCCAACGCTGGCGTTTCGTCGCTCTTGCCGCGAGGGTGTCTGCGGTTCAGATGGTCTGAACATGAACGGCAAAAATGGTCTGGCCTGCATTACTCCGGTCTCAGCACTGGGTAACGGCAGCAAAAAGATCGTGATTCGCCCGCTGCCTGGTCTGCCGGTTGTGCGCGACCTGGTGGTCGACATGAGCCAGTTCTATACGCAGTATGAGAAAATCAAACCGTTCCTGCTGAATAACGGTGAGAATCCGCCGGCGCGTGAGCATCTGCAGAGCCCGTCGGAGCGTGAGCACCTGGATGGCCTGTATGAGTGTATTCTCTGCGCCTGCTGCTCAACCTCCTGCCCGTCGTTCTGGTGGAATCCGGATAAGTTTATCGGTCCGGCCGGTCTGCTGGCTGCTTATCGTTTCCTGATTGACAGCCGCGACACGGAAACGGACGCGCGTCTCGACAATCTGAGTGATGCTTTCAGCGTATTCCGCTGTCACAGCATTATGAACTGTGTGAGCGTATGTCCGAAAGGGCTGAACCCGACGCGCGCCATCGGCCATATCAAGTCGATGCTGCTGCAGCGCGGGGCGTAAAGCTAAGAAGTCCTGCCGGGAACTCAGGTTCCCGGCAGCGTATGGAAGCCTCTATAAGCGCGGTGCTGACCACGCTTATAAAGGTTCCCTTACGGGCCCGGCGCCGGTAGCGCACAGGTTCGTATCGCTGAACTCACTACGGCAAGCCGTGAAAGCGGCAACAAATGAAACCTCATAAAAAGCAGCTTAATGCTTAAGGGATCACAATGCAGAACAGCGCGATGAAACCCTGGCTGGACTCCTCCTGGCTGGCCGGCGCGAACCAGTCTTACATAGAGCAACTCTATGAGGATTTCCTGACCGATCCTGACTCTGTTGATGAAGTGTGGCGCGACCTGTTCCAGCAGTTGCCAGGTACCGGCGTAAAACCAGAGCAGTTTCACTCCACGACGCGTGACTATTTCCGCCGCCTGGCGAAGGATGCCACCCGCTACACCTCTACCGTTACCGATCCGGCCGCTAACTCCAAACAGGTTAAAGTCCTGCAGCTGATTAACGCGTTCCGTTTCCGCGGCCATCAGCACGCTAATCTTGATCCGCTTGGCCTGTGGAAACAGGATATCGTGGCCGATCTCGACCCGGCCTTTCACGATCTGACCGACGCCGATTTTCAGGAAAGCTTCAACGTAGGCTCATTTGCGATTGGCAAAGAGACGATGAAGCTGGCCGATCTCTACGCCGCCCTGCAGCAGACCTACTGCGGATCGATTGGCGCAGAGTATATGCACATTAACAACACTGAAGAGAAGCGCTGGATCCAGCAGCGTCTTGAATCAGTGGCTGGACAGGCTTCATTCAGCGCGGAAGAGAAAAAAGGCTTCCTGAAAGAGCTGACCGCAGCCGAAGGTCTGGAAAAATATCTTGGAGCGAAATTCCCCGGCGCTAAACGCTTCTCACTGGAAGGTGGCGATGCGCTGGTGCCTATGCTGCGCGAAATGATTCGCCACGCCGGGAAAAGCGGTACGCGCGAAGTGGTGCTGGGTATGGCGCACCGCGGACGTCTGAACGTGCTGATTAACGTACTGGGCAAAAAGCCGCAGGATCTGTTTGATGAGTTCGCCGGCAAGCACAAAGAGCATCTGGGTACCGGTGATGTGAAATACCACATGGGCTTCTCTTCCGATGTAGAAACGGAAGGGGGCCTGGTGCATCTGGCACTGGCGTTTAACCCGTCGCATCTGGAGATTGTCAGCCCGGTTGTCATGGGCTCCGTACGCGCCCGCCTCGATCGTCTCTCTGAGCCGGGCAGCAACAAAGTTCTGCCTATCACCATTCACGGTGACGCAGCGGTAATTGGTCAGGGTGTGGTGCAGGAAACCCTGAACATGTCGCAGGCGCGTGGTTATGAGGTTGGCGGTACGGTGCGTATCGTGATCAATAACCAGGTTGGCTTTACCACGTCAAATCCAAGAGATGCGCGCTCCACGCCTTACTGTACCGATATCGGTAAGATGGTGCTGGCGCCTATTTTCCACGTGAACGCGGACGATCCGGAAGCCGTTGCTTTTGTTACCCGTCTGGCGCTCGACTACCGCAACACCTTTAAGCGCGATGTCTTTATCGATCTGGTCTGCTATCGCCGCCATGGCCATAACGAAGCGGATGAGCCAAGTGCAACGCAGCCGCTGATGTATCAGAAGATTAAAAAGCATCCAACGCCGCGTAAACTGTATGCCGACCGGCTGCAGAGCCAGGGCGTAGCCTCGCAGGAAGATGCCACTGAACTGGTTAACCTCTATCGCGATGCGCTGGATGCCGGTGAGTGCGTGGTGCCGGAATGGCGCCCGATGAGCCTGCACTCGTTTACCTGGTCGCCTTATCTCAACCACGAGTGGGATGAGAGCTACCCGGAAACGGTTGAGCTGAAACGCCTGCAGGAGCTGGCGCGTCGTATCAGCACGGTACCGGAAGCGGTTGACGTGCAGTCGCGCGTGGCCAAAATTTACAACGACCGCAAAGAGATGGCGGAAGGCAACAAGCCGTTTGACTGGGGCGGGGCAGAGAATCTGGCCTACGCCACGCTGGTAGATGAGGGCATTCCGGTGCGTCTCTCTGGCGAAGATTCCGGACGCGGCACCTTCTTCCACCGCCATGCGGTGATCCACAACCAGCTGAATGGCTCTACCTATACGCCGCTGCACCATATTCATAATGGTCAGGGAGAGTTCAAAGTCTGGGACTCCGTGCTGTCGGAAGAGGCGGTACTGGCGTTTGAATATGGCTACGCCACCGCAGAGCCGCGCGTGCTGACCATCTGGGAAGCGCAGTTTGGTGACTTCGCCAACGGCGCACAGGTTGTTATCGATCAGTTCATCAGCTCGGGCGAGCAGAAGTGGGGCCGTATGTGTGGCCTGGTAATGCTGCTGCCGCACGGTTATGAAGGTCAGGGTCCGGAGCACTCCTCAGCGCGCCTGGAGCGTTATCTGCAGCTCTGCGCTGAGCAGAATATGCAGGTTTGCGTGCCATCTACTCCGGCTCAGGTTTACCACATGCTGCGTCGTCAGGCGCTGCGCGGTATGCGCCGTCCGCTGATTGTGATGTCGCCGAAGTCGCTGCTGCGTCATCCGCTGGCGATCTCCAGCCTGGACGATCTGGCAAACGGCAGCTTCCAGCCGGCGATTGGCGAGATCGATGCGCTCGATCCGCAGCAGGTTAAACGCGTGGTGCTCTGCTCAGGCAAGGTCTATTACGATCTGCTGGAGCAGCGCCGCAAACACGAGCAGAGCGATGTTGCCATTGTGCGCATCGAGCAGCTCTATCCTTTCCCGCACAAAGCGGTTCAGGAAGCGTTAAAAGATTATGCCCATGTCCAGGATTTCGTCTGGTGTCAGGAAGAGCCGCTGAATCAGGGCGCATGGTATTGCAGTCAGCATCATTTCCGCGAAGTGGTTCCCTTTGGTGCGTCGCTGCGTTACGCAGGCCGTCCGGCATCTGCTTCACCGGCCGTGGGCTATATGTCCGTACATCAACAACAGCAGCAAGACCTGGTCAACGACGCGCTGAACCTTGGTTAATAAAAAGGAAAGAAAATGAGTAGCGTAGAAATTCTCGTTCCCGATTTACCTGAATCCGTAGCGGACGCAACGGTTGCAACCTGGCACAAAAAACCGGGCGATGCAGTCAGCCGTGATGAAGTGCTGGTCGAAATTGAAACCGACAAAGTGGTGCTGGAAGTTCCTGCTGCTGCTGATGGTATTCTGGAAGCCGTGCTGGAAGAAGAGGGTGCTACCGTCACCTCGCGCCAGCTGCTTGGTCGCCTGAAAGAGGGCAACAGCGGCGGGAAAGAGACCTCAGCGAAAGTTGAGAGCAATGAATCTGCACCGGCACAGCGCCAGTCCGCGTCTCTTGAAGAAGAGAGCAGCGATGCACTGAGTCCTGCTGTTCGCCGTCTGATTGCGGAAAACAATCTCGATGCCAGCCAGATCAAAGGCACCGGCGTGGGTGGCCGACTGACGCGCGAAGACATTGAAAAGCACCTGGCGAAAAAGCCAGAGGCGAAAGCGGCGCCGGCTGCTGAAGCGGCAGCTCCGGCTCCGGTTGCTAACCGCAGCGAGAAGCGCGTGCCGATGACCCGCCTGCGCAAACGCGTGGCTGAGCGTCTGCTGGAAGCGAAAAACAGCACCGCCATGCTGACCACGTTCAACGAAATCAACATGAAGCCCATCATGGACCTGCGCAAGCAGTATGGTGAGGCGTTTGAAAAACGCCACGGTGTGCGTCTGGGCTTTATGTCCTTCTACATCAAAGCGGTCGTTGAAGCCCTGAAGCGCTTCCCGGAAGTGAACGCCTCTATCGATGGCGAAGATGTGGTGTACCACAACTACTTCGATGTCAGCATCGCCGTTTCTACCCCACGCGGTCTGGTCACGCCAGTGCTGAAAGATGTGGATGCGCTGAGCATGGCGGATATCGAGAAGAAAATTAAAGAGCTGGCGGTGAAAGGCCGTGATGGCAAGCTGACAGTTGAAGAGCTGACCGGCGGTAACTTCACCATCACCAACGGCGGCGTATTTGGTTCGCTGATGTCAACGCCAATCATCAACCCGCCGCAGAGCGCCATTCTGGGCATGCACGCCATTAAAGATCGTCCGATGGCGGTCAATGGTCAGGTTGTGATCCTGCCGATGATGTATCTGGCGCTCTCTTACGATCACCGTCTGATCGATGGCCGTGAATCGGTAGGCTATCTGGTCGCAGTGAAAGAGATGCTGGAAGATCCGGCTCGTCTGCTGCTGGATGTCTGATTTTCGCCGGGCGCGCAGCGATGCGCGCCCACATTTAAATGTTTCAGATCTGAATGGATAGAACATCATGAACTTACACGAATACCAGGCGAAGCAGCTGTTTGCACGGTATGGTATGCCAGCACCGACTGGTTATGCCTGCACCACGCCACGTGAAGCCGAAGAAGCCGCCTCAAAAATTGGCGCAGGCCCGTGGGTAGTGAAATGTCAGGTTCATGCCGGTGGCCGTGGTAAAGCGGGCGGCGTGAAGGTAGTGAAAAGTAAAGAAGAGATCCGTGCATTTGCTGAGCACTGGCTGGGTAAACGCCTGGTGACCTATCAGACAGATGCGCTGGGTCAGCCGGTTAACCAGATTCTGGTTGAAGCAGCAACGGATATCGATCAGGAACTCTATCTGGGTGCGGTCGTCGATCGCGCCACGCGCCGCGTGATCTTCATGGCATCAACCGAAGGCGGTGTGGAAATTGAAAAAGTAGCGGAAGAGACCCCGCACCTGATCCACAAAATGGCGCTCGACCCGTTAGCGGGACCGCAGCCATACCAGGGCCGCGAACTGGCGTTCAAACTGGGTCTGACCGGTAAGCAGGTCAGCCAGTTCACCAAAATCTTTATGGGTCTGGCTACCATGTTCCTGGAGCGCGATCTGGCGATGGTTGAGATCAACCCGCTGGTGATCACCAAACAGGGTGACCTGATCTGCCTGGATGGCAAGCTGGGCGCAGACGGCAACGCGCTGTTCCGCCAGCCTGAACTGCGCGAAATGCGCGATCCAAGCCAGGAAGATCCACGCGAAGCGCACGCAACGCAGTGGGAGCTGAACTATGTCGCGCTGGAAGGCAACATTGGCTGTATGGTCAACGGCGCGGGTCTGGCGATGGGCACAATGGATATCGTGAAGCATCACGGTGGCCAGCCTGCAAACTTCCTTGATGTCGGCGGCGGCGCAACCAAAGAGCGCGTAACCGAAGCCTTCAAAATCATCCTCTCTGACGACGCGGTAAAAGCGGTATTCGTTAACATCTTCGGCGGTATTGTCCGTTGCGATCTGATCGCTGACGGCATCATCGGCGCGGTGGCAGAAGTGGGTGTCAACGTGCCGGTAGTGGTACGTCTGGAAGGTAACAACGCTGAGCTGGGCGCTAAGAAACTGGCGGACAGCGGTCTGAACATCATTGCAGCAACCAGCCTGACAGACGCGGCACAGCGCGTTGTTGCTGCAGCGGAGGGTAAATAATGTCCATTCTGATCGACAAGAACACCAAAGTCATCTGCCAGGGTTTCACCGGTGGACAGGGGACTTTTCACTCTGAGCAGGCGCTGGCTTATGGCACGCAGCTGGTTGGCGGCGTAACGCCAGGCAAAGGCGGCACTACCCATCTGGGCCTGCCGGTGTTCAATACCGTGCGTGAAGCGGTAGAAGCGACCGGCGCAACGGCAACGGTTATCTACGTTCCGGCTCCGTTCTGCAAAGACGGTATCCTGGAAGCGATCGACGCGGGCATCAAGCTGATCATCACCATCACTGAAGGTATCCCGACGCTGGATATGCTGACTGTGAAAATGAAGCTGGATGAAGCAGGCGTGCGCATGATTGGCCCTAACTGCCCTGGCGTGATCACCCCAGGCGAATGCAAAATCGGCATTATGCCAGGCCACATTCATCAGCCGGGCCGCGTGGGCATCGTATCACGTTCTGGTACCCTGACTTATGAAGCGGTTAAGCAGACCACAGATATTGGCTATGGCCAGTCTACCTGTGTCGGTATCGGCGGCGACCCGATCCCGGGCTCTAACTTTATCGATATTCTGCAGATGTTCCAGGACGATCCGCAGACTGAAGCGATTGTGATGATCGGTGAAATCGGCGGCAGCGCGGAAGAAGAAGCGGCAGCCTTTATCAAAGAGCACGTTACCAAGCCGGTTGTCGGCTATATCGCAGGCGTAACGGCGCCGAAAGGCAAACGTATGGGCCATGCTGGCGCCATCATTGCCGGCGGTAAAGGCACGGCTGACGAGAAGTTTGCTGCGCTGGAAGCGGCAGGTGTGAAAACCGTCCGCAGCCTGGCCGATATCGGTGATGCGGTAAAAGCGGTTCTGCCTGCTAACTGATTGCGCTGACTGAATAAGCATAAGCCACCTGCGGGTGGCTTTTTTTATGCCTGCAGCGCAGCTGTTTTCATTTATTATCCGATGCGGCGGATTTTAAAGTTAATAACTCACAGAAAAGGTAATCGTAATTTTAATTAAACACGGCAGCTTTTGACATCGATTTAACAACTCTTTCAGACTACATATTCGTAAACTTTATATCTTAATCCAGATCAAATAATAGCGTGTTATAGCAAACTTTACTGCTGGCTAAAAACAACCCAGCCGGTATAAATTGCGCTGCATCAATTCATAGTTTTGTCACTGATAACAGTCGCCTGAGTCGTATGCCCCCGGATCAATATTGTGGCATCTGACGCTGACGCCTGCATGACAGAAATGTGAAGCGATATTTTCAGGGAATTATCACCACTATTACTCGCTCATTTCGGGCCGCAGATTGCGCTATCTGCGGATAATAAAACCGGAATTAATAATCGGCCGTTCCTGCACGCTGTTGCGCCGTTTACCGTCCGGCAATATAGCGGCATGCGAAGAGCAAGGAGTTCTTATGTTAGATGTTGTCGAGCTGTCGCGCTTACAGTTTGCCCTGACGGCGATGTACCACTTTCTGTTCGTACCATTAACGCTGGGTATGGCGTTTCTGCTGGCGATCATGGAAACCGTCTACGTGCTGTCGGGCAAACAGATTTATAAAGATATGACCAAATTCTGGGGCAAGTTGTTTGGCATCAACTTTGCGCTGGGCGTGGCCACCGGACTTACTATGGAGTTTCAGTTCGGCACTAACTGGTCCTATTACTCCCACTACGTCGGCGATATTTTCGGGGCGCCGCTGGCCATTGAAGGATTAATGGCGTTCTTTCTTGAATCCACCTTTGTCGGCCTGTTTTTCTTTGGCTGGGACCGGCTGGGCAAAGTTCAGCATCTGGCGGTCACCTGGCTGGTGGCCCTGGGATCCAACCTTTCTGCGCTCTGGATCCTGGTGGCGAATGGCTGGATGCAAAATCCCATCGCCGCAGCATTCAACGCTGAAACCATGCGTATGGAAATGCTGAGCTTTTCAGAGCTGGTGCTTAACCCGGTTGCACAGGTGAAATTTGTGCATACCGTGGCGGCGGGCTATACCGCTGGCGCTATGTTTGTGCTGGGGATAAGTGGCTGGTATCTGCTTAAAGGGCGCGATGTGGCGTTTGCCCGCCGCTCCTTTGCCATTGCGGCCAGTTTCGGCATGGCGGCGGTGCTCTCGGTGATTGTGCTCGGCGATGAGTCGGGCTACGAGATGGGGGATGTCCAGAAAACCAAACTGGCCGCAATTGAGGCGGAGTGGGAGACCCAGCCGGCACCCGCCGCCTTCACGCTATTTGGTATACCGAATCAGGAGACGCAGGATAACACATATGCGATTCAGATTCCGTATCTGCTTGGCCTTATCGCCACGCGCTCAGTGGATAAACCCGTGACCGGCCTGAAAGAACTGCAGGCGCAGCATGAGGTGCGGATCCGCAACGGCATCAAAGCGTATGGCCTGCTCAATGCGCTGCGCAATGGCAATCAGGACCCGGAAGTCCGCCGCGCGTTTGAAGCCAGCAAGCAGGATCTTGGCTACGGCCTGCTGCTTAAGCGCTACACCCCGACGGTCACCGATGCCAGCGAAGCGCAGATACAGCAGGCGGTGAAAGACGCCATTCCGCGCGTGGCACCGCTCTATTTTGCCTTCCGTATCATGGTGCTGTGCGGCGCGCTGTTGCTGGCGATTATCGCCCTCTCATTCTGGAGCGTAATCCGCGACCGGATTGGTCAGCAGCGCTGGCTGCTGAAAGCCGCACTGTATGGTATTCCGCTGCCGTGGATCGCTATCGAGGCGGGCTGGTTTGTTGCGGAGTACGGGCGTCAGCCGTGGGCAATTGGTGAAGTGTTACCCACCGCCGTAGCGAACTCTTCACTGACCGCGGGAGACGTGCTGTTTTCGATGACGCTGATTTGCGGACTCTACACGCTGTTTCTGGTGGCAGAGATGTATCTGATGTTCCGGTTTGCCCGCCTGGGGCCGGGCAGCCTGAAAACCGGCCGCTATCACAATGAATCAGTGCAGATCGCTACGCAGCCAGAGCGCGGCTAAAGGAGAGCAACCATGTTTGACTACGAAGTGTTACGTTTTGTCTGGTGGCTGCTGATTGGCATACTGCTAATCGGCTTTGCCGTGGCGGACGGCTTTGATATGGGCGTTGGGATGCTGACGCCCGTGCTCGGACGCAGCGACACCGAGCGCCGTATTATGATCAACACGATTGCACCGCACTGGGACGGCAATCAGGTCTGGCTGATCACGGCTGGCGGTGCGCTGTTTGCCGCCTGGCCCATGGTCTATGCCGCCGCCTTCTCTGGTTTCTATGTCGCCATGATTCTGGTGCTCGCCTCGCTCTTTTTTCGCCCGGTGGGTTTTGATTATCGCTCCAAAATCGAAGACAGGCGCTGGCGTGCCGTGTGGGACTGGGGCATCTTTGCCGGCAGTTTTGTCCCGCCGCTGGTGATAGGCGTCGCCTTTGGCAATCTGCTGCAGGGGGTGCCGTTTCATGCGGATAGCTATCTGCGTCTGTTCTATACCGGCAATTTCTTCCAGCTGCTCAATCCATTTGGCCTGCTGGTGGGAGTCATCAGCGTGGCGATGATCCTGACCCAGGGCGCCACCTACCTGCAGATGCGCACCTGCGGTGAGCTGCATTTACGCGCGCGCAGCGCGGCGCAGGCGGGGGCGCTGGTGATGCTTATCGCCTTTGTGCTGGCGGGCTTGTGGGTAAAATATGGCCTTGACGGCTATGTGGTGAAAAGCGTTATCGATCACCACGCAGCCTCTAATCCGCTGGGCAAAGAGGTGGTGCGCGAGGCGGGCGCCTGGCTGCGTAATTTTGAGCAGATGCCGCTGCTGTGGGCGTTTCCGCTGCTGGGCGCTGTTCTGCCGCTGCTTACACTACTCTGCTCGCGCGGTGAGCGGGGCGCCCGGGCATTCATCTTCTCTTCCCTGACGCTGGCCTGCGTCATCATGACCGCCGGTATCGCGCTGTTCCCGTTCATCATGCCCTCCAGCTCCGTGCCGGGCAGCAGCCTGACCCTCTGGGATGCCACCTCCAGCCTGCTGACGCTGAAGATTATGACCATCGCCGCACTCATCTTTGTGCCGATCATTCTGGCCTACACCAGCTGGTGCTACTACAAAATGTTCGGTCGCATTACCAAAGATGATATTAAACGCAACACGCACTCTCTCTACTGATTAAGGAGCTTTTGCATGTGGTATTTTGCCTGGATCCTCGGCACGCTGCTGGCCTGCGCATTAGGTGTGATCACCGCCCTGGCGCTGGAGCAGAGGGACGCAAGCCGTGCAGAGGATGATAACGCCTGAACGGTCAGCGTGCTGGCCGCTAGCATGCGGTAACAGAGGGGTCCGGACGGGCCCTTTTTTATGCCTGTAAACGGCAAAAATGCCTGACTGCAGACAAGGATTTTTGTCAGCATCAGGTCAGGAAATGTTGAGTAATTCCTTCTGGTTGTTACCGTCAGATAATTATTTTCTTCTGGCTCTGGCGGACCATTCCCAAGCGGATCGCTCTTGCGTATAGTAGCAACGTTTAAAAATGAGACCGGGATGTAGAGTGAGTACAACGCTGTTTCGCTGGCCGGTGCGGGTCTACTATGAAGATACCGATGCCGGAGGTGTGGTTTACCACGCCAGCTATCTTGCTTTTTATGAACGAGCACGTACCGAAATGCTGCGTCAGCGCCATTTCAATCAACACGTCCTGTTAGAAGAGCAGGTCGCATTTGTGGTACGGCGCATGACGGTGGAGTTCATCGCCGCGGCTCGCCTTGACGACCTTCTGGAGATACAGACCGAAGTGACCTCAATGACCCGCGCAACCATGACCTTTACCCAGCGTATCGTCAATGCTGAAGGCAGGGTGCTCAACGAGGCGGATGTCCTGATCGCCTGCATTAACCCACACCTGATGAAGCCGATTGCGCTTCCCAAGTCTATTGTCGCGGAGTTCAAGCAGTGACTGACATGAATGTTCTTGATTTGTTCCTGAAGGCGAGCCTTCTGGTCAAACTTATCATGTTGATTTTGATCGGCTTTTCTATTGCCTCCTGGGCAATCATCATCCAGCGTACGCGCATTCTGAATGCGGCAGGACGCGAAGCGGACGCCTTTGAAGATAAGTTCTGGTCCGGTATCGAACTCTCGCGTCTCTATCAGGAGAGCCAGGGGCGTCGTGATGAGCTGGGCGGTTCGGAACAAATTTTCTACGCTGGCTTTAAAGAGTTTGCCCGCCTGCATCGCGTAAACAGCCATGCGCCGGAAGCGGTGGTTGAGGGCGCCAGCCGCGCCATGCGTATCTCTATGAATCGCGAGCTGGAAGCGCTGGAGACCCATATTCCTTTCCTCGGCACCGTGGGTTCTATCAGCCCTTATATCGGTCTGTTTGGTACCGTATGGGGGATCATGCACGCTTTCATCGCGCTGGGCGCAGTCAAGCAGGCCACGCTGCAGATGGTGGCACCGGGTATCGCAGAAGCGCTGATCGCCACTGCAATCGGCCTGTTTGCCGCGATCCCGGCGGTCATGGCCTATAACCGTCTGAACCAGCGCGTCAACAAGCTGGAGCAGGGTTACGATAACTTTATGGAAGAGTTCACGGCTATCCTGCATCGTCAGGCTTTCTCTAGCGACAATACGAAGTAAGTCGAGGTTTACGATGGCCAGAACCCGTGGTCGCGGACGCCGCGATCTTAAGTCGGAAATCAACATTGTTCCGCTGCTCGATGTGCTGCTGGTGCTGCTGCTTATCTTTATGGCAACCGCGCCAATCATTACGCAGAGCGTGGAAGTTGATCTGCCGGACGCCACTGACTCCAAAACGGTCGCCAGCGATGATAATCCGCCGGTGATTGTTGAAGTAGCTGGTGTAGGACAATACAGCCTGGTGGTGGATCACGATCGTATGACCCAGCTGCCGCCTGAGCAGGTTGTGAGTGAAGCGCAGCGTCGTATTGAGGCCAATCCTAAAACTGTGTTTCTGATTGGCGGGGCCAAAGATGTGCCTTACGACGAAATCATTAAAGCGCTGAACCTGCTTCATCAGGCTGGCGTCAAATCAGTCGGTCTGATGACGCAGCCGATTTAACGCGACTTGTTTTTGGGAACCGAGAGTGTCGAAGGCAACCGAACAGAACCAGAAGTTGAAACGCGCAATTATCGTTTCGGTGGCGCTGCACATCGTGCTGATCGCGCTGCTGATCTGGAGCTCGTTAAACGAACATATTGAAGCGAGCGGCGGCGGCGGCGGTAGCGATATTGATGCCGTCATGGTCGATCCCGGGGCTGTGGTTGAACAATATAATCGTCAGCAAAATCAGCAGAGCGACAGCCAGCGCGCAGAACAGCAGCGGAAAAAGCAGGCGCAGCAGCAGGCGGAAGAGCTACAGCAGAAGCAGGCCGCCGAACAGCAGCGTCTGAAAGCGCTGGAAAAAGAGCGGCTGCAGGCGCAGCAGGAAGCGAAAGAACAGGCTAAACAGCAGGCTGAGCAGCAGAAAGCGGCCGAAGCAGCTGCAAAGCAGGCTCAGGAGCAGCAAAAAGCGGCTGAAGCGGCTGCCGCACAGGCGAAAGCAGATGCGAAAGCAGAAGCAGACGCGCGCGCTAAAGCAGCAGCAGAAGCGAAAGCAACCGCAGCGGCTGAAGCGAAGCAGGCTGCTGCCGAGGCGAAGAAACAGGCGGAAGAGCAGGCGAAAGCAGCGGCAGCGGATGCTGCAAAAGAGAAAGCAGCAGAGCAGGCGAAAGCGGCAGCTGAAGCGAAAGCCAAAGCGCAGGCGGAAGCGAAAGCGCAGGCAGCGGCCGATGCCAAAGCTAAAGCAGCGGCAGAGGCGAAAGCCAAAGCTGCGCAGGAAGCCAAAGAGAAAGCAGCAGAGGCGGCAAAGGAAAAAGCTGCGGAAGCCGCTAAAGAGAAAGCAGCTGAAGCGGCTAAAGAGAAAGCGGCCGCTGAGGCGAAAGCGAAAGCAGACGCCGCTGCCAAAGCGAAAGCGGATGCAGCCGCTAAAGCAAAAGCAGATGCAGCGGCGAAAGCCAAAGCAGCCGCGGACGCGAAGAAAAAGGCGGCTGCTGAAGCCGCGCAGGGCGAAAGCGACGTTGACGATCTGCTGGGCGGCCTCTCCTCCGGTAAAAACGCGCCGAAGAGTGGTGCTGCAGCCGGCGGCGGTGGTGCAGCAGGGCAGGGCAATCAGAAGAAAGCGGGTGCATCGGGTGCTGAGGTCAATGCCTATCTGGGCCAGATCACCAGCGCCATTCAAAGCCGCTTCTATGATGCCGATCTCTATCGCGGTAAGAGCTGCGATTTACGTATTAAGCTGGCACCCGATGGGCTGCTGATTGATGTGAAATCGGAAGGGGGCGATCCGGCACTATGCCAGGCTGCCATTGCCGCCGCGAAGCAGGCGCGTATTCCTAAGCCACCTTCGCAGGCGGTATATGAAGTGTTTAAAAACGCACCAATGCGTTTCAGGCCGCAATAATGCAGTAACGTACGGCAGGTTGAACTAAGGTTAGCTTGCCGTATTCTATAAAATACTCGTGTTTTTTCAGGAACTGTGCGAATTATCGTGAACTCAGGTTCAGGTAAGGGAGATAAGATGAAGCAGGCACTTCGTGTAACCTTAGGTTTTTTTGTACTGCTGTGGGCCGCTATGTTGCACGCAGAAGTACGCATTGAAATTACGCAGGGCGTTAACACTGCCCGTCCGATTGGCGTAGTACCGTTTAAATGGGCCGGCCCTGGCGCGGCGCCAGAAGATGTCGGCGGCATTGTGGCAGCTGACGTGCGCAACAGTGGTAAATTCAATCCGCTGGATCGCTCACGTCTGCCGCAGCAGCCTGGCAGCGCGCAGGAAGTTCAGCCTGCCGCATGGAGCGCGCTGGGCATCGATGCCGTGGTCGTCGGTCAGGTCTCACCTAACGCCGATGGCAGCTATCAGGTCGCCTATCAGCTGGTCGACACCGGTGGGGCACCGGGCAGCGTACTGGCACAAAACTCCTTCAAAGTAACGAAACAGTGGCTGCGCTATGCGGCGCATACTGCCAGTGACGAAGTCTTTGAGAAGCTGACCGGCATTAAAGGCGCGTTCCGCACCCGTATCGCTTATGTTGTGCAGACCAACGGCGGCCAGTTCCCGTATGAGCTGCGCGTGTCTGACTACGATGGTTACAACCAGTTTGTGGTCCACCGTTCACCGCAGCCGCTGATGTCACCGGCCTGGTCACCTGACGGCAGCAAACTGGCCTACGTTACGTTTGAGAGTGGCAAATCAGCGCTGGTGATCCAGACGCTGGCAAATGGCGCTATTCGTCAGGTTGCCTCCTTCCCGCGTCACAACGGTGCACCATCGTTCTCACCGGATGGTTCTAAGCTGGCTTTCGCCCTCTCTAAAACGGGCAGCCTGAATCTCTATGTAATGGACCTGGGCTCAGGTCAGATCCGTCAGGTAACAGACGGCCGCTATAACAGCACTGAGCCAACCTGGTTCCCGGATAGCCAGACCCTGGCGTATACCTCGGATCAGGCGGGTGCACCGCAGATTTATAAAGTGGGTATTAACGGCGGCGCGCCACAGCGTATTACCTGGGAAGGCAAACAGAACCAGGATGCGGATGTGTCGACCGACGGTAAAACCATGGTGATGATCAGCAGCGCCGGTGGCGCGCAGCACGTCGCCAAACAGGATCTGGAAACGGGAGCCGTTCAGACGTTAACGGACACGTTCCTGGATGAAACGCCAAGTCTGGCACCAAACGGCACCATGGTTATCTACAGCTCTACTCAGGGGATGGGATCCGTGCTGCAGCTGGTTTCAACTGACGGGCGTTTCAAAGCGCGTCTTCCGGCAACTGATGGACAGGTAAAATCACCTGCCTGGTCGCCGTATCTGTGATGCATCGCTCCCTTGCCTCGCAGGCGGGGGAGTCAATGTATGGCAAACAAAATAATAGGATAAAGAAATGCAACTGAACAAAATGCTGAAGGGTTTAATGCTGGCTCTGCCAGTGATTGCAGTCGCTGCTTGTAGCTCACACAAAAACAACAACAACGATCAGTCCGGTATGGGTGCTGATGGTGCGTATGGTGCGGGCTCTGGCGCTGGCATGAACGGCGGCAACATGTCTTCTGACGAGCAGGCGCGTCTGCAGATGCAGCAGCTGCAGCAGAACAACATCGTTTACTTCGGTCTGGACAAGTATGACGTGCAGTCTGACTATGCTCAGATGCTGGATCAGCACGCAGCTTTCCTGCGCGGCAACCCGTCTTACAAAGTGACTATCGAAGGTCATGCGGATGAGCGCGGCACGCCAGAGTACAACATCGCCCTGGGCGAGCGTCGTGCTAACGCAGTGAAAATGTATCTGCAGGGCAAAGGCGTCTCTGCCGATCAGATGTCTATCGTATCTTACGGTAAAGAGAAACCAGCCGTACTGGGCCATGACGAATCAGCGTACGCTAAAAACCGTCGTGCCGTACTGGTTTACTAAGAGAATCATATGATTAGTAACTTCAGACTATCCCTTGCGGGTCTGTCGTTACTGGTTGGCGTAGCGGCCCCCTGGGCCGCTAATGCCCAGGCGTCAATCAGTAGCGTTGGCTCAGGCTCGGTCGAAGACCGTGTCACCACTCTTGAACGTATCTCCAATGCTCAGGCGCAGCTGCTGCAGCAGTTACAGCAGCAGATGAGCGATAATCAGAGCGACATCGATTCCCTGCGCGGGCAGATCCAGCAGAACAGCTATCAGCTTAACCAGGCGGTTGAGCGTCAGAAGCAGCTTTACCAGCAGCTCGACACGTTAAGCAGCAGCCAGTCCGCTGCACAGAGCGGCGGTAACGCTGATGCTGCCGGTGCCGCAGCGGGAAACGCTGATGCGGGTAGCAGTAATACGGCTGCCGCACCCGCACAAACCGGCGATGCAAATACCGATTACAACGCTGCCGTCGCGCTGATTCTGGAGAAGAAGCAGTACGATCAGGCTATCTCTGCGCTGCAGGCATGGGTGAAGAAGTATCCTGACTCTACCTATCAGCCAAATGCTAACTACTGGCTGGGGCAGCTGCATTACAACAAAGGCAAGAAGGATGATGCGGCTTACTATTTTGCCACGGTGGTGAAGAACTATCCCAAATCACCGAAAGCGGCGGAAGCGCTGTTTAAGGTTGGCGTGATCATGCAGGATAAAAAAGACACGGCAAAAGCCAAAGCGGTTTATCAGCAGGTGATCAAACAGTTCCCGGATAGTGAGTCAGCAAAGCAGGCGCAAAAGCGGCTGGCCGGATTGTAATTTGTACGAAAAAGACCAGATTTCGCCTGATTTCTGGTCTTGCCGCCTGAAAGGTAAGCAGTTGAGCCATTTGCGGGAAAATAAGGGTTGCGCCCTCCCGCTAAATCAGTAATATATGCCGCCGTTGCCGGGACATATGTAAATGCGTATCGGCGACGCTGAAGATGGGTCGTTAGCTCAGTTGGTAGAGCAGTTGACTTTTAATCAATTGGTCGCAGGTTCGAATCCTGCACGACCCACCATCTTAACCACAGGTTCAGGCGGGTTCTTCAGTTAGCTTCACAACCTTGATGGGTCGTTAGCTCAGTTGGTAGAGCAGTTGACTTTTAATCAATTGGTCGCAGGTTCGAATCCTGCACGACCCACCATCAAGTTTAAAGTTGTAAGCCGCTTCCACAGCGGGTCGTTAGCTCAGTTGGTAGAGCAGTTGACTTTTAATCAATTGGTCGCAGGTTCGAATCCTGCACGACCCACCAGATTCAGAAAAAAGCGCCTAATGGGCGCTTTTTTCGTTTTTCGCAGTACGGTAATGCATTGGCGGAATATGCCCATCTATCCGTAGGGGCGCCATTTATGGCGCCCTGGCCGCGTATAACCCCCTGATGGCCAATGAACGCGCCAGGGCCGCATTAATGCGGCCCCTACGGGTACGTTAATATGGTTACGGACGCGGTAATGC